>JBQMRQ010000022.1:0-73154 GCA_052174535.1 Arsenophonus sp. NC-WZS1-MAG3 | reverse complement strand
TCAGCATTTGCGAAAATAAAACTATGAATCCTATGCATAAAAAAGTGTAGTTCGAGGAAAACAACTCTTTCAATCCTATTTAGCCGCTCCCTTTTGCTCAGAAAATCTGAAAACCAGATCCAGGGAGTTAAACCTACTGGACTCTAGTGGTAAATAGCGTCTAATTAAGAATAAAAATCAGATTTATGAAGCATGAGAGTAGAACGTAATATTACTACCATACACCAGATTTATTAATTACTCTTTGATATCTTATTAAAGAATAAGATAATTTTAATTAAAAAAATTAAAGTAACATGAAAAGGATTAAAATTAACAAAAAATTTTACTACTATATATACTAGTCTTAATCAGCATATAAGTGAAATGCATTGATTATATTACGACATCTATTAGAGTTTAGGTTAATCAATTGCATATCCTACCTACTCTCAGTCACTGTAGGTAATAAAAATGTGAAATAGATGAAAATAAATTAGTTTCTTACTTATACCAGCAAATAAGATGCATAATTTATTGCTTTCCAATAATTATATAGATAAAAGCAAAATTTTTAATCACTTTATACTTATTTTATCTACTCTATACAATTTTAATAAACAAGTTTTTATGGCAGCAACAGAAGCAAATAATAGGAAGAACGGGTATTTATTTTACTAATGATAAATAGATCTTATTGGCTAATGGTAAATAAATAAAACCTCGTATGATACCAAATACATCTTATTAGATAATTACCAACGCCAATACCAATACCAATACCAATCGTAAACGTAATATGATTGATCTAATTATATTAGATATAAAGTTTCCCGTTGAATTGGTTAAAATATATGTTACGATTTAAATAAACATTATTAGTCACTTAGTTATTAGTGATAAGTATACCGCTGTTCCTGTGGAGAGAAATAAGTGGCATTGCATAAACGTGCAGGGCAATCTGCCCAACAAAGTGATTTAATAAATGTTGAACAGTTAATTACACAATATTATTCACTACAGCCGCAAGTAAAAAATTCTAATCATAGCGTTAAATTTGGCACATCAGGTCATCGTGGTAGTGCTTGTCGTAATAGTTTTAATGAACAACATATTTTAGCGATTACACAAGCTATCATAGAAATCCGTCAATTAGAGGGAATTACTGGCCCTTGCTTGGTAGGAAAAGATACTCATGCTTTATCCTCGCCTGCTTTTATGACAGTTATTGAAGTGTTGATCGCTAATGGAATTAAAGTTATCGCGCAACAAGACGATGGTTTTACACCAACACCTGCTATATCTCATGCTATATTAAATTATAATCGTCAGCATGAAGAAAAAACAGATGGCATTGTGATCACACCTTCACATAATCCTCCTGAAGATGGAGGCATCAAATATAATCCATCTCATGGAGGCCCGGCTAATGAAGCACTTACAGTTAAAATTGAACACCTAGCAAATCAATTTATTGCTGATAATTTATCAGCAATCCGACGAATCAATTATCGAATAGCTATTAAAAATCCTCTCTATCAACAACAAGATCTTATTGAACCTTATGTGGTTACTTTAGGTGATGTTATCGATATGGCTGCAATTAAAAAAGCTGAATTAAAAATAGGTGTTCATCCATTAGGAGGAGCCGGAATAAATTATTGGAAACGTATTTCTGAATATCATCAACTTAATTTAGAGTTAATAAATGAACAAATAGATCCAACATTTAGCTTTATGCCTTTAGATCACGATGGTGTGATCCGGATGGATTGTTCTTCGCGGTGGGCAATGAAAGACTTATTAAATTTTCGCAATAAATTTGATTTATCTTTTGCTAATGACCCTGATTATGATCGCTATGGAATTATAACGCCATCGGGACTGATGAATCCAAATCATTATCTTGCTGTTGCTATCAATTATCTATTTCGCCATCGACCACAATGGAAAAAAGAGCTTGCAGTTGGCAAAACATTAGTTTCTAGTTCTATGATTGATCATGTAGTTGCCGATTTAGAGCGCGAATTAGTTGAAGTACCCGTTGGTTTCAAATGGTTTGTTAATGGTTTATATCAGGGTAAGTATGGTTTTGCTGGTGAAGAGAGCGCTGGTGCTGCTTTCTTACGATTTGATGGAACACCATGGACGACCGATAAAGATGGTATCATTCTATGTTTGTTAGCTGCTGAAATAACAGCGGTGACAGGTAAAAACCCAGAGCAACATTATCAGCAGCTTGCCAACCGTTTTGGTCAACCTTGCTATAGCCGCATCCAAGCTAAAGCTAGTCATAAAGAAAAACAACGTTTAGCTAAATTGTCCACTAAAATGATATCTACAGAGATGCTGGCCGGTGATCCGATTATTGCTTGCTTAACCAAAGCGCCAGGTAATGGCGCAGATATTGGTGGTTTAAAAGTAATAACGAATTATGGTTGGTTTACTGTACGACCTTCAGGCACTGAAGAAGCTTATAAAATTTACTGTGAAAGTTTTTGTGGTAAGGAGCATCTTAATTTGATTGAGAGGGAAGCTATCCAGCTAGTTAAAGAAACTATTACAGATTCAACTTCTTTTATTTCATAAAAGATCACCTAATAAATTTATTAGGTTAAATCTTAATAAGAACAATAATAATTCAATAATTAAATATATTATCTTCAATAATAGTAAAATTAGTTATCATCAATTCATAAAATAATAGTTTATTTACTACATCAGTCAGTATATATACTGACTGAGTTGGGACCGTGTTCTAACTTTTTCCTTAAATACCCTATATAAATAGGGTAAATAATGATTATATTTAATATAATTAAAACCCTACATCTATTGTAGTAGATGACGTTAAGTTAACATTTTTTAGCTATTAAAATAAATTCAGTGAGTAATAAAATTTAATTAAATAAGATGGAGTTTTTGCTGTTTTTAGTTACTTCCCGATTAATTAAATCAATAATAGTTTCAACAAACTGAAATATCGGATTTAGTTTGTTTTACGTGCCTAGTGGAATAGGGCAATTCTCAGTCTGCCCAGTAATTTATTAATGCTAAATTATTTAGTTAAATAATCATCAGTACCACATCAAGTGCTATGATTTCATCTGTTCATATGCCAGTGCACGATAATACTAATATCTGAATATGACTCCATTGATATAAATCATAGATCAAATTAAAACGTCACCATCAAAGTAAACAAAGATCAAGAATTAATGAATTTAGTTTTGTACTTGCTGATTCGATAATCTCTCTCTGATAGATAGATTTCTACTTCATATACGCAAAAATTTTCACCTTCTAATACTAGTTTTATAACTTATCTTATCTTTTTTATCTTCAATGATTGAAATAATCTATTAAATGACTCCTTACTGTCTCCTCTCTTTATAGAGAGTATCACATATTCCGGAATATAATATAGTTTTTTTAAATAATTTAAATTTAACTTTGAACCTATCTTTTATAAACTGCAACAAAGTTTTACTACCTTTTTATACTGATTTTAATAAAACTCGATTATACAACTAATCATATTGATGGAACTTGATTTGAATCTATTGAGCAGAATTAAAATGATGGATTTTCAGCCCATATCTTTTCGCCTATTAAATTGCTTGAGCATACCATACATTTAAAAATGCATAGACGAACTAAGTAGCCGTTATATACTAAATTCTATGAATAAACGGTTGAATTCCTATTTTTCGATAGCTGAAGGTTTTTGAAAAACAAACGGCAGTCTATGAATTCTTTGTTATTGCCTGTAAGTACCTGATAGATAGACATGAGAGAAGATATTTGGTTAAACTCACATAATAAACGTTAAACATGCTATTATAAGGACAAATAAAAACTTATTCAGTTGCGTAATCTATATTTATGAAAAGATAAGATCGTGAACTTTCGTTTTAGCATTTTTAGAAAATATTTTATATCTATCTACAGATAACCAGACTTATAGATTTTAAACGCTTTAAGCTTCATCTTTCTCCGAGACGTTTTCTGGCTCTGATTTTATGCAAATTTCCACTCCGAGTTTACCTGTCTAAACATCAATCCAGGTCAAATCCAGATGAGATGAGGTTCAGGAATTCGTATACGACTTCTAGCAGATCGGCTAGAGGAAATAATTTTCGCGAAAACAACTATGGCTTCTTGATTGATCAATAGCATTATCGGCAACCCATGAGGAATATGGCTATGATCATCATCTTGTTTTTGCTCTTTAGTAATAGTAAATTCGGAGATGTCATAACGCTTAGCTAAAGTAGACGCGGGATCTTTGTTATCTTAAAAAGTAACACTGATTTTAGGTGTTGAAGTTGCCTAACAAGGCAGACTCATCATTATGATATTTTCTATCAACTATATCCATAAGTAACTATTTTTCTATCAATAAGGCTATGCAACCAGGAGCTAATAATGATACCCTGGGCTAAAACACCTAAATAACTAGGCCTGATTCACAGTAATAGCACTCTCATCAACTAAGCTGTACCTTCAAGCACCTCACCACCATCGATAAAGAATAACTTTATACACTTCAACTAATATAATATTTCTTTTTTCTTTAAAAAAGTTAATTTTTTCTTTTTCTGCCTGATAATCTGCACTAACTAAACAAGTAGTAATGTTTTATTTAATACCTTTATATAACTATGCTCTGCACTTTTTATTGCCCATTTCAACCAGAATTTCGCAAAATTATCAAATAGAATAGTAAACTATAATCAAACAGCATTTATGCCGGTAAATAAGAGATTTGCGTCAAAACTAATAGCGTGAATAATTTATAAAGCCAACTTAATAGCACTATTATACTACCGATATAAACGATAAAGATAACTACAACTGGATTGCGCTACAAAATTTTTCTAAGCATATTTTTGATAGCATCAAATAATTGTTGGTAGACAGGAGTTATACTTACTTTCTGGTGTATTGGATTTTGAAGATGCTAGAATATTCTCCTGGTTACTTTCGTAGATGATTTTAATAACAGAGAGATAATATACCATAAAAGCTTACCTTACAGGTATTCGCGAAATCAAATATTACCTGCAATTCCTTGCAGGAATTTATCTGTAATACTGTCAGGCAGCTGATAAGTATTACTGTTGAGATAGACTTAAACTCAAAATCATACTGCGATAATATGCTCAACGCTGCCCTATCGACGTTGGCGTGTCTATTGCCGTCAACCGTAACGGTTTTTTCTACAGCGAATCATTACAAGATTGGTATTCGGGATGTTGATATTGAAATGCCTAAGGTTAAAATAGGGATCGCAGCGGAAATTGAATATGCTTCTAAAACTTTTTTGCGCCTTATCTGAAGTGTGAAAAGTGGCGAAGAGTTATTATCATGTCTTTGTACTTACGAGGTAAATACACCGGTGATTTTTAGTAAACATAAAGCAGTTCTCAGTAAAAAGCACAGGTCTATTCTGAGGTACCATCAGCATATTGAAACAACGATGATTTGAAGAACAGAGGTAATGATGGGTGCCCTACGTGATTTAAATGATATGCGTTACGTTTATTTCTTGTCTGATGGCATAACTATTTTATCAGGAATGCTGATTAACTTTGTCTATTCCTCATTATTGGCGTCACTGAGCATAGATTTCAGAAAGTAATTCTTATCGAAAATACTTATCAATATTTATAAGCGCACTGTAGCTAATTTATAATGCTCTACAAGCAGGTAGTTTACTTGTATCTCCTAAACTTACTATGGGAGAGACGAGTGCTATTAGTTTTTGAGTGCAATGGAAAAGATATTTCCTGATATGTAGCATCAACACTATTAGGTACGCAAAATAACTCATATGATGTCTTTACTTCCAAAAAGCATGTAACTAAGAGTTAATAGTAAAGTGTGAAGATTTGACTAACAGAGATTTATGATCTTGCTAATAATGCCTTTAATGCTTTATTGCTAAGGTTTTCAGCGAAATATCTTCTGCGGCGATGAAAAGCTAGAAAAGATCAAAAAGTTGCTAGCATTCTACGATTTCTTATCAGAGCAGTGGACAATCATAAGAACGATAAAGCCGATTTCAATCGACTTTTTTCGATACTGAAGTTATGAAGTCGATGCATGAAGCGCTGTAGTTCAAAGAAATTAATCCTTTCAATGAAATTTAATTTCCTCCCATCTGCTCAAAAAGCAGGAATCGGATAAGGAGATTTAATTTACTTGGGACCCTTGGTGGTAAACAACACTAAATTTAAGGATGGAGAAGAGATTTCTAAAGCATCAGATCGGGCATGTGATTAACATACACCAAATTTACTAATAACTCTCTTTGATGAATTTACTATTAAACAATAGGCTAATCTTTTATTTATTTATATTTTCTTATTTACACGAAATACCAAAATTATAAATGTTTAGCAATTAGCCAAAGTGCGTCAGGGTGTAAACTTAAAAATAAGTGCACCACTAATAAAACTAGTTAGGTTCACACGCCAATAAAAAATAAACAATAAGTGGGTAATGTGACAAATCTTTTAGTCTGGCGCTTTTCACTACTATAATATCAGCAATAGCTATTACTGTGATGATTAAGGAAAAACAACTAACAAACATTATAATATTCAGCTTAACTTTATAGAATAAGTATTGCTATTTAATCCTGCAAAAGTACTGTTATTATTATTTACAGTTAAGAAAACGCATAAAGAACTTTACTAAAACTATAAACTTTAAGATTTAAAATAGTACTTTATCATTCTTCAGTAAAAAAATGTCAATGCTGTTCCAAATTATTTTGTCTCAGATCATTATATAGATCCTAGTTGCGCACATACCTAATTCATGCAATATAGCTACTGAGTGATATAAGTGAGAGGAAAATATTATAATGATGAAGCTCCAAATTATCAGATAACTACAATAGCTAAAATTAGAGCTCCTATTAAGGACAGCAAAACCTGCAGCTATTTTAGCTAATCGTTATGAAATATCCGAACTTACTATGCTTAAAGGGAGAATAAGATGATGTTGATGATCGGATATACTAGCAAAGGTTATTGCTAGGAAATTTCATATACTGTATAAAAAATTTTACTGCAGCGGTTACCATGAAAAATCAAAATAGTCATACAGCTATAAGACTCTTTCTTCACTTCATGCTAACATAAAGCTGCATCTCATTAGTTAGCTTGGTGATAATCTGGTCGAATGATGTTGATCAATGCATTGAAACAATTCATATCACTTTATCCTACTCATATTATCACACTGAATATTTTATTCGCTGATGACATTCATTTAGTAGGGTTACAGCGATATTGTTATAAAATCCATGATTACAGAAAACATTTAACAATCTTACTGGACATTTTGATAAAAATGATTACAAGAATAAAAAATGATTTAGTTGTCTCTAATATATATGAATAGTTTAACTTTACATGAGTCAGGAAAACAAATATTCATTCATTTGAAAACAATATTTAGATGGCGTCGCTGCTTCCTTACTTTAGCAGCGATAGGCAACATAAAATGCAGTAAGTAACATTTTAAATCAACAAAATAATTTTCCTGAATTTTTAAAAGGAAGTATTATATCTTACATAAAAAAATTAGAAAATATGGAAGAGGAAGAGAAAAAGGAAAGAACGAATCGTGGCCTTAATCACTCAAAATTGGTAGGGTCATATTAGCGATGAGATTTTGAAGAGTTTAATGTAGAGTATGTTATCCGTTTTTTTTAAATCGATCATCGATAAAAAGTTATTCTATTGGCTTGAATGGAACTAAAATCCAAACCATAAGGCATTTAAAAGCTGGAAGCATAATTATCTATACGTAGTTCTTAAATATATGCCGTAAATGCAAACGAAACTTTACAATGTTATTTTTCATAGGGTTATATATCGCGCCACTCGATGAGTTTTATTCATTTTTACAAAGCCAAGAAAACTAATAGCCAATACTCAATGCTTCTTATGTGATTTTAACTAAGTAAGCTCCATAGTTATTCGTATCTATGAAAAATGACAAAAAAATTTATAGACCATTTTTGATCTACGAAAACATTCAGTCGCAAAAAACAAGAATTTAACTATTTATGTACAAAGTTTTAGTATAGAACGTAGTCATCCTATGACGTAAGCAGTGTAACTACATTGCTTCTGGATATTCATGATATGACTACTGTCTTATACTCTGCGATATATGTTAATTTTTCAAGAATTTATCCAGGTGATCTGAAATAAATATCCTAGAAAGAAAAGCCTGGTAAATTAGAAAGACAGCACGTAACTTCACCTGTTATACTTCCTAGTTATCCGAAGCGCTTTATGATTTTCCTCTAAAATTAACAAGGGAAGACTGATTAAGTTTTTTATGATACCCAAAATAGGCTGCACAGAAATACATCCGATTCGATTCCCAATTTTTCTCAACACGCAAGTATTATCTCCTCTCTAGTTACGATTATCCAGAATTTTGAGAATGCTCAGGACAAGCGATGATGCTGAATATAACTGCATTGAGGATAATGTGAGTGACATTATGATTCCTGATCAATTAATCCTCTATTGGGAACTAAGAGTAATGCATATCTCCTTCGTTTACTGGAATAAACAAAAAGATAATTGGGCCGATAGAGACCTGACGAATATAAACAGGATAACTATTTCTATTTTTCTGGCAAAATACCAAGAGGTTAATTTAACCAAATGTATACCACTAAACTTAATTGCTTTTCACTATTGATGATATCTAGAATAAATTTCTTGAAAAATACGGTAAAAGTGTCAACTCATGGATCTGTATATCTGTCAAACGAACGCTTGTCTGCAAAACTTGTGCTATTTTGTATCCGGACACTATATAACTTCTTCGCTTCTCCTGAATGTTCCTAATGCTCTTTTTTAATAAAGCTATAAGTCAAAAAAGTCTGCAATTTATGAAGATTTAAAGCTATACAGAGGAGTGTTAGGATAGGAAGTTCCTATTTTATCAGAGTGCGATTGATAATATATTAATTTCACCATCCCTCATCTTATTTGACCTTTTTTAAAATAATTGACTATTACTCACTACTCAACACCCTGTTTCTTGCCGGAAATACCTTTCGCTATACTAAAATGGGTACGAAAATAGAATGTCAAAATTGGTATCTTCTGTGCCTTCTATATTTATGGTTGATAATTCAATCAATATTTGCATGCTAATATCTCTGTTACAAGTAGATGCTTAGATATTAAATATGTTCTATAGCAGAAGTTGTTTTTAAAAAATAATCGAAAAATCTGGTAAGGCGCTGTCATTTACCTACTGTATTAAAATAATAACTTGATAAATTTTAATAGGTTCTTTTCCTTAGTTTGATGGCATATCCGCACTAGAGAAGCAGTGGCAGCGTTATCTGAAAACGCAAGTGCTGGAAGGGAGAAAAATTACTGAAAAGTGCACTTCGATAAAAAATAAAATTGGCATAGCTGTTATGCTGTAAAATAGTTTTAGCACTACTTTAACTCTACTATTCACATTAAAACTACGATATTACCGAAAAGGGGGTGATTGTACATCATTACTACAACCACTTAACTAAGGTAGGTTCGTCAGAAAATCCTAACACAGGAAAAATGATCTAACATTATATTAGCTATATTTCTGGCGAAGTATTTTAAGATGGCGAATTACTATGGTTTCTTATTTAAATTGTAAATAAAGCACACCTTTAACAAAGGTTTAAAGATGCTGAAGATGACGATTTGCAAACATTAGGATTTTGGTCATTATGATGAAAGGGATTCCTATGCACAGATATACACAAATATATCTTCTGTGAGAATAGGATATTTTATTGATGCTCAGCTTTGAAAGCAGACAACGTAATTCTTATCAAAAGAATGCATAAAATGAAAAACGAGGGTTATTAATCTTAACCTAGAGTTAATGTATCTAAAATTAGCGTATTAGGTAGCAACTATGCACTCCAATAAAATTTTAACTTATAATAGAGACCTAAGTAAACTAATTCTATCTCCTTTTAGCAATAATGGATATCTTTCATTCATTCTCTTAAAGAATGATTCAATTTTCTAACCATAAACATCGACTTAGCGTGCCGATACATTCTAAAATAAATATTATGATAAATCGATGTAATGGAGGTATGCAAGATAGGATACAAATCTATCATGATCAAGATTTTAAGATCACTCTACATCAATTATATTAATTGGCACAATCAGGAATTACTTAATTAATATTGAGTAATAAAAATTCTATTGTAGAATATGAAAGATTAGTTCAAAGTTAAACTTGAATTATTCAAAAACTATATTGTTTTCCAGAAATTAAGAAAACACATACTCTCTCTAAAGTAGAGAGTGACAAAATAGCGATAGCGGTTAACTTCATTTCCTGAATTTTAATTTTATACTAAATATCATCTCACAAGTTTCATATTCCACATGGGTATCATTTTTCGCTAAAACAATAAAATACCAAATTTAAAATCTTAAAGTAACTTTCTTTACTTTACACATTCAAAGTAAATATTACTATTAACATCTTATGTCATTAATTATGAGTTACTTTGCATTTCTGTATAAATAATAATAACAATAGTAAAATAATCTCCATTATCAAAATTAATATTGTACCTTGCCCTTTGTCACCAACGATATGACAAAATAAAAAATAAAGTGTAATGTAAATTAAAAGAATGATAATCAAATAAAAATGATTAACTCGGCAGTATTTTCAAAAGATACACGGAATTTCGTAAAAAATCGTCGCAATTGTAGTGCCTAATAATTTGATGGCTTCCTGCGAAGAGATAGAGTCTTTTCCCTATTGCAGAATAATTTGGTTTTGATTTTGTAATGTTCTTCCATTAGATAAGAAAAAATTTCATAACATGTTTTAGCTGACAAAAATAAGACAAAAATCACCAGTAGTAGTAAAAAGATGTAGTGTAATAGAACAGATATCTGTTCAGAGCATTACCTATTTTTATACTCTTTTAGGCTATAAAGAGGTTTATCAACGTGAAGGATATCGCAATGCCGATAGCAACAGATAAGTAATCCTATATAATAAACTAATACCTTAACTAAAGTAACTTAAAGTATTTTATTTACTATAATCTTATCAGTTAACATTTATAATAAAATTAATTGTGGTATCAATCAAATAAAAAATTCTAATTTAGGTTAACAAATTTTTGTGGATTAAGCAGTAGATTTTTTGATTAATTAATAGCAGAAATATGCACCAATAACATTAAATACCAGCACATAAGGTATTATCGTCAATCCATTACATAGATTTCACCAGCAGATTTACGAAAGTGACAGCAACTGCATAAACTGGATTCTATTTTAAAAAATTAAATCAGTAAATTATTTTTAACCAATAAAACTATATAATTCCTATAAATTTAGCGATAAGAAGAAGGAGAAATAAAAACTAGTAATTAATAGAGCACTGCTTACCATTTAAAAACCTTCCGCATGAATAATCGCATAAATCAAATAGAGAAATAATATTTCAATTATAATATGATCCCTGTAATAGTAAAAAATAAACATAGTTTCCTTCCTCGTAATTTTACGTACAAAATTTAAATCTTTTAATATAAAGAATTTAATAAAAAATCTACTATAGAGTAAAAAATATCAATATAATAGTTTGTAACTTATTACTATTATCGATTTTTTATTAAAATAAATACTTATTAAGTAAAATTATTTTTATTTATTGCAATAAAAGTGGTCTGATGAGTAGTAATGCTCGGTTTTATCAGACAAAAATTTTTATCCATTACACAATATATCAATTAATAACTTATAAGGAGAATCTTTATATCTGGTATAGTCAATGCTATTAGAATCAAATTCTCTTGTGCCGTGTTGATATTGCATTATTAGGAATAATAGTTTTTCCTGTTATAAATTTTTCGCGTCATCATAGCTCCGATTTTTATATTTACCTACATTAATAGAATAGGTGGCTAAAGCTAGTTATAAACTTATTTGTTTATCCAGTGCTGGAGATTCGTAATCAATGAAATAATTAATTAAAAAATAAAACATCTTATTACTTGTTGTAATAGGGTATTTTTGGTTTAAGCTGCTGTAAAATATATTTTTAAGTTTAATTTTTAATAAAATAGAACAGTTTTATAAATAGGATGATAGTAACTAATGCATAATATTGAATTAGAACAACTAATCAATACCCACTTAAATGTTTATCAATATCAGGATTATTCTCCTAATGGTCTTCAAGTGGAAGGACGTTTAGAGGTAAAAAAAATAGTAACGGGTGTGACTGCATCGCAAGCATTACTTAATGAAGCGGTAAAATTAGCTGCAGATGCAATTATTGTTCATCATGGTTATTTTTGGAAAAATGAAGCCAGTGTTATTCTTAACATGAAGCGTAAACGATTAAAAACATTGCTTTGTAATGATATTAATCTTTATGGTTATCATTTACCCCTCGATGCTCATCCCATTATGGGTAATAACGCGCAGTTAGGAAATATCATGAAGGTTGATATTGAAGAGCTCATTACACCTTTATTACCAAAAGGTAAGTTTGCAAAACCGATAACTGCTGATGATTTAATGTCGTGTTTAACTAATAAATTAGCTCGTCAACCTTTGTATTGTGGTGATAATGGACCAAAAGAAATCAGTACCATTGCCTGGTGTACAGGGAGTGGGCAAAGTTTTATTCAACAAGCAGCAGAGGCTAACGTTGATGCTTTTGTTACCGGTGAGGTTTCTGAACAAACTATCCATATTGCTCGAGAAATGAAAATCCATTTTTATGCTGTAGGTCATCATGCAACAGAACGATTTGGCGTTAAAGTGTTAGGTGAGTGGCTGCAAAAAAATTATGAATTTGAGGTGACTTTTATCGATATACCTAATCCTGCTTAATTTATATAAAGATAAATATAAGCTATCTAAAAACTATTAAATAGTAGGTTTATCAATATCTTGTATACAGTATTATAGTTTTGCTTATATACAATAAAATTGCAATATATAGTTTAGTTATCAAAATAACTAACTATTTTGTATTAAATTAATATAAAATTTCTTTGTTTATAGTCGATATAAAATTAACGAACGGGGGCGGGGCTTGGCGATCTTTAATTCTTCATCATGCATTCATTCCAGTGAAGCAATCCAACCAATATTTATACGAACAATAGCAAAATAACCGTAAAGACGATTGTTGTGTTGCTGTCTCCATTGCTTTTAAAGAAATACCAGAATAAAAATCTCTATTTTATAAAGTTTTTTCTCAATAAAAATGGTTATTGATAATTATCTATATGCTAATTTCTTAAGAACTTCTCTGATATATTATCATTTAATTTAAGTTCTTTAAGTACTTTGTTGCAGATCTGTTTCATTAACTGTTGCGCGGGATTTTAATTTTTATAAACCCGATAGCCAAATCACATAAAATAGAAATAATTATTTTTATCTTTTTCTTGTTTAATAAATTTAAAAATATTTTCTATAATTTAAATCTCTTCTAACATACGTAAACAGGCTTCATTGACACCATCATGAGCTTAAATGGCCTCCTCTTCCTCCACTCAATGAGAAAAAATTCCAGTAGCAATATAAACAAATGTATTAGCAGCAGAAGAGCTAACTATTCTTACTGTTGAAATTGAGGGATTCGTTCAGAATCAGCATTCTGAATAAAATTTAATCCATAGCACATTTAATGGTTAGATTAATCTGATATATTCAGAAGGTATAAGAAATACTACATGAAGGAATTCCCTAAATAAGTGAGAGAATTTTGCGGTAAATAAAAAGTTAACCAATAGAATTTTATAACACATTACTGAAACGGTAGGCAATTTTATATTAACCTAAATGTTTTTATTTTACGATGATCCAGATTATTAATATCTAATAATGATCGTAATAGAAAACTACCAATACATCAGTTATAAACATAAAGATTGTTATTTGATGAGAATCGCGACGGAGAAAACCCTTGCAAAAGCTGAGTAATTTGATTATGGGCTCCACCTGTATGTTATTAATAGCTTTTAAAGTTCTAATAGTCATTTGTAAAAGTTTTTTACAGTACAGAGTATGTAACAAACTTCTAAATAAATAAAATTAGTAGCTAATTGATCAATATAATTTCTGTGATGTAAAAAGAAATATCTTTACTCCCTATATAGATAATTTTAGCTCACAGTATACGGTTGAGATAAAACTAGGATTGTAGGTAAAATAATATTTGTAGCCTAATCCTTAAAGATCAATTAGATTGACCACAACTGTAGGGTTTAGTACTTCAAGCTAAATTTTCTGCATCTTTATTGACTAATTCTATAGTTTTTCTTTGTATGCTATTACGGATCTCTTTAGCGCTAAAATGGAATTTCCGACAACTATAAAAATATGATAAAATCTTAGAAATTATATGATCTTTCATTGAATAAAATGGCTTCAATCAAGTTTTAACAAAATTTAATCTAGAAATTTTTTAATAAAACAGAATCTGTTCTGTTATTTATATGTTTTAAACTATAGCAACAATAAGATTATGTTTTTATAGATAACAATCTAAGCATTAAGTTATACTCATTTCTAGTGTATAGAGTTTTAGGAGATAGTGGGGGTTATCTTGCTGATTGATTTTATAGATGATTTCAACAACAGAGAAATAATATGCCATAAAACTCTCCCTTATAGATATCTACAAAACCAGATATTACTTCTGATTTCTTTTATAAACTCATCTAATTGTGCCAGTTAGTTGTGATAGGTACCGCTGTTGAGGTAGAGCTTAAAACTATATTGCGAAATATGCTGAACGACTCTTTACTACCCGTCCATAAAACGGCATCTATAATAGTTATTTGACACAACGAACCATACACACTGGTATTGGCGATATTGAAATTAAAGTACCTAAGGTTAAAGAGAAAGAGGGGAATCACAGCAGCAACAGCAGTATACTTTAAAGCTTGTTTCTCCTTTATTTGAAACGTGCAAAATACCGAAGAGTAATTTCATAACTTTATTCGGCAAGGCAAATGTCTACCCATAATTTTATAAAACTCTGTGGACGATTATTCTTGATGAAAAGAACATAGCCTTTCTTCCGGAATAATTAGCAGACTAAAATAGCAATGACTTTAAGAACACAAATAAATAAATGATGTCCTTGCTTTATTTAAGTGATATGCGTTAGATTTATTTCTTGGCCAATGATATATACTATCTCCTATAAAGTAAGATGATTACCTTTACCTACTACTTATTATTGGCGTCACTCCCCGATGGATATAAAGAGATCGTTGCGCCCAAAAATGATTATTGATAGCCAGAAGTGCACTGGTCTGAACTTCTAAGATGTCCGAGAGCGTTGTACTTTAACCATATTTCCTGGTCTTGTTACGGAAGACGGTGCATTAGCTTGTGAAATGCAATGATAAAGATATTTTCAGATACGCTGCACCAACGTTGTTGGGTACAGAAAAGAACTAATGTACTAGCTTCACTACATAAAGATATCCAACTGAAAGTTAAGGTGAGCTGCAGGGAAAAGGGGATGTCTGGCTAATAGAAAGTTATGATGACGCTAATAAATCCCTTAATATTTTGTTAGCAAGGTTTTCAGCATATCCTAAAAATAGATGAGGAATCTAGAAAAAGATCGAGAAGAACGGCTGAGCATTATATGGCTTCTCGTGACCACACTTCTCTGGGCCGTCAATAAAAATAATGAATTCAATTAAATTAGATTTTGTGATAATGAAGCTATAAAACCAATGCATGAATAATTTTGATTTGAGAAAAGTAACCATTTCATGTCATTTAAGGTATTCCAAGTTTGCTTAAAAAGCTAAAACTAACCAAGAGGAGTTAACCTTAATCCTACCACTAAATAACAACGTCTAATTAAAGGATGGAGAATAGATTTATGAAGGATCAGAGTGGAACACGTAATCTTTTGATCGCCATACAACAGATATACTAATAACTCCAGATAATATAAATACAGTAAGTACTATTATTGAAATCAACAAAAGATTTTTCTTGATCCTTTAAATGGAATCATTATTTTCTACATAGAATAACTAAAAAATGCGTGATATGAGAAAATAAAAGGAAAAAAAAAGTTGCAGTCTTAATTCACCCTAGATTAAAATGGTCATAGCGATCAGATTTTTAAAATGTTTAATGCAAGGTGTATACTAGCTATTTTCTTGAGCAGATCATCGATAAAGAGTCCATCATTTATTCGGATGAAGTTAAATGGTATGAAACTTTTGCTAGCTACATGAAATTAGTCACCATCGCCTAATAAAGTTAGATAACCAGAGAATTCTTTATAAAGAATTCTAGATTCAAAATATGAACAATTATATTAGCCGATTAAAAGAATAATTGAGAACATCTATGATGTTTAGGATTTTATTTATTTACCCAATTATCTGGCTTGAAAGAAACTATTTGAAAACCACAGCAAGTAAAATATTGATATAAGTATAAATTGCTCTACTAAAAAAGTAATAACCTTTACCAATATTACTATAAATTTTAGAAGAAAAGTGCTATTTTTGATACTATCTCAACAGAGTTTCGAAGAATTAATTTAATGCCTAATCCTAATTGTAAAATCGATTAGAGAACAAAAATTAGTGCTAATATCTATGGTTATGAGAGAAACCAGCATGTCACTTTTTTAATTATCTATCTTGTTAATTTAAATCAAATGATAAAAACTTAACACAAATATAGATGATCATCTTCAGTTTTTACTGAAGGTGTGCAGTGTCTAGTGTGTAGTGTAAAAAATAATTAAAGTAAAAATAACTGGACTATTAATAACAATCGCTATATGTCTATATTTTCTTGTAAAAACTTTTCATCAGTCATTTTTTCTATCATAGCTAGTAGTAGTGTCAATAATTATTAATATTTAATAAGCTACATGGTTTCATATATAAACCAATTTGACCCCAAAGTAAAAATTTCACTACTCTCTTTCAGAGTACCCAATCCCCCTAATAACGCAATAAATACATCAGCTAAATCAATCATTTTCTGCTTAAGTTGATACCATATATCAATAATATAGATTTCAGTCATACTAGTATGAGGAAATATCACGTTCAACTAATAAATTAGGCATTATACCAACTACTCGACCACATTGTTCCAATACTAAATTAGCCAAAACGTCCATAATACAAATACGTCACCCTCATAAACCAGTATTATTTTTCTTAACTAACTCGGATAACAATGAATAGCCTGCTCTTGATAAATATTATCGACTCCTAAACTCGATCCGTAATAAACTGCTACTCTATTCATTTTTTTAGATTATCCTTCTTAATTTAAATTTGCTAGCGGTCAACCCTACTAGCAGGCATTAATAAAATCAAATAAATGGATAAATATTTTTCATGTTATTTCTTTTTCAAGATTAACATCTAATATAGTGAATATCCAATTTTTGGTAGATATTGAAAAAGAATATTTGTTTAATTATCTTTTATGTAATAATTATTCAATATTATTAATTAATTCTTGTTATTACTGAGTTATTATTTAATTTTTTAAAATTTATATTACTTCTATATTTTTTGAGGTTATCTCCAGATGTTATTTGCATTAAATAAAAAGCATAAAATGTTGTCGCTAATATTATTGTTACTCTTTGCAATGATATCAATACAAAGTGGTGCTTCATTAGCAAAAAGTCTATTCCCAATTATAGGTGCACTTGGCGTAACAGCTTTAAGATTATTTTTAGCAACGATTATTCTTTTTACAATTTTTAAGCCTTGGCGAAAAAAATTACGTAGCCATTCATTAAAGTATTTACTTATATATGGTATCTCCTTAGGCTCAATGAATTCGCTATTTTATCTTTCACTAGAAAGGATCCCATTAGGAATTGCTGTTGCATTAGAATTCACCGGTCCTTTAGCCGTAGCAATGTTCTCATCTCGCCGAATGATTGATTTTATTTGGATATTAATGGTTATTGTTGGCTTAGCCTCTCTACTTCCTATTGAAAATAGTATTAATAACTTAGATCCAACCGGTATTATTTATGCTTTAGCTGCCGGCATTTGCTGGGGAATATATATCATCTTTGGTCAGAGGGCGGGTGCTGATTATGGCACAGCAACAGTAGCTTTAGGTTTGTTTATCTCGACATTAATTTTTTTTCCGGTTAGTCTTCTCAGCGTTAGCATTGAACTGCTATTTAATTTGTCAATTCTACCAATTGCACTTGCGGTTGCTATTTTATCAACTGCCTTCCCTTACATGGTTGAAATGTTTGCCCTAACACGCATGTCAACAAAAACATTTGGTACATTAATGAGTCTAGAGCCAGTAATGGGGGCCTTTATGGGCATGATATTTCTTAATGAATACTTAACGTTAACTCAGTGGTTCGGGTTATTTTGCATTATTAGCGCATCAATTAGTTCAACATCTATCATGAAAATAACAAACGAAACTCTAGAAATCAATTAAATCATTTTAATGTTATCATAGGATGAATTAAAACCTATATATACTCACACTATAATCTATTAGTAATTATTTCTTGCATTTTTATTTTTAATACCATATATTTAATTATAGCTAATTAAATAACACTTAAATTAATTTAAATCTATCAATTTAAAGGATAAAATAATAAAACTATTGACCAGTAATAAGTTACTTTTAGATAAAATCTAAATACATTTTCTGTAATACAAAAAGATAAATAATGAGTATAGATAAATTAGTTAATTACCGAAATTAATTCACTTCTATCACTCATAACGATAGAATTGATAATACTAAAACATCCTATTGAGTTTTAAGCTGATAATTAAATATTTTATTAATCTATCATTGATAATAAAACAAGCATGTTGAAATATGCACAGTAGAAATTTTCTTCCTGTTCATAGAGTATGAGATAAATTTAATTCTTCTATTTTAGAATAGAAAGCTAAATTAGCAGAATGCATAGTACGATAATAAACATAAAGTTGAGAGTGTTAATGCTAATACACCATTAAAATATACTAACTAATATTCATGATATATAAGATTACTTGGAATCCCTGAATGATTACATTGAGCATGGTTATCAATAATGTTCATAAAATACTTAATGAAGTTAGTGAGTGGATACTGAAGATATCCTTACTGGCGCTTTACGTAATATTTGGATAAATATTTCTGGAAGTTATTAGTAAATCTGGTACATATCGCCTATGTTGCTTTATTAAGCTACTCTCCATCCTTAAATGGATATTGTTATATCAGTCAGCAGGCAAATTTCCTTTAGGGGGGGTTACAGCTTTTCTGATCAGATAAGAACAATTTAAATTTTATTGAAATGGTTATTTTTCGAACTGCACTGTTTCAATAATTCTTCGTATGCAGCTTTTATAATCTCACTATTATTAAAAAATCGATTAATTGGATTCATGAGACTTCCATTGATGTCCAGTGAATTTAATGGGAAGGTATAGAATCCTAGTTGTTATTCTCGATATTTTCAGCTTCTTAACCATTGATTATATTTACTGAAACCCTTGCTAGCAAGCATCACTTGTTAACAAGCATCAAAAGCTTTGTTAGAGGCATCATAACTCTCTGGTAGGCAGACTTCCCGAAACTCATCACACCCCTTTTTTTAATTTTCAGTTCCATACCTTTTGGAAGTAAAGGTAGCGTATGAGCTGTTTTGTATACCAAACAATATTGTTGTTATGTATCCAGGATTCCTTGTCATTGTATTCCAAAAACCTAAGAACTATTTCCCACAAGCAAGTCTGGAAGATGCAGTTAAGCCACTTACTCGGTAGTTATTCGGAAGTTTAATCCAGTTCGATTTTAACTCTCGATAAGCATCTTTTACCATAACTAGCTCCTTTATTCATATGCAGTGACTCCGATTTTTGACCAGTAGATAAAACGATTATTTGCTTGATAGGCGCAGTAGATATCATCGGTTAATAAATAAATGTAGCATGCATCCCTTAAATCATGCAAGGCATCATTCATTTGCCTGTAAAACTCTTCAAATCATTTTTATTTAAGTCTTCTGATGTACTGGTACAGAAAGATTCATGTATTTTTTATCAAGAGAAGTGCATATAGAGTTTCGTGAAAATCATGGATAAACATGACTTTTTGGATAAGGCCATGAGAGGTATTCTTCGCTAATTTTTGCGTACTTTATATAAGGCAGTGATGAGCTTGTTAAGTATATTCCGTTGCCAGTGCGATTCCTGACCTTAACTACTTTATTCTTAACATCGAGAATAACAATCTGTATAAGTTTATTATGGTAAAAAACCATTACAGACGACGATAAGATAAGGTGACATTGAGCATGTTATTGCAGGATGGCCTTCTTTCATTTCATCCTCAACATCGCGATGCCTATGAGCTATCTGGCACCATTAGATATGAGTTCATCTAATGAATCAACAGGATATCGCAATATTTCCGAAACTCCATATACCAAAAACGAGTGTAGCTTTTATCCACCTCTAATTACGATTAACTGTAGTTTTGAAAACGCCTCAAGTCAAGTCGATGCCGCTGAATAAAACTGCATTAAGAAGATAATAACTAAAAGTATGTGCTTCTCGATGAATTCATCTATAAGGAATAGTGATAGCCTCTTCCTTGTTGCCTCTTGGAACAAACAAAAAAGATTAACTGATCTAATAGATCTAACAAATATGGACAAGGATGACGATTTTCATTTTTCTAGAAAAATACTCAAGGTAATATATAAAGATGTATATTCCTAAAACTAAAATGCTTTTTACCATTAATGATGTCTGAATAAATTTTTTGAAAAACAGAGTAAAAGTATAAACTCGTGGATCTGTCTATTTGTTAAGTGAGCACTTGCTTGATTACAATGCTTCTGCCATTATAGGTGGTATATCTTGACGTTACTGCCGCATCTTTCCTGAATATTCCATACCGCTGTTTTTCTGCCAACGCTTCAAATTAAAAGCCTGGAGTTCATATGGCGTCTAAAGTTAGAGAATAGTAATTAGCACAACAGGTTCATATCTTATCCGACTATAACTTACAACGCATTACTTTTACCATACCCATCTTATTTGACTTTTTCAACAATAACTACCTACTTTTAGTTCCTACTCAACACCCTACTCTCCCTGGAGAAACACCACTACGCTATACTACAATGGAGGCACGTAAACAGGGTTCGAATTGCTATCTTGTATACCTTATACACTACATGATCGATAATTCAATCAATATTCGCATTTTCATGTCTCCATCCACTCGTATCGCTCTAAATATTAAACATGTTGTATGGTATCTTATCTTTCAAAAAAGATCGGCAAAAAAAATTTGGTGAGGCGTTGTCATCTAATAACTTCTTAGATGAATGATCTGATAAATCCTAGATTATCTTAGTATGAAGTATATCCGTACCAGGAAGAAGTAGCGGCGTTACTTGAAGGGGGCAGTACAAATATTACTAGAGAAAGTACACTTTTCTAAAAAGACAATAAAAGGGTGAGGCATAGCGTGAAATACACCCTCTTGAGCGATAAAACATCCCAATATCTCTGTTAAAATATGATATTGCTGAAGAGGGAGAAATAGAGTTGTACATGATTACATTACCCCTAGTAGTACCAGCAAAGTAAATTTTAACGCAAGAAGAGAATAATTAGGCGTTATATATTTAGTCATATTTTTCTAGGTATTTAAATGATCTGTTACTATGGAGATTCTTGTCGAATTATAAATGGGAAATATTATTAGTAATAAGTGTATAAGGTGATGGAAATAAAAGCCGTAAAAACCGAAGTTCTTCCTTTTTGATAAAAGGATTTATTGCGCACAGATCTATATAAATATATTTTATATAGAGATAGATTGTTTTATCAATGTATAAGCTTAGGGGGGAAACAGGCAACTGAATTATTCTTAGAAACAATGCATAAAATAAAAAATGAAGCTTCTTAAGTCAAAACTAGATTAATATCTCTAAAATTAGAGGATTAGATAAAAGAATAGACACACTCTAATGAAACTGTAGGTTATAATAGACCAAGTAAACCGACTCTGTTTTAAAAAATGCATAACTTCGCTCTTCTCTTAAAGAGCGATTTAATTTTCTAAGCATCAAAACATCAAAGCCAAGACCGCGCGGCTAATAATTTATACTTTTACGTGACTTTAATCGAGCATCTCTACAATAACAATACATCGAGTACTTACATACAATTATAAAAATTAGAAACCTCCTTTTAATTTCGAAAACGTTAAGACACTTGAAAACATGAATTCAAACATTTATGTACAGAGCTTGATATAGAACACTGACTTAGCCTGCTGATGCATTTTTAAATGGAATAAGCATGATCGAGCGATCTAATGATCATATAGAAGCTCTTTGTAGACTTACAAATCCATCATTCAATTCTGCTCAAGAGCTTAAGATCACTTAATATCAATATGTTTGACTATACAATTAGAAATTACACCAATCAATATCGGGTAATAAAACTCCATTACAATCTACGCAAAATTAGTTTAAATAGCTCAGAAAGCAATTTTAGTAGAATTTTTCCTATTTAGTACATTTGATCAAAAATAATCGCTACTTTTCTCAATAACTCAATAAATAGTAACGAGCTCACTATTTAGATCCCGAATTACTGTCGGTTTACTTTGATCTAATTTCTCATTCAAAAAAATATGTAACAGGTATCCTTATTTAACAATTTACAACTTGTATTTTTAAATAATCTTTGTGGAACATAGTAAAGATAGGCTTTGAATGTCCATGTCCATAATTACTATAAATATATAAACTTATATTTTTAATGATATCCAATACAGGCACTTTCATTTTATTAAAAATCGTGATATATTTATCGCATCAAACAAAGCAAATATCTTGAATTATAGTGACAACAATCACTGCAATAACGGGTCTATTCTGTAATAGAATTAACTAGATATCACAAGTAACAAGTAACATATCAACTACTAAATAATCTAAATCTTGTCATTCGGTATCCTATAAGATTTTTATCAAATCTTTGCTAAGCATTAAATTACACCATAATCATAGTATGATTATAATTAACCAAATAATTAATTGAATTAGTTGGCAAAACTCATAAGACATCATGAGTTCCACAGATTTTACAGATAATATCTAGGATCTATAAGAAGCTGATTTTTAGTTATCAACATAGTTAAATAAAGGAAGATAAATACCAGCATGTAGAATACATACCTTCTTCCCTTAATTCCGCTAATGCCAACGTTAAATTCACTGTCGTGATTGATTTACCAACACCACCTTTACATGAATTTATATTAGTAATATTACTGATCGCATTCATTCTAGAAAAATTATTTATTCTACATAATATATTGATATTATCACGTAATTTACAGTATACTGCTTATGCACATCAGCATTTTTCCTAATTGTTGATGTCTTCTGCTCAGTTTAATAACTTAAAGGGGACACATACCTAGAAAAAAGCATGCACTAATTCAATATGAAAAATATCATCAAGAAATACATAATAATATAATGCTTTTAATGTATTCAAATTATTTTATAATCTCAGTTAATAAAGTATATTAAAACCTCAGAACTACTAAAGTTAATTCTCAGGTTTTATTTGTTTGAAGGATTCTAAATTTATCCATGCTTCTTTTATTTAATTTTAATTTATTAAAAATAAATAGCTATATATTCCTATAGAATAATTTAATTAAATTAAATTTTAAATTTTAAATTTTAAAATTAATAATTTAACACTTATCAAGCAAAATTACGATAAAATAATAATAGATTAGTCATTTTCGGAGCTAGCTGGAAAACTGCAATTAGTTAACATTAAATTAATGTTCAATTTTTATAGGAATTAAATTCTTATTATGTCTCAAATCGCAAAAAAACTTTTAGTAACCTGTGCATTACCTTATGCTAACGGTTCAATACACCTTGGCCATATGTTAGAGCATATTCAGGCCGATATTTGGGTTCGTTATCAACGAATGCGCGGCAAACAGGTTTACTTTATTTGTGCTGATGATGCCCATGGTACACCAATTATGCTAAAAGCTCAGCAATTAGGTATAGCACCTGAGGAGATTATTAGTAAAGTAAATCAAGAACATCAACATGATCTTTCTGACTTTGCTACCAGTTATGATAATTACCATTCAACTCATAGTATTGAAAATAAAACATTATCTGAACAAATTTATTTAACTCTAAAAAATAGTGGCTATATCAAAAAAAAAACAATCTCGCAACTTTATGATCCTAAACAGGGCATGTTTCTATCAGATCGCCTTGTTAAAGGAAGTTGCCCAAAATGCCAAGCTGATGATCAATACGGTGATAATTGTGAGATCTGTAGCACAACTTATAATCCAACAGAACTTATCAATCCTCACTCGGTGATTTCTGGTGCAACACCTGAAATGCGTGAAACAGAGCATTTTTTCTTTAATTTACCTGCATTTAGTAATATGCTCCAAACCTGGATACACTCAGGGGCTTTAGAACCACAAGTGGCAAATAAAATGCAAGAGTGGTTTGAGGTTGGTTTAGAGCAATGGGATATTACTCGTGATGCTCCTTACTTTGGTTTTGAAATTCCTAATGAGCATGGGAAATACTTTTACGTATGGTTAGACGCACCAATTGGCTATATGGGAACATTCAAAAATCTATGTAACAAACAACCTAATATTGATTATGATAGTTATTGGCATAAAGATTCTACTGCTGATCTTTATCACTTTATTGGCAAAGATATTATCTACTTCCATAGTCTATTTTGGCCAGCAATATTAGAAGGTAGTGGTTATCGTAAACCTACCAATATCTTCGTTCATGGTTATATAACCGTTAATGGCGCAAAAATGTCTAAATCACGGGGTACTTTTATTACCGCGCGTGCCTATTTAGATCAGATGGATGCTGATTGTTTACGTTACTATTATGCCACTAAGCTTTCTTCCCGTATTAATGATATTGATCTCAACTTAAAAGACTTTGTCCAAAGGGTAAATAGCGATATCGTTAATAAAGTCGTCAACATTGCGGCTCGCAATGTTGGATTTATCAATAAACGCTTTCATGGTAAGTTATCATCGCGCCTTGCAGATCCTGAGCTTTACCAGCAATTTATTGCTGCAGCTGATAAAATTGCTCAACAATTTTGTCATCGTGAATATAACAAGGCGATTTGTGAAATTATGTCACTTGCCGATCTGGCTAATCGTTATATCAATAAACAAGCACCATGGGTAGTTGCCAATCAGGAAGGCCGTGAACAAGATTTACATGATATTTGTTCTATGGGCATCAATTTATTTCGCGTGCTAATGACTTATTTAAAACCTATATTACCGGGACTTACGAGTCGGGCAGAAACTTTTTTAGATATTTCACTTAACTGGGATGATATTAGCAAACCTTTATTAAATAATAAAATTACACCATTTAAAACCTTATTTAAGAGAGTTAAAATGAACAATATAATCGCTATGTTAGCAGCATCTAACAAAATATAACAGCACATACGATGACTAAAACAAGAAAACTCAGGATTATATCCAAGATATAATCAATTTTTATGATTTTCACAATGCAAACTTACAAGTTGTTCTAATTAAATTAGATGATTTAATCGAAAATTCCAGCTCTAATAAACTGCTAAAATTACAATTATTTTTAGATAAAAGGACGTTATTTTTAATATAGTTAGCAGATCAAATTTCCTCAGCCAGTACAATTATTTTTAAGGAGATGAAAGCAACTTAATTATTATTGAAATAGTTGTTTTCTCAAACTACAGTGCTTCAAGATGTCGGCTTCGTATCATCACTGTCACAAAATCCAATTCAATAAAAATTGATAAATTTTCCAATACTCATACAGTATATCATGATCCAAAAAGTACTTAAAAGCCGCTTAATGAGCTTGATCAATAATTTATCACCAAGAAAAATCTATTTTGAGTATACAAAGGAATGATATTAAAACCATTGACTCTGGTAACAAAAATATTTTTCTATTAAGTTCATATACTCGAGCTAAATGCTGGTTTTGCAAGTAAAATAGATTAATAAAAACACTAAATAAAATAGCAATAATAAATTATTGCCATTTTTAATCTTAATGATCAATACTACTCTACCAGATTAAACGGACGAATTATTAGTCAGTTATGTTTTGTTATATGGCCAGTATTATGTTATTTCAAAAATATGCTTTATATTAATTAATAATATTATGAGCTTTTTACTTATTTTATCTTTACTTAATACATAGAAAACTTAATATTAACTTATGCTGCCTTTTTCTATCAGGTAGAACAATCATAATATTTGTCTCGTTTAACTTATTAAATATCTAAATCATATTTATTACTGAATATAACTGAGTTATCATATTTCAAAAAATAGTATAAAGTATGATTTTTTAAAATAATTCAGGTTTAACTTAAAACTAATCTTTCATAAATTGCAATGGGCTTTACTACTCAATACTGATTGCGATAATTCCTGATTATATAGATAAATATGTTATGTAGAATAATCTTAAGCTCTTAACCGGAATTAGAGTTGTTAAAAAGTCTGGTGTATAAATGGTCAAGATTCCCATTCTGATGCTTTATAAATCTTTTCTTTATTTTTAATTGGATATTGTTTAGCGCTAGCAGTCATAGCTAAAATTTTTTTAGCCGGTTCTAGATTTTATAAACAGACAAGAGAAACTTAAATACCATCAAAGGTTTATTAGCAACATCAAGGATCCTCTCTACTAACCAGATCTTCCGCAACTCTCACCCTTAACTTTAGGTGCATTTCTTTGGAGGTGAAGCTAGCACATTAGCTATTTTGTATACCCAACAGCGTTGTTACTACATGTCCGGGAATATCTTTAGCATTGCATTATGAAAAACAAAGGCATCGGCTCTCAGTAACCCTGAAAAATATGATTAAGCAAGTTTCTTACCAGCCATTAAAAGTTATACCCAGTTTGCTTCTACTCTCGATAAGCATATTCGACTGCAGCTACCTCCCCCTTTTCGACCATACGCAGTGCGTTGAATTACTAGTAGGTAAAAATGATTACCTTGCTTGATAGGAGATAGGATATATGATTAGCCAATAAATAAATGTAAGGTAGATCGCTTAAATCACGGAAATACCATTACCTTATAGCCATTCAAGATATTCCTATTTCAGTCTGCTAATAATCTCCACAGCAGGAAATCACGTGATTTCACCAAGGAAGCGCTTTTAGGACTTCGTAAAAATCACAGGTGAGGGACAAATGGCCTCGCAGGTACAAAATTCATTATAGCAACGAGCTGTTGAAGCATATTCCGTTGCCGCTGCGATTCCTGACATTAAGCGCTTTAATCTTAACATCGCTATAGCAGTTTATATGGTTTTTTATGGTAAATAGCTATTACGAAAGACGGCATAGCACCCTGTCAACAAATTAGTTTTGATATCTTGTCGCAAAAGCAAATGCCTCAGAACTCCGTCTCAACAACGCTGTTATGAGCTACCTAGCAATATTATAGATGAGTTTTATGCAATGAAATTATTGTAATATCTGATTTTGCGAATATTTATAGGGTAGACTTTTATAATATATCATCTCTCTTTTATTAAAATCATTTATGAAATCAATCAGGGGAAAAGAGGGGAGGGGATACACGCTGTCATCTCAAAATTCAATACACTAAAAATAAGTATAACTCTCAGTAAATAATACTGCATATCAAAAAATTGGGGCCGAGTTAGACGCATTGCTATATAGCCTATTTTGAGTGTTATAAAAATCAGTTAGCCTATCCTCATTCATTTCAGGAGAGAGATGATAAACGCTTCGAATAAAACATGGACGTAACATGTAAAGTCTCCTATTGTTTTCCTAATTTATCCAGTTTAGACTTTCTAGAAGATTTCTTCTGATCCATCTAGATTTATTCCTAAAAAATTAACATATCGTAGAATATTAAACAGTATTTAGATCATGAACATTCCGAAAGCAGTGTATCTGCACCTACTCATACCCAATGGTTGTCCTACGTTCTAAAGACAGATAAAACCCATAGAGAGTGTCGAAATCATTATACCTACACGAAAAGATATAAGGTTGTAAAGTTTTATTTGATATTTCTGGAAGATATTTTCACTTCTACGTGTAGATAAATAAATTCGTAGCTTTTAAACACTTTTAACTTCTAGCTTTATATACTCCCTCCCTTATTTTCCTCCCTTATTTTATGAAAATTCCTATTTCCGCACCTATATAAACAGTAATTTAAGCCAAATAGAGATCAACACAGAGTTTAGGAATTTATATAGGGATTACCAGCAGATCCTAAAAAGAGAAAAAAGTTTTTGCAGGAAAATACTAGGACTTTCTGAGGCGAACGAAAGAGCATCATCAACAAACAATAACGATATGGCCGTAATCATCAATATCATCTTGTTTCTCTCTTTAAGCAAAGATAACTTTAGGAGATGCCATAACGCTTAACCAAATTAGAGGTAAGGTTCTCTCTGTGTTAACCTTAAAATTAACTCTAATTTTAGATGTTGTGTTTGTTTGAAGAGAGGGCAACCGTAATGATATTTTTCCATTAACTATACCCCGAGTAATCTCTTTACTATGAATAGGACTGTGCAAAAAGGATCTATATAATGATTCTTGAGTAAACAGTTAGGTCTTATTATAAAAATTAGTTAGACTTAATTTTAAATGCTGGAAGATACTAAAATAACCTCTTATAATTCTTTCGCTTATAATATTTAATTATATTAATTCCTTTTATTCAAATTCAGGTTATTTAAAATGGCTGATCCAGCACATAACTGCGCTATTGTAGGTATATCGGGTGCTTCAGCATCGGGTAAAAGTCTTATTGCAAAAACACTTTATAATGAACTACGTAATCAAGTTGGTGACCACAATATTGGTGTGATTACTGAGGATTGTTACTATCGAGATCAATATGACATTCCAATGGAAGAACGGGTGAAAGTAAACTACGACCATCCAAATTCAATGGATCATGATCTGCTTTTTCATCATCTTCAATTGTTAAAGACAGGAAAAGGTATTAATCTGCCACAGTACGATTATACTCAGCATACGCGTAAGCGTATAACATTTTTTTTTCATCCTAAAAAAGTTATCATTATTGAAGGTATTTTATTGTTAACTGATAAGCGATTACGTAAGAATATGGATTTTTCCATTTATGTTGATACGCCATTGGATATTTGCTTAGTAAGAAGAATTAAACGAGATGTTAATGAACGAGAGCGAACATTAGATTCTGTTATTGAACAATATACCAAAACAGTTCGTCCAATGTTTCTGCAGTTTATTGAGCCATCAAAACAATATGCAGATATTATTGTCCCTCGTGGTGGAAAAAATCGGGTGGCGATTGATATTCTAAAAGCTAAGATAGGGGAGTTCTGTTCTGCTAGTAATTATTTATAAATAGATTAGCAATTCTCATAAGGAGATAAAAATGCGACTTTGTGACCGTGATATAGTTAAATGCCTTAATGAAAAGAAATTGATTATTGAACCACGCCCATCAATTGAACGAATTAATGGAGCAACAGTTGATATTTGTTTAGGCAATAAATTTCAAGTATTTCAGGGATATACTTTACCTTATATCAATCTTAGTGGACCAAAAAATGAAATTAATGCTGCATTGGATCGAGTAATAAGTGATGAAATAATTTTAAGCCATAATGATGCGTTTTTTTTGCATCCGAGTGAATTAGTATTGGCGATCACTTTAGAATCAGTCACTTTACCTGATAATATCGTTGGTTGGCTTGATGGTCGCTCCTCTCTTGCTCGATTAGGATTGATGGTGCATGTTACTGCTCACCGTATTGATCCCGGTTGGTGCGGTCAGATCGTGCTAGAGTTTTATAATTCAGGTAAATTACCATTAGCATTACGGCCGGGTATGATTATTTGCGCACTAAGTTTTGAAACTTTATCCGGATCAGCTGATCGCCCATATAATCGTCGTCAGGGCGCAAAATATAAAAATTAATAATGTTCGTAGAAATCAGAAGAATAGGATTAGTGAATATAGTAGAAATAATCATAAATTGTAATATTTAAGTTAATAACTCGTATTTTGCGAATAATGCTACATTAAATATAATTATATTATTTAGTTTACGGAAAAAGCTATATAAAGATGAAGTCATTAATTAGTTGTTTGAGTTCTCTTGATAGGAAACGGTGATGAAACTATTTATAACCACATTAGCTATCCTAATCCTGGTTATCTTAAGAGGGTTAACGATACTAGTATTGCTTATTAATCCCAGTGACTTACGTCACTATTTAATTAATAAAATTAAATAAAATAGCTATTATTAGATTTTTAAAGAGAAATGCGTTAGCATTTATGGTAAAATCTAAGTATCATTACTTGGGACTATTTCACTCGCCAAGTTATAGGCGAGGTAAAGCCAGTCGTCATCAGTGTAGATAATATGCAGCTTGATATCTCCTTATGGGCATTAATTTCCCACCAACAATCTATTGAATAGATTGTAACCTGTAAGGTAGTTTTATACACCACTACCAGACAATGAAGTAAAATTAAATCCATAAACCCTAATTGCTTTAGAATCCCCTAACTGTATTAGTAGGAAAAATAATAATGATTATAAATGGTTATTTTAGTTTAATAAAATTAAACTGATTGATACTTTATTAATTTGACGATAATTAGGTAATGATACCAAATTAAATATGCGCAACCTTCTTATCTTTCCGAGAAGGAAAGATGATTATTTTATTAGCGTTAATTTTAATAGTCATGTGAGTGCAATAATCACAAAAAGCTCGCTTCTGCTTTAAAAAGCAACTAAATATTTAAAATTATCCACATCAAATCGCAGGTAAAATTAATTAATTAAAATATAAAATTATGGTATTAAGTTACTAACAGATGAGATTAGCAGCAATAGAACTTTATTGTTTAATTATTTACATGATCAGTAAGCCACAATAGCTCTTTTTAATTTAGCTATTAAAATCAATGATAATAATTTAATGGTAATCTAGTTGTTACTCATTTAGGTAAATTTCTAGATTTTCAATTGAACATTATTTCTAGTAAACTGGCTAGATAAGATTTTAGGTTGACAACCTTTATTACATAACGTGACAGAAATAAGAATAACACCTAAAATAAGTACTAATCCTGTTATTGCATTGACTAAAACTGATAATTATCCTTTAAGTTATTTAAAGCAATTTCTATTTCAAGCAACAATATCTGTTGATAAACTCATATATCAAGGTTTACTTGTCGATATCTTTAAGTTTAAATTAATTAAATAAAGTGTTATTAACTATTACTCAACTAGAGAAGTTGGTTAATAGGTGAAAAATTTTGAATTACCTATAAGTTTAAATCATGAAAATAGTCCAGTTATTTTACGACTAACCACAAACTTAATCATGTTAAGTTAGCTCCTTACTGCAAAGCACTTGACATACCAATTAAACTAGATGATTCATTAGATATTATAAGCAAATTTATCAGTAGACCCGGGTTATGATAAATTTATGCTGTTAAATTTTTGATCTAGTAACGCTAATGTGATGTTATCCAACATATAATTAACAGGATTAAATATAGTTTCACTGATCCAGCATGACTTTCACGCTTAACTGATAAGGTTGACAACCCTCAAAATTTTTAAGATAATACTCAAATTGAAATTTAAAGGTTGATATAAAACTTAGCAACGGTATGTTATCCATTCTGAAATTTAGCTTCTTCTTTTGCTGGTGCTCTAAATATAGATGGTAATAGTTAGTTAACTTTAGCAAGGAAATCTGCAAACGTGGAATTGTTAGTTAACATAAATAAAAACGCATAGAAATTACCAATTCTTTAATAAAATTAAAGAATTGGTAATTCATCTACGTATTTATGGTAGACGGGGAAACTTATAGTATCAATTGAATCTTGAAATTATTATGTGATGAGGTTCAATAGAAAGCTAAAAACACTAAAATTCTTAATTAAGATTAAGAGATTAAATCTAAAAATTAATTTTAAATTATTATTTTTAATAAATTTAAAGAACCATAATACAGACATGCTATAATTTATATTAAGGTTATATTTCTTTAATATAATTTTTAGCCAATTTGTAGGGAAGGTGATATCAATACCTTTTTAAGGCGATGACTGGTGACTTCCAATGGTTCAAAAATCCAATTTTCAATTTTAATACGTTCACCCACAACAGGCATTCGTTGTAAACGTTCCATTAATAATCCGGCAATTGTCTGATATTCTCGTTTTTCATCAAGCGTAATTGACACATAAAGGATCAGATCTTCTAAAGGCATAAAGCCATTAGCAACCCAACGGCTATCTTCTAATTGTTGAATATCATGACGAGAATCTACCTCTTCTTCACTAATCGGCATATTACCGGCAATAGTTTCCATAATGTCCGTTAACGTAACAATTCCTTCGACAGAACCAAATTCATCAACAATAAAGGCAAAATGGGTATGAGCTTTACGAAGTTGCTCTAATGCTTGAAGTAGTGATAAGCCTTCAGGAAAAATTAGTGGTTGAGTAATAAGCACATGTAAGTTAAGTTTTTGCTTTTTTAATTGTTGATTTAATATATCGATAACATGTATAACCCCAACAGGCTCATCGCTTATTGATTCATCCGTAACAACAAGACGTGTATGTGGTTTTTTTTCTAGTAATGAAAGTAATTTATCTGAAGGCTTATTGATATCAATATACTCAACGTCATGGCGCGAAGTCATAATGCTACTAACATTACGTTGAGCAAATCCTAATAAACGAACAATCATTTGTCGTTCTTGTGGATCAAAAATACCATTACTATCACTGATTAAATCAGTAGTGCGATGATCTAATTCAGCGGATTCATGCTGACCATTTAAAACTCGCAATACTGCTTCTGCAGTTCTTTCTCGCAGTGATTTAGTTTCTTTTAAAAAACGACGTCGATTAAATAATGCAAATTGATTAAGCGATTCGATCATAATAGAGAAACCAATAGCGACGTATAAATAGCCTTTCGGTATTAAATAACCAAATCCTTCAGCTACTAAGCTGAAACCAATCATAAGTAAAAAACTGAGACAGAGAATAACTATAGTTGGATGGATATTAATAAACATTGTTAATGGTCTACTAGCGATGATCATTAATATCATAGCAATAGTGACTGCTGCGATCATAATTGCAATGTGTTCAACCATGCCAACAGCAGTAATTACTGAATCAAGTGAAAAAATAGCGTCTAATACAATAATTTGTGCTACAACAGCCCAAAATTTAGCTGTTTTGCGTTGTTTTCCAGATTCCTCATCTTTACCTTCTAATCGTTCATTCAGCTCCATGGTGGCTTTAAAAAGCAAAAAAAAACCACCAACAAGCATCAAGATATCACGCGTGCTAAATGGATGACCTAAAATGTTAATGATAGGATTAGTTAAAGAAACAAGTAAAGTGAGACTAAACAATAAGATAATACGCATAAATAGTGCGCATGTTAAACCAGTCATTCTTGCTTTATTACGTAATTTAGCCTGTAATTTATCAGCTAAGATAGCAATAAAGACTAAATTATCAATGCCAAGCACGATTTCGAGTACGATAAGAGTAAGAAGCCCCGCCCACATCGTGGGATCAGCGATCCATTCCATAAAATTTATTTACCTTTTAATATGACGGTTTATGCCGAACCATTTGAATAATGGTCACTTTAAATAAAAATTTCAATATAAAAACATTCTTAATCATTTTTAGTCGAATATAGTGTTCTTAAAGGGATGAATTACTATCATCAAAGTATAGAATAAGTTAATATATCAATATATAAAATATATTTTCTCATTAACTGGTAGGTATTAATTATTAGACAGGAGTAATTCATGTCAAAACAAAAAATTGGTGTAGTTGGTATGGCTGTTATGGGATGTAATTTAGCACTGAATATTGAAAGCCGAGGTTATTCAGTTTCGATTTTTAATCGTTCTAAAGAAAAAAGTAATGAAGTGATTATAAAAAATCCAGGTAGAAAGTTAATTCCATGCCATACTATTAAGGAATTTGTTAATTCATTAGAAAAACCTCGTTGTATTTTTTTAATGGTAAAAGCGGGTGAAGCGACAGATAAAACCATAAATTCCTTAATACCTTATCTTAATAAAGGTGATATCTTAATCGATGGTGGTAATACTTATTACCAGGATACTATCCGACGTAATCAAGAACTTTCAGCGCAAGGATTTAACTTTATTGGAGCTGGTGTCTCTGGTGGTGAAGAGGGAGCATTAAAGGGGCCATCTATCATGCCTGGTGGACAAAAACAGGCTTATAACTTAGTAGCACCTATCTTGCAACAAATTGCAGCTAAGGCTGATGGCGAGCCCTGTGTAAGCTACATTGGTCCTAATGGTGCAGGCCATTATGTAAAAATGGTGCATAATGGGATCGAATATGCTGATATGCAGCTAATTGCTGAAGTTTATTCAATACTTAAAAAGGTATTAAAATTAAATAATGAAGAATTAGCCAATATTTTTACTGAATGGAATAAAGGTGAGTTAAATAGTTATTTAATTGAAATTACAGCGGATATTTTTAATAAAAAAGAAGAGCAAACCGGTAATTATTTGATTGATCTAATATTAGATGAAGCCGCTAATAAAGGAACTGGAAAATGGACCAGTCAAAGCGCTCTAGACTTAGGAGTGCCTGCTACGCTTATTACTGAATCGGTATTTGCACGTTATCTCTCATTTTTAAAAGCGCAGCGAGTAGCAGCGGCAAAAGTCCTAACTGGGCCCGTTATTAATTCATTTAAAGGTAATAAGCAGGAATTTATTGAAAAAGTCCGCCGCGCACTTTATTTAGGTAAAATCGTTTCCTATACTCAAGGTTTTCAACAATTAAAAGTGGCATCAGATGAATATCAATGGCAATTAAATTATGGTGAGATTGCCAGGATTTTCCGTGCTGGTTGCATCATTCGAGCACAATTTTTGCAAAAAATTACCGATACGTATAGACAAAATCGATCTTTATCGAACTTAATATTTGCGCCTTATTTTAAGAACATAACTGATGAATATCAGCAATCATTACGGGATATTATCTGCTTTGGTATACAAAATGGTATTCCATTACCCACGCTTACGGCAGCAATTTCTTATTACGATAGTTATCGCTCTGCTGTTTTACCGGCAAATTTAATTCAGGCACAACGTGATTATTTTGGCTCTCATACTTATAAACGGATTGATAAAGAGGATACCATTCATACTGAATGGTTAGAAACTAAGGATAGCTAAACTGATTATATCATATAGCCTTTATTATTAACGTTAAAGACCAATTATATTAGCTTCAGTTAGTGCTAATATAATCTGTTTACTACTGTTTTTATTTTAGCTTCATATCTATCCAAAATAAATAGATTTATCCATTAAACGGTAATATAAAATATTTATATAAAATATTTTTGATTTTTAAATTAATTGCAATGAAATTGTTATTTCATGAAGTACTAATTATACTTATAAAGTGTATAAAAGGCATCCCATTTAAGCTTAATTGATTTTATAGATAATTTCAACAAAAGAGAGATGATATAGTATAAAAACCTACCATATTAGTATATATCCGCAAAACTAGATATTTATCCTTGATTCTTTGCATAAACTCATCTCTAATGCTAAATTCCAGATGGCTGTGATAGACAGCGCCGTCGAAGGTGAGTTATAACACATATTGCTACAATAGACTAAACGATACTTTGTCAGCAATCATACGACATCCGTAATGGTTATGTGCTACATCAATCCGTATAAACTGCTATTAACAATATTGAGATTAAAGTGCCTAAGATGAAGAGGAATCACGCATCGACAGAAAATATAGTTCAATACCTTGTTGCTCTATCGGCTTATCTTAAGTATATAAAAGGCGTCGAAAAGTTGCTATTATGACTCCTCTTAGGCGAATTCACCGATTATTTCACGAAATTCTTGAGAGGCATTTTCATTAAAAATGCACATAGAGATTTCTCTATCCCAATACGTACCTTTTATTTATAAACACTGAAACAGCAAACAGTGATGACTTTATGCGCTAGATTTATTTCTTGGCTGAAATCATATGTGCCGTTCTTCCAAGTATGCTGATCGCCTTTGCCTCCCGATCATTATCATCGATACTACCTACATGAATAGTTAGAAGCTCGTTGCGATTGAAAATAATTATCAAAAAGTCAAAATCAAACTAATCTTAACTTTCTTAATGATGACCTGCAATCGCGTTCTTTAAACTAGGTACCTCCAAGTCTTGCTAGGGCATATGGTACTTTTGTTTTTAGAATGCAATAGAAAAGGTATTCCTGAATATATAGAGCATCATGATAGTAGAGTACATAAGACAAGTAATGTTTTGGTTTCACTACACAAAAGACATGTAACCGAAAGTTAAGATTAGTTACAAGAAAGAGATCTGGATAGCAGAGAGTTTCTTCGATGTCGTTAACAAATCTCTTGATATTTTGTTAGTAACATTTTAGCGTATTCTAAAAATAGATGAAGAATCTAAAAAAATAAAAAAACGACTGGCATTTTACGATTTCCTATCAGCAAAAACTGGACGTCAATAAGAATGACAAATTCGATTGAATCTGTTTTTGCGAGAATGAGGTTATGAAGCTGATAGACGAAACACTGTAGCTTAAGAAAAACAACTCTTTCAATTCTATTTAAGCTGTTCCAGGTCTGCTTAAAAAAATCTAAAACCAGCTCAGAAAAGTTAACCTGCTGATTTCTGAAGGGGCGTAAACAGCATTTAATTTAGGTAGAGAACAAGATTTGAAATGCATCATCGCAAAACGATTTTCTGAGCACCATGCATCAGATTTAGTAAAAACTCTATTTCCTTAACAACTAAGGTAATCCGTTTCCCCTCCAGTATTCATTCTTATAGGCATCATTTGATAAATAGGTTAAACGGCTTCTTTTATTACTCTTAATAATTTATCCTTAAAATAACTGAAAACATTTTTTACTCATTTATTTTAAATAACATTATTAATATAATATTAGCATAATTTTTCCTATGAAAAATGTTTTTTTATGATAGTATTATTTATTAATATCCCTTATCGTTGCATAATAAATATGCGCCTACAAAAAATTCAATTACCTTATTCATTAGATGCTGCTTTAAATCATTTTAATACTATAGCCAACCAGCCATGGGCAATGTTATTACATTCAGGTAATGCAAATCACCCACATAACCGTTTTGATATTATGGTTGCTGATCCAATAACTACGTTAGAAACAAGAGATAATATCACACAAATTCATCGTGAAAATAAAAAAATTAACTCAGAACTTGATCCTTTTGAGCTATTAAAAAGTGAAATAGAATATTTTAATTTTACTTTCGTAGCAAATAACAATCTTCCTTTCCAAGGCGGTGCTTTAGGCATATGGGGCTACGATTTAGGCCGACGAATAGAAATTCTACCCGAACAAGCTAAAAACGAATTAAGCATTCCCGATATGGCGATTGGTGTTTATCTTTGGGGATTAATCGTTGATCACCATAAAAAAATAGTAACTTTGTTAAGTTATCAAAATATTAAACAACGCTTACTCTGGTTAAAAACCCAAACAAAAATACCAGCTAAACAGTTTCAAATTTGTGAACCATGGAAAAGTAATATTTCAAAACAACAATATCAGCATAAAATTAGCAAAATTCATAAATATTTACGCGATGGTGATTGTTATCAAATTAATTTAGCTCAACGTTTTAAAGCCAAATATCATGGTAATGAATGGGAAGCATTTCTTAAACTTAATCAAAATAATCAAGCCCCATTTTCTGCCTTTATTTGTTTAGAACAACATTGCGTACTTAGTGTATCTCCTGAACGTTTTCTTTGGCTTTCTGATAATTTAATTCAATCTCGTCCAATTAAAGGTACATTACCTAGACTGATTGATACCCAAGAAGATAAACAACAGATAACACGTTTACAATCATCAATCAAAGATCGTGCTGAAAACATTATGATAGTTGATTTATTACGTAATGATATTGGTAAAGTAGCAATACCAGGAACAGTCAGTGTACCGGAACTATTTGTGGTTGAATCTTTTCCAGCTATCCATCATTTAGTTAGTACTATTATTGCGCAGTTATCCTCTTATTATCATGCTACTGATCTATTAAAAGCCTGTTTTCCAGGCGGTTCGGTTACTGGTGCACCAAAAATACGTTCAATGGAAATTATTGATGAACTTGAACCTCATCGTCGCCATAGCTACTGCGGAGCGATTGGTTATATCAGTTTCTGCGGTACGATGGATACAAATATCAGTATACGTACTTTATTAACTGAAAATCAATACCTTTATTGTTGGGCAGGTGGAGGTATTGTGGCAGATAGTATAGCAGAAAAAGAATATCAAGAGATTTTTGATAAGCTGAGTCGAATATTACCCGTATTAAAAAATAATCAATGCTAATTAATATTATTAATAATTTCATTAATCTATTTCAATTAATATTACCTGTGCTTTAACTAGGAATTAGTAAAAATCTGATGTAATCATAAAAGCTACGTTCTACTTTAATGCTTCATAAATCTGTTCTCCATCGTTAAAATTGGATGTTGGTTACTCACCAAAATCAATTAATTAAAGAAAGAGTTATGCTTATCTCTGATATATAAAGTTTTGGAGATGGGGGCAGGGCCTTACCCTGTTGATTGATTTCGTAAATAATTACATCAACACAGAGATGATGTACTAAGAAAAGTCTACCATAGGTATCTGTAAAATCAGATGCTACCTGTAATTTTCCTTATATGAACTAATCTATAATGCTCTCAGGGAGCTGATAGCACCGTTGTTGAGGCTAAGAGAGATCAAAGTCATAACTAACAAAAAATATATTGAACGTTACCTTTTGTTGATATGAGTCAAAGGTATCATCTGTGACGGTTATTTGCAGAAGTAAACCTACAAGACAAGTATTGGTGATTTTGAGATTAAAGTATCTAAGATCAGAAGAATCGCAGGGGATAATGGCGGAATATCCTTTAGCAAGCTTTATTGCTACCGTTTTATTTTAACGTGTGCGAAGCTGCCAAAGAGTTGTCACTATAGATGTGTATCTATCACACATCCTCCATCGCTGATTTTTATAAAGTTCTATGGGGGATTCTTGATAAGAAAACATATGCTTTCTCTGGTGTGTGCCTATATCAACAGACTGAAACAGAAATGACTTGAAGAGCATAGATAATAGTAATTATGTGATTTTTAAACATACGCGCTACATTTATTTCTTGGCTGATAGGCATATACCTGTTTTATCAGGTAAGCTGATCACTTTTGTCTGATCCCCTTATTATTAGAGCACTACACATAAACATAAGGGAACTTGTTGCATTCGAAAATACTTATCAAGAATCAGAATTGAACTGGGCATAACTTTTTAATGGCTAGCGAGCACAAAGCTTAACAGTACCTCCCCTAGTTGTTAGGAGGGATGGTGCCATTAGATTTTGGAATAAAATGATAAAGATATGCTCGGATACAGAGCACTAAATGTTCTTGGGTGCATAAATAGCTGATCCACTAGTTTTACTCCACAAAAGCATGAAACCGAAAGTTAAAGTTTGAGCTACAGGATATTTGGCTAGCAGACAGAGAGCCTCGATGCCGCTAATAAAACCCTTGATGCTTTGTTGCAAAGTTTTCAGCGTATCCTGAAATTATAAAAAAGTTTAATCTAACTAAAGGGATTTGATCCTGTTGACCAACGGTATTAAACAAAGTTCAATTTTAAGATGGAGAAGAGATTTATGAAGCATCAGAGTGGAAAACGTAGCTTAATCAACATATACCAGATTTTCTAATAACTCCATCAGACTTTGATACCAATCAAATACGGTAATTGATTACTAAAAAAACTAAAAATCCTAACGGCAAATCTGTTTATTTATTGCCTCGACGATTTTTTTCACCAAATAAAAAATCTGAATTAAGTATTTTGCAATATCAACAACACCATAACTGGTATATATTTCATTTTTTGACTTCCAATAATATTGGGCACATTGCATCTCATATTGATCATAATCATGCAGAAAATCTGCGAGCCCCCTACCATACTTTTATTTTATGCTCAAATTAATAGGATATGCGTTTATATAATTCCCTATATTAACCGTATCGAACAGCCAGTAATATACTCTATAGTCTATTTTACTGTATGTGTGGTAAATATAGTATATTTATCATTAGATTCAATAAAATTCAACTAAATATATAAATAACGTATAGTTGGGACATTATATGGCTTTATTGCATATAATATATGATATTATTACAGTATATTCTAATTTCAGTTCACTTATCAACTCTTCAATACATCATATTTTAATAGGGTAACCTGCTAAATAAGGCTTATCTAATAGTAATATTCTGGTCTGATTAAAATATAACAAGCAATACACGACCACTGCTGCTGAGTATCTGTTAAACTATAACCACTATGCAAAAGTTTATCTTTTATTTCATTCCAAAGATCAACTTTGGTTGACATCCATTGAAAATATTTCTCTATCTTTATAATTAAAGATAGTTTTTCAAATAAACGGATTAAAAGTAATATTATCATATATTGATATCGGAATTAGGGTTAGCTTTTAGAAAATCATACTTATTTTAGCACGTAATAACGCAATATCTTATTCATCACTCAAAACTCAAAATATTGATGTTATCTAATAAAATTTTACCTTTAGCATATTACCTTACAACATAAAGCTCAAATATCTTATTAATACTTAACATTGAAAATTACCTCAGCCTAAATGATCAATAAAACCTATTATTTTATTCTATAAAATATTTAATAAAATAAATTTTAGTGTGTAAGAGATTTGCCAGAGTTATTAATAAATCTTAGTATATGCCGCTCAGGCTCTACACTCCCCGCTCTGATGTTTCGTAAATCTATTTATTTCTCCATCCTTACCTTAAATTAGATATTGTACTAGTAGCATTAATAAAATTAAATCTACTAAGTCAGTTACAGTTTTTCTAAACAGACTCTAGCAATTTAAATAGGATTGAAAGTGTTATTTTCTTGAACTATAGCACTTTATATATCGACTTCGTAACCTTAAGCCTCACTGTGTTACAAAAGGCAATATTTAAATTGGATTCGCCGTTCTTACGACACTCGATAATTCGTTGACAGGAAGGCATAGAATGCTAATAGTTCTTTTTGATTACTTTCTAACATTCTCTCATCGCTGCAGATATACTTTTATGCTGACAACTTTGCTAACAGAAATATCAAAGAGTTTATAAGAAACATGACGGTTCTTTTGTAATCAAACCACTCTTCCCACAGCTCAACTTTAACTTTCAATCCTAAATACCTTTAGAAATAAAGGTAGCGCATGAGCTATTTTATATACTAAACAGCATTGATGCTGCACATCCAGGAATATCTTTGATATTCACTCTTTAAAACTAAGGACGCTATCTTCCGTAGTAATCCCATGAGAAGATATGATTAAGCCCCGTCCTTCTAGGCAATTAGAAGTTCTTCCTAATGAGCTTTCCTTGCATCCATACATTTAATGTCGATAATAATTGGCAGGCAAGAAAAATTTCTTGTTTGATAAAAAAGCATATATATTTATCCTAGAAAATAAAGACAACGTATATCCCTTAAATCAGGCAGCCTATCCTAATACCTGTTACTCTTGAAGACATTTCTGTTTCAGTTTAGTGATGATACTGATAGAGAGAGCCTCATAAAATTACCAGTAGATATAATTACACAGGTATAAGCAGCCATGATAAGGAACTCTTCAATATTTTGTATATTTTAGATAAGAAACAAAAAGCTGTTGAAACATATTTATTGCCACTGCGATACTTGATAACCTTCATAACTTTAATCTCAATATTACTAATACCCATCTTATTTTCTTCCTTTAAACAAATAACCAATTATAAATAAGGCATGAACACGCCTATCAATAAAGGCGGTGTTGAACAGGTGTTATTTTTCAGCATGGCTTCGAGCACCGCCTTAATAACAGTGCTATCAGCTATTTTTGGTACACCATTATAAAATTAGTTCATGTAATAGATCAGAGGCAATATCTAATTTTTGCGGATAGCTATAAGGGTAGACTTTTCATGGAATATAATTTCTCTATTGTTGCATCATTCATAAAATCAATTGCAGGATATAGCAGAATATCCGAAAAATTCCATATACCAGAAATGAATATAACTTCACCAAAGGACCAAAACCCTGTAAATATTAAAAAACTGAAGAAAGATCGAGAAGAACTATTAGCATTTTATGCTTTACTGTTTCAGCGCACTAGTGTCAAAATAAGAACAATTAAGCTGATTTCAATCGGCTTTTGCAACATGAGGGAGCTTATTAAGTTGACATACGAACCCCTACTTGCTTAAGAAAACAAGCCTTTTAATGCTATTTGAATTAGGGCTCTTCTCTTTACCATCCATTCAAAAAGCTAAAACTGGTTAAAGCAATTTATAACTTTTACTGAACCCCCTAGTAGGGAAATAATATCTAATTTAACGATGGATAACAGATTTATGAAGCATCAGAGCAAAGTATAGCCTGATCGCCATACACTAAAATTTAGTAAACATTTAAATTTTTATTGAAAGATACAATTCTTATAAAATTTTTTTTAAAAAATACTTTTAATATCTTACTATTATATAGTATTTTAAGTTTAAATTTACTATCTTAAATTTTAACTTTATTTATGAAAATGATTTTTATCAATTAAATAATACTCATACGTCTAGCAAGACTAATTTGTTAAAAAAAGGAATTAAAATGTTATTGCAATTAAAATGGGTAATAAAATGGTTTATTACTTCGTTATTTTGTTTGATTTTAGTTGTTAGTTGCAATAATAAAAAAAATATAAATGAACAAAAAACTACGATTAAACCAGATATACCAGCAGTACGTGGTGTATGGTTATCGACCGTATCTCGGCTTGATTGGCCTTCTCTTTCATCAGTTAACCTTGATTCAGAAAAGCTTAGAATTGAAGTACAGAAAAAAGAGCTAACAGATAAATTAGATAATTTAGTAAAGGTAGGTATTAATACCATTTTTTTTCAGGTAAAACCTGATTCTACAGCGCTTTATCGTTCTCATATTCTTCCTTGGTCTGACGTACTTACTAGTGTAATTGGTAAAGATCCAGGTTATGATCCATTAACGTTTATTATTGCTGAAGCACATAAAAGAAATTTAAAAATACATGCTTGGTTAAATCCTTATCGCGTTTCAATGGATATGAAGCCAGAAACAATTGCTTCACTGCAAAAAACCATTTCTTCTACACTTTCCAGCGTTTACGTTTTACATAAAGATTGGATACGGACTGCCTATGATCGTTTTGTACTTGATCCAGGCTTACCAGAAGTTCGTAACTGGATCATCAGTATTATTACTGAATTGATTAAAAACTATAATATCGATGGAATACATTTTGATGATTATTTTTATTATGAAACTCCTTCATCCAAACTCAATGATGATGTAACATTTGAGCAATACGGTCATGGCTTTTTAGATAAAGCGAGTTGGAGAAGAAATAATATCTTCTTATTGATTCAAGAAGTTTCTTCAACAATCCGTTCATTAAAATCCACTATTGAGTTTGGTATTAGTCCTGGCGGTGTTTGGCGAAATATTTCAGATGATCCACTAGGTTCTAACACTAAAGCTGATGGATCTACTTATGACAAATCCTATGCCGATACCCGATTATGGATAAAGGAAGGTTTATTAGATTACATAGCCCCACAGATTTATTGGCCTTTTGCCCGCGAAATTGCGAAATATGATATAATAGCAAAATGGTGGGCTAATGTAGTAAGATCGACTAATACTAAATTATATATTGGAGTAGCATTATATAAAATTGGAGTGCCATCTCAAGCTGAACCTGATTGGTCTCTTAACGGTGGTGTTCCAGAGCTAAAAAAACAACTGGATCTTAATGATCAATTACCTGAAATAAAAGGCGTAATCCTATTTAGAGAGGGACTTCTTCAACTTTCGCAAACGGAAGAGGCAGTAAAATATCTTAGATCTCGTTGGCATAGATCAACGCAATAAAGTTACTTACCTTCTCTTTTAAACAAAACACTCTTAATACTGGGTGTTTTGTTTTTATCAGTTATCAATAATTTTTACTCGTTAAATGATAGTGTTAAAAGAATGGAAAGGAGTTATTAGCAAATCTTAGTATATCCTTAGTCTGGCTAGCTTTCACTCTGATGCTTTATACATCTGCTCTTCATCCATTATGGGTAAAACATTTTTACTACTAGGATCACAAATAGGCAAAATTCCCTTAATCAATTCTAGCTTTTTTAAGCAGACTTGTAAGTAGCTACAATAGCATTAAAAGGGTTATTTTTCTTGAACTATATAGCATTACTTTATATATCAACTTCGTAGTCTTAATCCTTCACTGTCGCAAAAGCTGATATTTAAATTAAATTCATCGTTCTTACTACGACCACCCGATAATTCATTGAAAGAAAGGCATAGAATACTAGCAGTTCTTTTTGATTACTCTCTAACATTTCCCATCGCTGCAGAGATACTTATGCTGACAACTTTGCTAACAGAAATATCAAGGAGTTTATAAGAAACATGACGGTTATTTTGTAATCAAACCTCTCCCTATAGCTCAACTTTAATTTTTGATGTTGAATGTGCCTTTAGAGAACAAAAGGTAGTGCATGAGCTGTTTTGTATATCAAACAGTATTGATGCTGTACGTACTCAGGAATATCTTTGCCATTGCATTCTAAAACTAAATACACCATCTTCCGTAATCAACCCCTCCTTGGGAAGATATGATTAAGCCACGTTCCCCTTTCAAGCCATTCAAAAGTGTTCGTCATAATGCGCTTCTGACTCTCAATAAGCATCTTGCGATAATAATTGTTTTCTTTACGTCCATTTTGTATAGTGGCCACTGATAATAACTTTTATCTTCTTCTCCCTGCGTATTTTCTACCTTTCTTATGTGAAAGAAAACACTTCTCTTTAAAAGTTTCAGGGAAATATTTCGTTGATTTCAATAAAACAAAAAAGCTAAAGAGGGCTCTATCTAAACGCTAGTTTTAAAATTAATATTTGTTTATTTTGCTAACTCTTATAAAGTCAAGATATTCAATATACATCGCAAATAACTAAAGTATTTATCCTTGTGACTAGTTTCGTAAGAAAATTTTCATTAAAAATATTAAATGTTTTCCTGCAATCGAGGATTTTATAACAATATCACTATAACTTTAATAAGCGTGGGCATAGAGAACGGGGATAAAACATGTTTATTTTGATAAAATCAGTAGGAAAAGTGGAATAAGTTACTTCAATGCATAAATTAATATCATTCGATAGAATATTATTTAAGCAATTAATGAAATCCGGATTTATGTTAATAAAGAGTAAGGAAAAATCTCTTTAGATCTATATAATTACTTGTTTTTCATGGAAACTTCTGTAGCGAAAACGCCATTATATTGCATAAAAGATTTTGTACAAAAATAATTTTTTCAAACATAGCCCCCTATAGATAAAAACAGTTACTTTGATGGTTAAAACCGCGAAGAATAAAGATTATTAGGCAAATTTCAACTGAATATAATAATTGAGTTTACAAACGTTCCTAATGAACATTAAATTAACTATTCAAGAATTATTACCTCTCTACAATAGTAATAGATACTGTAACTGATCTTATTATAAGTTAGTTACATAAATTAAATATGATGGACAGAATATTTATCTGTTTTACGATTAGAGATCAGATATAAAAATTAAATAGCTTTTTCCAAAAAATCACTCATTTAAGTTATGAGTTTTTGTTTTACTATTTAAAATTAAATGTCTATATTTTCTGCTTTTAATCCATTTTCTTCAATAAAAGCTCTACGTGGCTCAACCGCATCACCCATTAGTATGGTAAACAGTTGGTCAGTTGCAATGGCATCTTTAACGGTTATACGCATCATAGATCTAGTATCTGGATTCATTGTTGTTTCCCATAATTGATCTGGATTCATTTCGCCTAATCCTTTGTATCGTTGCACTATCATGCCACGACGTGATTCTTTTGATAACCAGCTTAATGCCTCTTCAAAGGAAGAAATAGTCTGGCGACGCTCACCTCTTTCCACATACGCACCATCTTCAATCAGGCCTCCTAATAAAAGGCCAATTTTATTAATACTGGTATATTCAATACCATGAATAAAATCGAAATCTAGATTATAATCGGTATCAACACCATGGGTTCTAATATGTAGAACTGGTTCAAATAATTGACGTTCAAGATTTTCATTAATATAATAACTATAAGTACTACCATGTTCTTTACTATCACCATCTAGACGCTTAACTAGCATATTGATCCAATTTTCTACTTTTAATTTATCTTTCAAATCATCTGCTACCAATGTAGGCTGATAAATAAGATTATTTAACAAAGTAACTGGATAGACATGCTTTAAACGTTTAATAATTTTCTGAGCAGTATTATATTCAATGATTAATTTCTCTAATGACTCACCTTTTAATGGTGGTCCATAAGGGTTAGTATAGAGCGCGGCATTATCTAATGCAATTGAAATTAAATATTCATTCATGGCCTCATCATCTTTAATATATTGTTCTTGCTTACCTTTTTTCACCTTATATAAAGGTGGCTGAGCGATGTAGACATGGTCTCGCTCGATAATTTCTGGCATTTGACGATAAAAGAAAGTTAATAACAATGTCCTAATATGGGAGCCATCGACATCGGCATCGGTCATGATAATAATGCTATGATAACGTAATTTATCAGGATCATATTCATCGCGACCAATACCGCATCCTAAAGCCGTTATTAACGTAATAACTTCTTGAGAAGAGAGCATTTTATCAAAACGAGCTTTTTCAACATTAAGAATTTTACCTTTTAAAGGTAAAATTGCCTGATTTTTTCGATTACGCCCCTGTTTAGCAGATCCGCCAGCGGAATCACCTTCCACTAAATAAAGTTCAGATAAAGCCGGATCACGCTCCTGGCAGTCCGCTAATTTACCAGGTAGACCTGCTAAATCAAGTGCACCTTTACGACGAGTAATTTCGCGCGCTTTACGAGCTGCTTCGCGAACACGGGCAGCATTAATAATTTTGCTAATAACAATTTTCGCATCATTAGGATTCTCTAATAAATATTCAAATAGTTTCTCATTCATTAATGTTTCAACAATGGTTTTTACTTCGGAAGAAACTAGCTTATCTTTTGTTTGTGAAGAAAATTTTGGATTAGGAATTTTAACTGAAACAACAGCAATTAAACCTTCACGGGCATCATCACCAGTAGCGCTAACTTTAGATTTTTTCTGATAACCTTCTTTATCCATGTAACTATTCAAAGTACGTGTCATAGCGGTACGGAAACCAACTAAATGAGCTCCTCCATCTCGTTGAGGAATATTATTAGTAAAACAATAAACATTTTCCTGAAAACCATCATTCCATTGCATGGATATTTCTACATTAATACCCTCTTTTTCCGCAGAAAAATAGAAAATATTTGGATGAATTAGAGTTTTATTCCTGCTTAAGTATTCTAGAAAAGCTTTGATTCCACCTTCATAATGAAAATGATCTTCTTTATTATCACGTTTATCGATTAAACGAATAAATATTCCGGAATTAAGAAAAGAGAGCTCACGTAGCCGTTTTGCCAAAATATTATATTGAAATTCAGTAATAGTTTTAAATATTTCTAAACTTGGCCAGAAACGAATATAGGTTCCTCGCTCATTGTCAGTTTCTCTGACAATCGTTAAAGGTGCTTGTGGAACACCTAATTTGTAAATCTGTTCATGGACTTTTCCCTCGCGACGGATCTCTAACTCTAATTTTTCTGATAAAGCATTAACAACAGAAATACCTACCCCATGCAAACCACCAGATACCTTATAAGAATTATCGTCAAATTTTCCGCCAGCATGGAGAACTGTCATTATAACTTCTGCGGCAGATATACCTTCTTCTTCATGAATATCGGTTGGAATACCTCGACCATTATCGAGAACAGAAATGGAGTTATCGGTATGTATAGTTACGATAATATCGGTACAATATCCTGCTAAACCTTCATCGATAGCGTTGTCGACAACTTCGAAAACCATATGATGAAGCCCTGTACCATCATCGGTATCACCGATATACATGCCTGGGCGCTTACGCACAGCATCTAGTCCTTTTAATACTTTAATGCTTGATGAGTTATATATATTCGACATTAACATTTCTCGCTAATTTCTGATCTTATGGTTAAGTTTCTATTTTGCCATGTTTTACGAAAAAACCTCCTATTTTCATCTAACATAGCTTTAATTTATGCTATGATAATTCGCGCTAATAAAGACCTGATCTTACGTTGTTTTAAACCGTTTGACTAATAATTAATGGTGGCGATTATCAAGAATCAGAAGCAAAATTTTCATACAGAAATAAGGATCATTGTCCATTCTGTCGAGTAAAATATTCACCTTCTGCTAATTATTAATATACGCATTAATAATTTTAACTATCTGCTTATGGGATAAGGATTGCTTCAACAGCGATTTCTTCTACACGGATCCGTAAAGTCAACTTTATGCTCTCTATACATAAAGTAAGTACTTGATCATATTTAAATTGTTTTACTAATATATCTGAATAATTGGTTTCTTTATCTCATTTCTCGTTGAAATGAGATGGTAAGTAAAATACAAGTAAGTAAAGGGGGGATATTTGCAAGTATTTTTATTATTTTCATAATGCCTGCAATATAACTAACGCACTATTTACTTATTTTTTGACTAGAGGAATCTAAGTTTATAATCTCAATGAACTCATTATAACTTTATTAGTTAAGCCCCTAATACTGAATTAGATTGCTTTAAATAGCTGCTTTAATCAAAGTAGAAGCAAAAAACTGAGTTTCATTATAAAAACATTCTAATTAAGAAAAAGTTGGTAATATTTAGAGATCCATACTATTTAATTATAGTAAAACCTCAAGAGTTATTAGTTGCATTGATAATAGTTTAGCTAATTCAGATTTTTATACCACACTATTATCAATATGAGCTTTACTTTCATTGTTATGATTTTTACTCAATTCAAAAATCAGTTGACATGATTCCTGGCTCCAAAGGAACAAGACGATCATATAAATATAATTATCTTGTTGATGACAAATAATACGTACTGCTTGAATGTTATAAAAAGCTTACCATATAATGGTATATAGATCATTTTAAGAATACTTGTTTTTGCTGCTATTTTTCCCATCAAAAAATTAAAATCAGTTGCTAATGGTGGATCCGCCACTTCTTATATTATAAAATTACGAAAATCGAGAATAATTAAACTCAAAAGGATTATAGAATATATATTACAGACGTATTGGCATAACAACATAAACTGCTACATTACTAGCTACATTTTCGATTTGTACGCTTGAACTTGAATCAGTCAACAATAAATTAATCTGTTCACATTTTAGTGTATTTAATATATCGAGAATATAATTAACATTAAAACTAATTTCTATTATCTCGCTTTTATAATTAACATCAATAATTTCTTCTGATTCTTCCTGTTCTGGATTGTTTGCAGTAATTTTAAGTTGATTTTCGCTTATATAAAGACGTACACCGCGAAATTTTTCATTTGATAAAATAGCTGCGCGTAAAAATGCTTGTTTTAATTTATTACAATCCGCAGTCAATGTCTTATCTGGATTTTTGGGTAAAACACGTCGGTAATCAGGGAAACGGCCATCAACAAGTTTTGAAGTGAAAATAAAATCATCAATATGAGCTCGTATATTATTATTACCAATTTGTAACTTAAGTAATTTGTCCTTACTATCTAGTAATCGCATAAATTCTACTACTCCTTTGCGAGGAACAATCACTGAATAAGTTGGTAAATCCTTATTAATATTAAGTGAACAAATCGCTAACCGATGGCCATCGGTAGCGACAGTGCGTAATTCTTTACCTTCAGTTTCAAATAGCATACCGTTAAGATAATAACGTACATCTTGGTGTGCCATTGAAAACTGAGTAGCTTCAATTAAACGTTTTAATGTTATTTGAGGGAGTTCAAATTCAATTTCACTTTGCCAATCATCTAGATTTGGAAAATGAACAGCAGGGAGAGTTAAAAGCGAAAAACGGCTACGGCCAGAATATATTAGTAGACGCTCTCCTTCAAGAGTAACTTTGATTTCTGAGCTATCAGATAATCCGCGACAGATATCGTAAAACTTACGAGCAGGTACCGTAATTGAACCATTTTCACTCGGTTGCGTTAGTGTTATCTTTGCAACTATTTCTACTTCTAAATCAGTACCTGTTAATGAAAGTATTTTTTCACTGACTTGCAGTAATAAATTACCTAAGATAGGTAATCTAGGCCGTACAACAAGTGTGCTACTAACTTGTTGCAGTGGTTTAAGTAATTGTTCACGTTCAATAGTAAATTTCATAGCATTATGATGCTAATGTTCTGATTAAATTAGAAAAATCTTCTTTAATATCGTGACTTTCCTCCCGTAATTGCTCAATTTTTCTGCAGGCATGAAGTACAGTTGTATGATCTCGTCCACCAAAGGCATCGCCAATTTCTGGCAAACTATGGTTTGTTAGCTCTTTTGCTAATGCCATTGCAATTTGTCTTGGACGTGCTACAGAACGAAAACGGCGCTTGGATAACAAATCAGCAACTTTAATTTTATAATATTCAGCAACTATTTTTTGAATATTATCAATAGTGACAAGTTTCTCTTGTAATGCTAGTAGATCGCGTAGTGCTTCACGAACAAAATCAATAGTAATCACACGACCAGTAAAGTTAGCATTAGCAATAACCCGATTCAATGCCCCTTCTAATTCTCGAACATTTGATCGTAAGCGTTTAGCAATAAAGAATGCAACTTCATCAGGTAATTGTATCTGATTTTCGTCTGCTTTTTTCATCAGAATAGCGACACGTGTTTCTAACTCTGGTGGTTCAATCGCAACCGTCAATCCCCAGCCAAAACGAGATTTTAGTCGATCTTCAACTCCATTAATTTCTTTAGGATAACGATCTGAAGTTAGAATGATTTGCTGGTTACCTTCAAGTAACGCATTAAAGGTATGAAAAAATTCTTCTTGAGAACGCTCTTTATTAGCAAAAAACTGAATGTCATCAATTAATAATGCGTCTACCGAGCGATAATAACGTTTAAAATCTTCAATTGCATTATTTTGTAATGCTTTTACCATATCTTGAACAAAACGCTCAGAGTGCATATAAACTACTTTTGCATTTGATTTATGCATCATGATGTTATTACCAACTGCATGAAGCAAATGAGTTTTACCTAATCCCGTGCCACCATAAAGAAAAAGTGGATTATAAGCTCCACCAGGATTATCTGCTACTTGGCTAGCAGCAGCTCGAGCAAGTTGATTTGATTTACCTTCGACAAAGTTATTAAAAGTATGCTTAGAATTCACATTTGAACGATAGACTACTTTAGGTTGAACTTGTGTATTATCCCAACTATGGTGTATTGTTGAATTTATTGGTGTCGAAATAGTTTTATTTGCTGCGATATTCGTCAAAGCTCCACTTTGTGCTATTTGCGGTTTATTACCTACTTCAAATTTCAATGCAGGTACATCAGAACCACAAAAATCACTCAATAATTGATTAATATTATTAATGTATTTATCTCTTACCCAATCTAATACAAAGCGATTAGGAGCATAGAGTGCTAATGTATTATCACTCAATTCTGCCTGGAGAGGGCGTATCCACATACTGAATTCTGTGGCAGGTAACTCATTCTGCAATCGAGCAAGACATTGCTGCCAAAGTGAAAATAACACGACGGAGACTCCCCTAAAACAAGACCAATGAAAAGTATAAACCTTAATAAGATAATAAAACTGTTAATACTCTAGAAAAGATTCATCGAATATTTACTTGATAAACTATATCTCATGTATAAGCTATGATCTCAATACTATATAATAGATCATAACGCAAAATTTGAATAAGATCCTTATTCTTTTAGACAGTTTTAGCACTTTTCATTAACAAGGTTAAATTTAGGACTAAGAGATGTATAAATGAATAAGTAAGAAAAAGAATACTAGCACATATATTAGTGTATACATAACACCTAGTAATAAATAACTTTAGATCAAATTTTACAATTAATTATTATATTCAGAAGAATATATGGTTTTTTAAAATAATTTAGGTTTAACTTTGAACTAATTTTATAGATTACAGTATAGTTTTAGTATCAATACTGATTAAAGCAATTCTTGATTACACAATCGAGCATATCGTGTAAAGTAATCTTAAACTCTTAACTAAAATTAAAATGATGGGGTTTGCAACCCATCTTAATATGCATATTAAATCACTTGATGGTAATCAACATTTGCTTGAGAAACCTCGGTTGGCTAAATCGATGTTCTATACCAATCTCTATATACAAATGATAAAATACCTGTTTTAGGTAGCTGAACATTTTTGCAGACTAGAAGGCACGGTTTATAAATTCTTTACATTATCTGTAAATACTTTTATAGATAGACATAGAAATACTAAATTAAGGTCAAATAAGAAACATAAAGCATTGGCTTTGATTTTAGATTTCTAAAAATAGGATAAAAATCTATTGAGTACCGCAATCTTTTACATATGAAAGATAACATCATGAAGTTTTATTTTGTATTTGCAGAATAAATTGCACATCTATATGCAGACAACCAAACTCATATTTTTAAATACTTTATGCTTAAGCTTCTGAAGATACCTTTACTTCCTACCTTATTTCACGAAAATTTTCCTCCTTGTGGCTAAGTAAATAACGATTCAGGGAAAATCTAAATGCAAATAAGTTTTAGAAATTCGCGTACAAACTGCTAACAAAATCGTTAAAAAAAGAAAAGGGGTTTGTAGAAGGGCTACGACTCTACAGCTTATTGAGCAGGCGATAGGGTCGCCAATGAACACGATGTGAAATATGACTGTGATCATCAACATCATCTCATCTTTATCTTTTAAAAACGGTAAGTTTAGATATGCTACATAATGCTTAGTTAAAGTAAATACAGATTCCTTGCTGACCTAAAGAGCAGTTCTAATTTTAAGCGTTGTAGCTATCTGAAGATGGAATACCTCATCATCATGATATTTTATCTTAACTATATCTCTCAGAGAGTCGCCCCTTTTCATAAATAAGGCTGTGCGATAAAATTTGGAATTAAACAATTAGTTTTTATTTTGAACGAAATAATTTTTAAGCTTTTAATTATCCTTAAGATTTCTATTTTCATGAAAATTCGTATAATTTTGCATCTTGTGTGTGATATCATCATTTTTCTAGTTTTCTGGAATTCTGCTTTATAAGAAAAAAGAAAGGTAGAGTATTCGTTTAATTTTTATCGTAGCTAATAATGAATATAATATAAAGCATCGAATTTATTTCCTGCATTGTGTAATACTAGATATTTTATTACAATCCTATATCTTTGCTATTATTAGTGTTATTACGATTAGATATATCATATTGCTTGTTCCACTTTGGGTCAGTCATGAATTTACTAAATCAACAATAACTGCTTTATTAAATTAGGTAGAAACCGCTATGAAACGCACTTTTCAACCGTCAATACTAAAACGTAATCGTTCTCACGGTTTCCGTACTCGTATGGCTACTAAAAATGGTCGTCAGGTTTTGGCTCGTCGTCGTGCTAAAGGCCGCGCTAGTCTAACCGTTTCTTCAAATAAGTAACCCTAGAAAAGTGGTTATGTTTGCTTTTCCTAGGGAGTTAAAATTATTAATTCCCGGACATTTTAATTATGTCTTTCAACAGCCTCAGCGGGTGAGTTCTCCAGAAATTATCATTCTTGGACGCCTCAATGAGCTGGGGTACCCACGTATTGGTTTTTCTATCGCAAAAAAAAATATTAAACGAGCGCATGAACGCAATCGTATTAAGCGATTAATGAGAGAATATTTTCGTTTACATCAGAATGAATTGCCTTCAATGGATTTTGTGATAATACTAAGAAAGGGAATTGCTGATTTTAAAAATCAAGAAATCACTGAAATATTAGGCAAATTATGGCTTCGTCACTGCCATTTAGCTCGCGGCTATTAATTTCAATAATAAGAGGTTATCAATTGATAATAAGCCCATTCTTAGGGCCGCGTTGCCGTTTTAACCCTACCTGTTCTCAATATGGGATAGAAGCATTATATCAATTTGGATTGATAAAAGGTAGTTGGTTAATGATGAAACGCATATTAAAATGCCATCCTTTACATAAAGGTGGCGAAGATTCTGTTCCACCTAGACAGAATGATTAGAATAGAGAATATTAACGATGGAGTCACAACGTAATCTTTTATTCATCGCTTTGCTATTTATTTCGTTTTTAATTTGGCAGACATGGAAAAGTGATAAAACGCAACTTATAAAGACTGATCAAATTATAAAACAAATGGATATACCAAGTCATAATGACCAAGCTAATCTAAGTCATGAGCAAGCTCAATTTATCACAGTAAAAACTGATGTGCTTAAATTACGTATCAATACCCGTGGAGGAGATATTGATCAGGCTGAATTATTACATTATCCTAAGAAATTACACTCATCTGATCCGTTTCGTTTATTGGAAACTAGTAAAGATTTTATTTATCAAGCACAAAGCGGCTTGATTGGTCAGGATGGTCCAGATAATCCTGCCTACAATAATAGATTACGTCCTTTATACCTCTCAACTTCAACAAATTGTATGTTACAAGATGGGCAAAATGAACTACGTGTTCCTCTTACCTTTACGGGTAAAGATGGCCTAATATATCAGAAAGTCTATCTATTAAAACGTGGTAAATATAATATTTCTATTGAGTATAATATTGATAATAACAGTGGAAAACCATTGATACTGGCTTTTTTTGGTCAACTAAAACAAACTGCAGAACTACCAAAAGAACGTGATACAGGAAGTAATAATTTTCCCTTACATACCTATCGTGGTAGTGCATACTCTTCCAAAGAAATAAACTATAAAAAATATAGTTTTAGTGATATTACTGATAATAATTTAAATGTTAATACTAAAGGTGGTTGGATTGCAATGTTGCAGCAATATTTTGCTACTGCTTGGATCCCAAGCAGTAAGAACCAAAACACTTTCTATACAATCAATTTAAATAAAGCCATTGCTATTATTGGCTATAAGAGTTCACCGATAATAATAGCAGCTAATAGTAAAGAAAATTACACCTCAACTTTGTGGGTAGGGCCTGAAATACAATCGGAAATGGCAACAGTTGCACCACATTTAGACTTAACTGTTGATTATGGTTGGCTGTGGTTTATTTCGCAACCATTATTTAAATTATTAAAATTTATTCATGGTTTTATCGGTAACTGGGGCTTTTCCATCATTGTTATTACTTTTATTGTACGTGGTATTATGTACCCTTTAACTAAAGCACAATATACTTCAATGGCAAAAATGCGTCTGCTGCAGCCAAAACTTGTAGCAATGAAAAAACGTATTGGTGATGATAAGCAACGTATGAGTCAAGAAATAATGGCTCTCTATAAAGCAGAAAAAGTCAATCCGTTAGGTGGTTGTCTGCCTTTATTAATTCAAATGCCTATTTTTCTTGCTTTATATTATATGTTAATAGGCTCTGTTGAGCTACGTCATGTTCCTTTTGTTGGTTGGATCCAAGATTTATCAGCCCAGGATCCATATTATATTCTACCATTATTAATGGGTTTAACGATGTATTTTATTCAAAAAATTTCACCAACAACAGTAACTGATCCCATGCAACAGAAAATTATGACCTATATGCCGGTTATTTTTACGGTATTTTTCTTCTGGTTTCCTTCTGGTTTAGTTTTATATTATATCATTAGTAATCTGGTAACGATTATCCAGCAACAAATTATTTATCGTGGCTTAGAAAAGCGTGGCCTACATAGTCGCGATAAAAGATAAGTTTTAGCATTTTGTTATTTGTACTTAAAAATAATAAATAAAAAATAGATTAAGGCGATCATTAAACACCACCTAAAGCATCTTTATTGTAAGAATTGAGAATAAAATGAGCATATGTATCAATGATACAATCATTGCGCAAGCAACCCCTCCTGGATATGGTGGTATTGGTATTTTGCGAATATCAGGACCAAAAGTTACTGAAGTTGCCCACATTGTTTTAGGTAAATTACCTCAACCACGTTATGCGGATTACCTACCTTTCTACGATAACACTGGTAAAGTGTTAGATCAGGGAATTGCACTATATTTTCCTGCGCCCAATTCATTTACAGGTGAAGATGTTCTTGAATTGCAAGGACATGGTGGTCCGGTCATCATTGATTTATTACTTAAACGAATTTTAGTTATCGATGAGATCCGAATTGCCAATCCTGGTGAATTTTCTGAGCGCGCTTTTCTTAATAATAAAATGGATTTAGCTCAGGCAGAAGCTATTACTGATCTAATCAATGCGAGTACTGAGCAGGCTGCTCGTTCAGCAGTAAATTCATTACAAGGTGTTTTCTCGAAACAGATCCATAAAATGATGGAAGCGCTTACTAACTTGCGCATTCATGTTGAAGCTGCAATTGATTTTCCAGATGAAAAAATTGATTTTTTATTTGATGATAAAATAGAAGTAAAATTGAATGAAATAATAGCCCATTTAGATAGTGTGCGTTTAGAATCTTATCAAGGCAGCTTATTACGAGAAGGTATGAAAATTGTGATTGCAGGACAGCCGAATGCAGGTAAATCTAGCTTATTAAATGCACTATCTGGACATGAAACAGCGATTGTAACAGATATTCCCGGTACTACCAGAGATATATTACGTGAATATATTCATATTGATGGTATGCCTTTACATATTATTGACACTGCTGGTTTACGTGAAGCAACAGATGAAGTTGAAAAAATAGGTATTGAACGAGCCTGGCGAGAAATAGAGCAAGCGGATCATATATTATTTATGGTGGATAGTACCACTTCAGAAGCAACTGAACCTGAGCAAATTTTGCCTGAATTTATATCACGATTGCCAAAATCTTTACCTGTTACGCTAATTAGAAATAAAGTTGATATTACTGATGAACCAATAGCAATAACAAAAGTTAGTAATTACTCACTTATTAGCCTTTCAGTTTATCGAAAAGAAGGTATTGATTTATTACGTCAGCATTTGAAAGAAAGCATTAAGTTTAATTATCATATTGAAGGCGGATTCTTAGCCAGACGACGTCATGTTCAAGCACTTAATATAGCAGCGGAGCATTTACAGGAAGGTTATCAACAGTTAGTGTTTGCTTACTCAGGCGAGTTATTAGCAGAAGAACTTCGTTTAACACAACAAGCATTAAGTGAAATTACCGGGGAATTTAGTTCAGACGATTTATTAGATCATATTTTTTCCAGCTTCTGTATTGGGAAATAACATCTAAAAAATAATCACTACATATAAATAAATAGATTTATCTCAGATAATAACTGCTTAAATTTAAACGATAGGTTAATATTATTGCCTAAAGATTAAGAAGTTAATACTTGCTTGATTCAAGTTTATTATATAAACTCTCATAGTAAAGCCCTATTTATGCTAATATCCCTCTAATGGATATAGTTAAAACAAAATATCATGATGATAAAGTTTCCATCATAAAGAAACTATAACATATGAAATTACTGCTTTTCAGGACAACAAAAAGCCTAAAACTACTTTAGTTAAGTGTTATATGGCATATTCAAAACTTTTCAGTTGATAAATAGCGAAAACGTTCTGATGATCAGAACTATATTCCCTCATCTTTTTTGAACGATGTTATTGATAGATCAGAAATCCGTAGTCGTTTTCTTACAAAAATGTTTTCTCTTTTAATGAACTGCTGGCAATTGAGTTGCACGTAAATTTTTAAAGTTCATCGTATTTCGATCTGATCTGCGATCGGTGTTTACATAGCCAATAGAGAAAATTTGCATAAAATAAAGTAAGAAGTAGAGCCCTAAAACTAATGTATAAAGCGTTTAAAAACTATAAAACCTGTACACCTGCAGTTAGTGTAAAATATCTTCCATAAATGCAAACGAAACTTTATAATGTTATCTTTTCGTATTCATAGATCCCATTCCCTTCAATAGATTTGCATCCGTTTTATGCAAGACAAAGACTACGAGCAATTATCCCTGACGCTTCTCTTACGTGATCTTAACTGAGTATCTCTCTCATAGCTATCCATTAGGTATTTACAAACTGCCTTTTAATCTGAAAAATGTTCATGGTTAAGAAATTGAATTCCTCTTTAAATTAATAGCAAAAACCATATCTTCTGCTAAATTAAGATAGAATAAGTTTATTTAGTCCTATTAAAAGTTCCAATTTTATTGGATTGTATATTTTTTAACATAATTCACTAAATTTAGAAAAATTAACTCTAGATATTGTTTAATAATCATTATTTTCTATTGTATGGATTCTTTCTGATAACAATTCCATTGTTTGTTTGTCAAACTTAATATTGGTAAGAATAGAGCATGTCGATACATAAAATGTATTGCTACGAATCTATGCGCGTAAAGTAATCTTTTATCAGAAGAGCAAACCCCTCTATTTTTAGTTTTTTCAAGACCTCACTTTCAGCGCCTTATATAGCTTCAGTAATCGTATACTTTGTTTACGATTCGTTAATAAATCATAGTAATGTATCATTTTAAAATGCCTCTCCGAAATATGGCTAAATATAGTGCATAATCATATCTTCCTGCGTTAGGAATCTCCGCTAGCACTGCTCAATTAAGTGGTTATAATAGTGATATATAATCACTTTCCTTTCGGAAAGGTCGAAATTTTAACATGAATACCAAAGCTAAGATAGCGCCCGAACTATTTTACAGAATGATACTACCCTATTTTATCTTTTTATCGAAGTGAACTTTTTCAGTAACCGTCCGGTACTGTGTAGATTCAGGTAACGCTATCACTAATTTCTGTGGCGGATATATTATTATGGATATCTTCTTACAGAACAGTAAGACATATTAGATTTTATCAGATTATAGCTGTGGACGCAAGTAGATGAATGACCATCGTCTTGCCAGATTTTTTCGACCACTCTTTTTTGAAAAAAAACCTCATATCATATAATATCTTTAATATCCAGACTCTTATAGAGTGATGAGAAATGAACCTGAAGATATTGATTGAGTTGCTAACTATAAGTGTGAAAGGCATAGAAGATACTAATTCAATACCCTATTTGCGTACCAATTGTAACATAAGTGCAGGTGAAATACGAAACAAGAACATTGAGCATCAGAAAAACTAATTATTTTTAAAAAAGTAAAGAAGATAGGCATAGTGAAAGTAATGTGTTGCGAGTTGCACAGTCTGATAAAATATGAATCTGTGCTGCTAATCACTGCTTGATAATTTTAACGATGTATGAAATGTAAGTTTTTGACTTGCAGCTTTGACAGAAAAAATGGCTGTTAGGAACATATCAGAATAGATACAATAAATAAGTACGCCGGATGGATCTCTTTGAATACAGAAGACCACAGATAAGGATTTTCTCAATAGAGCGATAGATCTATAAGTTTATACTTTTATTGTTTTTTCAAGAAAGTTTTCCAGCCAGTCATCATTAATGATGAAAAGCAGTTTAGCTTTGGCAAGTTGTGGGTATATGTTTAGATAAATTATTCTCTGGGTGCATCCCTTATCAGAGAAACAAAAATCATCATCCCATCCAAATTTGTCAAGTCTATTGATCTAGTTATCTTTACGTTACTTTTAAGTGAGAAGAGGAGACTAAGATTATTTCTAATTCACTATAGGTAATCAATTTACCGGTAAACATACCGCCAGTTATTACTCTTCAATGCAAAAGTATATTCAGCGGCTTTGAGCCTAGGCCTTTACTCAAACCACGGAATTCGTAACTAGAAGCAGATAATACTTGTATTGAAAGAAATTGAGGAGTGAAGTTGAACGTATTACTGTATGATCTTTTATGTCATAAAAAATTCAGTCAATCCTGTTATTATTATTTTTTTGGGAGGGGATCCATAAAGCGCTTCGGTTCAATACCCTATCAGATTAATTATGAAATCGTATATTATCTTCCTGATTTAATAGATGTATACTTTTTATAAGCTAGTTATTTGTAAAGGTAGTTATTGGTAGAGAAATCTCTTATACTGTAAGAAAAACTTTTACTATAGAGGTTGTCATGAAAAAGTAAACAATCATACAATTCAAAGAATTTTTTCTCACTTATTGAAACATAAATCTGCATCTCATTAGTTGATTTGGTAATAATCTATTGGATGATCTCGGTTCATATATTGAAGCAACTCACTCCATTTCATCCTGTCCATATTCTCATAGTGAACATGTTATCCGCTTGAAATATTCACTTAGGGTTACAATGATATTATTATAAAATCTACAAATTTCAGAAAAATGTTAACAACCTTACTGGAAGTCTTCTAGCGAAGCTAGATCCACAAAAATAAATAGCTTAGTTATCTTCGATGTATGTGAATACCTTGACTTTACAGGAGTTAGCAAAATAAACAACCATTAATTTAAAACAACGTTTAGATTTTCATCATTACTTTTTTGCTTCAGTATGAGACAAACTAACATAAATGTATTAAGTGGTATTGTTGACGTTAAAAAATATTTTCCCTGAATCCTTTAAAAAAGGATTATATTCTACATAGAAAATCTAGAAGATGTGAGAGAGTAGGAGATAAAAAGAAGGAACGGAACCGTACAGTCTTAATTGGCAGAAATCAACAGGGATCATTGTAACCGATTAGATCTTAAAGAGTTTAATGTAGAGTATGTTAGAGCCGTCTTCTTAGACTGATCATCTATAAAGAATCCATTTTTATTCGGATGGAAGTGAATGGTATGAAACTTTTATCAGTGAGTATAAATTAGCTACCATCGCTTAATAAGATTTAACAATCATAGAATTATTAATAAGGGATTTCATATTTAAAATGTGAGCAGTTATATCAGCTGATTAAAAAGATGCCTAAGTATATTCTATGTGTAGTGTTGTTTTATTTATCGAATTATCTGACTAGAAAAGATTATGTAAAACTGCAACAATTGAAATGCATATGTAGTTATAAATTGCTCTAAGAGCAAGGTAATAATCTTTACCAAGATAGCCATGTTTTCATAAAGCAACAAGTCGGTCCCTATAAACTCTTTACTATTATTTATAAATACCGATGGGATATCTACACTCTATTAAGATTACGTAAGAAACATCTAGCAAATTGCGTTCTTGATATTTTTAAAATGAATAAAAACCCATCTAGTACAAGTGACACGATTTAGATTATCCCTATGAAATATAACATTGTGAAATTTCGTTTAGAATTTTCATAATATATTTTATATCTACGTGAAAATAATCAGCTTGTCTTTTTTAAACGTTTCATGTTTCAGTCAGGAGCTTCCCCTTACCTCATTTCATACAAATCTTCCCTTCTCTATGTGCGCCTGTGTAAATAGTGATCCAGGTCAGATTCAAGTGCTACGAGATTCAGGAATTCTCATACGCTACTAGGAGATCGGCGAGAGGGAGAGAAACATTTTTATAGAAAATAACTACAGCTTCCTGATAAGCGGTTAATAAGGTCATCGAAAAATAATGGAATATGGTTGTTATCATAAACATTATCTTATTTTTGCTCTTTAGCAACGGTAAGTTCGGAGGATGCCATAACGTTCAGATAAAGAGAGTACATGCATGCTCTTCCTTACCTGAAGAGCAACTATGATTTTAGGCATTGTAGTTGCCTGATAATAGATCCTTATCATCATGATATTTTAGCTTCAACCCTATTCCCTTAATAGGTATCTTGCTATAAATAAAAGGTGCGTGAGGGGGGAGACTTTCTACAATCATCCAGATATATATCTAATTTTAGATATTAGCTGGGGCATATTTCTGCTTTCCTAGCATCTATTTATTTTTTAACTTTTCTATTTTAATTACTAATCTACTTCATTGAATTATGCTCATTTCTAGTATATCTCTTAGGAGAAAAGGTGGCATATCCTATTGATTAATTTCATGGATAATTTTAACAATAGAGAGATGATATGCTATAAAAAATCTACTCTATAGCTATCCGTAAAATTAAATATTAACCTGCTCCATTATATGAAATTATCCGTGATAGTGGCAGTAATTGATAGGTACTGCAGTTGAGGAGGAGCTCAAAGCTTATCCTGCGATAACGTGCTGAATGCCGTCTTGTTGATAGGCGTTCATAGCGTCGTTCATAACGGTTATTTGCTTAACAAGACAAACAAGATAAGGTATTGGTGATATTAAGATTAAAGTATCTAATCTCAAGAGTCGCAGTAGAAACAGGAATATCCTTGAATACCTCCCTTGTTTCGCCTTATCTAAACGTACAAAAATGTTGAAAGTTGATACCATAGCCTGTGTATATGCAGGGTATTATCCACCGGTGATTTTCACGAAACTCTATGAATTATCAGTAAAATCACATGATATTTTCTACCAGAAACATTAGCAGACTGAACAGGGAATGGCTTAAAAATACAAGAATTGTATCTATGTGATTTAAGTGATATACCTACGTTTATTTCTTATCTAAAGAAATAATGCCGTTATGTCAGCCAAACTAATCGCCTTTACTTGCTCCTCATTATCGGCGACGCTACATGGATGTAAGGAGCTCGTTACAGTCTAAAGATAGTTATCGAGAGGCAAAAGCTAACTGAACTGAATTTCTTAATGATCGTGAACGCGTGACTTGATTATATCTCTCCAATGGTTCTTCTATAGAAAAACCTGCCTTTGATTTTTAGAATGCAATGGCAAAAATATCCCGGATACGCAGCATAAATGCTATTGGGTATGCAAAATAACTAATGCACTGGCTTCAACTCCATAAAGGCATTTAATTAAAAGTTAAGGCAGCTGCCGAAGGTTTAGCTAGCAGAAGGCTCTGATTTCGCTAATAAATTCTAATGTTTTGCTAGTAAAGTTTTTAACAAGTGCATACGATACTGAATCGATGAAGATCTTAAGAGAGAGCGAGAAGAAGCTTCTAGCATTCTATAACTTCTCATCAGTAGTGCACTGGACATCAATAAAAATAATGAATCTAATTGAATCGGATTTTATGACAGTGAGGATACGAAGGTGATGCACGAAAGTACTGTAGTTTGAGAAAAACAAACCTTTCAATGATATCTGAGTTACTACCAGCTTCTTAATAATTGGAACTGACTAAGAAGATTTAAACTGTTGACTCTGCTGTTAAAAGGTTCAATTTCAAGGATAGAGAATAAATTCATGAAACATCAGAGCGGAATGTAGACATCCATCATACACTAATTTTTTTAAACTCCCAAAATCACACTAAGAGCTTTTAAAGCTTAAAATTTTATAAAAATTTATAGTATTTTATATAAAATATATTTTTATATAAAATGATTGTATCAATTTATTATTTTTATTTTAAAAAATAATTATACTTATAACTATAATTATGGTAAATTATTTTTCATATCCTTGATGTATCTTCAGCAAAATTCTAAGAATAAAAACTCTATCTCCTACAAACCTACTTAGACACAATTAATAGTTAATAGTTAACAACATCCTACAATTCTGCTAATATAATACATATTAGACATAGTTATTATTTAACGGGTAATAATGATTAAAAAAAATAACTTTGAAGCTACTAAGTTAATAACGAAAGTTCTTCATCTTTCTAATGAAGAATTAAGGTATTCAGATTGTTTATTTAATATATCTTATGGAGTAGATAAAAATTTCTTATTTGGAACAGGAGTTTCTATCACCTCGATATTAATGCATAACAAAGATATGAATTTTCATTTCCATGTTTTTACTGATTTCTTTGATGACGAGCAAGAAAGATTATTTTCACAGCTAGCAAAGCTAACTAACACTAAAATAACTATATATATTATTAAAGATGAAAGCTTAAAAAAGTTACCAACTAATTATTGTTGGTCTTATGCTATCTATTTTAGATTAATAATAGCAGACTATTTAAATAGTAAAATAAAAAATATTTTATATTTAGATTCAGATATATTTTGTAAAGGGAGTATATACGATTTAAAAAAATTAAATTTTGAGAATGACATAATTCTCTATGCTATTCATGATAGAGAAGCTAAAAATAAATCTGAACTAAAAATAAATACTAATAAGTATTTCAATTCAGGATTTCTATATATTGATCTAATCAAATACAAAAATAATAATATTACAACAAAAGTTATTAACAAATTAAATAAAAAAAATAAATTTATTTATCCAGATCAAGATGCGTTAAATATTTTTTTAAATAAAAAAGTACATTTAATAAATATAAAGTATAATACTTTTTTTTCTATTGATTCTTTACTGAAAGAAAAATCAAAAAATAAATATTCTATTCCTTGCAGCTCAGTATTAATTCATTTTGTTGGTTTATCTAAGCCTTGGCATGATTGGACTACGGATTATATAGCAAATGAAACCTTTAGATTGGCTAAATTGAACTCACCATGGATTAATCATAAGCTAGTTATGCCAAAAACATATAAAGAGATTTTAAAAAAAAGTAGACATTTAAAATATCAAAATAAATATTTTAAAAGTTATTTATTTTATATGAAATATCTTTTAAGTAAATTAAATCAAAAAATGTATAAAAACTTTAATATCATAATACGAATTATTATTGAAGGAAAATTATAATAGATTAATGATCTTTTTAAAATTAATGGTTATATATCCTATGATATAACAAGATATAAACATATAATATTAATATTACTTTTTATTTTTTATTTATTCTCTATTTTTATAAAAATTATTTAACTAAAATAGTAGTTTATATTTAATAATATTTAACTTATCAAGATTTTATAAATTATTAATTAATATATTAACATAACTTTTAAGTTTATTTATAATAATAATTTAGAAAATTCTTTGTTAATGAATTTATAAAAATTAATTTTACTTAAAATTAAAAAAAGAAAATATTAAGTATATACTTAAATTTCATTTAGTTTTATTAGTTAATTAATATTTAATAATCAATTTGATATTATCAATAATATATAAATAATATACAGTTTCTAACTAATATACAGTTTCAGTTATTGAAAATAACTGATTAATTAATTTTTATAATCAATATTATTCTTCTCAAACTGATCTCAGAAATTTAAAATAAAGATATATTTTATATAAATTTACTAATGATAATTTTTATTAAACTTAATTATTATGGCGTGGTTTTTAGTTACCTATCTTATTTATAATTTTATTATAGTTTTATAAAAACCTCATCAATAATTTTATTAGATCTAATAGATATTTATTTTTTCAAAATACTTTTGAAATCAGATCTTTTAATTTTAAAAATAACTTATATGAGTTCTAGTACAGATTTAGCAATAGTAGACAATGAGCTGATTTTAATTTTATTAAAATGAATCCCACCTATATCATTGATATAAATATAAAATATATAATAAAGTTTATAATAAGAAATTATTACATCATCCTGAATAGATTTTTAAAAAATTAATCTGCACAAGCAATATGATATTGCTAATTTAATTTTTATCAGAAATATTTTCTTTTAATATTTAAATAAAAGTAATTAATAAACTATTTATCTGAAAAACTAAAATCATATTATTTATAGTTTATATTTCTATACCAATTAACTAATACACAATATTTTTATGGCATTAGTCGTTTTTTCTTTTTCAGTCTCCCCATACATAAACTTATTACCTATTGAAAGAAGAAATTGCATAAGTTACCTCATATCATGTTTGATACCTTTTAATTTATATTTTTATTAAATTTAAGTTATACTTATTTTTGATGATTGAATTTTAGAAATGCTGGCTGGCATCCCCTGCTGATTGATTTCATGAATAATTTTAACAAAAAAGAGATGATATACTAAGAAAAGTCTAGCCTATAAGTATCTGAAAAATTAGATATTACCTGTAGCTTCCTCCTATATGAACTCATCTGTAATGGTATACTATACAGGTGATAGGGTACCTTATTGAAGCGGAATTCAAGCCATGATAATGTCGTCTTGTTAACTGGCGTTATGCTAGTTTAACTATAACGCTTATGTACCACAGTGAATTATACAGATAGGTATTACTGATATTAAGATTAAAGTGACTAATGTTAAGAATCGCAGTGGAGACGGAATATGCTTCTAAAACTCATTACTAGCACCTTATCTAAATCATAATAAAGTATCTAAGAAGGTTTCTGAGACCATGGCTATTTCCTCTGTTAAGGAGGAAAGCATATCCATCGGTAATTTTACTAAGCTCTTGAGCACTTTTGGTGAAAAGAACATGATTTCTTTATAGTACCATCAGTAAGTAGACTAAGACAACAATAACTTGAAGAGTAACAGGTAATGGTAACTGCATGATTTAAGCGATATGCGCTACATTTATTTCTATACAGAAAGCATATATCGTCCTGTCAGGCAAGCTAATTTCCTTTACCTGCTGTTCATTATTGTCTTCACACTGAAAATAGATTTAAGAAAGCAATTGTCATAGAAGATAATTATTAAGAAGTAGAAAGGAATTTAGTCTAACCTCTCAACTGCTTACTAACACGGGGCTTAATCGTATCTTCTAGACTTGTTGAGGAGAAATCAAGGCACCATTAGTTTTTGGAATTCAATAGCAAAAATGTTCTTAAATACGTACCATTAATACTGTTTGGTACATAAAATAGCTAATATGCTAGCTTCATTCCACAAAGGGAATATTAGCAAAAATTAAGGTAATAGCGGGAAGTCTGCCTAGATGTTTTATGCTAAACTTTTCAGCGAAATATCCTCTGAAGCGATGAAAAAACTAGAGAAAAATCGAAAAGAATTACTACCATCCTATACTTTTCCATCAGTGCACTGATATAAATAAGAACGACGAATTTGATTGAATTGATTTTTGCAACAGTGTTAGGCTATGAAACTCAGGCGGAAAGCTGGGCACTATACTGTAGTTCAAGAAAACAGCTATTTTAATAGGATTTAAGAGAGACGCTACAGTTTGCTCAAAATCTAGACTGGCTAATAAGATTTAGCCTGCTTAACTCTGTAATCTTCATTTAATTTAAAGATGAAGAACAGATTTTTGAATCATCCAGAGCAGATGCCGTAGCCTTATCAAGCTGCGCCAGATTTACTAACAACTCCTAAATTTAGTCTCAATATCCTTGACTCATTTTTAATATCCCAGATATTAAATTTTCTTTTTGGTGATAATGGTATTAAATATTCCGACACTTTTCCTAATCATTCAATGACAATACAGATTGTTGGTATTTTATATCAACAAAATAACTTCAGTAATCTTTTTTGATATTTAATTCCTAATTTGCTGGCTATGTTAAGCGAAGGTTGTTAGTAGAAATCCATCATACTACTGTAGTAAGAGATTTTTTCTACAAATATAGGTAGCCATAAAAATAAGCAGTCATATAGATAAACAGATTTTTTTCTCACTCCTCCTTACAAACATAAAGCTGAATATCATTATTTATTTCAAAAATATCTTCTCTTGGATAATGTTAATTCATGTATTGAATTAACTTATTCCACTCTCTCCTGCTCATATATTATCACACTGAACATCTTTATCCGCTGCTAACATTCATTAGGGTTACATCGATCTGCGATATATGTTGAATAAATTGACTTTATGAAACTCAGCAAAATAAATAGCCATTGATTTGAAAATAGTATTTAGATGACATCACTACTTCTTTACTTCATTGGTGATAGCTAACTTAAATGTACTAAACATATTTTTAAATCAATGAAACATTTTTCCTAAATCTTTTAAAGGGAGGTGTTATTTTTACATAGAAAAGTAGAATATGCTTAAGAAAGAGACAAAAGTAGCAAAGAACGAATTCGCTCTCTTAATCGTTCTAGATTAATAGGGTTATGTGACCGATAAAATTCTTAAAGAGTTTAATATAAAATATGTTAGTTATTTTTTGAACTAATTATTGATAAAGAGTCTATCTTTTATTTGGATGGAGTTAAATAGTATGAAATATTTCTCAACAAGCATGAAATTAGTTACTATCGCCTACTAAAGATAGTGTAACTAGAAAGTTATTGATAAAAAATTCCAGATTAAAAATGTAAAGAATTATTCTAGGCGATTAAAAGGATGGCTGAATAGCCTTATAATAAGGGATGATAAACGTGATTATAAATTTCTCTGCAAAAAAAGCAACAACCTTTATCAACATAGTAATTTCAAAATAATTGTGAAATCTGTCTTTTATCAAGCGATTTTCACAGTACAAAAGATAATATTTCATGGGTTTTATCAGTATAAACATCACAAGAGCCAAGGGGAACTTATGAGTATTACTCTTATAAGAGTATAAGCTTTTAAAATTCTAAATATTTTTATTTCTTAACTGACGCTCTACTATTTTAGTAGAGCAATGAAAACATTTTTTATGTTAATTTTGCAACTTACTTCCTATCTTTTCAGTTGCATTATTTCAAACAGTATGATTATGAATACTAATAGTAACAGTATGATCGTGATTACCTGATGAGTTTGTATTTTTTTGTTAATCTTTTTATTGATTCCATTAATAGTTACATCTTATGCATTCCAGTCATACTGAACTCTTTCATTTTTATTTCCCTGAAAATAGTATGTTTTTTCTAACATAGCCAATTATCAACATAATTTGTTTTACTCTTTAATGAACGGTAAATTCGGAGATATGATAATGTCTAACTAAGTAGATTCAGATTCTCTCTTGCCTGGATAGAATCTCTAATTTTATGTGTTGAAGTTATATGATGATATGCAGCCTAATCATCATGACCGTTTGGTTTCAATTATAACCTATCATTAGCTATCTTACATGGGTTTCACACTGATTATCTATATAATAGACCAGAAATAATAATTATTAGCATATAGTTAATATTATTAGTTCAATTGCATAATATTAATTCATTAAAAAATTAAAAAGATAATCAAATATAACAAAATAAGAATCCAGATGTTAATATATCTAGAAATCTAAAATACCTTACGTTTAAACTTAAGTAATGAGTTAATTATTAATATTAATTTCATATATAAACGATGGAATCTTAAAAACTTTTTAAATAAATTTTTCTAATTAAGGCTATATTTATTTAGCAACTAAATCCTCTTTTCTATTAATTAATTTAATTAAGGAGAAGGTAATAACTAAGTGGAATGGTAATTATATCAACTTTTATGCTACACATGATAAAAAGATCATAGTATATTTCCATATACATAGAAATATTTATTATTTATCTTAATTGTTTTAATTCAATAAATTTGATTTCATATAACGATAATACCGCGATGTGGAGTATTGCCTCTCTATTATAGAGGCATAATTATAACTTATATTATTTTATCATTATTATTTTTTATTCCTGAAATATTGAATCGCTGCTTGAAGCGATCAACACGGCCGCCAGAAGCCACATCACGCTGCTTACCTGTATAGAATGGATGACATTTACTACAAACATCCAAATTCAGATCATGATTAACAGTTGATTTAATTTTCATTATATTACCGCAAGAGCAAGTTGCAGTAATTTCTTCATATTTAGGATGAATTTCTTTTTTCATAGAAAACCTCTACTTAGACAGCATAACTATATAACTCTAAGACTATACATCAAATCAATTAAGAATCGTGGTTAGATAAGCACCTTATTAACCTACTAACCAAGATGAAATAATAAATCATATAGAAAATCTATTTATAGCACAATAAAATATATTCAAATAATATGATATTCTATTTTTATGTATTTAAAATAATCTGTATTCTAATTATTGGAAACACTTAATAATGGCTATTGTTCAAGTGGCTCTTCCTGTTCCGCTGATGCGCGTTTTTGAATACCAATCTAATCTTCCTTTGCCAATCAAAGGTTGCCGCGTATTACTGCCTTTTGGAAAACATACTACTTTAGGTATTATATTGTCACATAATCAAAATAGTAAGCTCAGTAGTGAACAATTAAAAAACATTAAACAAGTCTTAGATCAAGAATCGCTATTTTCGGAGAATTTATGGTCATTGCTTCTTTGGGGAGCTAAGTATTATCATCATCCAATTGGTGAAGTACTATTTCATGCACTACCAGTTTTACTACGACAAGGTAAAGCAGCAACATTTACTCCAGTATGGCAATGGCAAATCACTCAGCAAGGTAAAAATTTTTCTCTAAATCAGCTTAAACGAGTACCAAAACAGCAACAAGCACTCGAATTACTACAACAACAACCCATTTATCGTCATCAAATAACAGAATATGAATTAAGTGAAAGTGCACTACAAACATTAAAAAAGAAAACCTTGATTCAACTATTACCTATCCAACCAAAAATAGAAATCTGGCATTCTAATTTTCACCTCTGTGGTGAAAAACCAAAACTTAATCTAGAACAGTCAATAGCAGTAGGAGTAATAAGTTCTAAACTAACTTTCATGGCTTGGTTATTAGTAGGGATTACAAGTTCTGGTAAAACAGAAGTCTATCTTAGTATCATTGAAAAGGTTTTAGCGAAAGGTAAACAAGCATTAGTCCTTGTACCTGAAATTAGTCTTACTCTTCAAACTACTCAACGATTTAGTGAGCGATTCAATGCACCTGTTGATGTGCTACATTCTACATTAAATGATAGTAAACGACTGACAGTCTGGTTACGTGCAAAAAAGGGATGTAGTGCTATTGTGATTGGTACACGATCCGCATTATTTACGGCCTTTGCTAATCTTGGGTTAATCATCATTGATGAAGAACACGATAATTCCTATAAACAACAAAACGGATGGTGTTATCATGCCCGTGATTTGGCTGTTTTTCGCGCTAAAAAAGAGAACATTCCAATTATTATGGGTACAGCAACACCTTCGTTAGAAAGTCTCTATAATGTTGAACAAGGAAAATATCACCGTATAGACCTAACCCAACGAGCAGGAAACGCCAAACCAGTAAGCCAACATTTACTTGATTTAAAAGGTCAACCATTAAAATATGGTATGTCAAAACCATTAATTCAGCGTATTGAATATCATCTAGCAGCAAATAATCAAGTGATACTATTTTTAAATCGGCGTGGCTACTCACCAACGTTGATTTGTCATGATTGTAGCTGGATTGCCGAATGTTTACGTTGTGATCATTATTACACACTACATCATCGCCAACGTCAGCTATGTTGCCATTACTGTAATAATCAACTACCAATCCCAATACAATGCTCATACTGTGGCTCAACGAATCTACTCCCTGTTGGTTTAGGAACTGAACAGTTAGAAGAAGTAATTAATCAGATTTTTCCTAAAATACCAGTTACTCGCTTTGATAAAGATTCCACTCGGCGAAAAGACGCATTAGAAAAACAATTAGCACCTGTCTACACAGGTGGTTCTCGGATTTTGATCGGCACCCAAATGCTAGCTAAAGGACACCATTTTCCTGATGTTACTTTAGTTGCCTTACTGAATGTAGATGGCGCACTTTTTTCCAGTGATTATCGGGCAACAGAAAAATTTGCTCAACTTTATATCCAAGTGTCTGGACGGGCTGGACGATCCGATAAACATGGTGAAGTGATCCTACAAACCTACCACCCTGAACATCCATTATTATGGACTTTATTAAAAAAAGGATATAACGCGTTTGCAATAGAAACATTAGCGGAACGAGGCGATGTTTTTTTGCCACCATATAGTAGTCATATAATGATCCGTTCAGAAGATTATCATAACCAATTTGTACTTGATTTTTTAAACAAGTTTCGCAAATGCATAGAACAACATAACATGCGCGATTCACAACTTTTATTAATGGGTCCTTTACCGGCGATCCGGGCTAAGCAAGCAGGTCGATTTCGTTGGCAATTACTACTCCAGCATCCTTCCCGGGTCTATTTACAACAATTTCTTTCGCATATTTTACTTGAAATTACAACATACCCTGAAAGTAGAAAAGTAAAATGGAATATTGATGTTGATCCAACTGAAAATTAGAGTCGCTGCTATTAATCATCTTATTACAAATATTGAACTAAATAAAATTAGTTTTACAAAACAATTCTATAAATAAATATAATTAAAAGATTAAATAAATTTATTTATAAATTTACTAAAAAAGTGTTTAAAATAAGTATTATATCCAGCATGGATGGTATTATTTTAAATAATTCAGGTTTAACTTTGAATCTATATTTTATAGATTGTAATAAAATTTTTTTATATATTACTAATAGGTAGAGTAATTGGTAGAGTAATTTCTGATTATACAGAAAAATATATTGATATTGAGTAATCTTAAGCTCTTAACTAGATTGAAATAATGACTTTGTAGCTCATCTAAGTTATCCTCGTTTCTGATGTATGTAGTTTTAATAAAATGGGTAAAAAAGCATATTCTGCTAATTAATTTCATGGATTCTGTCAATAACAGAGAGATCATATACCATAAAAATCTACCCTACACAAGTATCCGCAAAATCAGATATTACCTTTGATTATTGTATGAAGTAATTTGAAATGCTAGCAGGTAACTGATAGCACCGTTATTGAGGCGGAACTCAAAATTATGCTGTAACAAAATCCTGAAATACTACCTTGTCGATGGGCGGCAAGCCTGTTGC
>JBQMRQ010000021.1:0-615 GCA_052174535.1 Arsenophonus sp. NC-WZS1-MAG3 | reverse complement strand
GCCTGGGTAGATATTGAAGAAATTACGCGTCACACGATACGTGAAATTGGCTATACCAGCTCCGAGATGGGTTTCGATGCCAATTCCTGCGCTGTTATCAGTGCAATTGGCAAACAATCTCCTGATATTAATCAAGGAGTAAATCCTGCAAATACTTTAGAGCAAGGAGCAGGCGATCAAGGGATCATGTTTGGTTATGCTAATAACGAAACTGATGTTCTTATGCCGGCACCAATTACCTGTGCCCATCGATTAGTCAAACATCAAGCTGAAGTGCGAAAAAATGGGACATTACCTTGGTTACGTCCAGATGCTAAAAGCCAAATCACTTTTCAATATGAAAATAATAAAATAGTGGGAATTGGATACTATTGTCTTATCTACTCAGCATGCTGAAAAAATTAGCCAAAATACCTTATTAGAAGCTGTAATGGACGAAATTATTAAACCAGTATTACCTACAGAATGGCTACACAAAAATACTAAATATTTTATTAATCCAACAGGTCGTTTTGTTATAGGAGGTCCAATGGGTGATTGTGGTTTAACTGGCCGTAAAATTATTGTCGATACTTATGGGGGAATGGCTCGCCATGGCGGTGGTGCTTTTTCTGG
>JBQMRQ010000020.1:0-8504 GCA_052174535.1 Arsenophonus sp. NC-WZS1-MAG3 | reverse complement strand
AACAAGTTATAATATATTTTTAAGTAAAATACTTAGCATTAGGTATTACTTACTATAATTTATAATCTATATATTTATATAATGATTATTTCATTATTTAATATAGTTATATAATATTATTTAATTTTCACCGTAAATTTCTGTATTCCTGATAAGAAAATTCTAATATACTTATTATATTATAATTAGTATAAATTTCTTAAATACTATCTTTATAAGATAAATAATATTTATTTAATAATCTATTCAGTATAGGTATTTTAATAAAATATTCTTTGTGATACTAATTTTAATAAAAAATTTAGTAAAATTAATAAATAATATTTATATTAAATATTACTAAAATTTAGTAAACCCCTAATGATTTCATCATCTTATAATTCTAATTGTTCAACTTTCAGATTCATAAATATATATTTATAGGCAACAACTTACTATCCTACAAAATAGTATGATCATAACTTTTATACTTCTAATAAATCGCTATTAAAACTTACAATATAAATTCAGTTAAATCTTTAATAAAGTTATGAGTACTATAGAACTTCCATTTAATATTCTTTGTCTAGACCCATTATATAAATTCTTATTGGATTCCTATATTTATGGGAAGATCACTACTTAGAAGTATAATTAAGAGAAAACATCATGATGATCATCCTCCATCATCATCAGGCAACTGGAAGACATAAAATTATAACTTTTTCAGATAAAAAAAGTTCTGTCTACTTTTCTAAAAGAGTTATAGCATACTAAAACTTAGTTTTGCTAAAGAGCAAAAGCGAGATGACGTTAATAGTTTTCCTACGTTAGCAAAAGAGTTGTTGCTTTACTCGCAGAGCAATTTGTAGCTACGTCTATATTTTAATTATTATTCTTTTAAATTATCTCCTTAAGGACAGATAATTTAGTAAATAAACAGCCTTACAAGATATAATCTACTTAAGAATCCTTATAATCAGCTAATATAACTGTTCATATTTTGAATGTGAAATTCCTTATCAATAATTCTCTGGTTATTCAACCTTATTAGGCGATTATGACTAATTTTATGATCGCTAGCAAAAGCTTTATACTATTTTCTCCATCTGAGAAAAAAATGAACTCTTATCGATAATTAACTCAATAAATAACAAATTACACACACTCTATTTTAAAATCTTTAAAAGTTTTATTATATACATGATCCTTTAATCTCTACTAATTAAGAGCGCGATTCGTTCTTTTCTTTTATCTCCTACTTTAGCGCATTTTTTAGATTTTCCAGATGGAAAATAATGTTTTTATTTTAAGGATTTTAAAAAATACTTTCGTCGACTTCAATAATACTACTTTAGTAAAAATATATTAGATCTCGTCGTTGAAGCAAGAAAACAGTGTCGTATCTAAACCCTACTTTCAAATCAATGCCTGTTTGTTTTGCTTACTTCTGTATAGTCAAGCTATTCAACGTACATCGAAAATAACTAAAACATTTATACTTATGACCTAGTTTTGCCATAGGAGACTTCTAGTAAGATTTTTAAATATTTTTCTGCTATCGAGGATTTTACAACAATATTACTGAATCCTAATAAATTTCCACAGCCACAACGGGAAATATATTCATTGTGATAATATTGGCAGGATAAAGTGGAATAAGTTGCTTCAATGTATAAATTGATATCATTCGATAGAATATGACTGAGCTAACTAATAAATGAAATACAGATTTATATTTGCAGAAAGTGGAAAAGAATCTCTTTAATCTAAATGACTGCTTGCTTTTCTATAGAAACTTCTGTAATGAAAATCTTTTATACAGTAAAATAGATTTCTACCAATAATCTTTGCTAAGATAGCTGCTATTTGGCTCAATAATTGGCTGCATCTATGTAAAGAAGATAGTATAGTGGAAGCTAAATATCATAATCTTTTAATCTTAGTACTTCATCAAGACTCATCGATAATCTTGACTGGCGATACCTAATTTTTTATCCGTTTAATCGATAATTCAAAACATTTTATACTCACCATCTAATGCATCCTTATCATAGGCAACCAAAGCTTATACGAAATTTTATCGATATTTATCCATTATTACTGGTATCGGATGGGATAAAAGCTATCACCTGCATATCGCGGCAAACAAGCTTACCTAATACGAAATTTTGTTGTAAAGTTAATGACATCTTATAACGCACAATCTGATTCTAATGTGCTATCATTAATTTAAATACCAATTCCTAGGAACTTTTTATGCTAGATAGGTTTATAGAATTATTCATTGCTTTATCAATGTTACTGGCATCTATTTTTACTTAAAAGAACAAATAACCATTTTTCTGATACTATCCTCTTACCATATAAAGACTACTATTTATCATTTGTTGAGCTGGACCTAATACCAACTTCAACCTGATCGAAAATTTCAAATAACTTAATCTATACTCATTGCGCAATGATGTTTTACCACTGCAAAAATTTTTCACTGAAATACCAAGAAACCCTTTTGGGTAATTACCGATACTCTATGTCAACCTAAAGTTTAATTAAAGTACTGGTTACGATTGAACTTCGAGCTATGAAGCGTTATGATGACATTAATATCATTAAAACCGTCAACATTGCTAACAATGAACAGCATTAGTTGCATGCTATAAATAATTCTGAGTCTAGTTTTACTACTAGCTCTAGCTTACAAGGAACGGATTATCTTTTTAAATTCGAGTGGGAGACTGGTAATTACACCATCATAACTGGTAAAATAATATCTATGTCAATTAGTTTATCCTGAAAGATTATTGCAACGATTGTTTAACACTCTGTAATCTAGAAACTTATGCCTATCTTCTTCTGTTATACTCTGAGACTCTCTAACAATAATATTTGTCCTATCAGGACTGCCGTTATTGCTATCAATCTAACTGAATATTATACTGCAATATAAACGACGATAACTGCTACTCTAGATACAAAAGTATCTAAACCATCAGCATAGGGGCTGCGTATTGAGAATATACGAGATAACCTACCGCTCATCTACCAATATCAGATTATCGCCGCGTAGTAAGTTGTTACTGATATGATCTGCAGATGAAAATTGGTTCATCTAGGCTATTTAAGCCTACATCGAAAAATAAGTTATATGGCCTAGCAAAAGAACACCTCAGGTGCACCTCCTTACGATACTTAGCCTTTAATCACACTACACAACTTATTCTTTTGTTACCTCTCATTAATACTTACTTGTAAATAGTCCTCAAATTCCACTACTGTCAATGCATATAGTTTACTCAGATTTACCAGCAAAATCTCCCATCGCTAAACAAAGCCAATGCCTAATACGCAGATTTCTGGGATTGCATCTAGCTTCAAAACTGATCAAAGTAGCTTTAGGACTACTGATAATCTGCTAAATCAATATTATCGATATCTTTCTGTATTAGCCAGAGTATGCTGGCAATAAGCAGGCTATCCAGCCATTAACATTTCTAGTTAAGCAGTTTAACTACCTTGATATCACTAATCTTGAGATAGCTTAAGCTAATATGAATGAATGTTTCATTCCTGTCTAGCGAATAAGGAGGTATCCAAATATAATGAATACGGTCTTTTATGATTTCTCGAATTTTCAGGCTAAGCACCCAGATTAAGGTAGTAGTCAGATGAACATATCTTCAGCGTTTATTTTAAAATAATAGCTATCATATTCAATTCTAACAATACCTCTAACCATTCATGAATTGATTGATATAGCTGCAAGTAAAACTGCTCTTCATCCCCAGCTCCCCCCCCCATGTTGATTTTAAATCTACCAGGCTATTTTTATTTAACATCACCGTCATAAGTACCGCTTACTGGTACTTTCATACCGTCCCCCTATCCTATTTCCGAATTTATACCGGTAAAGGCTGCTGTGATATTGCAACGAATATGCCATAAAAGGGTTACTAGTACTCAAGTAACCTATTTATATAGAGTAGTTCAATAATTTTCCATCTAGATTATAAAAGCTGCCATGGCAAGTAAATTTTGCTAATCAGCATCTCCAGTACATGATGCTTCTACTGCACAATATTGATTTCTGATAACTTGATTTTTACCCTATCCACTAACAGAATATTGTCATCCAGGCAGATTATTAGTCTATGTCATAAAATAGAGCACATTACTACCATAACAACATCCTACTTATTATTATATTATTAACCGTTTGCATAATATTATACAGAAACACAATTTTTAGAAAACTAAATACTCATCGGTGTTTTCTCTCTCAAAGGTTAAGAACTCTATTGGAAATGTGGGGTTATATTTGGTAATTCAATTTTAATTTTTAAGACTAAGCGCGTCTTTCATCTTGTTTAGGAGATTATAGTAGTAAAAACAAAACAAGCCAAAACCGTTGATTAATCAACGACTCCATATTTCATTCACAAATTCTATTAACGCTTCAATTTAGCTACAAACTGAGGAAAGGTTTAAAATATTTCAGACTAAAATGAAAATATACTTATTAATCATCTTCCTGTATGCGCGCACATTTTTAAAATTCTTAATTGTATCACGATAGGATAGATAGCTACCTTACGCTTATTCCAGAAGCGTAATCGCTATCAAAACTATTAAATATCATCGTAATTTCATTTTGATTAAGTTAATTAATTTTACTATTACCATTGTCAATGCCACAACACTTAATGAGTATTTAATCCAATGACATACACATTAATACAGTGCCTAATTGAAAGTTAACTACAAAAGAACCATTTTCCTGCTTAACTTTTGCCATAAATAGGTCTATAACGTGCAAAATAATGGCTTGAAGTTATTATAATTGGTTACCTTATCATAAAATCTTAACCTACTGATAACACAGACGTACCTGATGATAGAGAGTATTAAATTAACTGTACTTTTGTGGCTCATGCATCTTTCAATATCCTTATATTAGTTAGATCAAAGTTATCATGGATGCCTATACGATACTGAAATGCGAGAAATCCACTTATAAGGATATTTTGGAAAAAATCAAACTCATGCTTATCAGCATATTCCAGCGTCTTCATGTCGGTATGTTGGTTGCTGAAATTAGTTATACGAAGAATATAAAAATACTGTCACTTTTAACACGTTTAGATCTACAATAAATAATATTTTGCGGTAATCCTTTCCAGTAATACCTTTTATAGTTATACGAGTCACCTTTCCTATCTATTTCGGCTATCGTTAGCAACTATTGTTGGTAAAATCTCTTATCCTATAAGAATAATTTTATTGTAGCAGTTATCATGAAAAAGAATTATAAAGATCAAAAAAACTCTTTCTTTATCCCTGTTAACATAAAGCTGCATCTCATTAAATGGCTTGTCAATAATCTGTCATATAATATCAATTCATCCATTGAAGCAATTTAATATACTTTTACCCTATTCATATTGACACAATAAATATATTATTCATTGGAAATATTCATTAGAGAGGGAGGCTACAGCGATATCATTGGGAAATCCCCGAATTCCAATAAAATATTTATAATCTTACTGAAAAGGAAAGTCTATTGGCGAAACTATATCATAAGAATAAATTATTTAGTTATCTGCGATGCATGTTAAATAGTTTAACTTTACAAAAGTCAGTGAATAAATAGGAATTGATTTAAAACAGCATTTAGATGGCGTCCGTACTTTCTTGCTTCAGCAACAACAGTCAACTTAAATGCACTAAATAGTATTGTTAAAATTGACAAAACATTTTTTCTGAATCTTTTAAATAAAAGCCTTATTTTCCACATAGGAAAAGTAAAAAATGTAAAAGATGAAGAGATAAAAAAGAAAGGACGAATTACTTATTCTTATATCAACAAGGTCACGTGAAAGATGAGATTTTTGAAGAGTTTAATGCAGAATATATTAGCTGTTTTCTTGATCTGATCATCGATAAAGAGTTCATCGTTTAGCTCGAATAGAATTAAATAGTACAAAACTTTTTCCAATGAACATGAAATTAGTCACTATATCCTAATAAGGCTAGATAACTATAGAGTTATTGATAAGGAATTTCATATCTTAAAATATGAATAATCATATTAACTAATTAAAAAAATGGCTAAGTTTTTTTCATGGTAAAAGGTTGTTTTATTTTACTGAATTATCTAGATTTAGCCTAAAAAATTTTTAAAATAAGTTATGCTCATTATTAGTATATAGGATTTTAAAATTTTGTGTATCCTACTGATTAATTTAGTAAATTATTTCAATATCAAAAAGATGATATGCCATAAAAATTTAGTCAGGTATCTGCGAAACCAGATATTGCCTTGATTGCTTGCATGAACGCATGCGTAATGTTACTAGTAATCTGATAGCACTGCTGCTTAGATAGAGCTCTAATGCATTCTGTGAAAAAATGATCAACATTAACTTATATACTGAGTGTCATCCGTCATCTATAACTGTCATCTGATATAACGAACTAAATAAATTGCTATTGGCGATGTTGAAATTAAAGTACCTAAGGTCAGAGAATCGTAGCGGGAACGGAATATCCTTCAGCAACTTATTGCTACTATCTTATTCGAATAGCACAAAACATTAAATAGTTGCTACTATTCCTATACCTGCAAAATAGAAATTATTATTCAGCGATAATTTTCACTAAAGCTCTATAGGAGATTTTTATAAAAAGTACATCATCTCTCTTTGCTAGTATCCATCAGAAGACTGAAATGAGAATGACTTAAAGAACATAGACAATGGTAGATTGTTGACTTAAACGATATGCGTTACGTTTATTTTTTGGCGAAAGACATAATGGGATTCTGTCAAGCAAGCTGATCATTTTTAGCCTGCTGTTCATTATTAGCTGACACTGTATGGATGGTAAGGAGCTCATTTGCTCTCGAAAAGACATATCATAAATTAGAAGTGAATTGAACCGAACTTCTTAATGAATTGCAAGCGCAGGTTAACTACATCTCCTAAACTTACTATGGAAGACAGTGATCTTGGTTTTTAATGCAATGCTAAAGATATTCCTGAGCGCATAACACCAATGTTATTGAGTAGATAAAATATCTAATATACTTGTTTCCATTCCTAAAAGAATGCAATCGAAAGTTAAGGATGAACTAATGGAGATTTAGCCAGAAGAGATCCAAGATGATACTGCTAATAAAAACCTTTTATGTTTTGTTGATAAGGTTTTTATCTTATCTTTCCAGGGATTAAGAAAATGTAAAAAACGAGGAGAACGACTAGTATTCTATGGGTTCTTATTAACGCACTGGCATCAATAAGAACGACAAATACAATTAAATCAACTTTTCAGCAGTGAGACTTCGAAATTGATACGTGAAGAAGTATAGATTGAAAATAATTCTTTTATGGTATTTAAGCTATTTCTATTTACTTAGATAATCTTTAATAAGATAATTGAAGTTCATTTGCTCACTCTAGTGGTAAATAATGCCAAATTTAATAATAAAGAACAGATTTACAAAGCATCAGAGAATAACCTAACTATCATATACTAGATTTGCTAATAACTCATTTCTACATAAGTGATATTCAATTTTAATAATTGATAGATCATTCTATACCCTCTGAGGATTACTTTCAAATTAACAAAGATTTTATATAATTAGCAAAAGAAGAAATCCTTGTTAGATTTATTTTTAACTGTATGAAATTAATTTAGTATTAATCTATAATCTTTAATTTTATTAAAATAAGTTTATCGTTAAGTAATATTAAAACAACTCTTAATTGCAACTTAATTAAAATAATTTAAAAGGTTAGTTACCAACATTATGCATCAAGCATGCTATTTTAATTAAACTTTCAAATGCATTAAGGCACTCAGAGGTAGACCATAAGTTGTGAATAACTTTTTTCAATTAGCTGATCATAGTTTTTAAAATAAAATATCCAATTTTCTGTACCTTTAACTTAATAGTTAAGATAACTACGAACTCCAGTATCCTTTTTAAAGAAAAAACTTAAGTATTCTGTTGTAATCGATGCATTAGAGCAGAATTAATGATACGCCCTAAATTTACTTTTAAATTAAGCATTAATTTGTTCTTCATTATTTTATAACATTATAATTAGTATATTTATGAATAGAATTGAGCTTCTACCTAAGATCAATCTTAAACATTCTCCATTCTTATAATGAAATATTCCTAACTAATGGTAGAGTTAACTTTTTTTTGTTTTCAATGCTATAATAGTAGAGATCTCTAATAACATATATAATTAATCAACTATGAGTATGACATAATGAAAATTGCGATAATAGGTGCAATGGAGCAAGAAGTCGGATTATTGCGTAAGCAAATAAATGCCCAGTTAGCATTATCACTAGGTGGCTGTAAGATTTACTTAGGAAAGTTTGATAATCTTGATATCGCATTATTAAAATCAGGAATTGGTAAAGTTTCTGCAGCACTAGGAACAACATTACTAATAGAACATTTTGCGCCTGAATTTATTATTAACACTGGTTCTGCAGGTGGATTA
>JBQMRQ010000019.1:0-109963 GCA_052174535.1 Arsenophonus sp. NC-WZS1-MAG3 | reverse complement strand
ATCGAGACTAAAATATAATTTTATGCTAGCTATAGTATTTTTTATTTTCAGGTATGGTATTTCCAGTAAGTCGTCGTGTACTCATCCCCCTATATGTTATTAGGGAATATGATAATATTTGTGGTTAAGTTGTATTACACTCTGATACTTCATAAATCTGTTCTTCATCCTTAAATTAGGCATTATTTAGCAGCAATATCAGTATAAGGTCATAAATCCCGTTAGCCAGAAGTTATAGCTTTTCTGAGTAGGACAAGATGTAAGCTTAAATATAATTAAAAGTGGTTATTTTGAAGCACAGTGCTTCTGTGTATCGGTTTAATAGGTTCATAAAACTATTGCAAAATACAGTTTAATTAGGTTCTTCGTTCTTTATTGATGCCCAGTGTGCTGACTGGAAGTATAGAATGCCAGGCATTCTTCAGATTATTCTTCAGCTTCTTCATCGCTGCAGGATATTTGCTGAAACTCTCTTTCCAACAGAATTGTATAAAATATAATTTTATTAAAAATATAAATAGATCATAAATATTATTTATAGCTTCTTGTATCCTAAGGTTTATTCAATTTATTACTAACTTCTTTATTTTATTTAAAGAAGAGAGTTTTTTTCAAAAAAGTAAGAACAACATTCTTTTTTAATCGATATCTTTATTTTTAATAAAAGTAAATAATTATTGAGTATTGTTATACTTACTTCTAGTGTGCATGGATTTTGTAGATTCTGGCCTATCAATCTGATTTATTTCATAAATTATTTCAAGAATATAGATTATGATATGATATGGAAAAGTCTATAATACAGGTATCCGCAAATTAGATATTACCTCTGATTTCTTTTATGAATTTATCTTATATTGTTGAACGTCATATTTTATAGACAAATGATCATGCCGTTGTCTATAACCATTTTTTCTACAGTAAACCGTATAGACACAGTATTGATGATGTTAAGATTAAAGTGCATAAGGTCAAGGAGATTGTAGCAATAATAGTTGAATATTTTTCAATAGCTAGTTGCCACTACTTTATCAGAATGGCATAAAAATGATGAAGAGTTTCTACTATAAGACTTGTATTTGCAAGGTATCTCTACCGGATATTTTTAGGGAGTTCTGAAGCGATTTTCGTTGAAAGTATATGGGTACAATCCTTGGTAATCGTCATAAGTAGACTGAAGCAGGAATAAGTTGAAGAGCACAAGTAATATAGTACTTTCGTAATTTACGCGATACCGCTATGTTTATTTCTTGGTTGAAGGGGGTACCCTTCTTTCCTGTCAAGCATAATGATTATCTTTTCTGCTTATCATTATTGATGTCACTTCACATAGATGTAAGTAACTTGCGTTGCGCTCAAAAATAGTTATTGATAACCAGAAGTAAAACTGAATTTAATTTTTTATAAAGAGGAGGCGCACTGAAGTGTAAAATAAATAGCAAGAAATTTTAACAATGCTTTTAATAAAAAGATATCTTAAACACTATTCTATTTATAACATAAATATATCCACTCATAAAATAATATAGATAAGGCGAATAATAAAACTTTATCACTAATAGTGAATTGATATAATCCGTAAAAACAAACACTACTGGTTACTCAGCTCTCTCATAATATAAAACTAATTAATCACTCATTAAGAAAAAGATTTTCTATGTTATTAATATCAGGTTATACTTTTATATTAATTACATCTTCTATTAAGGTTTGGTTATCATCATCTTCTTCAGGATCAACAATGCGTTGTAAACCAACTACTTTTTCATTTTTAGCGGTACGAATTAAAATGACGCCATGAGTATTTCTAGCAACAATGCTAACTTCTTCAACTCGCGTACGTACCAAAGTGCTAGCGTCAGTGATCATCATAAATTGATCAGTTTTTTCTACTTGAATTGCCCCAACCACATTACCATTACGTTTGCTAACTTTAATGGAAATAACACCTTGAGTAGCGCGAGATTTTGTTGGGTATTGACTCTCCTCAGTTCGTTTACCATAACCATTTTCGGTAACAGTTAAAATATTAGCTTCACCACGAGGTATAATTAATGAAACGATTTTATCGCCAGCTTTTAATTTAATACCTCGAACACCTGTTGCTGTTCGTCCCATAGGACGAACACTATTTTCTGCAAAACGAGCAACTTTACCAGCAGCAGAAAAAAGCATTACCTCGTTTTTACCAGTCGTTAAATCAACGCCAATCAATTCATCACCTTCATTAAGGTTAACTGCTACAGTCCCAGCATTTCTAGGACGACTAAAATCTTTTAGTGATGTTTTTTTAACTGTACCACTTGAGGTCGCCATAAATACATAATAATTATTATCAAATTTACGTACAGGTAAAATTGCAGTAATACGTTCATTTTGTTTTAATGGCAAAAAATTGACTATTGGTCGCCCACGTGCACTACGGCTAGCTTCGGGTAACTGATAAACTTTCATCCAATATAGACGTCCTCGACTAGAGAAGCATAGAATTGTGTCATGGGTATTAGCAACTAATAAACGCTCAATAAAATCTTCTTCTTTAATACGTGCTGCCGACTTACCTTTACCTCCGCGTCGTTGTGCTTCGTAAGCAGATACTGGCTGATATTTAACATATCCCTGATGTGATAAAGTTACAATCACATCTTCTTGGGTAATTAAATCTTCGATATTAATATCTGGGCTATTTTCAGTAATTTCCGTGCGACGGGCATCACGATACTGTTCTTTAATAGCTTCCAGTTCTTTACGGATAACTTCCATTAACCGTTCTGGGCTGGTTAATATATATAATAATGCTGTAATTTGTTTTAGCAACTTACTATATTCGTCCAATATTTTATCATGTTCTAAGCTAGTTAATTTTTGCAAACGCAAATCAAGAATTGTCTGAGATTGTTGTTCAGTCAAATAATATTTATTATTCTGCACTCCGTATTGAGGTTTAAGCCATTCAGGACGAGCAGCGTTATCATCTGCATCTGCTAACATAGCAGAAACATTACCTAATTGCCAAGGACGCGCAATTAAATCCAATTTTGCTTTATGCGGGGTTAATGCTTGACGGATAAGTTCAATAATTGGATCAATATTTGCTAATGCGACGGCAAAGGCCTCCAATATATGAGCACGCTCGCGTGCTTTACGCAATTCAAAAATAGTCCGTCGAGTGACCACTTCTCTGCGATGACGAACAAAAGCTTCAAGAATTTCTTTTAAATTTAAAATTTTAGGCTGGCCATCACATAAGGCGACCATATTAATGCCAAATGAAACTTGAAGTTGAGTGAGAGAATACAGATTATTCAGTACCACTTCCGCCACTACATCTCGTTTTAGTTCAATAACAATGCGCATCCCATCTTTGTCAGACTCATCACGTAATGCGCTAATCCCATCAATACGTTTATTTTTAACTAATTCAGCAATTTTTTCAATTAAACGGGCCTTATTAACCTGATAAGGGATCTCATTAACAATAATTGTTTCACGACTATTTTTATCATCAACTTCAATGTTAGCACGTGCACGGATATAGACTTTACCCCGTCCCGTCCGATATGCATCGATGATACCATGGCGACCATTAATAATTGCGGCAGTTGGAAAATCAGGGCCTAAAATATATTCTAGCAATCCTTCAATACTAATGTTTTCATTATCGATATAAGCTAGACAGCCATCAATAACTTCGCTAAGGTTATGAGGTGGAATATTGGTAGCCATGCCAACAGCAATACCTGAAGAACCGTTAATCAGGAAGTTTGGAACCCTAGTTGGCATAACATCAGGGATCTCCTCAGTACCATCATAGTTAGGAATGAAATCAACGGTTTCCTTATCTAAATCTTCCAGCAATTCATGGGCAATTTTTGCCATGCGTACTTCGGTATAACGCATTGCAGCAGCAGAGTCGCCATCAATAGAGCCAAAATTACCTTGCCCATCAACTAGCATATAACGCATTGAAAATGGTTGTGCTAAACGAACTATCGCATCATAGACAGCACTATCACCATGAGGATGATATTTACCAATGACGTCACCGACTACACGAGCTGATTTTTTATATGATTTATTCCAATCATTACCTAATACATTCATTGCGTATAATACGCGCCGATGAACAGGTTTTAATCCATCTCGTACATCTGGAAGGGCACGTCCAACAATTACAGACATCGCATAATCCAAATAAGAGCTTTTCAGCTCCTCTTCGATATTAACTAGGGTAATTTTTCTTGCTATGTCACTCATGCAGTCGCTTATCCCTCCTCCCTCCTTATTAAAGGAGGGAAATTATACCATAAAATCGCCATATTATAAAAACAGAAAACGCATTTTATTCAATAAAACATGTATAGTGATCTAATAGCATTAGAGTCTATATTAATAATAACTTAAGGAGTAATATTTTGGTGAATAATAAGAATTTTTGCGGTCAAGTAAATCTTGACCTAACTGAAATCAACAAATTTAGCTCTGTTTCGAATCGATGGTGGGATGAAACAAGTGAATTCCAACTTCTTCATCGAATTAATCCATTACGTTTAAACTATATCCTGCAACATGCTAATGGTGTGTTCGGTAAAAAAGTACTTGATATTGGCTGCGGAGGCGGAATTTTAACAGAAAGCATGACTAAAGAAGGCGCACTAGTTACAGGAATTGATATGTCCGCAGAACTACTACAAGTTGCAAGGCTCCATGCATTAGAAAATAATATAAAAATCAAGTACTTACAGATAACTGCTGAGAGCTATGCAGAAAAAAAACCTCAAACTTATGATATCGTTACCTGCATGGAAATGCTTGAACATGTTCCCGATCCTGAATCTGTTGTTCAATCATGCGCAAGATTAGTTAAACCAGGTGGTGAGGTATTTTTTTCTACTATTAATCGTAATAAAAAAGCCTGGTTATTAGCAATAATTGCTGCTGAGCATATTTTAAAAATAGTTCCTAAAGGTACTCATGATGTAAAAAAATTTATTAAGCCTTCTGAGCTACTAAGCTGGATAGATAAAACATCTTTACAAGAGCAACATATCATCGGATTACATTATAATCCGATTTTTGATAAATTTTCCTTAGGCTCAAATGTTGATGTTAATTATATGTTGCATATGTTAAATGCAAATAATTGTTAACTTTTGTTAAAGAAAATAGCAATCAGTAGGTTTTAATAAACTTATGTTTCTTCATTGAAGAAACATAAATTATAATATATTCTCCTATATATTAGGAAAGTTATCAGCCAATTAACAAAATTCAGCACTAGATTATTGTAAAAATCATATTTTTATAGACTTGACAAAAATTATAATTTATCATTAGATTATAAATATAATAGCAATTATACACTATATGTAGTATTACCACGCTATAGTTTAGTTCAAACTATAAATATAAAATGGTATTAAGCATAGCGTTTTGTAGTTTTGTTATTAACGATTGTTGAGTGTAATGATTGCTAAATATTTAGCTAGTTAACTTTAGGTATAACTACCAATGAACCAAAGTCTATTAGTCACTAAACGAGCTGGACATAAAGAACGCATTGATCTTGATAAAATCCATAAAGTCATTACCTGGGCAGCTGAAAACCTAAAAGATGTATCTGTTTCACAGGTAGAGTTACGCTCTCAGATCCAGTTTTATGATGGCATTAAAACTTCTGATATCCACGAAACCATGATTAAAGCGGCAGCAGATCTTATTTCAGCTGAAACACCTGATTACCAATATCTTGCAGCTCGATTAGCTATTTTTCATCTGCGCAAAAAAGCCTATGGCCAATTTGAACCACCGGGATTATATCAGCATGTTTTGCGTATGGTTAAAATAGCTAAATACGATAAACATCTATTGACAGATTATACTGCAAAAGAATTTAACCAGATGGATAGTTTTCTAAATCACTGGCGTGACATGAATTTTTCCTACGGAGCAGTTAAACAATTAGAAGGTAAATACTTGGTGCAAAACCGGGTAAGCGGGGAAATTTATGAAAGTGCCCAATTTCTATATATTCTTGTTGCTGCTTGCCTTTTTTCATGCTATCCAAAAGAAACGAGATTAAATTATATTCGTCGCTTTTATGATGCAATATCAACTTTTAAAATTTCATTACCTACACCAATTATGGCGGGTGTACGCACTCCAACTCGCCAATTTAGTTCTTGCGTATTAATTGAATGTGATGATAGTCTTGATTCAATTAATGCCACCTCTAGCGCAATTGTGAAATATGTTTCTCAACGTGCAGGTATTGGTGTTAATGCTGGTCATATTCGCGCATTAGGTAGTCCGATTCGTGGAGGTGAAGCGTTTCATACAGGCTGCATTCCTTTCTATAAACATTTTCAAACTGCAGTAAAATCTTGTTCTCAAGGTGGAGTACGAGGTGGTGGTTCCACGTTATTTTATCCTCTCTGGCATTTAGAGGTTGAAAGCTTACTAGTATTGAAAAATAATCGCGGTATTGAAGGTAATCGTGTCCGTCATCTAGACTATTGTGTGCAAATTAATAAACTCATGTATGAACGCCTTATCAAAGGTAAGGAAATTACCCTCTTTAGTCCTTCTGATGCTCCAGGTTTATATGAAGCATTTTTCGCTAATCAAAGCGAATTTGAATGTTTATATTTAAAATATGAACAAGACGAAAACATACGCCAGAAGCGCGTTAAAGCGCTTGATCTATTTTCACTTATGATGCAAGAGCGAGCATCAACCGGGCGTATCTATATTCAAAATATTGATCACTGTAATACCCATAGCCCATTTGATGCTAAAGTTGCGCCAATTCGTCAATCAAACCTCTGTTTGGAAATCGCCTTGCCAACACGACCTTTAAATAATATTAACGACGAAAATGGTGAAATTGCACTTTGTACTCTTTCCGCCTTTAATTTAGGTGCCATTACATCATTAGATGAATTGGAGGAGTTAGCGATATTAGTCGTCCATGCGTTAGATTCACTGCTTGATTATCAAAATTATCCAATTTTTGCTGCGCAAAAAGGCTCTATGGGTCGTCGTACTTTAGGTGTTGGAGTCATTAATTATGCTTATTATTTAGCTAAACATGGCGTTCACTACTCTGATGGTAGTGCTAATAATTTAACCCATAAAACCTTTGAAGCTATCCAGTATTATTTATTAAAAGCATCTAATGAATTAGCAAAAAAACAAGGTGCTTGCCCATGGTTTCACGAAACTACTTACTCAAAAGGTATTTTACCTATTGATAGTTATAAAAAATCATTAGATGCATTAACTTCTGAACCATTACATTATGATTGGCAAACTTTACGTAAAGATATCAAAAAATATGGTTTGCGTAATTCAACGCTTTCTGCCTTGATGCCATCAGAAACTTCATCACAAATATCTAATGCCACAAATGGTATTGAACCACCTCGAGGTTATATCAGCATTAAAGCATCAAAAGATGGTATCTTGCGACAAGTTGTACCTGAATACGAACGCTTAAAAAATAATTATGAATTATTATGGGAAATGCCCAATAACGACGGTTATTTGCAATTAGTTGGTATTATGCAAAAGTTTATAGATCAATCGATTTCTGCTAACACTAATTATGATCCAACTCGTTTTCCAAATAATAAAGTTCCAATGAATCAATTACTGAAAGATTTGTTACTCGCTTATAAGTATGGAGTAAAAACACTTTATTACCATAATACCCGTGATGGTGCAGAAGATACCCAAGTAGATTTAGAAGAGGTAATTAAATCAGCTGATAGCGATTGTAATGGCGGAGCTTGTAAGATTTAATATGAGGACATATGGAATATCAATATACAACATTTTCACAAATCAAAAACAATCAACTACAAGAACCGATGTTCTTTGGGCAACCTGTTAATATTGCCCGTTATGATCAACAAAAATATCCTATTTTTGAGCAACTGATTGAAAAACAACTATCTTTTTTCTGGCGCCCGGAAGAAATTGATATTTCTCGTGATCGTATTGATTATCAATCACTACCTGAATATGAAAAACATATCTTTATTAGTAATTTAAAATATCAAACATTATTAGATTCGATTCAAGGACGTAGCCCTAACGTAGCACTACTACCACTTATTTCAATTCCTGAGCTTGAAACTTGGATAGAAACTTGGTCGTTTTCAGAAACTATTCATTCTCGCTCTTACACGCATATTATTCGTAACATTGTTAATGACCCATCAATTATTTTTAACGATATTTTAACTAATGGAGAAATTTTAAAACGAGCAAAAGATATTTCCACTTATTATGATAAGTTAATTAAAATGACAAACTATTACCATATGTTAGGTGAAGGTAATCACATAATTAATGGTAAAAATATAATTATTTCTTTACGCTGTTTAAAAAAGCAGCTCTATCTATGTCTGATGAGTGTTAATGCATTAGAAGCTATTCGTTTTTATGTCAGCTTTGCTTGCTCATTTGCTTTTGCTGAACGTGAATTGATGGAAGGAAATGCTAAAATTATTAAATTGATTGCCCGTGATGAAGCTCTGCATCTCACTGCTATCCAACATATGTTAAACCTGATGCAATCTGGTCAAGATGATCCTGAAATGGCTATCATTGCTAAAGAGTCTGAAGAAGCATGTTATAAATTGTTTGTTCAAGCAGCTGAGCAGGAAAAGGAGTGGGCCGAGTATCTCTTCTCAAATGGTTCAATGATTGGTTTGAATAAAGATATTTTATGTCAATATATTGAATATATTACCAATATGCGTATGCAAGCTGTTGGATTAAAATCACCCTGTGAAATACGCTCAAACCCTATTCCATGGATTAATTCCTGGTTAGTTTCTGATAACGTCCAGGTGGCACCACAAGAAGTGGAAGTTAGTTCTTACCTGGTAGGGCAAATTGATGCTCAGGTCAATACAGATGAGCTGCGTAATTTTGAGTTATAACCTTTATGGGAAGTTATAAAATTACCCTGCGCCACGCGCAGGATATACAAATCCCTTTTTATTCCGAACAACATATTAGTCTACTTGATGCTTTTGAACAGAATAAAATTCAAATTGAATTTCAATACTGAAAAGGTTTTTGTGGTGCCTGTCGAGTTTATCTTAGAAAAGGAAAAGTGAGATATCATCATAAACGAATTGCATCTTTTGATAAAGATGAAATACTAGCCTGTAGTTGTCTACCACTCACCGATATTGATATCGGTATCAATCAATAATATCGTTAGATGCCAACAGTAAGACTATTTATGTTTTTTAGAAATGATTCACTAAGTGATATCTTATTATGCGCTGTAGTTTATCTCTATATGCCACAATAATCTTATCTAACAGAATAATCAGCTTATTGAATCTAAATGAGTTTGTTCAATAGAACATTCGGTTATTAATAAAAAGATTAAATAAATTGTTAAAGTTTAATGGTGCTTAATTGTTACTTTTAGGAAGATAGATAGTATTTTTTTAAAAAATTAAGTTTAGCTTTGAATCAATCTTTTATAAATAGTAATAAAGTTTTACTACTCAATGCTGATTGGGGGTAATTCTTGATTGTACAGTAAACATATTGATGTAAGATGATCTCAAGCTCTTAACTATAATTAAGATGATGGTTTTGCAGCTCGATCTTTTATGCGGCCATTAAGTCTTTCGATTATACTCTTCATTTAATGATATCTCAGGCGACTAGGCTGTCTTTATACTAATCTATATACAACAAACAGTAGAATTCCGTTTTCCGGTAGCTGAATGTTTTTAGAGAGTAAAAATGGTCTGTAAGTTCTTTGCTATTTTTTGTAAGTATCCAATAAATAATCATGAAACATTTTCGATTAAGATTACGTAAAAAGAGTTGAGTATTAACCACGGTCTTGGCTTTGAGTAGATAGATAAAAACTTATCGAATGCCGTGATATTATACCTACAAAATAATATCATGAAATTTCGTTTTGCATTTGCAGAAAATATTCAATCTACGTAAGATAATCAAGCTCATAGTTTTAAACTATTGATATTTTAGCTTCAGGGTTTTCCTACCTCATTTACGCAAATTACCGTTTATATCTACATAAACAGCGATCTAGGTCAGATCGAGATAGAGCGAGTTTTAAGATTAGTATACGGGGAGTACAAACTCTGCTGAGTAGATTGTAGAAAAGGAAAATATTTTTCGCAAGAAAACGACTACGGTTCTCTTAAGAGGGCGTGGAGACAGGGGTCCCCGCGCCCATCGCTAAACGATGGGAATATAGCTATAATTATTAGACTATATTTGCAAAGTTTGTTAGTATAAATTCCTAATCCTATTAGGAAGGAATTTTGCTATTGCAGTTGTAATGAAAAGCAATTCATGCTACCGTCTAAGATAGATTCTATCCTTCCTTTCTTCTAACTAAGGAAGAAGTTGTATCTCATTAGTTGATTTAGCGACAATCTGATGATATGGATTCATGTGTTGAAAAACTAATTTTGATTTATTCTCCTCATGTTACCATACTAAATATGGTTTCTGCTGGAAACCAGTTCATTAGGGTTACAAGCAATATCGTTGCAAAATTTCAGATTGCAGAAAATATTTAACAATCTGATTGGAAGTCCTTTGGTGAAACTACATCAAAAAGATAAATGGTTTAGTTATCTGCAATGTATATTAAATAGTTTTACTTTATAGAAGTCAGCAAAATAAAAGGCATTGATTTTAAAACAGCATTTAGATGGCGTCCGTACTTTCTTGCTTCAGCAAGAACAGTCAACTTAAATGTACTAAATAGTATTGTTGAAGTTGATGAAACATTTTTTCTGAATCCTTTAAATAAAGGCCTTATATTCCACATAGGAAATCTAGAAATGTGAGAGAGAAGGAAATAAAAGAAAAGAAAAAATCGTAATTTTAATCACCTTAGATCGATAAAAGTTATATTAGCATAAGATTCTTGAAAAGTTTAATGCAGAGTGTGTTATCCGTTTTCTTTAAACAATCATCGACAAGAGTTCATGCTTAGTTCGAATGGAGTTAAATAGTACAAAAATTTTGCCAACGACTATGAAATTATTAACTATTGATTAATAATATTAGTAATCAAAGAGTTATTAATAAAATAAATTCTACATTATAACTGTGAACAGTTATATCAATTGATTAAAAGATAACTGAGTAGATTTTATAGTGTAGAGTTTTTATTTACCGAATTATCTCTCTTGGAGAGTATTGTTCAATCTACAACAATTAAAATACAGACGTGGATACAAATTACTCTGGAAGCAGAGTAATAACTTTTGCAAACATAGTATTAAATTTTTATTTCTATTTTGATAACGGTTTAATGTGGTACCTATCATTTTATATCACAGGTCATGGCGAGTTTACTAAAGACAGTAGGTTAAGCTCAGCTTACTGGTCAGTAATATTTGAACTTTAGTCTCCTTTATCTAGGATAGCCCATCGGGTTTTACAATAAAAATTCCTTTAAGGAAAGTTAAATAAGTTACGTCAGAATATAATTAAAATTAGTTCATTTATAACTTTAATATTTCAATGAAAAATATTTCTGCTAATCTTAATATGGTACATATACTGCGCAAATTTCTTCTAATGTGTTACCAGTAGAATTGAGTTATGCTCATTTCTGATGTATGGAGTTTTAAGATTCTAGCATATTCTGCTTAATTAATTTTGTAGATAATTTAAAGAATATAAAAATGATATAGAATAGAAATTCTACTTTTATAAGCATCCATAAATAAGATATTACCTCTTACCACCTTACATGAAGGCATCTGTAAGGCTGCTGGGAGGTTATAGCACTGTTATTAAGGCGAAGCTCAAAGCCATTTTATATCTCCTTGATTCAACATACTCTCAACGCTTTTTTCTTGACGACAACCATCCCTCTCAACCGCAACTGTTATTTAGAACAGAGAATTATACAAACTGATATTAGGAATATTGAAATTAAAATACCTAAAGTAAAATATTTAAAGTCAAGGGATATGACAACGGATGGAATAGTCTTTTGAAACTCCTTGATATTACCTTATTTAAAAGGTGCAAATCGGCGAAGAGCTACTGCCAGTAGCTGCAGAGTCATATTGATCACTAATTTTCATGAAGCCTTGAGCTGTTTCTCGATGAAAAAGTATATGATCTCTCCATACTAGTACTTATTAAGAGAATAAAATAGCAACAGCTTGAAGATCATAAGCAATGAAATGATATGCTGCCTGATTAAACGATACGCATTACATTTATTTCTGAACAAATTATGACATATACCATTTTATTAGTCAAGAGATTGTCTTTAGCTATTGCTTATTATTTGACGTATCACTGCACATGAATGTAAGCAGCTCGTTGCAATTGAAGATGCTTATTGAGAGTTAGAAATAAACTGGACCAAACTTCTAAGTGGTCTGGAAACACGGATTTAACCATATCCTTCCAGAAAAATTCCTGCAGGATGCCGGTGATTAGTTTTTTAAAATAATGCCAAAGATATTTCCAAATACGCAGCACCAATTCTGTTGGGTACATAAAACACCTCATATTCTGACTTCACTATACAAAAGCATAGAATCGAAAGTTAAGAGTTGAGCTACGCGAGAGATTTAGGTAGCAAGAGAGAGGCACGATGTTGCTAATAAAGCTTTTTAATATTTTTTTTGGTAAAATTATCAGAATAAGTATCTATACAGCAATGAAGAAGATAGGGCTGGCTAATCGTTTTGATCTTACTGATCCTGGTGGTAAACAACATCTGATTTAAGGATGAAATAGATTCACGAAGCATTAGAATGAAACGTAGCCTTACAAGTCAGACATCAAATTTGCTAATAACTCTCATGCAAAATCAGATAGCCAATTTCTTATGAGCTTTTATATTATAAGCTAACTGTACTAAACCGTTCCAATCGTGTGCAAAGACAATGAATAACCGTTGAAATTGATTATAATAGCATTTTGTAAAAATAAAAAAGGTAATAAAAACATTTTAATCCATGATGGTGACGTGTCCCGGTTATTTTAATGAAAAAATGTATCTTGACGATTATTGAAAGTTTTTTGTGCCACGCTGTCATGTTATCTTTTTTAACAAGATAAAATTACCTGATTCTCTCTACGTAATAAAAGAGAGGACAGATCATGATACTGGCAAATATCGCTTTCGCCAATAATAACAATATCCATTGGTTATAGATCTAGCTTATTGAGTAAATCAAGGGGGTTATTGGAGTAGAAGTTGCTAGTTTACGTAATTAATTGACTAAACATTTCATGTTTTATAGCTAAAACTTTTTATTTTTTACTTGAAAACTAGCTTTTCTAATCCACGATAGACAATATAAGCAGAAGTGAAATATCAAAAATACAAATATCACATGCTTAATTACTATTGTAGTGAATAGTTATTTGCTCTACATTTGAAGGATTTTAGTTGGAGTAAAACCATCTAAAAAGTAAATATTTATTTTATTAAAAATTGGATTTTAGTTAAAATAAATATATTTACATCGCTAAGCTAGCGATCGAGAATGATTCTTTCAGTTTATAACTATTTTATAATTACCCGGTAACAATTAAAGTTATTATTAATAAATTTGTTTATAAAAAGCAACAAGCTCAGCGATCATCATTGATGAACTCTTAATAAATCAGTAATGAACAAGAGATATTTTTCAAAATTTACATAGTGTAAATTTATAAGTAGTTTTTCGGCGTTTGTTAGTGGAACTTCATAAATAACTAACAGACTGTTATAAAATTTAATCTAGTTCCCAAAACCGGTTTTTTAATAACCATATTATTAGCTTAGTGAGTGAAAAACGATTTACAATTGATTTCTAGCTAAGAAAACATATCAGGATTCTTTTAAATCATTTTAGTTAGAAACCTAAACATGAATCAAAGTGTTCAAAGATAGGAGATATCTTGCTCATTTCAGCTTAATTTATCTTGGTTGATCTAATTTATTTTAATAAAATTATCTACAATAGATTAAATAATCAGCTAATTCTAAGGAATTTAACCTGAGTATAGTTTAGTTTTTTGTTAAAAATATAAAATTGAATAAAGCTAATATTTTCTATAATTTTTTACCTGATCGGGCTTGTTCAGCTTACAAGTGTAAGCTAAAATAGCAAACTAAGCTCCCAGTAAATGAATTTCGACTATGAGGTAATATAATCAATGAAGCGTACAGTCATCACTGGTCTGGGCATTGTCTCTAGCATAGGTAATAACCAGCAAGAGGTACTAGCTTCCCTAAAAACGGGCCGTTCTGGCATCAGATTTTCAGAAGAATTTAAAAAAATGGGTTTACGCAGCCATATCTGGGGTAATATTCAGCTAACGGAAGATGATATTAAACAAAAGATTGACCGCAAAATTCTTCGTTTTATGAGTGATTGCTCAATTTATGCCTACCTGGCGATGAAAGAGGCTATTCAGGACGCTAAACTTACAGAAGAGCAGATCTCAAATATTCGTACCGGTTTAATTGCTGGCTCTGGTGGCGGTTCACCCCGTAATCAAGTAGCTGGTTCTGATGGTATGCGTATAAAAGGATTACGTGGTGTTGGACCCTATATGGTGACTAAAGCAATGGCTTCTGGTATCTCAGCTTGTTTAGCTACCCCGTTTAAAATTAAGGGCGTTAATTATTCTATTAGCTCTGCTTGTTCAACTTCAGCGCACTGTATTGGCCATGCAGTTGAGTTGATTCAGTTAGATAAACAGGATGTTATCTTTGCTGGCGGCGGTGAAGAACTAAGTTGGGAATTAACCTGTGAATTTGATGCAATGGGGGCATTATCTACTAAATATAATGCAACGCCAGAAAAAGCTTCACGTACCTATGACCAGGATCGGGATGGTTTTGTGATCGCTGGTGGTGGTGGTATGGTTGTGGTAGAAGAGTTAGAACATGCTTTAGCACGTGGCGCCAATATTTATGCTGAAATTGTTGGTTATGGAGCGACTTCAGACGGTTATGATATGGTTGCCCCGTCAGGTGAAGGGGCGGTACGGTGTATAAAAATGGCATCGGCTAATGTCAATCAAGTTGATTATATCAATACTCATGGCACTTCAACGCCAGTTGGTGATACAAAAGAGCTAGAAGCGATTATTGAAGTGTTTGGTATCAATACGCCAGCGATTTCAGCTACTAAAGCAATGACTGGCCATTCTCTGGGTGCGGCTGGGGTACATGAAGTTATTTATAGTTTATTAATGCTAGAACATGGATTTATTTCTCCAAGCATTAATATTGATAATTTAGATGAAAAAGCGAAAACAATAAATATTATTACGCAACCGACTAATAAAAAATTAAATACGGTAATGTCAAATAGTTTTGGTTTTGGTGGAACTAATGCTTCATTAGTAATGAGTAAATATTATTCCTAATTTTTACAATAAAAACCTACTAATAGGTTATTAGTAGGTTTTTATTTTGATAAAACCAATATACTTAATAAGTTATTGTTAATTTTATTAGTATATGTCGATTATGATTAAAAAGTTACATTGGAGAGGTACGTAATTGTTGCGCTAAACAACACTAAATAATATTAGACTACTAATCATTAAATGATTACTATGGATTTTCATTTAAAAATTATACAGTGATAATAGCAGTAAACACCGATAATATAGATTCATAAACATTGAGGTTATATTAGTGACAAGTTAAAATATATCTTACATTCATAAATAAGGTGAAATCAGAAATGGCTGTCAATGCTGACAACTAGGATTAAATTAATATCTGTCGCTATAATATCTACTGTTTTAACCGGTAGAAAGTTAGGAAATAGTAGGATTATATTAAAAGTAATTTAGATATAAAATGATTATCAAACATTGGGTAATAAGATTGCTGAATCCTTGTATACAATGTGTAGAGAATAAAAGAGAGCAGCAATAAACATTAGTAATGTCTCCCCCTTCATTCGCTGTATAAAATATCATTGAGATCACCTTGATTACTGATGAGTAATGTAAGCTCAATCAAAGATAAAAGATACCGATTATGATACCAATTGTAATAATAGTGCATTAAATTTAATACTTCTATAAAAGTTTTACTAATCGTGTTTTAGGATAATAAAATAAATTTAAGTTATACTTATTTCTGGTATATGAGGTTTCGGAGAAAGTAGTATATCTTGCTGATTGATTTTATAAATAATTACAACAACAGAGAGATAATATGTCATAAAAAGTCTCTACTATAGAGAGATCCGAAAAATTAGATATTATCTCTTAGCCATTACATGAAATCATCCGTAACAATATCAGGTAGATGATAACACCGCTATTGAGAAAGTTCGAAGCCATGCTGCAAGAGCAATAATGAACGGCTATATTTGGTGACAGTCGAGAGGGGAACCTCTCCGACGACCGTAATGGTTTTTTCTACATTAAACCATATAAAAATAAGTACTTTGGCACATATTGAGACTAAATTCTCTAAAGTGGTCATAGAGGAGGGGGACCTTAGCAAAAACAGAATATGCTTCAATAACTCCTCCTTGCTGCCGATTTATTTGAAGCGCACGAATAAGCGCTAAAGAGTTGCTACTATGGTTGGTAGCTGTTAGGCATCTCTATCGAAGATTTTACGAAGATCTCTTGGGCGCTTTCTTGGTAAAAAAGCACATGGTTTCCTACTTTTTAGGACTACCATTAGATTAAACAGCGATGGCTTGAAGAGCATCGCCAATTATGCGAGCGCATGATTTTAAGTGATATGCGCTACGTTTATTTCTGAATCAATGATGGTATATACCACGTCCTGTCAAGCATGCTGACAGCCTTGTCTACTACTTATTATCAACGTCACTGAGCATGGATATAAGGAGTTTGTTTCAGTCAAAGCTAGTTATTTAAAGTTAGAAGCAAACTGGCTAAGCTTCTCAATAGCTTGTAAACGCCCGGAACTTAATCGTATTTCCAAGATTTTCTATAGAAAGTCTTGGTTTCTTGGTTTTTTGAAATTCAATACAAAAGATATTCCTGCATATCTAGTACTAATGCCATTAACTACATAAAATAGTTAATGTACTGGCTTCGCTCAACAAAGTTGTGTAACACTAAAAGTTAAGATGAGTTGCAGAAGATTTAGCTAGCAGAGAGCTCTGATACTGCTAATAAAGCTTTTGATATTTTGTTTGGAAGGTTATCAAACATGAAGAATCTGAAGAATAATCTGAAGAACGCCTGGAATTCTAAACTTCCAGTTAGTCAACCGCATTGTGTCTCAATAATAAAGACAAATTCGATTAAATTGAGTTTTGTAATAGTGAGGATATGAAGCCGAAATATGAAGAACTATGGTTTGCGAAAAACAATCCTTTCAATGGTATTGAATCTGCTTCCGTCTACTAAAAGCTGGACGTTGCTAAGGAGACTTTAGCTTCACAAACCCTCTTTGCTGGCAAACAATGTTAAATTTTAAGTATAGAGAACAGATTTATGAATCATAATGGCGAAGCCTGATTGTTATACACCAGATTTACTAATAATTTGATCTACCATTCGATCTTTCTTAATTACTTCTCTTCTCCCACATTTTTATTTTTCCTATATGGGAAAAACACTTCTCTTTAAAAGATTTAGGAAAAATATTTCGTCAACTTCAATAAATAGCACTTAAGCACTTATATTGGCTGTTATAGTTGAAGCAAGGAAGAGCAGTACCGTCATTTAAGTGCTGCTTCAAAATTAATGCCTGTTTATTTTGCTTGACTCTCGAAAAGTCAATATATTCAACATATATTATAGATAACTAAACTATTTATCCTTGTGATATAGTTTTATTATAGGACTTCTAGTAAGAAGTTAAATTTTTTCCTGTAATTGGGGATTTTACAAAAACATTCCTGTAATCATATAATAAATATTCCAGCAGATAATATGCTCATTGTGACAATATTGACAGGATAAAGTGCAATGAGTTTGTTTCAACTTATAAAGTGATATCACCAGATTGTCGCTGAGCCAACTAATGAAATTCAGCTTTATGTTATCAGGGAATTAGAAAAGAATTTCTTTAATCTGTATAATTGGTTACTTTTTCATGATAACTGCTATATCGTAAATTCTTCATACAATATAAGGGATTTCTAGCAACAACTGTTGCTTAATATAGTCACTCATGAGTATCGTCTCGTTTTGTCATTTATCAAGGGTAAGTTCGAATATGTTATAACGTTTAGCTAAAGTAAACAGAGGCCTCTTCTGGCCTGAAAAGTAGCATTGATTTTAGGTGTTGTAGTTATCTGATAATAGAGCGAATCAGATCAACATGATATTTGTCATCAACTATATATTCTGCAATAGGCATTTTATCAGAAATATAGAGATATACAATATCTAATGATTTTAGACAAAACAACTAAGTCATAATGAAACTTCGGAAGTATTTTTATCACATTATTTTTCTTTTAGAGGGTAAAAATCTGATATTAAAGTATAATGAAGAATTAGCAAATGATATTGTGATTGCAACTTTTAACGATAATGAATTGTTATATTTTACCTGTTTAGTATTATCAGTTATTCAATATCATCAAGATATTGCTGATAAAGTAATGGAATTGATATTAGCAAGTTTAAGTAAAAATAATAAACTAAGTATTACTTGTAACACGTAATCAGCATAACATTTACTGAGATGATGATAGCTTGAGCTGTATAACTTAATTTAAGTTAAAAATATTAACTCAAATTTAAAAAATGTGCTATTGAAATAGCGAATTTTTTAAAAATTAATCAATTATTAACAATAAAGAGTAATTATTAAAATGATTTAATAAAATTGTTTCGAACATTAAGATTTATCCATAAAATTGTACGTTTTGTAATATAGAATATTTTCTATTAAAAGTGTAGACTTAATATGACTAACGATATAAATAATTACTGTATATTTATTAGTATATACAATACACTGATAAATAATATTAATTATATAGTAAATAATTTTAAGAAAGTTTAACTAATTATTACTTATATCAACAAAGTGTTATTTTAAGATTAATTTAAAATGAAAAATTGATTGTATATTTAGTTTTTATTTCATTTTTTTCAAAAAATAAGTTTTAACAATAAATATAAGTATAAAAATTAATTTATTCAAATTTATCATAATGTTAATTATTTTTAATTTTTTACTCGTCAGAAAACTCATCCAATCATATTCCAATATTATTCTGTAAATAATACTAAATCTCTGCGCCTATTGCTTGACAAGATTTTCATACCCTTCATAAACTCTATAGTATAATTAGAAAATTGTACTGTAATGTGATGATTTTATAATATAAGGGTTGAAGAGATATGTTCGTTCAACAACACTTATGAATATTAATAATAAAGGATGGTTTTGTATCTACGCGCTACGTGATTTACTGAACTATAAGTATTTGAAGGGTAGATGGTTTTTATTATCCACCATTTTCAGCCATTCCTATAGTACTTTATACATTACCTAAATTAGAAATTATTAAAGAATTATCACAGCTTTCTACTTATATTAAAAGTACGGCTGAACGTCGTGTTCAGTGTTTATTATCTAGACATGGAAGTAAATATCAGATGGATACTATAGGTCATTTTGCTCGTTAATATCTTGTATAAGATGGGAGGAATTAAGAAGACAGTTATGCTAGTTAATCAAATTAATAAATTTGAGTTATGGGATAGATAGACTTGATATCAACAAGTACAAACAGATATTGAGACTGAATAAAACATAAATGAACCATTATCAAGGCAGTTATAGGATATATCTATTTAATATGGCAAATAGTCAATTTAAACATATCAGTGTGCTTCTTGATGAAGCAGTTAATGGATTGAATATAAAAGAAAATGGCATTTATGTTGATGGTACTTTTGGTCGAGGAGGGCATTCTCAATTAATTCTCTCTCGGTTAAGCAATAAAGGACGTCTGATAGCGATAGATCGTGATCCACATGCTGTGACAGCTGCTAAAAAAATAATTACTGATGATAGATTTTTAATTAAATATGGTTCCTTTTCTCAATTACCAACTTTTCTTGCAGAAGAGGGATTAGTTGGCAAAATTGATGGTGTATTACTTGATTTAGGTCTTTCATCGCCGCAATTAGATGATCCAGAGCGAGGTTTTTCTTTTATGCGTGATGGTCCATTAGATATGCGGATGGATCCGACAATAGGTCAATCTGCCGCTGAATGGTTAATGAAGGCGGAAGAATCAGATATAGCCTGGGTATTGAAAGCTTATGGCGAAGAACGATTTGCAAAAAGAATTGCAAAAGCGATTGTGGTTCGTAATCATCATTCAGTAAAAGAGCCATTAACACGGACAAAACAACTTGCAGAATTGATAGTACAAGTTAGTCCGTTTAAGAAGAAAAATAAGCACTCAGCGACGCGATCGTTCCAAGCAATTCGTATTTATATCAACAATGAATTGGAAGAAATAACAAAAGTACTAGAGGGATCATTGAAGATATTGGCACCGCATGGACGGTTATCCATTATTACCTTTCACTCATTGGAAGATAGACTAGTTAAGCGTTTTATCCGAGAGCATAGCAAAGGACCAGAAGTCTTGATTAGATTACCATTAACTGATGTGCAATTAAAAGCAATTGGTAGCCCGATATTGAAAGTATTAGGTAAAAAAAAACCAACAGCAATAGAAGTTATCAAAAATCCACGAGCAAGAAGCTCAGTTGTGCGTTATGCTGAAATGTTAGAATGATAATGACTGCGGAAAAATATAGCTTAATTAGGATCATTGGTTATGATATTTTCCGCTACGGAACTGTTCCATTAATTCTGTTAATAATGATTATTATATCAGCGATTTCAATTATCACCATCAGTCATCAAACACGGTTATTAACGGCAGAAAAGGATTTAATGACAGAAGAAAAGGAATCTTTAGATATAGAATGGCGCAATTTAATTTTGGAAGAGAGCTCATTAGGAAATCATAGTCGAGTTGAACGCCTTTCGATAGAAAGGCTACAAATGATCCATATAGATCCAACGCAAGAACATATTGTGGTTGCAAAGTAGTTTTTAGTAAATAGGTAAATAACATGAATCCCGTACGCTCAGAAAAATATAAAAGACGGTACGAAAAAAAAGTTAGCTATGTTAGCTGGCGTTTTTTCCTGTTGTGTACAGGTATAGGATTGGCATTAATTGGTCTCATTATTCGTGTTACTTATCTGCAAGTTATTAACTCAGAAAAGCTTGTTAGAGAAGGTGATATGCGTTCGCTTCGCGTTCAGAAAATGACAACCGCTCGTGGCATGATAAGTGATCGTGAGGGGCGTCAGTTAGCAGTAAGTGTTCCAGTTTACGCTATTTGGGCTGATCCGAAAATAATTTATAAAAATGGTGGATTAACCAATAATAAACGTTGGCAAGCATTAGCAAATGAATTAAGAATACCGCTTAAACAAGTGAATCATAAAATTAGTATTAATCCTAACAATCAGTTTGTCTATTTAGCTCGCCAAGTAAATTCATCTGTTGGTGAATATATTAGCAAATTAAAAATAGCGGGTATTTATTTACGTAAAGAGTCACGTCGTTATTATCCATCTGGTCCAGTATCCGCTCATTTAATTGGGGTGACAAATATTGATGGCCAGGGAATTGAAGGAATTGAAAAAAGCTTTAACTATCTGTTAACTGGGGCACCAGGCAAAAGGATAGTGCGTAAAGATCGTTATGGGCAGGTTATTGAAGATGTTTTTTCTATTGATAGGCAGCTTGCTCACGATTTGGTATTAAGTATAGATGAACGCATACAGTCATTGGTTTATCGTGAATTAACACGCAGTGTAATGGAAAATAAAGCTGAATCGGGTACTGCTATTTTAGTTGATGTTCAGACGGGTGAAGTATTAGCTATGGTTAATAGTCCATCCTATAACCCGAATAATCTTGCTGGTACCTCAACTCAAGTTATGCGAAATCGTGCGATTACCGATGTATTTGAACCTGGTTCAACAGTTAAACCGATGGTAATTGTTAGTGCATTAAATAATGGAATTATCAAAGCCAATAGTGTATTAAATACTCAACCCTATATGATTAATGGTCATGAAATTAAGGATGTAGCAAGGTATAGTGAGTTATCAATTACTGGTATTTTACAAAAATCAAGTAATGTTGGTGTTTCAAAGTTAGCGTTAGCGATGCCTGAAGATGAACTGATAAATGTTTATGCTCGTTTTGGTTTGGGTAAAGCAACAAATTTGGGATTAATTGGGGAAAGTAGTGGTATATTTCCTAATAAAAAAATGCGATGGTCTGAGTTTGAAAGGGCCACCTTTTCTTTTGGTTATGGACTAATGGTGACACCATTACAGTTAGCGAGAGTTTATGCAACAATTGTTAGTTTTGGTATTTATCGTCCACTATCAATTACAAAAGTTAATCCGCCGGTATCAGGTATTCGTATTTTTCCTGAAGAGATTATGCGCACAGTAGTTCGTATGATGGAAAGTATTGCATTGCCTAGTAGTAGTGGTGTTCGTGCTGCAGTTAAGGGTTATCGAATAGCAATTAAGACAGGTACAGTAAAAAAAGTGGGTAATAATGGTCATTATATTAATCAATATATTGCTTATACGGCAGGAGGAGCTCCGGCAAGCAATCCTCGCTATGCTCTGGTTGTGATTATTAATGCGCCTACTGCGGGAAAATATTACGGTAGTGCTGTTTCTGCACCCGTATTTAGATCTATTATGGGGGGCGTTTTACGATTAATGAATATAGAGCCTGATGCATTGATCTCAAATGAGAATGAATTAGTAATTAACAAGATAAAAGAGGATACAGGTGGGAGATCGTAATTTACACGATTTACTTAAACCATTTGGTATTAATGCACCAGATAAGGTGTTACGAGAGATAATACTTGATAGCCGTAAGGTATCGACAGGAGACCTATTTTTAGCAATTAAGGGTCATAAAATAGATGGACGACAATATATTTCTCAAGCGATAGCACAAGGTGTCGCCGCAATTATTGCTGAAGCACAAGGCGAAATTGAATCTGGAACGATTAAATATATGGATGGCGTTCCTATCATTTATATTAATGATCTGAATAATCAATTATCGTTATTAGCAGGAAAATTTTATCAATATCCAGCTGAAAAATTAAGATTAATTGGTGTAACAGGAACAAATGGTAAAACAACCACTACTCTGCTAATTGCTCACTGGCTGAAGGAAATTGGCGAAGTTACTGCCATAATGAGCACAATGGGTAATGGAATATTAGGAAAAATTATACCTAGTGAAAATACCACTGGCTCTGCAGTTAATGTTCAGGCTGAATTGAAGTTGTTGGTTGACAAACACGCTACTTTAGTGGTTATGGAAGTTTCCTCCCATGGTTTAGTGCAAGGTCGGGTTTCCGCCATTCCTTTTGCCGCTGTTGTATTTACTAATTTAAGTCGTGATCACCTTGATTATCATGGTGATATGGAAAATTATGCAGCCGCAAAATGGTTATTATTTTCAACCCATAAATCTGATAAACAGATTGTTAATGTGGATGATGATACGGGTTTGCAGTGGCTTAAAAGATTGCCACAGGCATGTGCAGTTTCAATGAAAAAATGTATACCTATTAATTGGCAAGGTGCTTGGGTGTTAGTAGAGCAAGTTAATTATCATGATCATGGGGCGACCATTTATTTTAATTCAACCTGGGGAAAAAGTTCGCTAGAAAGCCCATTAATCGGGGCTTTTAATATTAATAATGTCATGCTAGCCATGGCAACACTTTTAATGATAGGTTACCCATTTGATATGGTAATAGAATCATCGCATGCCTTGCAACCAATTTGCGGACGAATGGAAGTCTTCACCTCTTCAGGACGGCCAACCGTTGTTGTCGATTATGCTCATACTCCTGATGCACTCGAAAAAGTATTAATTTCACTTCGTTTTCATTGTCGTAGGAAACTTTGGTGTGTATTTGGTTGTGGTGGTGATCGAGATAAGGGTAAACGTGCATTGATGGGGAGTGTAGCTGAACAGTATGCTGATATTGTGGTAGTAACTGATGATAATCCACGTAGTGAAGAGCCGAAAGCTATCATTAATGATATTTTGAACGGTTTTCTCGACGCTGGTCGGGCAATACCTATTATAGGACGAGTGGAAGCGGTTACTACTGTGATTATGCAGGCAAATACTGATGATGTCATATTAATTGCCGGTAAAGGTCACGAAAATTATCAAATTATTGGTGATCGTAGGCTCGATTATTCCGATCGCTTTACGGTAGCTCAGCTATTAGGGGTGATGGTATGATCCCTATTTCATTGAAGGAATTAGCTACTGTGACGCAAGGTATTCTGCAGTACATAAATAATCAACAGGCAGAAAGTTTATGGCTTAATCTAATAACAACTAATAGCCGTCAGAAACCAATTAATGGTTTATTTATTGCTTTAAAGGGTGAGCATTTTGATGGTCATCATTTTGGTAAAGAGGCTGTTATAGCTGGTGCTACGGCATTATTAGTTGAGCGGCCATTAACTATTTACTGTCCCCAAGTTATCGTTAAAGATACGCGTTTAGCTATGGGAAAATTAGCCGCTTGGGTTCGATCCCAAAGCAAAGCTAAGGTTATAGGGTTAACTGGTTCTTCTGGCAAAACTTCAGTTAAAGAGATGGTGGCTGCTATTCTATCTCAATATGGTACAACACTTTTTACTGAAGGTAATTTTAATAATGATATTGGTGTACCGTTAACATTATTTAGGTTAACGGAAGAGCACCAATATGCAGTAATTGAAATGGGAGCTAATCATATAGGTGAAATCGCATATATCACTGATTTGGTTAAATCGGATAGTGTATTAGTTAATAATTTATTTGCTGCTCATCTCGAAGGCTTTAGTTCATTAGCGGGAGTTGCTAATGCAAAGGGCGAAATTTTTCAGGGATTAGCGGAAAAAGGAACGGCAGTTATTAATTTGACTAGCCATGATTGGAAAAATTGGCAACATTATTTTAAGGAACAACAAACCATTTGGCGTTTTTCTATAACGAAACAGAAGCAGGCTGATTTTTATCCAGTAAATATTATTACAAAATCAATAGTTAACGAATTTGAATTACATACACCAATCGGTGTTGTCTCAATAGTATTACCCTTACCCGGTAAGCATAATATTGCTAATGCATTAGCGGCTAGTGCTTTAGCAATATCGGTTGGTGCAACGCTTGAGCATATTAGGATTGGATTGGCAGCTGTTCAGCCGATATCAGGTCGTTTATACCCAATCTATTTAGCACCAGGTAAGCTTATTTTAGATGATACATACAATGCCAATAGCAGCTCCATGATTGCTGCGGCTGCTATTTTATCTAAAATGCCTGGATACCGTATTTTAGTTGTCAGTGATATGAATGAATTAGGTAAGCAAACTAAAAAATATCATCAAAAAGTAGGCATAGCGATTCAGAAAATGAAACTTAACAGAGTGTTAAGTGTTGGTCAAGAAAGCATCATTATTACTCAACAGAGTAATTGCGGCGAGCATTTTGCTTCTAAAAAAGAGTTAATTCCGAAACTAATCTCATTAATAAGAGAACACGAAACTGTATCAATTTTAGTTAAAGGTTCGCGTAGTAGGGCAATGGAAAAAGTTGTACATGCCATACAGGAGTGCTTTTTATGCTAGTTTGGTTAGCTAAACATTTAGTTAAATATTTTTCTGGCTTTAATCTTTTTTCCTATTTGACATTTCGGGCTATTACCAGTTTATTAACAGCTTTGATGATTGCGTTATGGATGGGACCTCATTTGATTTCCTATTTGCAAAAATTACAAATAGGTCAAATTGTACGTAATGAAGGTCCCGAATCGCATTTTAGCAAACGTGGCACACCTACCATGGGAGGTGTATTGATCTTATCTTCTATTGTGATTTCAGTCATACTATGGGCGCGGTTAAATAATCCTTATGTTTGGTATGTATTAGCTGTTTTGTTGGGATATGGCCTTATTGGCTTTATTGATGATTATCATAAAGTAATACGTAAAAACTCCAGAGGGTTGATCGCTCGTTGGAAATATTTCTGGCAATCTATATTGGCTTTAGGAATAGCATTTTCTTTATATAGCACAGGTAAAAATACGGCAGTTACTCAATTAGTTGTACCGTTTTTTAAAGATGTTATGCCACAACTTGGTCTGTTTTATATTTTACTGATTTATTTTGTCATTGTTGGCACAAGCAATGCAGTTAATTTAACTGATGGATTAGATGGCTTAGCGATTATGCCAACTGTTTTTATTTCGGCAGGTTTTGCATTAGTGGCTTGGGCAACAGGTAATTTCAATTTTGCTAACTATTTAAAAATTCCTTATATCAACCATGCAGGTGAATTAGTTGTAGTTTGTACGGCAATTGTAGGTGCCGGGTTGGGGTTTTTATGGTTTAACACTTATCCTGCACAAGTTTTCATGGGTGATGTTGGCTCATTGCCATTAGGCGGCGCAATGGGAACGATTGCGGTTTTACTACGGCAGGAATTTTTGTTGTTGATTATGGGTGGTGTGTTTGTTATTGAAGCCTTATCGGTAATTTTACAAGTGGGATCATTTAAACTACGCGGTCAACGTATTTTTCGTATGGCCCCGATCCATCATCATTATGAATTAAAAGGGTGGCCTGAACCTCGAGTTATTGTGCGTTTTTGGATCATCTCATTAATGTTAGTATTGATTGGATTGCTAACATTAAAGATACGTTAATAATGGCTAATTATCATGGTAAAAAAGTTATTATTATCGGATTAGGTCAGACAGGTCTATCCTGTGTCGACTTCTTTCTTTCTCGCCAGGTTATACCACGCGTAATTGATACCCGAATAACACCACCAGGTAAGGATAAATTGCCGGTGGAAGTAGCCTGTCACTGCGGTAGTTGGAATAGTGAATGGTTGATGGCAGCTGATTTGATCGTCGCAAGCCCAGGGATTTCACTTACTACCCGAGAATTAAAAATAGCTGCAGATAAAGGTATTGAAATTATTGGTGATATTGAACTTTTTTGTCGTGAAACAACTAAACCAATAGTTGCTGTCACCGGTTCTAATGGTAAGAGCACAGTTACAGTATTAGTTGGTGAAATGGCAAAAGCAGCTAATTGGAAAGTGGCAGTTGGTGGCAATATAGGAACGTCAGCGTTGACATTATTAGTAAAAAATTATGACTTGTATGTATTAGAGCTTTCTAGTTTTCAGCTTGAAACAACATCAAGTTTAAAAGCTGCGGTAGCAACTATATTGAATCTGACAGAAGATCATATAGATCGGTATCCGACAGGCGTTGAACAGTACCGTGCAGCTAAGTTACAAATTTATACTGGCGCTAAAGTCTGCATTATTAATGAACAAGATTCACAAACCTGGCCGTTATTTGGCCGTGATTCTCGTTGTATCAGTTTTGGTATTAATAGCGGCGATTATCAATTAAATACTCGTTTCCAAGAACTCCAAATAAAAGGGCAGCCGATTATCAATACTGCTAAAATAAGGTTAATTGGACAGCATAATCATCTTAATGGAATGACTGCCATAGCTTTAGCAGATGCAGTTAATATTCCACGCAAGGCTAGTTTAGCAGCATTAACTCAATATACAGGTTTACCTCATCGTTGCCAATTAGTTTATCAGAATCAAGGTATTCAATGGATTAATGATTCTAAATCAACTAATGTTGCCAGCACAAAAGAAGCTTTAAAAAGTTTACAAGTAGAAGGAACGCTTTATTTATTATTGGGTGGATATGGAAAATCAGCAGATTTTTCACCGTTAAAACCATATATTTCAGCAAAAAATATAAAATTATGCTGTTTTGGCTGTGATGGTTATCAACTGGTACAGTTAAAACCAAATAGTTTGCTACTAGATACAATGGAACAATGTCTACGTGCCATTGCACCAGAATTGAAAGCTGGTGATATGGTGCTTCTCTCACCAGCTTGTGCTAGCTTTGACCAATTTCATAATTTTGAACAACGGGGTGATAGATTTAGCCAATTAGCAAAGGAGTTAGGCCAATGACGATGTTTAACTTAAAACGACTAATAAGTTGGGCTGACGGTGAACCTAATAACGATATTCTGGATAAAATCCTTTATGATCGTACCTTAGTTTGGCTTACATTATGTTTGGCTATAATTGGTTTTATTATGGTGACATCAGCTTCAATGCCGGTTGGGCAGCGTTTAACACAAGATCCTTTTTTCTTTGCTAAACGTGATCTTGTCTATCTAGTTTTATCATTTTGTTTAGCTTTATTAGTTTTAAATATTCCAATGGTGCGATGGGAAAAATATAACTTTTTATTATTAATAACTGCTTTAATACTATTATTAGTGGTATTGGTTGCCGGTAGCTCAGTTAATGGTGCCTCTCGTTGGATTAATATCGGTGTTGTTCGTATACAGCCGGCTGAAATCGCAAAATTAGCCCTATTTTGCTATGTATCTAGTTATTTAGTTAGAAAAACTGATGAGGTACGAACGCAATTTTTAGGTTTTATTAAACTGATGTGCATTTTAATATTAATGGCTATTCTGCTGCTGTTACAACCTGATTTAGGTACAGTAATTGTATTGGTTGTGACAACTTTAGCATTGCTATTCCTTTCAGGTGTTAGATTAGCACCGTTTATTATCAGTATTGTTATTTGTCTAATATGTGTTATTGGCTCGATCTATTTAAAGCCTTATCGTTTACGTCGGATAACCTCTTTTCTCAATCCATGGGCAGATCCTTTTGCCAGTGGGTATCAATTAACACAATCTTTAATGGCGTTTGGACGGGGTGAATTATGGGGTCAAGGTTTAGGTAACTCTATTCAAAAATTAGAATATTTGCCTGAAGCACATACTGATTTTATTTTCTCAGTTTTAGCGGAAGAGCTAGGTTATATCGGTGTTGTATTAGTGCTTTTAATGTTATTTTTCGTTTCTTTTCGCAGTATGATGATTGGCAAACGGGCATTAGATGCGAAACAACATTTCTCTGGTTATTTAGCTTGCTCAATCGGTATCTGCTTCACTTTCCAAGCGTTAGTTCATGTTGGTGCGGCAGCAGGAATGTTACCAACTAAAGGATTGACACTACCGTTAATTAGCTATGGTGGTTCTAGCCTATTAATTATGTTTATTGCTATAGCTATCTTATTACGTATCGATTTTGAAACACGCCTCAAGAGAGTGCAAGCATTTATAAGGAGAACGAAATGAGACAACCAAAACGCCTCCTGGTGATGGCAGGCGGTACTGGAGGGCATGTTTTTCCAGGACTAGCAGTAGCTAATTATCTAAAGCTACAAGGCTGGGATGTTCGTTGGTTAGGAACCGCTAATCGAATGGAAGCAGATTTAGTTCCTAAGCATGGCATCGAAATTGAATTTATAAAAATTTCAGGTTTACGTGGTAAAGGTATCAAAGAAGTGCTATTAGCACCATTTAAAGTTATTAAAGCAATAAAGCAGGCAAAAATAATTATCCAGCGTTATCAACCTGATGTTGTATTAGGTATGGGAGGATATGTTTCTGGCCCGGGGGGTATTGCTGCATGGTTATCTAATATTCCAATTGTATTGCATGAACAAAATGGGATACCAGGATTAACCAATCGTTGGTTGGCTAAAATTGCCAAGCGTGTTTTACAAGCATTTCCAGGGGCCTTCTCTAATGCTAGAGTAGTCGGAAACCCAGTTCGTGAGGCGGTATTAGCTTTACCTGAACCTGAAGAACGTTTTATTAATCGTGATGGTGCTATTCGAATTTTAGTTATAGGTGGTAGTCAAGGAGCAAGAATTTTAAATCAAATATTACCCGAAGTTGCGGCTCAATTAGATGGAAAAGTGATCATTTGGCATCAAGCAGGCAAAGATCCTCAGCAAATGACAGAAACTTTATATAAAAAGTTATGTGGTAAATCAGATATTTATAAAGTAACTGAATTTATTGATGATGTAGCTAATGCTTATGCCTGGGCTGATATTATTGTTTGTCGCGCAGGTGCTTTAACGGTTAGTGAAATTGCTGCTGCAGGCTTACCAGCAATTTTTATTCCATTCCAGCATAAAGATCGGCAACAGTATTGGAATGCGTTACCGTTAGAAAAGGCTGGAGCAGCGAAAATTATTGAGCAACCACAATTTTCAACGAACACGTTGGTAAAACTATTAAGACAATGGTCTCGCCCACAGTTATTGGATATGGCAAAAAAAGCACGAGCGATATCGATTACAGATGCAACTAAACGCGTGGCGGCAACATTAATTGAAGTTGCTAAATAAAACCGATTTTATATTGAAAAATATTGAAATCATCGATAGAAATAGTGAAAAGTAAAGTGAATAGACAAAAATTATCCAAATTAAGAGCAACAGTGCCTGAAATGCGTCGGGTTAGGCACATCCATTTTGTTGGTATTGCTGGTGCTGGCATGGGAGGTATTGCTGAAGTATTGGTTAACGAAGGTTATGAAATTAGTGGTTCTGATTTATTGCCTAATACAGTTACTGAGCAATTAATAGAGCTTGGTGTAAAAATTTATTTTAATCACCAACCAGAGAATGTTACAAATGCTTGTGTTGTTGTCGTATCTACGGCAATAGCTGCTGATAATCTAGAAATTATTGCTGCACGCGAAGCTGGTATTCCAGTTATTCAACGCGCTGAAATGTTAGCGGAATTGATGCGTTTTCGTTATGGGATTGCTATTGCAGGAACTCATGGAAAAACAACGACTACTGCTATAATTGCTAGTATCTATGCGCAAGCCGGTTTAGATCCAACTTTTATCAATGGCGGATTAGTGAAGGCAGAAGGGGTACATGCACGTTTAGGGACTAGCCGCTATTTAATTGCAGAAGCTGATGAGAGTGATGCTTCTTTCTTGCATTTACAACCATTAGTTGCTGTTATAACAAATATTGAAGCAGATCACATGAAAACTTATGATGATGATTTTGAGAAATTAAAACAGACTTTCATTAGTTTCTTACACAATCTACCATTTTATGGTCGGGCGGTATTATGTATTGATGATCCTGTGGTGCGTTCGCTACTACCTCAAGTAGGACGTTATATTACCACTTATGGCTTTAGTGATGACGCAGATCTCCGTATTACATCTTATAGGCAACGCGGTAATCAAGATTTCTTTACTGTAGCACGAGAAAATCGAACTGATTTAGATTTTACCTTAAATATACCTGGTCGTCATAATGCATTAAATGCAGCTGCGGCTATTGCAGTAGCAACTGAAGAAGGAATTGATGATAGTGCTATTTTAACTGCACTAGAGAAATTTCAAGGTACGGGGCGACGTTTTGATTTTTTAGGTAATTTTCTTTTATCTGATGTTAATGGAAAAAAAGGTAGTGTTATGTTGGTGGATGATTATGGTCACCATCCAACAGAAGTTAATGCTACTATTAAAGCAGCAAAGGAAGGATGGCCAGATAAACGTATCGTGATGGTTTTTCAACCACACAGATATACTCGTACACATGATTTATATGATGATTTTGCTAATATTTTAGAGCAGGTTGATGTATTGTTAATGCTAGATGTCTATCCGGCAGGAGAAGAACCTATCTCTGGTGCAGATAGTCGATCATTATGTCGAACAATTCGCAATCGAGGCAAATTAGATCCTATTTTTATCTTTGAGCATAACCAAATTAGCGAAACATTAGCACAAATTATAGAAGATAACGACCTAATACTTATACAGGGAGCTGGTAATATCGACAAAATAGCACGTAATTTGGCTGACACAGATTTACGGCCAATCTTAACAGATGAGAGAAAGTATTATGGCTGATAAAATTGCCGTACTTTTAGGCGGAAATTCGGCCGAAAGAAAGGTGTCGCTGCAATCTGGTAAGGCGATAGTAAATGCCTTATGTAATGCTGGAATAGACGCCTATCCAATTGATATTAAATATTTTCCTGTTATTAAATTAAAAGAAGCTGGTTATAATAGAGTTTTTATTGCTTTACATGGACGCGGTGGTGAAGATGGTGCGGTGCAAGGTGTTTTAGAATTTTTAGGTTTACCCTATACCGGTAGTGGTGTTTTAGCTTCATCACTTTCAATGGATAAGTTACGTACCAAACAGTTATGGGCAGGGATAGATTTGCCGGTTTCATCCTATATAGCTCTAAATAAACAACAGGTAGCAATGATGTCAGATGAAATGCTTTTTGAGTTTGTTTCTCATTTGGAGTTACCGCTTATTGTGAAACCAAGTCTTGAAGGTTCAAGCGTTGGTATGAAAAAAGTAATCAGCTTGACTGAATTAAGAACAGCTCTCGAATTTGCTTTTCATTATGACAAAGATGTTCTGATTGAGAAATGGCTAAATGGACCTGAATATACTGTAGCAATTGTAGGAGAGCAGGTACTGCCATCAATTCGTATTCAACCTGAAGGTGTTTTTTTTGATTATAATGCTAAATATATTTCTAATAAAACACAATATTTCTGCCCTAGTGGATTAAAAACTGAAGAAGAAGAGCAATTGAATCAATTAGCGTTAGCGGCTTATAAGGCGCTTGGTTGCACTGGTTGGGGACGTGTTGATCTTATGAGAGATAGCAATGGTATTTTTTATTTATTAGAAATTAATACCTCACCTGGTATGACTGATCATAGTTTGGTACCCATGGCTGCAAAACAAGCAGGAATAAGTTTTTTACAGTTAGTTAAAAAGATTTTAGAATTGGCGGAGTGTGTATATGCCGCAGGCATCGCTGAACGTTCATAATAAAGAGCATAAAGAGCATCAAAACGATGCAGGCCGAAATAATGGTTCTTATTTGGCAGGCATTATCTTCTTTTTAATAGTATTGTGTACCATTATATGGAGTATGTGGATGGTGTTAAATTGGATGAAAAATGTTAATAGATTTCCTATATCTAAACTAGTGATCACTGGAGAACGCCATTATACCCGTGATGATAATATTAGAAAAGCAATATTGACACTAGGTATGCCGGGTACGTTTATGACTATAAACATAAACGCGATCCAGAATCAAATAAAAACCATGCCATGGATAAGGAAAGTTATGGTACGTAAACAATGGCCAGATGAACTAAAAATTCATTTAGTGGAATATAAACCTTATGCTAAATGGAATGATACCTTTTTTATTAATGCAGAAGGCACTGTTTTTAGCTTACCAGCATTACTAAATGTTAAAAGTAATTTTTTAAATTTATATGGTCCACAAGGTAGTCAACAAGAAATATTAGAAATGTATCGTGCTATACAACAGCAGTTAGCGTCCTATAATTTTAGCATTAAGTCAGTATCAATGAGTACACGACGTGCATGGCAATTAGTTTTAACTAATGATATTCGATTAAATATAGGTAAACAGGATATTAAAAAACGATTAAACCGTTTTGTTGAGATTTATCCACTATTAAAACAAATTACAGATAAACGTATTGGATACATAGATTTGCGATATGGTAGCGGTGCTGCGGTAGGTTGGTTACCACTTTTAGACAAATCTATTACACATTGAATTAAAGTAGTTTTGAGACTATTGACTGAACAGATACAGGCAAATAATGATGATTAAAATAACAGACAGAAAATTAGTAGTTGGTCTTGAAATTGGAACTTCTAAAGTTTCTGCGCTGGTTGGTGAACTCCTACCTGATGGGGTGGTAAATATCATTGGTGTTGGCAATTGTCTATCTCGAGGAATGGATAGAGGCGGTGTAAATGATTTAGAATCTGTTATTAAATGCGTGCAACGAACTGTTGATCAAGCAGAATTAATGGCGGATTGCAAAATATCATCGGTTTATCTAGCGCTTTCTGGTAAACATGTTAGTTGCCAGAATGAAATAGGTATGGTACCTATTTCTGAAGATGAAGTTACTCAAGATGATGTAGATAGCGTTGTCCATACAGCTAAATCTGTTCGGGTTCGTGATGAACATAGAATTTTACATGTTATTCCACAAGAATATACAATTGATTATCAAGAAGGAATTAAAAATCCAGTAGGACTTTCAGGTGTACGTATGCAAGCTAAGGTGCATCTGATTACTTGCCATAATGATACGGCTAAAAATATTATTAAAGCAGTTGAATGCTGTGGATTAAAAGTAGATCAATTAATTTTTTCCGGTTTAGCATCAAGTTATTCTGTTTTAACGGAAGATGAGTGTGAATTAGGGGTATGTGTCGTCGATATTGGCGGTGGAACCATGGATATAGCTGTTTATACTGGCGGTGCACTTCGCTATATCAAAGTTATACCCTATGCTGGTAATGTCGTAACAAATGATATTGCTTATGCATTTGGTACCCCCCCCAGCGATGCTGAAATAATAAAAGTTCGGCATGGATGCGCATTAGGTACTATTGTTAGTAAAGATGAAAATGTTGAAGTGCCAAGTGTAGGTGGTCGGCCATCAAGAAGTTTACAGCGCCAAACATTAGCTGAAGTTATTGAGCCACGTTATACAGAGTTACTAAACTTAGTAAATGACGAGATTTTAAAATTGCAAGAACAATTACGTCAACAAAGTATTAAGCATCATCTGGCGGCGGGCATTGTCCTAACAGGAGGGGGTGCTCAAATTGATGGTCTAGTCGAATGTGCCCAAAGAGTATTTCATACTCAAGTACGCATCGGTAAACCATTAAATATAACTGGGTTAACGGACTATGCACAAGAGCCTTATTATTCCACAACTGTGGGGCTTCTGCATTATGGAAAACAGACTCATCTTGGGAATGAAACTGAAATGGATAAGTGTACATCAGTGAGTAGTTGGTTTCATAAAATTACTAGTTGGCTGAAAAAAGAATTTTAATTTTGTAAGAAGCAAATCTTTCGCTTCTATATAAGGCACAAAACGGAGAGAGATTATGTTTGAACCAATGGAATTAACCAATGACGCGGTGATTAAAGTTATCGGCGTTGGTGGTGGCGGTGGCAATGCCGTTGAACACATGGTGCGTGAACGCATTGAAGGTGTTGAATTCTTTGCTGTTAATACGGATGCCCAGGCATTACGTAAAACAGCAGTAGGACAAACTATTCAGATTGGCAATAGTATTACAAAAGGTTTGGGAGCAGGAGCGAATCCTGAAGTTGGTCGCGATGCCGCTGAAGAAGATCGTGAAGCCTTGCATAATGCGGTTGATGGGGCAGATATGATCTTTATTGCTGCTGGTATGGGTGGTGGTACGGGTACCGGTGCAGCCCCTGTTGTAGCTGAAGTTGCTAAAGAGCTTGGTATACTAACGGTAGCAGTTGTAACCAAACCTTTCAACTTTGAAGGTAAAAAACGGATGGCATTTGCTGAAACAGGGATCTCAGAACTATCTAAGGATGTTGATTCTTTAATTACTATTCCGAATGATAAATTATTAAAAGTACTTGGACGAGGTATTTCTTTGCTAGATGCATTCGGTGCCGCAAATGATGTTTTAAAAGGCGCAGTGCAAGGTATTGCTGAGCTAATTACTCGTCCTGGTTTAATGAATGTGGATTTTGCTGATGTTCGTACTGTCATGTCTGAAATGGGTTATGCTATGATGGGATCAGGCGTAGCACAAGGTGAAGATCGAGCTGAAGAAGCGTCAGAAATGGCAATTTCTAGCCCATTATTGGAAGATATCGATTTATCTGGCGCTCGTGGTGTATTAGTTAATATTACTGCAGGTTTTGATTTACGGCTTGATGAATTTGAAACAGTGGGTAATACTATTCGTGCATTTGCATCAGATAACGCAACGGTTGTTATTGGTACTTCACTGGATCCTGAAATGAACGATGAGTTGCGAGTGACCGTAGTTGCTACAGGAATTGGTATGAATAAGCGGCCAGAAATTACGTTGATTACTAACAAAACACCCCAAAAATCATCGCTAGAGCAGTGTTATCAGCATATGAAAGACTTAATACCGGCTATGACGCCGTTAACAGAGGAAAAATCTGCTGCTAAAGTGATAAACAAACAAAATATGCAATTAAATAAGGAGCCGGACTATCTTGATATTCCTGCTTTTTTGAGAAAACAGGCTGATTAGTTAACAACTGATGGGTTTCTCTGCTTTTTGTGCTAAAATATCTTTCTGCTCTTGGAGGGAGCGAGATTGAGCAAGATAGTTAACGATATGAGAAAAATGATGATCAAACAAAGGACACTAAAATGTATTGTTCAAGCGACAGGCGTCGGTTTGCATACTGGCAAAAAAGTCACTTTATCATTGCGTCCAGCACCGGCAAATACCGGTGTCATCTACCACCGTACAGATTTAAATCCACCAGTTGATTTCCCGGCTAAAGCAAAATCGGTACGTGATACCATGCTATGTACTTGTTTGGTCAATGAAGATGATGTACGTATTTCAACTGTAGAACATCTGAACGCTGCATTGGCAGGTCTTGGAATTGATAATATTATTATTGATATAGATGCACCAGAAATCCCAATAATGGATGGGAGTGCAGCTCCTTTTGTATTTTTATTATTAGATGCAGGTATTGAAGAGTTAAATAGTGCCAAAAAATTTCTTCGTATTAAAAAAAGTGTCCGAGTTACAGATGGAGATAAATGGGCGGAACTAGCGCCTTATAATGGATTTACCTTAGATTTCACTATCGACTTTAATCATCCTGCTATTAATAGTAGCACTCAACATTACAAACTAGATTTTTCAGCAAAATCTTTTATTAGAGATATTAGCCGTGCACGTACGTTTGGTTTTATGCGTGATATTGAGTACTTGCAATCTAAAGGGTTATGCTTGGGCGGTAGCTTTGATTGTGCAATTGTTATTGATGATTATCACGTCTTAAATGAAGATGGCTTGCGATTTGAAGATGAATTTGTGCGTCATAAAACGTTAGATGCTATTGGTGATTTATTTATGTGTGGTCATAATATCATTGGTGCTTTTACCGCTTATAAAGCAGGTCATGCATTAAATAATAAATTATTACAGGCTGTTTTAGCGACAGAATCTGCTTGGGATATGGTCACGTTCGAAGATGAATCTGAAATGCCAGTTGCATTTAAAACACCTTTAACAATAATAATCTGAGATATTTTATCTTAAGCAAAATACTTTATTTATGTTAGATTAGTGGATTATTCTCTCTATTATAATATTTTCGTCAATGCTTTTTACTCAACACTAATCTTTATTTCTAGAATCTTAGATATTCTTTCCAGTCAATGCAGCTAAGCGCTCTAATTTATCCTTTAATTTTTTTGGACTTCTTTTTGCTAGATTATGAATTGTCTTTGCACTCTCTTTGCTTAGTTTGCTTATTATCTGTTTTGATGGTTTTATAGTTATTTTCTGAATTGATAAGGAATTTTTAAAATTTTTAGATGATAATGATGGATTAATCTTTATCTTAATTGAAGATAAAGATGGTAAAATAGTGTTACGTAATATTGAAAGTAATGCAGGAAGCTCATAGTTTAGTCGTACTTTTCGGTTAGCATTTGTAACTTCTAGAATAAGAATATGTTGACGATAATTAGCGACTCGACACCAAGTATTTAACTCGATAGGAAGTAGACTGATAACAGTATTATTAAGTTTAATTAATGCCTGCGTGCGCTGTTGAATAGCTTGTAAGATATTTGAATTAAAATTATTTTTTTTTAATAAGAAATTTAAAGATTGGGGATAACTATCGCGCATTTTTACTCCAAGTCATATAATATATGATATTCAATAAATGTATTGGTTTTTTGGGATGTTTTGATAAACAATATTTTTACCGCATCGACCTATTTGTTAGTTATTGTAATGATTAAGATAGTATACCTAGAATTTTGTCAAAAATGACTGAATATGTCACATATTAGTAATTAATACCACATTACCAGTAAAATTTAACGTTAGATTATCTGATAGATATCAATAAATCTCGTATTTTATAATTGATGGCTCAAATGATTGGAATAAGCATGATTTACGTAATATAAAAAATTCCCTGTCCGCTGATTTTTGTTTTTTAAACCAAGAGAGAGATAAAAAAGTTGCATACTAATTTAAGTAGAAACAACAAATCAATTTTGCTTTATAATATTTTTAATACTTTTTACTATATGATTAATTTAAGTGTTTTTATTCTAATCAAGGATAATTTCATCTGTTTATTAACAGAATCTTCTTACTATATTACCCACCAAACTGCACTATAGGTTGCTTGTGTTCAAGGTATTTGAGTTGGGCCATAATAGAAATTTTATAGATTTTTTATTAATTCTTATAGCAACCATTATTCAACTGAATATATTAACTATATTAGTTGAAAGCAGATAATATAGGCGGTTCTAAATAAAAATACTGCCTTAATTGAGAAAAAATATTTATGTTAACTAAGTTACTAAAAAAAATTTTTGGTACTAGTAATGATCATACTTTACATCGTTTAAGCAAAGTTGTTGATATTATTAATCAATTAGAGCCTAAATTTGAAAAATTTTCTGACCGAGAACTTAAAGCCAAAACTGATGAATTTCGGCAACGTCTTAAATCCGGTGCAACATTAGATGATTTAATCATTGAGGCGTTCGCAACTGTTCGTGAAGCTAGTAAACGAGTTTTTAATATGCGGCATTTTAATGTTCAGTTGATAGGTGGAATAGTACTTAATGAACGCTGTATAGCAGAGATGCGTACTGGTGAAGGAAAGACATTAACATCTACATTACCTGCATATTTAAATGCTTTAACTGGTAAGGGTGTCCATATTGTTACCGTAAACGATTATTTAGCCAAACGTGATGCAGAAAATAATCGAGTACTGTTTGAATTTCTTGGCATGACAGTAGGTATTAATTTATCAGGTATGCCAGTGACATTAAAACGCGCAGCTTATGCCGCAGATATTACTTATGCAACTAACAATGAATATGGTTTTGATTATCTGCGTGATAATATGGCTTTTAGTCCAGAAGAGCGTGTGCAACGTAAACTTCATTATGCATTAATCGATGAGGTTGATTCTATTTTAATTGATGAAGCTCGTACTCCATTGATTATTTCAGGACCGGCAGAAGATAGTTCAGATATATATAAAAAAATAGATAAACTAATCCCTAATCTTAGGCAACAAGAAAAAGAAGATTCAGATATTTTTCAAGGTGAAGGTCATTTTTCTGTTGATGAAAAATCACGTCAAGTTACGTTGACAGAACGTGGATTAGAATTAATTGAGCAATTATTAGCAAAAGCGAATTTAATGAAAGATGGTGAATCTCTATATTCTCCAGCTAATATTATGCTTATGCATCATGTTATGGCTGCCCTACGTGCTCATGCACTTTTTAGTCGTGATGTAGATTATCTTATCAAAGATGGTCAGATTATTATTGTTGATGAACATACAGGACGTACAATGAAAGGACGTCGTTGGTCAGATGGATTGCATCAAGCTGTTGAGGCAAAAGAAGGTGTTAAAATTCAAAATGAGAATCAAACATTAGCATCGATTACATTCCAAAATTATTTTCGGCTATACGAAAAACTCGCGGGTATGACTGGTACTGCTGATACAGAAGCTTTTGAATTTAGATCTATTTATAAATTGAATACAATTTCTATTCCAACTAATCGTCCGATGATCCGTAATGATTTACCTGATTTAGTTTATATGACTGAAGCAGACAAATTTGCTGCTATTATCGATGATATTCGTAAATGTACTAGCAGAGGTCAACCTGTATTAGTAGGTACTATTTCAATTGAAAAATCAGAGCTAATTTCTCAAGAGCTAACTAAAGCTAAAATTCCGCATAATGTTTTAAATGCTAAGTTTCATGCGATGGAAGCAGATATCATTGCTGAAGCCGGGCAGGCAGGTTCGGTAACTATTGCAACTAATATGGCCGGGCGAGGTACAGATATTGTATTAGGAGGCAGCTGGCAAGCAGAAATCAATAAACTAAATAACGCTAGTCAGGAACAAATTGATCAAATTAAGAGAGCTTGGCAAGATCGTCATGAGGCAGTAATTGCTGCTGCTGGTTTGCATATCATTGGTACAGAACGCCATGAATCTCGTCGTATTGATAACCAATTACGTGGGCGTTCTGGACGCCAAGGAGATCCAGGTTCATCCCGTTTTTATCTTTCAATGGAAGATTCTTTGATGCGTATTTTTGCTTCCGATCGAATGACTGGAATGATGCGTAAATTGGGCATGAAACCTGGTGAAGCGATTGAGCATCCTTGGATAACGAAAGCAATCGTTAATGCACAACGTAAGATTGAAAGCCGTAACTTTGATATTCGAAAACAACTTTTAGAATATGATGATGTTGCTAATGATCAGCGCCGAGCCATCTATTTGCAACGCAATGATTTATTAGATGGTGATAATATTAGTGAAACAATTAACAGTATTCGTGAAGATGTAATAACTGTAACTATTGATACTTATATTCCTCCCCAGTCTTTGGAAGAAATGTGGAATATTAATGCTTTAGAAAATCGGTTAAGTAAGGATTTTAATTTAAAGTTACCTATTCAAAAGTGGTTGGATAAAGAACCAGAATTACATGAAGAAACCTTGCGTGAACGTATCCTAGAAAAAATAATTGCAGCTTATAAGGAAAAAGAAAGAATTGTAGGTAGTGATAAGATGATGCGTAATTTTGAGAAGGGCATCATGCTACAAACTCTTGATACTTTATGGAAAGAGCATTTGGCTGCAATGGATTATTTGCGACAGGGAATTCATTTACGAGGCTATGCACAAATAGATCCAAAACAGGAATATAAGCGTGAATCTTTTAGTATGTTTGCGAATATGCTAGAAACTCTAAAATATGAAGTAATTAGTACATTAAGCAAACTAGAAGTTAGATTACCAGAAAAAGTAGCTTTGCTTGATCAGCAAAAACAAGAAGAAGCAGGGTTTCTTATAAAGAAACAGCACCTTAGCCATGAAATTAAAAATGAAGCATTGATCTCAAAAACAGAACCTCAAATATCAGGCCAAGCCTATAAAATAGGTCGCAATGAACTTTGTCCATGTGGTTCACATAAAAAATATAAGCATTGTCATGGTAATTTGAATTAAAAGTTTAATTGCTAAAATAATTAAAATAAGATCAGATAATATTTTTCTCTTTTATTATAAAACTTTAAAAGTAATTAAATTATTTTTATGTAAAAATAATTAATCGTTTTACTTGTTGATATTATTAGAAATATACAATAAGAAATTTGGCTACTTTGCTTGATAAAGGTAGTTGGTAGAAATCCTTTATGCAGTATAAAAAATTTTGCTATAATGAATGTTGTTATCATGAAAAGATAACAGACATATATCTTAAAAAAGATTCTTTCTTTCACTCCTTGCCAACATAAATCTGATATTATTAGATTAGTTTGTCGATAATCTATCGGATGATATTATTTATATATTGAAGTAATTCATTCCACTTTATTCTACTCATATTATCACAGTAAGCATGTAACCGCTGAGGGGGTTGTATTAGGATTACAGTAAGATCATTCGAAAATTTGCGATTACAGAAAAAAATTTAACAATCTTACTAGAAGTCCCTCTGATGAAACTAGAGAGTAAGGATAATTAGTTTAATTATTTGTTATATATATTAAATTGCTTAAATTTACGGAAGTTAGAAAAATAAATAAACATTAATTTAAATAGCCTTTAGATTGGTGTAGCTATTTTTAATTCTGGTTAAAAACTTTAGATTACTTAACATCTGTATGTTTAGCTGTAGAATCAGAATTACCATAAATCAGTATTTAGTAGTAGAAAAATCCTATTGCAGTCTATGAAAGATTACCTCAAAGTTAAACCTGAATTCTTTAAAGAAGATACTACCTTCTGTGGAAATAAGAGTCAATTTTTATTGAGCCATATCTATCAAGCAGCTACAACAAGCAGCTACAACAAACAGCTACAAAAATAACTGTATTATTACACATCCATCTCCTCCCTTAAAAGTTTTTATTCTAATTTTTAAAATAAAAGATAAAAATAATAAAATAATTATCAATATCTTTACATGAAAAATTAAATAATTTTACCTAAATAGAAATAATCGTTGCGCTGATCAGCAATCCTGTCTCTATTGCTATTTTCAGCATTTAAATAGCCGCTACAATAGTGATAAAGAGATATTATAAATACTAAAATCAAATAGTTAATTTTATATTAAATACATTATTTAAATTAAAAAAATAAGTAATTGTTTAGATACAGTTGATACGGAAACCATTACGCTACTGAAATTAATTGCTTAAATAATTTTTATAACCTTTAGATTAAAGGCACTAAATCAAGCTGATGCAGAAAAAGTTTTACTTAATATAAAAATAAATTTTTACTATACAAAATCCTAAATAAATAGAAGTTATTAACTAATTATCGAATAAATTAAAATTTCTTATTGAAATTAAATAATAATCCCACCACTATCTTATTGGTGGGATTATTTGTTATTATTTTATCGATTAAGATAAGTACCTCTACGTAAGGCATCAATACGTTTATCAAGAGGGGGATGAGATAAAAACAACTCACTAAAAGATTTAGAACGACCATTAATGCAAAAAGCCATCATACTGCCAACTTCCTGTGGTTCATAACTTGTTTTCAGACGCTGTAGGGCAGCAATCATTTTCTCTCTACCCACTAAACCAGCCGAACCTGCATCTGCGCGGAATTCACGATAACGTGAAAACCACATAGTAATAATACTCGCCAAAATAGCAAATACGATTTCTAATACCATTGATACTGCAAAGTAAATCATTGGATTACCCTGGCTATTTTCATTATCATTATTGCTATTTGATAAAAATCCAGACGCTAACTGAGCAAGAGTACGTGAAATAAAAATAACAAAAGTATTTACTACTCCTTGCAATAAGGTCATTGTTACCATGTCACCATTAGTAATATGACTAATCTCATGAGCAATAACTGCTTCAGCTTCATCACGATCCATGTTTTCTAATAAACCTGTACTAACAGCAACCAGTGACGCATCACGACGAGCTCCGGTAGCAAAAGCGTTAATATCGAGTGCATGATAAATAGCAACTTCCGGTATTTTAATGCCAGCTTGATCAGACTGACGCTTAACAGTATTTAATAACCAATGTTCCGTTTCTGTTGTCGGGTTTTCAATTACCTTTCCACCAACAGAACGCAATGCCATCCATTTTGATATTAGTAATGAGATAAATGAGCCACCAAAACCAAAAAGACCAGCCATAATCATTAACCCCGAAACGCTTTGTTCTTGGATACCAGTCAAGCTCAAAATAATTCCAAATACAAACATTACTGCCAAGTTTGTAAGTAAAAACAAGGCTATTCGCATCATAAAAATTGCTTTCCTTTATTAATTAACAACGACTAACATTAAATTAGTAATATATAAATAATGTTTTTTAATTATTTTTCAAGCCCTTTGTTGTGCAGATATAAAAAAAACACTCAACTTTACATTTATACAAAAACTAGTATTTTTATTTTAAAAAACAATTGTTATATAATTTTTTATTTTTATAAACCACTATAGTTAAAAACTATATAAAAGAGTTATTAGTAAATCTGGTATATTTTTGTTAGCTATATTCTACTTTGATACTTTATAAATCTGTTCTGCATCTTTAAATTAGACGTTACTTACCTCATAGTAAGCAAGGTGAATCTCCAGTTAACTGCTTTTACTTTTCTGAACAAGCTGGAACAGCTTAAATACAATTGAAATCCTTCTTTTTTCTTGAACTACAGTGCCTTCAGGCATCAGCTTAGAATGTTCATTATCACAAAAGGCGATTCAATTAACTTCGTCACTATTATTGATAGTGGTGTGTTGACGGAAAGGCATAGAATGCCAATCATTCTTGTTGAATTGTTAGAAAACTAAATTGCTTTTTAATAGCAGGATAAAAAGCTCTTTTTTTCTTACTATAAAGAAAATTAAATTGGTTTAATGGGTTTATTGTAAGTTAAAATTTTATCGGAGTATGTATTCTTTAATCTAATACATTAACTTTAGAGATATTAACTCTAGGTTTGGCTTAATAACCTCTTTTTATTTTATGTATTCTTTCTAACCATAGTTATGTTACCTCAGTTTGTTAATCTGAGCATTAATAAAAAGTACCCTGTCGTCAGACAGGGTACCTCATTCTATACAAATCTGTATACAGGAATCTCATATTTATCAAAAAAGTAAATCTCTCCTTTCCTGTTGTTTTCGATCTATCTCTTCTTCAGCGTCTTATATATCTTCAATAATAATGTGCCTCTCATTAACATTTCAACAAGAAACCATAACAATTGACTATCTTAAAGATGACTTGCTAAAATATAGCTAATATATAGCGTCTAATTATATCTTCCTGACTTAAGATCTGATTCCGATATCGCTTTAAAGTCTAGTAGTCATAAGTAGTCATAGTAATAGTATATAACTCTTACTCTCATTCAGAGTAATGCCTCAGTTTTTGCATGGAATACTAGTGGTCATTTAAAATAGTGGCACCAAGCTATTCCAAATTATTATACCACTTTTTTGCCTTTTTAAGGAAAGCATATTTTCCAGTAATGTCCCCGTACTGGAGCTTCAGATGACGCTATAACTTGATTCCTTGAGCAGATATATGCCAAGACAAAGAAAGATATTTAGATTTATCAGGTTATAGTTATAACACAGCAGTCGGATGATAGCATCTCGACAGAGGTTTTCCCCTTTCACCGTTTTTTTAAGAATACCTCATTAATCATACAGAAATTTAATCTATAGAATGCAAGGAGTGACGGAGATATAAACATGCAGATGTTTATTGAGTTGTCAACTATAAATGTGTAGGAAGAGATGGCATTTTAATACCCTTTTTTTCGGTGAGGAGAGCCCATCACTTCAGGATAGTGTGAGTGGTGGCGCGAAACAGAGTATTGAATAGCGTTTAGTTATTGTTAAAACAGACAAAATAAAATGAGGCATAATAAAAGTAATGTGTTAATAGTTGTAGTTGATAAAATATGAACCTGCTGTATTAAGCAGCCATCAATAGCTTTGAGGCAACAATAAACTGCAGGTTTTTATAAAACTTCACAGCTTTTGCGGAAAAATAGCAGTAATAACCATTTAGGAGAGGCACAGCAGTAGTGCCGGGATAACACCCACATTGGCACAAATGCTCTACAGGTAAGCATTTGCTCGACAGCATAGACTGATCCATAAGTTAATATTTTCACTGTGTTTCAGAAAAGTTATTCCAGTCGTTATCAATAGTAAAAAGTTGTTTAATTAGGGGGGATATACATCTTAGTAAATTATCTCTAAGTATCTTGCCAGAGAAATAGAAATTATCATTTTGTCCCGTATTCGTCAAATTTATCAGCCGACCTATCTTTGCGTTTGTCCCAGGAGATGAAGGAGACGGGATTATCCCCACTTCTCTATAAAAGTAATAAATTCATCAGCAAGGATGCTTTCAGTTATCCTTTCCATCAATGCAATTATATTCAGCGTTATTTCTAAGATGTTTTCTTAAAAATCCTAGATAATTAGTGACTAAATCAAGGAATACTCTGTACATGTCTAAAATTATGTACTGAATCGGAGGCATTGCGTTGTATAGCCTTTTGTGGTATTGTGATAAAAAATTTAGTTAGTCTGTTATCATCAATTTTAGTATAGAGATCATAAAATACTTCGGATAATCAAGAAGTGTGATAGGTGAAGTCGTATGTTTTCTCTTCCTGATAATTTATCCAATTTCCGTTATCTAGAAGATTTATTTCGATCTATCTAGATAAATTTCTAAAAATTAACATATTGCAGAATATAAAATAAAACAATATTTATTCATAATATCCATGATACAGCGTAGCTGTATCGCTTACACTATGCTGTATCACATTTAAAAAATAGCTAATTCATTAGCTTCACTCTCTAAAGGTATGGAACTAAAAGTTAAGAGAGAGACGGGAGATTTTGCTACCAAAGAGTCGCTCTGTTGCTAATAAAGCTCTTGATATTTTATTAGCAAAGTTTTTAAAAGGTATATTGCAGCAATGAAAAATAAAACTGACTAAGGAGGATTTTGATCTACTTATCGTTGTTTAATAAACAGTGTCTAATTTAAGGATAGAGAAGAGATTTATGAAGTATGAGAACGAAGCGGAGATCCTGAGATTGCTACACACCAGATTTACTAATAACTCTTGTAAAAATCATAAGAGGAGATGCTCTAGCAGGCATAAACTATAATAGGAACTCTTCGCTATTTTATACGCTTCAGATAAGGCAGCAACGAAGCTATTGAAGCATACCCCTGTTTCCGCTCCGATTCCTGATCTCAGGGACTTTAAATCTCAACATCGCTAATACCCGTCATCTTATTTGGGTTGCTGAGTAAATAACTATTATGCACAAAATGATATGGTGATGCCAGTTAATAATGCGGCGTAAGCATATTGAACAGCATAGCTTTGAGGCTCTCTCTTGACAGCGGAGCTATAAGCTACTTACTACCATTACAGATGAGTTCATGTAAGGAATTACATGTAATATCTAATTTTACAGATACCTGTAGAGTGAAATTTTAATTGCATATCATTCTCTGTTATTAAGATCATTCACGAAATCAATCAGTAAGATACGCACCCATCTCAGAAACTCTATATACCAAAAAAGTTAGCGTAATTCATAATTAGTTAACAAAATTTAGTATGGTATCTAAGTTAAAAACTTATTTTGTTATTGGAATTAGTTTTTAACTTTTAGCTAGATAAGTATACTATGCTAAGATAAAGTATTTTTACTGAATAAAGTTAAACATTATTTAATATTAATAATTAATTTTTAGCTAAGGTTAATATTTGATTGAGGGACTCAATTGTGGTTGGTATTTTACTGGATCTTCCTAATTATATTAAGTTTTTTTTAGGTCTTTTTGCATTAGTAAATCCAATAGGAATTTTGCCTGTATTTATTAGTATGACTAATTATCAATCTGTAGCAGAAAGAAATCGTACTAATTTAGTAGCTAATTTTTCTGTAGCAATTATTTTATGTATTTCATTATTAGTAGGTGAAGTTTTTTTAAAATTATTTGGTATTTCTATTGATTCTTTTCGTATTGCCGGCGGAATAGTTATTGCGGCTATTGCTATGTCTATGATTACTGGTCAAATAGGTGAAGATAAACAAAATAAACAAAAAAAAATAGAAACTGCTATTTGTGATAGTATTGGAGTTGTTCCTTTAGCGCTACCATTAATGGCTGGGCCTGGCGCAATCAGTTCATGTATTGTCTGGTCTTCTCGTTGGTTGGGATGGCAAAATTTAGTTGGTCTATCATTAACTTGTATCTTTTTTACTTTATCTTGTTGGTTACTTTTTCGATCAGCAACAATTCTAATTAAATATTTAGGCCATACGGGTATTAATGTTATTACTCGTATTATGGGATTATTGTTAATGTCAATTGGCATTGAGTTTATTATTACAGGAACTAAATCTATTTTTCCCGGATTACTTTAAGTTAAAAACTAATAAATCATTAATATTTATAATTTATTCATAAAATTTTTAATATTTAAATTGACATTAAAATCTATATAAATAATTTTATTTATCTTAAAAATTGTAAGTTTAATGAATTATCAATTTAGTTTAAAACTAATTTCTGTAGTTAGAAAGCATGTCCTGCTAAGATAGTTATGTTAATTTATGGTATATAAAGTTTCGGAAACGATGCTGCGTTATCCTGCTGATTAATTTCATGATAGATATTGATTGTATGGTATAAATATGATGCGAGCATATACTTTGCTTATCCAGCGATCAGTTTTTATCAATGGTATTTCTGTTGACGAATTTAAACGTTAGTATATTAGGATTGATGGTTAGAAGAGATAAAAAGATCAAACATTTTGTTGCTAAAGATTTTTTAAATTAAAATCTCATATATTCACGTCCATGAATAATATTTCACTACTATCTAGTAGTCAAGTAAAACTTGTATTGATTATCAGAATGAAGTAGGTATTTGATTTATAGTCTTTTAGCTGAGCATGTCCCTGTACGAATTACTCATCAATCAGCTTTAGCTATTGTATATAATTAATAAACAAGAATTAGAAATTGCATCCTTACTTTATTCATTATCAGCTTTATAAATTGAAGTAACCAAAACATTCCTTGAGTATCTAAAGAAGTTTTTGCTATATGTTAATCATTATATAAAAATATAAAGTCATTATTTATCCTTGTTTAGATTATCGCTACTTATCACAAAAGAACATTTTGCTATTTATTATGAGGTATTAAAAGCTATTTCTGTTTATCAGCTTGGCTTCACAAAATTTCTGCCAACTAAGTTATCAGATAAGAAAAATCTCTGTTTGGATGATAAAAATATTAATGTACAATTATCTAATTATTCCTACAGCTAGAGGAACTCTGATGCAGATTAACAAAAATGAAAGCAATTTTTATCCATTAATTGCTTATCAATAATTTTATCTAGTTTATCGCAAATATGAAATTTTATAAAAAATTATTGAACTGGAGATCACAGGAAAAAAAATTATTACAAAGCTGCTAACCTTTTTGGGTCCAATTTAGTTGGCGAGTGATTTTGAGTACTAAGGAACAATATAGATGTAATAATAGTTTTCTCTACCAGAGAAAAAAAGTAAAAAATGAACTATGTTGCGAGAACAGTGAAGTAATAAAAAATTAGACCCAGCTACAAAAACATTTACTAATACAATTTCTTCTTATTACCAGAATTGCCCGTTTTGTACAAGATAAGGCGATAAAAAGTATTGATAGAAACGGATAATTTAGTAGCAAAACCGATGTGAAAAGGTATTATTAAATTGTTAATTAACCAAAAGTTTTTAGTTAAAAAGCCGTTATATTATAACCCTGTTGCTCCAACAGAAATTGTTTTTAAAAGTTTTATCACTGAAGGGAACGTTGTCTAACATGACCGCTCACTGCGAGTCTAAATTAATATAAATCAGTTAAAACAGTTTTTTATAAAACTTATATCGTCACTGACTGATGACAGTGAAATATTAATTTAACAAACCAGACAACAAATTGCTTTAATCATATTTTATACCCCATAACATTAGGTCATTAAAGATAAATAGAGAAAAATTAACCGAAAAAATAAAATCAAATAATAAAAAGTAGTGCTATCATTTGATTTTATTTTAACTTAATTTAAATTTTGCCCAAATAGGGGCATGATCTGAAGATTTTTCCATACCTCTAATGGAATAATCAATACCTGTTTCATAAGAGCATTCAAACAACGAACTTGATGCTAAGATCAAGTCAATTCGCAAACCTCGGTTATCTAGAAACCCCTTGGATCGATAATCAAACCACGAAAATTGATCAGTAATTTCTGGATTTTGTTGACGATAAGTATCTATTAATCCCCAGGATTTTAATTTATCCATCCATTCGCGTTCTTCAGGTAAGAACGAGCATTTTCCCCTGCTTAGCCAACGCTTTCTATTTATTTCACCAATTCCAATATCATGATCTGTTGGACTAATATTCATATCTCCCATAAGAATAATATGAGATTGAGGTAAAAAATTATTTTGCAAATAAAGTTGTAAGTCTTGATAAAATTTTTCTTTTGCTGCAAATTTTGTTGGATGATTACGGCACTCACCTTGTGGAAAATAACCGTTTATTACGGTAATAATTCTTTTTTTTGTTTTAATATTTGCTGTAATAATACGGCACTGGGCATCAATATCGTCGAAAGGGAATCCTTTCTGGATAGTGATTGGTTTTTGTTTGCAAAGTAGTGCGACACCATAATGCGCTTTTTGTCCATGGTGATAAATATGATAGCCTAGCTGATTAACCTGCTCTAAAGGAAATTTACAATCATCAACTTTGGTCTCTTGTAAGCCAATGACATCAGGTTGATGTTTTTTAATGATAGCTTCAAGCTGATGGAAGCGTGCCCTTAGGCTATTAATATTAAATGAAACAAATTTCATTATAATCTATTACCTAATTAAAATAATTTGATTAAATCATTTATCAGATATTACATATAAATGTAACCCATTACATAAAATATTTTCTTTTATCTATTAATTAGATATTTTATATTTAAATTGTTTATCTTGATTAGCAATCACAAGATTTTAAAAAAAAGGATATAACTTTAAAAATTAATTTAATTCAAGTTAATAAACTATGATTAAAAATGCACTATATGAAAATTTTTGTAAAAACAATAAATTATATGTGAGAATATCATTTCTAAAAATTAATTAATGAAATTAATTAGGGAGTTATAATTATTTTTCTTTAGATTATTAATCTAAGTACCTTTAGCTTAAAAGGCTGTAAAAGAATATCTTTTAGATTTATTTGTCAACTATTTTTTATTAAAAAGATATTTAAATTATATCTATTTGATATTTAAGATTGAAATATAATAATTTTTTTCTAAAAAGATAAAAGTTTTATAATGGTTATCGAATAAAGTTCATTGTGTAAATTAATAAGAACGCTGCATTACACGAGAGGGAGCGCCGAATCTCCCCATTACCTTAGTAAAATTAATCAAAGATTTTTAGTCTATATTAAATATAGTGATATTTAAAAGGAAAAATTCAGCCTGACATTATATTAAAAAGGAAAGGGTAATACCTTTTAATGATTTAAAAAATTCTTTTTTAGAAAAAGAAATTACTATAAAGATATATTGGTAATGAGTTTGAGTTATGTTCATTTCTAGTGTATGTGATTTCTGAGATTCTGACGTATCTTCCTGATTCATTTCATGAATAATGTCAACAACAGAGAGATGATATACCATGAAAAAATCTTACCCTTACAGGTATCCTAAAATTAGGTATTACCTGTGCCTCTTGTATGAACTTATTCGTAATTCTATCTGGTAGTTGATAACTTTGTCGTTAAAACGAAACTCGAAGCCATGCTGTAACAAGATGCTCAAGGCGCCTTTTTAATGAACTTCACATTTTATTATCCGTACGGTTATATGTCATAGTAAGCCCTACAACTGCTATTGCTGATATTGAGATTAAAATGCCTATATAAGATCAAAAATCGTAGAATTAACAGAATATCCTTCAAGATCTCGTACTACCCGTCTTATCTAAAGCGTGCAAAAACGGTGAAGAGTTGTTACCATACCTGTTTATTGGCAAAAGCATATCTACCGGTGATTTTGAGGAAAGTCTTTTAGGAAAATCGGTTCTAGATAAAAAAGCACATGCTCTTCTACAGCGTGAAGATCATCAGTAGAATAAAACAGGGAAATACTTTGAAGAGCATAGGTAATGGGGGATGCCTGCGTGATTTAAGCGATGATCTGCGCTAGATTTATTTCTTTTCCGATGGTATAAAATGCCGTTCTGTTAGACAAGCTGAACATTTTACTTACTGCTCATTATTTTGTAGCACTGCGCATGAACCTAAGGAGGTTGTTATGTTCGAAAATAATTATCAATAGTCAAAAGTGACTGAACTTAACTTCCAATTCACTTCAATCGCGTGACTTAATCGCATCCCTAAGCTTGCCATCGAAGACGGAGGGTGCTCTTAGTTTTTAAATGCAATGTAAAATCTTTTCAGACATGTAACACTAAGGCCATTAGCTACATAAAGTAGCTAATGTACTGGTTTTCCTTCTCAAAAGGAAATAACTGAAAGTTATAGGTGAGCTGCGAAAAGTTTGCCTACTAGAGAATCGTAATTCCGATAATAAAATCTTTAATGTTTGTTGGTAAGTTTTCAATGTGTCCTGCAGAGATAAAGAAACTGGAGAAAGATTGAGAAAAGCTGCTGACATTCTATAGTTTCTTGTCAGAACACTGGGCATAAATAAAAACGACAAATTTGAATTAAATCAACTTTTATGACACTGTGAGACTAATAATGTGATGAAGAAAGCACTGTGTCTTAAAGTAACCCTTCAATGGTATTAAAGTTGCTACAGTTTGATAAAAAAAAGCTGGAATCATCTATGGGAACCTAACCTACTGATTTTAGTACTAAACAATATCTAATTTAAGAATCAAGAAGAGATTCTTGAAGCATGAGTACGCGAAGACACAAACCTGATTTTGTCTTATAAAAGCAGATTTATTAATAACTTATATTCTTTAACTTTATTATTAGCTCGCTGTTCCATAAGTTATTTGATAATCGTCACCTAACCCAATCACTAGATAATATTATCAGCCAGAATGTGAGCATCTGATCATAGTATATTAAGGCCATTCCATTTTTTGTGATTAAAAATTAAGAGCTCTATAAATTTAGGCAGTTATTGAAAAAACTGCAATTAACGCTAAAATTAGATATTTTATTGAAGAAAAAATAAAAAGCATATTTATAAATTTTATTACTGCTTTTTTTGATAAAATTATTATCAATACAAAAATTCTTATCTGAAAATAAATTATTACTGATGGTTATTACTTAAGTTTTTAATAAATTTAGTGTACAAGACGGAGGCCACAAAGGCTAACGTTCCACGCTAATATTTTATAAATCTCTTCTCCATTCTTAAATTAGATATTGTTTAGTACTAAAGTCAGTAGGTTAGGTTTCTCTAGATGATTCTAGCTTTTTTTGATCAGACTGTAGCAATTTAAATACCATTGAAAGGATTATTTTCTTGAACTACAGCTCTTCGCGCATCAGCTTCATAGCCTTACACTATCACAAAGCTGATTAATGGGACTTATTTTTATTTAACGGGTCTATATACACTGCGCTAATGGGGAATCATAGGATGCAGCAATTTTCTTAATCTTTCTTCTGCTTCTTCATCGTTGGCAGAATACGCTAAAAAATCTTGCTAATAAAATATCAAGGAATTTATTAGCGGCATCGCGATTTTCTGCTAGCCAGATATCCTACAGTTCAGTTTTAATTTTACTTGTATGCTTTTTGGGAGTTAAGGCAGCATATTAGTTGTTTTATATACCCAAGAGCATTAATGCTGTGTGCCCAAAGAGAATATTTTTGCCATTACATTCTAAAAACCACAAGGTTATCATCTCCTTCCATAAGGAATCTTGGAGATACAGTTAAACTTCACGCTCACAGCGATTCAGAAGTTCAGCCCAATTCGCTTCTAACTATCAATAACCTTCTTCGAGCGTAGTAAACTTCTTACCATCCATACAGTGCAGCCATTGCCAGTGCTCTTTCAAGAGATTTCTCTTTTAGTTTACTGATGATATTCTAGAGAGAGTATGTGTTTTTTCATCAAGAAAAAAACCAATAGCTATTTTATGAAAGTCACCTGTAGATATTCTTTATGCCTTGCAAATACAAGAATGGTAGCAATTCTTTGTCACTTTTTGTACGTTTCAGATAAGGCACTGACTAGCTGTTGAAACATATTCTGTTGCCGCTGCGATCTCTTTTAACATTAAGTACTTTAGTCTCAGCATCGCCAATAGAAATCTATATGATTCACTGCGGTACATAACCGTTACGGATGACTGGAATATTCCCCAGCTTTGCCGTCAAAGGTGGTTGTTCATCATGCTCTTGCAGCATATGGATTCAATCTCAGTCTCAAGCAGTGCTATCTCTTCCTATCACCTCCATTAGGATACGTTTATGCAAAAGATCAGAGATAATATCTAATTTTTGAATACCTGTAGTAGTTTTTTAAAATAAATTATCTCTCTATTGTTGAAGATCATCCACGAAATTAATCAGACAGGAGATATGCTAGCACCTATAAAATTTCATACTAAAATAAGGATAACTCAGAATTAATAGATTTATCTTTATTAAAATTAATTTTTATTGCAATTAATTTAATAGATATAAATTGCAAAAAATTCGCATTTTATAAGTTTTTTCTCAAAAATAGAATTTTTTCATCAGTATAAGTATAGTAAAGTAACATTTTAATCAGCTTTAATAGCAATAAAATAATATTTTTAATTATTCTATGAAGTTATGGGGCTGATAATTATCTTATGTCCTTTTAACGTAAAAATGTTAATCATATTATTGGAGATCAGATGAAAAACTCATGGAACTTAATTGCAAATTTTTTTAAATTTATTTGGCGATTGCTTAATTTTATTAGACGATTTCTCAGTAGTTTTATCTGTCTTTTTTTGATCTTTATCGCAGCAAGTAGTTATTTTGCCTATAAAAATGAAAAAAAAATAACTAGCCAATATCATGGTGCACTACTTATTGATTTACAAGGTGTTATTGTTGATCAAGTTTCTATTCCTAATCCTTTTGGTAAAATTAAAATGAACCGTGAACTATTAGGCTCATCAAGCAATCTTATAAAAGAAAATTCTTTATTTGAAATTGTAAATATTATTCGCCTGGCAACTTATGACGACAAAATCACTGGTATTGTTTTACAATTAGATAATCTGATTAGTTCCGATCAACCATCCTTACAATATATTGGTAAGGCATTAACAGAATTTAATCAGGCTGGAAAACCTATTTACGCAATAGGTAATAGCTATAATCAATCACAATATTATTTAGCGAGTTTTGCTAATTATATCTATATGTCACAAGAAGGTAATATCGGAATTTATGGGTTTTCAACCAATAAACTCTATTATAAGACGCTATTAAATAATTTAAAAGTTAATAGCCATATCTTCCGTATCGGCAGCTATAAATCAGCGGTAGAGCCCTTTATTAGTGATGATATGTCACCTGAAGCGCGTGAAGCTGATAAAGTCTGGATTAATTCACTATGGCAACATTACTTATCAACTGTTGCAAAAAACCGCCAAACGACGCCAGAAAATATTTTTCCAGGAGCTGATAAATTAATTGAAGAAATGAAAAGCGTTAATGGTGATAGTGCGCAATATGCGATTAAACAAAAACTTATTGATCATATTTTTACTGATGCAGTTATAGAGAAAGAATTAAGCAAAAAATTTGGTTGGAATGATAAAGATCAGCATTTTAATTACATAAGTATTTATGATTATCCAAGCGAACAGCTACAGAAAAGTCAACTGATCCAAAAAAAGCAATCTGATGATCAACCTGACAATATTGCTGTGATAATTGCCCAAGGTGCTATTATTGATGGATTACAAAAGCCTGGCATGATAGGCAGCGAAACAATTGTGGCGCAAATACGTAAAGTACGACTTAACCCTGATATCAAAGCTATTATTTTACGTGTTAATAGTCCTGGTGGCAGCGTTACCGCCTCAGAAGCAATACGTAATGAATTGATTGCTGCCCGTGACGCTAATAAACCCATTGTAGTCTCGATGGGAGCAATAGCAGCATCAGGTGGTTATTGGATTTCAACACCGGCCAATTATATTTTTGCCAGTCCAACAACTCTGACTGGTTCAATTGGTATCTTTGGTGTAATAAATACCTTCGAAAAAAGCTTAGGTACAATTGGCGTTCATACTGATGGCGTATCTACTACTCCATTAGCGGATATCTCAGAGACAAAAGGAATTAATAAACAATTTTCTGACTTGATGCAAATCACTGTTGAAAATGGCTATCATACTTTCCTAAAATATGTGGCTCAGGCGCGCCATAAAACACCAGAAGAGATAGATAAAATTGCTCAAGGTCGAGTATGGGTAGGTTTAGACGCGCTACAAAATGGCCTGGTTGATAAACTAGGTGATTTTGATGACGCAGTAAACAAAGCTGCTGAATTAGCTAAAATTACTATACCTTCCCTTAACTGGGTGAAGCCTGAACGTTCTTTTATTGATCAATTAATACTTGAATTAACTTCAAGCGCTGAAGTAATGATACCCAATACATTACAATTGTTAATGCCGAAAAAAATAGCTAATGAATTTCAACAACAAATAAAATTTTGTCAGCATATGAATGATCCACAAAATCGCTATGCATTTTGTTTAAATTGTGGTGATGTGTATTAATAAAACTATGTTGATAAAGATTCTTACCTTGCTCGCAAAGAAATTTATAATCACATCTATATTCAATTGCTGTAGTTTTATGCAATCTTCTCCAGGCTAGAAATTCGCTAAATAAACGACCTTACACTATGAAATTTATTCAGCCATCCTTTTAATCAGTTAATAAAACTCTTTATATTTTGAATATAAAATTCCTTATCAATAACTCTATTAATTATTTAGCGCTTATTAGGCGATAGTTTATTAATTTCATGCTAGTTAGTAAAGGCTTCATACCATTTAAACTCTATACAAATAGAGAATTAACTCTTATCGATGATTATTTCAAAAATAACAGCTAACATATTCTGTATTAAACTTTTCAGGAATTTGATCGCTCACATGACCATATCGATCTGAAGTGATTAAGATCGCGATTTATTTTTTATTTTATCTTCTCCTATCTCGCGTTTTTACCTTTTCTATCTAGAAAATAACGTTTTCTTTTAAAGAATTCATAGAAAAATATCTTTTGATGTCAATAATAGGATTTAATGTATTTATATTCTCGGCTGTTTGCGCTGAAGAAAGAAAGTAATTACGCTAATCTAAATAGCTGCTTTTAAAACAATATCTGTTTGTTTTACTGACTATTCGTAAAGTTAAGTTATTCAAGATACATCATAGATAACTAAACCATTTATCCTTATAATATAGTTTCGTTAGAGAACTTCTAAACAGATTATTAAATGGTTTCCTGGAATCGGGAATTTTACAATAATATGCTGTAACCGTAATGAACGGGGGTTCCACAGCAGAAACGCATTAGTGTGATAATATATAAGCAGGATAAAATAGAATCAGTTGCCTCAATGCATAAATCACTATAATCTGATAATTTTTCACCGCAAGTCATCTAATGAATTAGATACAGTTTTATGTTGAGAGAGAGTGAGGAATAAGTTTCTTTGATCTGTATAACTGCTTGCTTTTCATGTCTAACTCTGTTAGGAAAAATCCTTCTTAATAGAATATAAGGGTGTTTGTACTAATAACCTTTTCTAAATAACCTTATTATTACTATTTATCCTAGTATTACTGAGTTATTAGTAAATCTGGTGTATAATGCTCAGATTACATCTGATACCTTGTATATCTGTTCTTCATTCTTAAAATTAAATATTTATCATCAGGATTACAGCAGGATCAACCCCATATTTAGCCGATTATAGTTTTTTTAGGAGATTTGAGAGCAGCTTTAATGCTATTAAAAGGTTTTATTTTGAATACAACCCTTCATCCATCAGATTCGATAACCTCAGTGTCATAAAACCCGATTCAATTAGATTCGTTGTTCTTATTGATGCCCAGCGCGCTGACAAGAAATCGTAAAATGCCAGCAAGCTATTTTCGCTTTTTCTTCACCTTCTTAATCGCTACAGAATACGTTGAAACCTTTGCAACAAACATGAAGAGCTTTATTTAGCGGAATAGCGGCTCTCTGGTATCTAGAGATCTGGCAACTCTCTCACCATTAACTTTCGGTTGCATGACTTTTGGGCAAAATATAGCATATCAGTTGTTTTATGTATCCAACAACATTGATACTGTATATCCAAGAATATCTTGTCATTGCATTTCAAAAATCAAGGATAGTATCTCTCGTAGGAAACCCTAAAAGATGCGATTAACTACTCCGTGCTTATAGGAGACCATTGAAAGTTAGATTCAATTTGTTCTGATTCTTGATAGTCATCTTTGACCACAAGTAGTAGCTCCTTATATTTATAGTTAATAAAGCCAATATAATTGTATAAAAAGAGAATAAGATTGCTATAACAGGACCGGGGGTATATGACATCGATTAAGAACTAAACGTAAGTATATCACTTAAATTACGCAGGCATCCATTACCGATGTCTTAAAGGCATCGGTATTTCAATTTGCTAATGGTATTTAGCAGGAAAGCATATATTTTTTATCTAAAAACTCTACAGGGTTTTATGAAATTTCCTGTAATGATAACTCGCATATACACTAACCATGGTTATGCCTCTTCGTCGCTTTGCAGGCTTGAGATAAGGCGGTAGCAATGAGCTGTAAGTATATTTGTTACTGTTACAATCCATAATCTTCGGCACTTTATAGTTTCAACATTGCTTATACCAGCCTATAATGGTTCGTTATAACAAATAACCCGTTTTGATTCAATGATATAACTTATAGAAAAAGATGGCGTTCAGCCTATTCTTACAATATAGCCTAAAACTCCGCCTTAACAACGGTGCTATCAGCTACCTGTCATAATTGCAGATGTATTTATGCAAGAGATTGCAGGTATTATCTAGTTTAGATAATATCTTTAGAGTAAACTTTTCATGGCATATCATCTCTCTCTGTTGATATTTTCCACGAAATTAATCAGAAGGAGATACACCACCATCTCCGAAACACCATATACCAAAGATGAATATAACTCTATCAAATAATCAAATAATTTTAAATAACTAAAATACCAAAATAATTAAATAACATTTAATTTAAAATTAACTTTTATTTTCATAAAAGTAAATAATAAAAACGTTAAAAACATATTAAATGTAATAAATAATTTAACAAATATTAGTTAATATTAACTGTTACAAACAAATAGTTATAGTGAAAAGTTTAAATATATGATAGTCTTTATAATTACTAATATAACTTTTAATTTAAATTATATTTAACTAATCACTAAATCTCTAACTAATTGAACCATTAGCATAATATGGTTCTCGGAGGCATTAAGTGCAGGTATATAATGATATTTTTTTCCACCAGCAGCATAAAATAATTTCTTATTTTTTACCGCAATTTCTGCTAGCGTTTCTAAGCAGTCCACCGAAAAACCTGGACACAATAGCTTAACATGTTTAATGCCGTTCTTGGCTAACCTTTTTAAGGTAACGTCAGTGTAAGGGGTAAGCCAGGGCTCATGACCAAAACGTGACTGATAAGTCATGATAATTTTATTAGCAGGAAAATTAATTAATTCACTAAGTAAACAAGTTGTCAATTCACATTCCTGCGGATAAATATCACCTGTTTTTGCATAACGTTTAGGAATACCATGATAAGAAAGCAATAATCGATCAGGTTCACCATATCGTTCAAAACTTAACTCAACTGACTTTTTTAATGCATGAATATAAGATGGATGATCGGCATAACTACGAATAAAGTGAAGACCAGGTATGGTTCGATATTTTTTTAATGATCGGCTTATTGCATCAAAAACTGCCGCTGTGGTTGAACCAGAATATTGCGGATAAAGTGGTAATACAATTATATTTTTAACCTGCTTAATTAATAGTTTATCTATCGCTTCTGCGATAGAAGGTGAACCATAACTCATACCTAATTCGACAGGAATAGCAGGAAGTTTTTTTGCCAGTGCAGCCAGCTGTTGTAAACTATAATTTAATAATGGCGAACCCTCTTCAGTCCAAATTGATTGATATATTTTACATACTCTTGGTAAGAGTAATGGTAAAATAACCAAATTTAATAGCGGTTTCCAAATTATCCTTGAAATATCAATAACTCTTGCATCATTAAGAAATGATGTCAAAAAACGTTTTACTGCTTCTGGCGTTGGTGCAGAAGGCGTCCCTAAGTTAACTAATAAAACAGCATACTTATTAATGCTCATGCTAAATTGCCTCCATTTTATTTTTGCTAATTATTTATATCTTAGAGTTATGCTCATTTCTGGTGTATGAAGTTTCGAAGATGATGCTGTATCCTGGTAATTGATTTTATGAATGATTTTAATCATAGAGAGATGATATGCTATGAAAAGTCTAATTTACTGGTATCCACAAAACCAGATATTATCTATAATCTCTTGTATGAATTTATATGTAATAGTGCCAGCCAGGGAACACTGATAGCATCATTGTTAAGATTGAGTTTGAAGCCATTTATACTTCTTAACATGCTTAACGTTGCTTTCTTGACCCCAAGTGCGCTGACGGAAAGCTATAAATGGCAGATATTCTTCTCGATCTTTCTCTAACATGCTGATCGCTTAAAGATGTGCTAAAAATGTTGTTAATAAAATATCAATGGTTTTATTAGCGGTATCACGGATTTCTGATAGCTAAATCTCTGCCGCAGATCACATTAACTTTCAGTGCTACATGCCTTGAGGAGTGTGGCGCTAATACATTAGTTATTTTGTATCTCCAAACAATGTTAATGCTATGTGTCCAGGAATATCTTTACTCATTGGATTCCAAAAACTAATGGAGCTGTGTCTCTCTATAGAATAGAAAATCTAGGAGAGATAGTTAAATCACGCGCTCGGGAAGCTATTGATAAGTTCGTTTCAGTTGCACTTCTAACTCTCAATAACCATCTTCGACCCCAATGAGCTCTTTATATCTACGCTAACTGACTCAATAATAAATAAGCAGAAAAAGGCAATCAGCTTGCATGACAGACGACATATGCCTTTAGACAAAAAATAAACGTAACGTATCGCTTAAATAATGCTGATATCATTGTCAATGCTCTTCAAGTTATTGTTGTTTCAGCTTGCTGATAGTACTGATAGAGAGATCATGTGCTTTCAGTGAAAAGCGTCTTCAGGATCATGAAAATCACTGGTTTAGATACCTCATATATATACAAACGTAGTAACAACTTTTCGCTGCTTTTATGCTATTTAGATAAGACGGGAACGAGATATTAAAATATATTCAATTATTTCTGTGATCCCCCATAACTTTAGGCAATTTAATCTCAATATCTACAATAGTCGTTTTGTAGGTTACTGAAGCAAATAACTGTTACGGTCAATCAGTTATTAACCTGTCAATAAGCGGCATTCAGCATGTTGTTGTAGACATGGGGTTAAAAGTTCAGATAAAAAAGCCTCAACAGCAATGCTATCAGCTACCCCTCCACAATTACAGATGAGTTAGTACAATGTATATCAGGGGGTAATATCCGATTTAACAGATATCTATAGGGTAGATTTTCATGCCATATAATCTCTCCTGTTGTTAAAATCATTTATGAAATCAATCAATAGGATATGCTAGAATTTCTAAAACTCATATACCAGAAATGAGTATAACTTCAAAATCATAAAATAATATAATTACTTTTTATATAATCAGACAAAAATATTTTCTATATTAGAAAATATATTAAGCTGATGGATTGTTACCCCATCAGCGTAACTAAATCTTTATACCTTTTTTAAATTTTAATTAAAATATAAATAGAAATCATTATAAGACGGTTTAAAGATATTAATTAATAATTTACTATTCATTTTTATCCTACTGTATTTCCTAACCATAATTCTTTCAGCATAGTAGTGGTAAACCTCCACTAGCAATACCATTATGATTAATAACTTTAAAATAAAAAGATTGAACCTCATACACTTTTACTGTCCAGTATTTCCAGGCTCCACTACCCTATTTAGGTGATTAAGTAATACAATTGACATCTCGTATCATACTATTAATGCCAAAAGATTTATTAAAAATTACTTCATAATTATAGATCCTGGATATGATTTAGACTGTATTATTAACTAGAGTATCTGGTAAATTACCTGTTACTAATGATAATAATTCTAAAGAAGAAATGATTAAAACTTTAGTTAAATTTAATAAATCTGATTATTTGAGAAATCTTTTAAAGTGATCCATAACACCTGTTATTTTCAGCCCTTATTATCAATAACTTTCTTTTAGACATAAAATTAACACTTCTCGACGATTAGCAGGCGAAATAAGGTAATCTTTTAATATTTACAGAAAGCAGATATCAACTCTTGATCACTATCTATCAGATAGAATGGACGCTTATCATTAATTTTTAATATAATAGGATATTGAATTTAATTCATTAAACAGCCTAAGCAAATTTAATATACTAGCTCTTGTGTACACCATTAACTAATAAATATCACCTAAAATCTTTTATTGGTTTATAGCGAGATATTCTAAAACTATTTACGCCCTTATCCTACAAAATAAGTAGGAAATTATTAACGCCGTGATGATTAAGAATATTTAAATTCTTACTAGTTTTATCTGATAGAATACACAATCAGCCAAGCCATTATGAATTTGTCTTAGCATCATGTCTGATGCATTAGCTTAATACCAATATTTCGCAATCGTAACCCGGTTATCAGATTGGCAATATTAGCAATCAATTAATATTAGGTGATATTAATTCGCGCCACATCAATTTTATATTCTAAGAACTTAGAACCCCCCTACTGGCTGTCATAGCCACACCTTTTTAAAAAAGAGTAATTATTATATACCAATTTAAATCACTATTATTTTCTACTTAAATGGTTAAGCATAGTTATTAACCATTACAGCTAATAATATTACTGCGATATCTACCATCAAAGATCAATAATAGTTTTTAATGTAATAAATAGCGGTTGATTAAAATCAGATTCCAATAAAGGTTGGATTAGTAATAATAAGTATCCTTCATTTTTTCTGCGCTAACCCGCAGCGAAAAGCATAGAAACACTCATAACTATTCTTGATATCTTAAGAAATCTATTCTGACTTAATGGCATACCCTCTTTTCATATCTTATGAAAAGAGTCAAGACTTTATCTTGATGAACAAGATAAAGTCATACTTTAAGATACTAATAATAATGGTATTGCTAGAATTGAAATGATAACTAAATTCAATTAGGACATTAAATTAATACAACATCAAATGTAATTTATTATCAAAAAAATATTAATTAAAAACTAATTTGCTTGGAAAATAAACTTAATTTTTAATTTATTTTTTTTCTATTTCTATCATTTCTTTATTTAATTCTGCAATTTTAGCTTCAAATAAATCATGGCAATGTTCTGCCAATTCATGCACACTCTGCCGATTATACTTTGTTGTATCAACAGACGGTAGAATTTCAATAATCACTATTCCATTATTCCAACGATTAAGTTTAATACGCCCTTCAGTTTTGGATAAACAGATTGGTACTATCGAAATTCCAGCTGTAATTGCCGCATAAAATGCACCGGTTTTAAATGGTAGTAAACCTTGACCACGACTACGGGTTCCTTCTGGAAACATCCAGACAGAAATTTTTCTTTTTTTAATCTGGTTAACAATCTGTAAAATTGTATTGTGCGCTTTAGTCCGATTAGTCCTATCAATAAGAATATTACCGGCCAACCAATATAGTTGGCCAAAAAAAGGAATAAATACTAAGCTTTTTTTACCTACAGTAACGGTATTTGGTTGGATCGCATTTGATATAGTTACCATATCATAATTATTTTGATGATTACCGATATAGATTCTTGGACCATAATCCTTCGCTTCGGAAGGCGCTCGACGAATAATGGTAATACCAAAAACATAAGACAATTTACCAAATAGTCGACCAAAGCGCATAACATGGTCTGGATTTCTTGGACTTAATAAGCAATAAAAACAACCTAACACGCAAACTAATATGGTAAATACGATTACAATAATAATACGAATAATAGCTAACATATTTATCTCAAATAATAAGCAACTTCATACACTAATAAAAAATTAAAGATTATCCATTGCTAGAAGGAGTTATTTCTATACGCTCAATACTCTGTAATCCACGAGGTAATAAGGAACCTTTTCGACCTCGTTCAGCACGATATTTTTGTAAATCTTCTGGATTTAATTTTAATTTTCGTTTACTAAAATAGAGCGTAATTGAAGACTGAGGCTGCAAAAATATTAACCAAACTAGCAAATCATCTTCACTAGCTGATTGAGCTGTTGCAATATTAATAATTTTATTGCCTCTACCTTTAGATAGCTGAGATAGCTCGATAACAGGAAATATTAACATTCTTCCTGCTTTAGTAACTGCCAATAATAAATCTTGCTGTTCATTATTGACTTCTAATGGTGCTAGTATCTTTGCATTATTAGATAAGGTAATTAATGCTTTCCCTGCTTTATTTTTTGCTACTAAATCATTAGTAGTACAAATAAAACCATAACCTGCATTCGATGCTAACAAATATTTTTGCTCTTTTGGAGCAGTTAATACATATTCAATCATTGCGCCAGGTGGTAATGCCAATTTGCCAGTAATCGGCTCTCCATATCCACGGGCAGAAGGAAGGTTAAGTGGATCAAGAGAATAACTTCGTCCAGTATTATCAAGAAAAATAACTGGTTGATTTGTTTTACCTCTTGCTGCACCACGAAAACCATCTCCTGCTTTATAACTAAGATTAGTCGGATCAATATCGTGGCCTTTTGCACTTCTTACCCATCCCATAATAGAAAGAACAATAGTAACCGGCTCAGAAGGCAAAATATTATGTTCTTTTATAGCTTTTACTTCAATACGTTCCTTAAACGGTGAGCGACGGGCGTCACCATAAGTCTGCGCATCTGTTTCAATTTCTTTTTTGATCAAGGTGTTTAAATTCTGCTCAGAGCCTAAAATATTTTGTAGTTGATCACGCTCTTTAGCTAATTCATCTTGCTCAGTACGTAATTTAAATTCCTCTAGTTTAGCTAAATGACGCAATTTTAATTCCAGGATAGATTCAGCCTGAGTTTCTGAAAGCAGAAAACGGGTTACTAATACTATTTTAGTTTCATCTTTATTACGGATAATATGGATAACCTCATCTATATTAAGATGAGCTTTTAATAAACCCTCAAGGATATGTAAGCGTTTTAATACTTTTTCTAAACGATGATTTAAGCGATTACGTACGGTTTCTCGTCGAAATAATAACCATTCATTTAAAATTTCAACAAGTCCTTTAACTGCAGGGCGATTATCTAGACCAATCATATTTAAATTAATCCGATAACTTCTTTCTAGATCCGTCGTAGCAAATAAATGTCTCATTACTTCAACTAAATCAATTCGATTACTTCTAGGTACAATCACTAGGCGTGTTGGGTTTTCATGATCTGATTCATCACGTAAATCTTCTACCATCGGTAATTTTTTAGCACGCATTTGCGAAGCAATCTGTTCCAATACTTTAGTCCCTGAAACTTGATGAGGTAATGCAGTAATCACTGCATTACCATTATCCATTTTCCAGACAGCTCGTAATCGAATAGAACCACGGCCTGTTTGGTAAATTTTTTTAATATCTTCTTTTGAAGAAATAATTTCTGCTTCTGTTGGGTAATCAGGAGCAGGAATAAAATTCATAAATATTTTAAGATCAGCTTTAGGATTTTTCAGTAAAGCAACTAATGCGCTTGCTACTTCACGCGCATTATGTGGTGGAATATCGGTCGCCATACCAACAGCAATCCCTGTCGTGCCATTCAACAGAATATTGGGTAATTTTGCTGGTAGTGTTTTTGGTTCAGTTAATGTTCCATCAAAGTTAGTTCTCCAGGCTACTGTTCCCAATACTAATTCACTGAGTAGCATTTCAGAATATTTTGATAATCTTGACTCAGTGTAACGCATAGCAGCAAACGATTTAGGATCATCTGGCGCTCCCCAATTTCCTTGACCATCAACTAATGGATAACGATAAGAAAATGGTTGTGCCATCAACACCATGGCTTCATAACAAGCGCTATCACCATGTGGATGGTATTTTCCTAATACATCACCGACTGTACGAGCTGATTTTTTATACTTAGCAGCATTACTTAAATTAAGTTCAGACATGGCATAAATAATTCGTCGCTGAACAGGTTTTAATCCATCACCAATAAATGGCAATGCTCTATCCATGATGACGTACATGGAATAATTGAGATAGGCCTTTTCAGTAAAGGTATACAGTGGTTGCTGTTCTACACCATTATGAGTTATCTCAGTCATTTATTTTATTCCTTAGACTCTGGTTAATAATAAAGTCGATTACACTTCAATTTCTATCGCATTGCCTTTATCTTGTAACCAATTTCGACGATCTTCCGCTCGTTTTTTAGCCAATAACATATCCATCATCGCAAGTGTTTTTTGATAATTTTCATCATTAATGATGAGCTGCACTAAGCGTCGCGTATTAAGATCAAGTGTAGTTTCACGTAATTGAGCTGGATTCATTTCGCCTAATCCTTTAAAACGTTGGACATTCGGTTTACCTCTCTTATAACTCAGGCGATCAAGAACAGCAGTTTTTTCACCTTCATCAAGGGCATAATAAACTTCTTTACCTAAATCAATACGATATAAAGGTGGCATAGCAATATAAATATGACCTGCTTTTACTAAAGTGGGAAAATGACGAACAAAAAGTGCACAGAGTAATGTTACAATATGCAGTCCATCTGAATCTGCATCGGCAAGAAGACAGATCTTACCATAACGGAGCTGGCTAAGATCATTACTGTCTGGATCAATACCAATAGCTAGTGAGATATCATGAACTTCTTGTGAAGCTAAAACTTCATCAGAAGAAACTTCCCAAGTATTCAGTATTTTTCCTTTTAACGGCATGATCGCCTGATATTCACGATCACGAGCCTGCTTAGCTGATCCACCGGCTGAATCTCCCTCAACTAAAAATAGTTCAGTAAGATTAAGATCTTGAGAAGTACAATCCGCTAACTTACCGGGTAATGCAGGCCCACTGGTCAGTTTTTTGCGCACAACTTTTTTTGCTGCACGTAAACGTCTTTGAGCACTAGAAATGGTGAGTTCTGCTAATTGTTCAGCTTCTTGAGCATTTTGATTTAACCACAAACTAAAAGCATCTTTTATCACCCCGCAAACAAATGCAGCACTCTGACGAGAAGAAAGACGTTCTTTTGTCTGGCCGGCAAATTGTGGATCTTGCATTTTGACTGATAGAACATAAGCGCAGCGTTCCCAAATATCATCACCTGTCAATTTTATACCACGAGGAAGTAAATTACGGTATTCACAAAACTCTCTCATTACATCCAATAAACCCTGACGTAACCCATTAACATGAGTACCACCTTGTATGGTTGGAATAAGATTAACATAACTCTCTGTCAATAGTTCTCCACCTTCCGGTAACCAAAGCAGTGCCCAATTGATCATTTCTATTTGACCAACAAAATTACCAACAAAGGCTTTTTCCGGTAAAGTAACTAAACCATTAACTGCTTCCATTAAATAGTCAGTCAAGCCATCGTTATAACGCCATCTCTGTTCAGTATTATTTATTTTATCCTTAAAGAGGATTTCAACACCAGGACATAGCACAGCTTTAGCTTTTAATACGTGCGCTAAACGCGAAATAGAAAAACGTGGGTCATCAAAAAAATAACTATCAGGCCAAAAGCGCACTCCGGTACCAGTCTTTCGTTTAGCACAACTACCAATTACTTTAAGTTCCTGAACTTTCTCACCATGTTCAAAAACAATTTGATATATTTGACTATCACGACTAATAGTTACTTCAATGCGTTTTGATAATGCATTGACCACAGAAATACCAACTCCATGTAGCCCACCAGAAAATTGATAATTTTTATTAGAAAATTTTCCACCAGCATGTAATTGCCCCAAAATCAATTCTACAGCTGGTATTTTCTTTTCTGGATGAATATCAACAGGCATACCTCGACCATCATCAATCACTTCCAACGACTGATCATCATACAAGATGACATCGATACGCTTCGCATAACCAGCAAGCATCTCATCCACGCTATTATCAATTATTTCCTGCGCTAAGTGATTTGGTCGAGAGGTATCGGTATACATGCCTGGGCGACGACGTACAGGTTCTAAACCACTTAGGACCTCGATTGCCTCTGCATTATAATTAGATTGAGTCATATTATTTTCTGTGGTAATTGCAATTGATTAGGCAAATAAATGTTGATGATAATAGGGTAGTATGTTGGTAAAGTTGTTGTGCTTCGCGCGCAGAGCAATTTTGTGGCCACCTCTTAATATTTTAATTGTTATGTTTCAAATAATCTTCTCCATGCCAGATAATTCTAAAAATAAAAATTCCTATACATCATGAATCTATTCAGTGATACTTTTAATTGTCTGATATAACTGTTCACATTTTTAATATGAAATTCATCACCAATAACCTGTGTAATTATCTAGCCTTATTAGGCGGTAGTAAATAATTTTATGCTCACTGGTAAAAATTTTGTACTATTTTTATCTCCCTCTGAGAAGAAGGATCAACTCTTTATCCATGATTGACTCAAAAAAACAGATAATACACTTTGCGTAAAACTATCTTTCATACATTATAAGAGATTTACATCAATAATCTTTACCAACATAGCCTGATAATAGCAGTCATTTAGATATTTTGGATAATTTTTTACTTATTTTGCTTTTTCTAAAGCTAAAAACCTATGATTGTATATAAATTAGTAGTTAAATCTAATAAAAGCATGGGTTTAACCTCTACCTCCTGACACTATTATTTACTTAGACTCCATAAGATATGTAATAACTTGATGATAGTTCAATATTTCATCACCTGTTTATTGTAATAACCAAATTAAATTTGGTACCGTTAACGCATTAATTTGTATTACCTATAGTTTATTTAAATGGTGGAATTGTAAAATGTAATGTTCCTTTGTATAAGGATTAACTTTACTTACCTAAATAACTGCTGAAATAAATCAAAAAGGGATATGGCTGCGTGGTTAACAACAACAGCTGGTAAATTAAATTATTATGATAATAAAATAGTAAACTAACGACCAAATAAAGAATCTATTAGTATAATCAACTCTCTCGTATCAGCTCTGCTATGAGATTTTGTAATGACTCTTAATCACTTTTACTGGATAATAAGGAAACTAGGATAAGTATATTAACTTCAGGATGTCGTCACTGTGTACTAGGCAAGCTTTTAACTTACTTGCACTTTATGATAAAAGCTTCAAACTATATATATAAATTAATATTAACATTAATAACAGACTGAGCTCGAATCTGGACAAAATTTATTACTTTCCAAATTGAAAACTTCTGTACCTAATGCATTTTTACCGTCATCACTAATAAAAAGATCAAAATAACGGCAACCTAGTGCTGCCATTGTATTTAATGTAAAATTAGTACAATGAGGTTTAAATTGTATACAAGTTGATGGCGTTGCCATCATACGAATCCCTTGCTAATATTTATCTATTTTTTAATGAAAATGGCCACATAAAATCCCTTTAATTTCCTGATATAGTTTTAAATATTCAGCTAAAATATGAGAATTACATAAGCTATGTTGATCAAGCCAGGTGCAGATCGATGGCAAAGGGTGATAATGAAACATAAGTAAATGACTATATTCCATGCATGTTTCAAAACAGCTTTTCATCCATAATAACTGTTATTTGGATAATTTTCCATGCACAGCACCCTGAATTTAACTGTTAAACATAAGGATTTGCCAATTTATTATTAATTAATACCTGCTTAGAGGGTAAAATTCTTACTTTTGCTAAAGTTACAACTATTTCTGGTTGATAACCGTAATTGCCTGTCAACCAAACAGAAGGAGGAGATAACCGTTTAATTTCTTCTGCAAAATACAGATAATCTATGCTGACTTATCTTGAACCAAATCACCGGTAGCAACAATTAAGTCAACATTTTCATTACGCACTAAAATTTCATCAATTACTGCATGAAAACTACCAAAAGTATTGATGCCAAGTTAGAGTATCGTCAACATTAGCAAAAAGGTGAGTATCGGTAATTTGCAAGATCCTCACTAGACTTTTTTGCTTTGTTTGTTAACTTAAACAGACTATCCAAATAATTTCCTTAATTTTACTTACTTTATATGTTATTTTAACATTAATACTTTATCAAAATCTGTAGGCTAATATACACTTCATTTTCATGTTATAGCTAAACTGTTTTTAAGTTATTCAATCAATTGCTTTTAACTTAAGACGATTTAATCGTATCCGTTTGTATTGGGATTATGATAGCTTGCATTATCAATTAAGTTTAACTATACTGCTTGATAAGCTTTTTCACGACAAACATAGGGACATGAATATCTTCTTATTTTATAGCTTAATCCATGTATATACTGTCTAATTTAATTGTTGATAAATCAATTTCACTGATATGAGTATAAATACACTTGGTTGTACTATTTTGGTTAGTAAGATAACTTAGTGCATGGTGGCAAAACTAAATGGTAATGCTCACTTCTTCTTTCGCTTACGGCTAACTAACTGTTTTAAGATTTTATTTTTTCTACATGGCAGTTATTGCTTCTAATAAGTACGGTATTTTTCTCCTTTTAATCGCTAGAACTCCACAGATACTTGTCTAGTAATATTACTTTAACAAAGTAATGATGAATAAGATAAAACAACATCTGTTTTATCTCATTATTCTAAAATATTATAACATCTGAAATCAAAAACTAAAACAAAACTTTTCTTTTAAGTTCTTTGTTTCAATTACCATTAAACAATTTATGTTGAAAACGCTGAGTTTATTAGTAAATCTAGTATATGATAATCAGGCTTTACGTTATGATGCTTCATTAATCTATTTCCCATCCTTAAATTAGATGTTGTTAGCACCAGGATTAAGATAAACTCCATTTACCTAGTTCCCCTGCTTTCTTAAGTAGAGACGGGAATGGGGGAGCAACTTAAATAGCATTAAAGGGTTATTTTCGAAGCACAGTGATTTTTTCTGGCATCTGCTTCATATCTTCACTATCATAAAACCTGATAAATCAGATTTTGTTATTATTAATGAGGTGGCCGACTCTCTCACACACAGTAACTGTGACGGGATGTCATAGAATCTATCTGTTCTTCTCCCTCTTTCTCCAGCTTCTTCATCGCTGCAAGATACTTCACTAAAAACTTTACCAATAAAATATTTAGCTTCATTAGCGGCATCGTGCTCTCTATATAGCTAAATCTATCGCAGACACTATTAATTTCGGTTCCACTCCTTTGGAGGAGTAAAGCTAGCACATTAGCTGTTTTATATACTACTAAGCACTGTTGGTACCATATATCCAGGAATATCTTTTACCTCCATTGTATTCCACAAAAAAACCAAGAATAGGCATACTCTCGTAGCAAGTCTGAGAGATACGATTAAGGCACACGATCGTCATGCTATTAATAAATTTGGCTCAGTGCTCCTTCTAATTATTGATAAGTATCTTCGAGAGTAATTAGCTCCTTACGTTTATACACAGTGCCGTCGATATAACCCAAGGAGGCAAAGGCAATCAGCTTACTTGACGGAACGGTATATGGTTTCCACCAAAAAATAAACATAGCGATATCGTTTAAATTACACAGATATCCATTGCCTGTGCTCTTTAAGTCATTGCTCTTTCATTCTGCTAATGGTACTAATAGAGAAAACCATATCTTCTTTTATCTATAAGTGCTTCTAAAGCTTCATAAAAATAACTGGTTAAGATGCCTGACAAGTATAAACTATGGTAGCACTCTTGACGCTTTTACATGCTTCAGATAAGGTAGTAATAATGAGCTGTTAAAAGATATTTCGTTACCGCTGTGATCCATGAATTTTAGGCTCCTTAATCTCAACACCCCCAATACCCGTGTCTGTATCTGTATATAGTTAGCGATAACAAAATGATCGTTATAAACATGGTCACATGAAACTAACATGGAGAAGGTAACATTCAGCATGTTATTGCAGCATATCGCTTAGAGCTCTGCCTCAACAACGGGTCCCCTATCAGCTTACCTGGTACCATTACGGATGCGTTCATACAAGAGGTCAGAGGATAATATCTAATTTTTAGGGTGCCTGTAGGACAGACTTTTTCATAGCATATCATCTCTCTGCTATTAAAATCATTTACGAAATTAATTAGTAGGATATGCAACTACCCCCACCAAAAAAAATTCCATATACCAGAAATTAGGATAACTCATCAAAAACTGAGTTTGTTACTAAGATATCATTACTATGATTTATCATTCAGCTTGATTCTGTTATTAGTTACTAACTAGATTGATTAAAAATGACTATGTTAGCAAAGGTTATTTCTTTGCAAGAAAGGAGTAATCTTTGCTAAGATAACTCCCAACCTCTAGTAGATATCCAATAAAATATCTGAAAATCATAAGTAATCAGATAAGCTAATAAGGATTAATATCCTGTATGATTAAATAAAAATATTGGTTATGGAGTTAAAGATGCCTAAAGTTTGGCTCTATACTGAAAAAGAGATCAGTTGGTTATCATTCAATGAGCGAGTATTACAAGAAGCAGCAGATAAACGTAATCCGCTGATTGAACGTATTCGATTTTTAGGTATTTATTCAAATAATCTTGAGGAATTTTATAAAATAAAATTTGCCGATGTTAAGAGACGGATATTAATTAATGAAGAACGAGGAACTGCATCTAGTTCACGCAAGTTGCTGAAACTAATTGAAAACAAAGTTGGCAAACTTGATCAAGAATTTGACTTACTGTATAATGACCTTTTACTTGAAATGGCGCGTAACCAGATTTTCCTAATTAATGAACGGCAAATTTCACCGAACCAACAAATTTGGTTACGACAATTTTTTCGCCAGCAACTTAGTCAACATATCACGCCTATTCTAATCACTCCGGAAACTGATTTAGTTGAATTTTTAAAAGATGATTATACTTATTTAGCCGTAGAAATTATAAAAGAACAGAATATTCAATATGCATTACTAGAAATTCCAGCAGAAAAACAATTTAGATTTATCCATTTACCGCCTGAAATGCCAAAATGCAGGAAATCAATGATTTTGCTAGATAATATTTTACGTTATTGTCTAGATGAGATTTTTAAAGGCTTTTTTGACTATGATCAATTAAACGCCTATGCGATGAAAATGACGCGCGATGCGGAATATGATTTAACTACTGAGATGGAATCCAGTATGCTAGAGCTAATGTCATCCAGCTTAAAACAGCGTCTTAATGCAGAACCGGTTCGTTTTGTTTATCAACGTAACATGCCTGATGAAATGGTAGAACTATTAAGAAAAAAACTCGGACTATCTAATGATGATTCAGTCATAGCCGGTGGCCGTTATCATAACTTTAAAGATTTCATTAAATTTCCAAATGAAGGTAATAAAAATTTACTAAATAAGCCACTGCCGCGTTTACGTCATCGTTGTTTTGACAACTTCCGTAATGGTTTTGATGCGATCAGAGAAAAAGATGTTCTTCTCTATTACCCCTATTACACTTTTGAACATACAATAGAATTATTACGGCAAGCCTCTTTTGATCCCAATGTGTTGACAATCAAAATCAATATTTATCGGGTAGCTAAGGACTCTCGCATCATTGAATGGATGATTCATGCCGCGCACAATGGTAAAAAAGTCACCGTGGTGGTTGAATTACAAGCTAGATTTGATGAAGAAGCTAATATCCATTGGGCTAAGCATCTTACCGAAGCCGGGGTACATGTCATTTTTTCTGTACCTGGTCTTAAAATTCACGCTAAACTTTTTATTATTTCTCGCCTAGAAAAAGGTAAAATTATTCGTTATGCTCATATTGGCACTGGAAATTTTAACGAAAAAACCGCTCGTCTTTATACTGATTATTCATTATTAACAGCAAATCAAGAAATTACTAACGAAGTAAGGCGGGTATTCAACTTTATTGAAAATCCTTACCGGCCCGTTAATTTTGAAAATTTAATGGTTTCGCCGCAAAATTCACGCACTCGACTAATTCAATTAATCGATCGCGAAATTACCAACATTCAGGCGGGAAAATCAGCCGCTATCTTGCTAAAGATTAATAACTTAGACGACAAAGAGTTAATTAATCGTCTTTATGATGCCTCCAATGCTGGCGTAAAAATTCGTTTATTGATCCGCGGCATATGTTCACTGGTTCCCGGCCAACCTAATTTTAGTGAAAATATTCAAGTCACTAGCATTGTTGACCGTTTTCTTGAGCATGATAGAGTTTATGTATTTAGTAATAATGGTAACGAAGAAGTCTTCATCTCATCAGCTGATTGGATGACACGTAATATTGATTTTCGTATTGAAGTTGCTGTTAAATTACTTGATCAACAACTAAAAAAACGCGTGCTCGATATCCTTGAATTACAATTTAGTGATACCGTTAAAGCTCGTTATATCGATAAAGAGTTAACTAATCGTTACGTACCTCGTGGTAATAAACGAAAGATCCAAGCCCAACTTGCTGTCTATGATTATCTAAAATTACTAGAACATCCAGAAAAAAGAACTTAATACTATGTCATTAATAAAACCTTCACCATTAAGGCCGAAGGAAATTGCTGCCATTGATCTTGGCTCTAACAGCTTTCATATGATTGTTGCGCGAATTGTTAATGGTGCCTTACAGATTTTAACTCGCATTAAAAAACACGTTCATCTAGCTGATGGTTTAGATAAACATAATAAATTAAGTGAAAAATCAATTCAGCGTGCTTTGATATGTTTAGCACTTTTTGCTGAACGTTTACAAGGTTTTACCGCTGATAATGTTTGTATTGTTGGGACTCATGTCTTACGAGAATCAATTAATGTCAAAGAGTTTCTGCAACAAGCTAAAGCCATTATACCCTACCAAATTAAAATTATTTCAGGTTACGAAGAAGCGCGACTGATTTTTATGGGAGTTGAACATACCCAGTCAGAAAAAGGCCGGAAATTAGTAATTGATATTGGTGGTGGTTCAACGGAACTTATTATTGGTGAAGATTTTAAGCCTTTATTAATGGAAAGTTGTAAAATGGGGTGCATTAGTTATGCCAACCAATTTTTTGCTAACAATATAATTAATAAAACTAATTTTGAGTATGCTTATTTTGCTAGTTGGAAAAAACTGGAAAATCTTGCTTGCCAATATCAAATGCAAGGTTGGGATTATGCTTATGGCTGCTCAGGAACCATAAAAACAATCCATGAAGTACTGTGCCAGTTCGGTTATTCAGATGGTGTCATCACCTATGAGCGCTTAATCAAACTAAAAAAATTAGTACTAAAGTATAAAAATTTTAAGTTACTCGCTTTACCCGGCTTATCAGCAGAGCGTGCTCACGGTTTTGTTCCTGGATTAGCCATTTTATGTAGTATATTTGATGCTCTGCAAATCAAGCAATTAACCCTGTCTGACGGCGCTTTACGTGAAGGAGTTCTCTATGAAATGCAAGGATGTTTTCGTCATCAAGACATTCGTCAACGCACTGCATTAAGTTTAGCTGAACAGTATAATATTGACCGAGAACAAACGCATCGAGTCTCAAAAACTATAGAAATTCTTTATCAAGAATGGAAAAAACAAAACCTGAAGTTGGCTAATTCAGAATTGAAAGTGCTACTTATCTGGGCAGCCATGCTGTATGAAGTTGGATTAAATATTAATCATGATGGCTTGCATCATCACTCTGCTTATATTTTATATAATACCAATTTGCCAGGTTTTAACCAAGAGCAACAGTTTTTACTGGCAACATTTGTTAAATTTCATAAAAAAAGCATTAAAGCTGATCAATTTCCTAAATTAAATCTATTTAAGAAAAAACAATATTTACCTATGATTCAATTATTACGATTAGGTACTTTACTTAATAATCAACGTCAATCAACAACCTCGCCAAATTCGCTACGTTTAAAAACCAATCAAAATCATTGGACACTCTATTTTCCTACTCATTATTTACAGCAAAATGCATTAGTATTGTTAGATTTAGAAAAAGAACAAAAATATTGGCATGAGGTGCCTGGCTGGAAATTAAAAATTAAAGAGGAATCTACTTTATATTTAAGTATATTACAAATTAAAATTTAGCAATCATGAATTCAATTTTATTGCTTGATTTTTTATTTAATAACTTATCTATCCTGCTACTGAAATTGGTTATTTAACCAATGCATGCATTGAATTAAAAATTATTAAAATAACAATACCTGACAAATAAATTAGGACTATTAGTATTTAAAGATAGCCATATCTCAAACAGCATTTTCATTAAAAATTACCATCTAAGATGGTAAATAATAAAGCTTACTTTATCTATCAAAACATGATAAAATTATAAAAATTAAATCACTGCTACAATACCTTACATGTAGACGATATTGCTGATCTATTAGATATATTACCTTATAAGGAACGCTTTTTGCTATGGTATTTATATTGATAATAATCTGTAGCAAGTATTGGTAGAAGTCTCATACCTCGGTATGAGAAATTTACTAAAGAACATGTCAGATAAAGAGTTGCTGCATGCATACTATTTTATGTTAATGAACAACTCTATACTCTATAACATTTTACAGCATAACAGAATTTATTGTTTACTGATTACCCTAATATCAGTCAACGTAATCAGATCCGTAAAATACTATAATATCATAAAGATAGCATTGAAAATTATAAATTTTGAATTTTTTATCAGAAAATCTATTTTAGAATAAAACTGTTCAACGTTATCTACCACAGAACAGTAATGTCCCATGAAGCAACTAATAAAATCTTTATTGTTAATACATAAAATCACTTATAAAAGAAAGAGGAACTGCTATTAACGATGATTTCAATCGTATCACCAATAAAAATAGCAACTAATGTAATAAAAACCGCCACAGTAAATTTTTTACCTGACGAAAAAGCAGAAGACGCTACGAATATTTTTGTACGACATGATTTTATCTCATTAGGCTGTGTTTGATAATAATGAATTTATTAATGAGAACGCCTCTTCGTTGAAGATATAATTGATAATTTTAATGAAGAAAGTGATGGCAATATTAGGCACATGGGAGGCTTCTTCCTGAAGAAGATCTTTTTCACCCTTTTAGAAAATAATAAAATTTTCTGGACTTGGCTTCCTATTAACCTCTGTATATTTCTTTTATTTTTTCAAGAAAATAATATATTCGAAAATATCATTTTAACACTTCTTGCACTGGAAAGACTAATGCCTATTATTTCAGGCATTAGTGGGAAATAGCGGCAATTAAATTATCAACATGATTTTTCAGGAAATTAAATTATATTAGATCTAAACCGGCAATTTCTTATTTTGTTAGTAACAGAACTAGGTATAGCCCCCTTCTAATTAATAGTATTCTTTTAGAAAAAATTGTAGCATCGTCATTTATTTACTTTATAATAATATTTAGATGGATGATGCGGTGATAACTTTATCTATATGATACTAAACTTAATGATAGCCGTATTAATAGAAGTTATTTATCCCATTAATTATAGTAAATATTGATAGAGATATAGCTATTATCTTGAGTGCAATAATAACTACAATTGTTGATGTTATCAACTTCTTTATTTTCTTAGGCTTGATAACTCCCTTTTTAATTTAAATCGTCAGCGATAATCTCCTACCCCCTTAATCACTGAAATATTAGAATAGCAGCACTTTAAAATACAACTTATTAAACTTCATTCTATCTCAATCTATTTACGTTAAAAATCAAGTTTTCTCTATCTACTCTATCTATGAATTTTAAAAAATAACAAATTAATCTTTTTATATAATTAAAATAGAATAGATTACTATTTAAATTCCATTATTTATTTTAATAGTTAATAATTTAATTAAAATCAAATAAGTCAATGGTTTTTGCTATTTAAAGGTTATCTAGAGTAAATAGAATAGGAAAGTTATTCTCATTTCTAGTGTATAAGATTTTCGGAGCGAGTAATGGTGCCGTATCCCTCCCTGCTGGTTAATTTCATAAATGATATCAACAATAGCAATAGAGAGATGATATGCTATGAAAAATCTACCATACAGATATCTCCGAAACTAGATATGATTTGTGATCCCCCTTTGCATTAACTCATTCATAATTTATCTACTAGGCAAGCTGATAGCACTGCTATTGAAGCGGAGCTCAAAGCCCATGTTATAACAACATACTCAACCCCACCTTATCTACGAATGTCATCCATAATTAATAATTATGTGCTACAGCGAAGCATATAAACTGCTATTGGTATTTTAAGATTAAAGTGCTTACAATTAGAGAACTATAGCAGTAATGGAATATTCTTTAACAGCTGATTATTTACCGCCTTATCTGAAACGTGCAAAATAGCGAAGAGTTACTACCATCCTGTACCTGCGAGCCATATCCAACGGTGATTTTCACTAAGCTCCGCTCTGTGTTGGCGTTTCTTGGTGAAATGCACATCATCTCTCTTTAAGGTACTTTCAGGAGACTGAAACGCCGATACCTTTAAGAGCATCGGCAATGGATTCCTGCATAATTTAAGCGATACACACTTATGTTTATTTATTGGTTAATATCATAATCGTCATGTCAGGTAAACTAATTGCCTTTGCCTCTTGTTCATTAACCGACGGCGCTGCATATAGACATAAGGAGCTCATTACGGTCAAAGATACATATTGAATATTAGAAGCAAACTGAGCTAAACTTCTCAATAGCTTGTAATCGCCTTGCTTAACTACATCTTTTAAGCTTGCTACGGAGATAGTACTCTTTATTTTTGGAATCCAATGGCAAAGATATTTCCGGATACACGGTATCAACGCTGTTTGATATACAAAATAGCTGATATGCTACCTTTATGTCTACAAAGGCATTCAACATCGAAAGTAAAGGGTTGAGCTGCAGGAGATTTGGCTAGCAGAGAGCCGCCATTCAGCTAATAAATCCCTTAATGTTTTATTGGCAAGGTTTTCAGCATATCGTACCAGCGATGAGGATGCTGGAGAAAGATCAAGAATAATTGTTGTCATTCTACGGAGTTCCTATTAGAAAACTAGGTAAATAAGAACAACGAATCTAATTGAATTAGCTATTTTCAACAGTGAGGTTATAAAGCTGATTTGCTAAGCGCTGTAGTTCAAAAATAATCTTTTTAATATTATTTAAGCTCCTATAATCTGTTAAAAAACTAAAACTGACTAAGGTGATTTATGATCTTTGTACTGTACTGGCTGTACTGATAGATAAATAATATTCAATTTAAGGATGGAGAATAGATTTACGAAGCATCAGAGCAAAGTATAGCTTGATCGACATACACTAGATTTACTAACAATTTAGGATAAATAATATTTATATTTATATAGAAAATAACTATAAAACGCCAAATGATTGATTATCATTACATAATAATATACAGATAATTATCTTCTATAAATAAAGATATCATTATTTTTTAAAATTAAATATTTGATTCAGATCATTTAAAACTTTCATTGCACACCTCTATTTATAGCAATAGGACTATTGAGGAATATACTTGAGTAAAGTTTTATAATAATCTAACTACCTCGTTATGTAGTTACATTTAGGATGATAGTATGGTTTTATTGAAAAATTTGAGTTTACTTGAAACTAATCTTTCATAGACTGCAATGAAATGTTACTACAATATCTGATTGCCATAATTTCTGGTTATATAACCAAACATATCAATGTAGACTAATCTCAAGTTCCTAATTAGAATTAAAATGATATTTTTGCCAAACTATCTTCTATGCATCAATTAAATCGCTAGGCCACACTTTTTGTTTAAGAATGTCTCATCGGGATAAGTCGGTGTTCTATATGAATCTCTATATACAAAGGATTGAATTCTTGTTTTCCAGTGGTTAAATATTTTTTAAAGCAAAAAGGTAGTCTATAAATTTTTGCCATTCTATAAGAATTGATGGATGTCCATGGGACATATTTAGTTAAGATCACATAAGAAGAGTTAAGTATTGGAGGACAGTCTTATCTTTGATTAAAGATAAATAAAAACCCATCGAATTTAGCAATCTATACTATACCTATAAAAATATAACGTCGTGAATCTCCGTTTAGCATTTGTGGAAGATATCTACATCTACGTCCAGGTTAATTCAGGCTTATAGTTTTAAATGCTTAATTGCTTCAGCTTTGTTAGTCCTTATCCCCCCTGCCTCATTTTATGTAAATTTTCCCTCCCCCGTCTTTATATAAACAGAGTCTAAGCTAGATTTAGATAGAATAGGATTCAAGAATTCCGGATACGAGAAACCCTGCCAACAAATCATCAAGAAGGAAAAACATTTTTTGATTTTTCAACCATCGTTTATATTGTTATGATTTTTATTAAGCGATAAAAGATATTACTATCTCAGCTGTAATTGCTAATGGTAATAATGGTTTCTGATATTTCGTAATAATTGCTTGATGAGGATATGATATTAGCATAGATTGTTTTACTGACTGTTTTTAGTTATTAATCACAAAGATAATGTTCAGGTAAATAGAAATAATAATTAGAACAAAGATTTGATCTTACTAGCATCGATAAATTTTCAAAACAAGTAACTAAATTGTAGGAGAATAACCTAATTAACATTATTTTTCTGCATCAACATGTTATTGTTTAGATAAATTTTAAATTAAACGTAGCGCATCAAACGATCATGTTGATTTTAACTGGCTGTCTTCGTTAAAATCTGGCTTTATTTTGAGATAAAATAACTACTAATTTCCAATCTAATTTAATCTTTTCTAATTTATCTGCTAATACCAGTAAAAATATGGCTTAATAGTGAATCTCAATTAGAGATAGAGAGGTGGCAGTTAATTAGTAGGGAAATAATTTCTTATTGATTAACCGATAATAGCATGCACTATTAATAACCAGAATACTTTGTAGATTTTTCTTACTACTAAGAGTAAGAAGACTCTGACAAATAAGTGCTGCATGAGCACGATTTCCGCACAAATTATAAAATATCAGATAAGGTTTTAGATTGATAATTAACTTTATTCTTTAATATGCTAAAAATTATTTAATTGACTCCCACGTTGTCTATATTTTTGCTTTTCATATTATTTTTATTTATCTATAAAAACATTTTATAATGAATTTCGTCTGAATATATGTTGCGTTATTTATACACAAAAGCATCTTTTATTTAAGAGCAAAAGCATTTTATCGCCAACATATTTTTGCGATGATAAAATCTCAATATTATTTTTAATTTCTTGAAATGTATCAATAACAAATTAGCTATATTACTAATCATTTTATGATTAAATCATATTAATAGAATTGAATCAAGTTTATGTCAAACTATAAATATTTTATATAATTCTTACCAATAAATTGGGTGAAGTTTTGAAAAAAGATAATGATAAGATATCTATTATTATGATGGAATACTGATATAAAATCTTCTAATGGTAATCTAATAGCATTAGAATTAGTATACAGACTGGTATTGATGAGAGTAGATGTATTAGCGATTACGATATAGTTAATGAAATTTTGTCTACATATGGCAGCATATCAATAAAAATTATGCGACAACATTAAAGAGGGGCCCACGGTGATAAAATTTCTACTATTTAATAAAAATTTGAAATTCATATTTTAGAGTCTTAATATTAACCTACAAACAAATTTTCTTAACATTTACTTGAAATATAAAATCCCACGACGTAATTACATCGCAGGATTTATGCTATAAATTAGCATAATTCAGTATTCCTGTGATGCTCTTAGAAAAACGCTAAAACTTACTCTGAAAGAAAGAATAAGTTAACATGTAACCATTTTCCTTATTATATCATTGATTTTGCTAAACAAAAAGTATCGGCTTTTTTTTAAAAAATATTTAATACGAGGTAAAAGTAGATTATGTTTCGGCCGATTGGTGTAAACTTATTAAGCAATAAAGGACTCTATTTATCAATAGAGAGATATTGTTGATCTAGTAGATCTTAGTCATGATAATTTATTAGCAAAATAGTAAATAGATATTTTTATTTTAAACAGTTACAAGGTGATACTATTAAAGCATTCTTAATGCTAAGAAACGCCGGATGAACAAAAAATTAACTGAGCTAGATATCTACATGATTTATATGTTTCAGTCAGTTCTAATTTTTATCGCCATTAGCTTTGGAATGAGCTGGGTAAAAATTTTTGGTTGTGAGTAGGCGTTATTTTATTTGGCAACGCGGAAATAAAAATAGGGGGATCATTGTTCAGTCTTAAATATTTATTATATAGTAAGTAAGTTTATGCATAAAAGTAACTTAATTTCAAGTTTAACTAAATTAAATAGTTTTAAATAAGTTATAGAAAAAAGAATATTAATGGGAGAATATCTCTTCATATTCACCTACAAAATCTGCAATCTTGATTAATCAGTCAAGATATAAATTTTTAAAATAAAGGCAATATTATTGTTATCTGACTTATTTTGGATATAAAATATGGAGTAAGTTAAATAACAAAAATTCATTTATTAAATTTATCACTTATCTCAATTAGATTCTCGTTACAATTTTTCCATAATTTGTTATTATTTATTCGAAATAATTGAATACGCCTATTTAGGATAATCCACTTTTTAAACTGATTAAAATAGTATATCAGGTCATTATATTTTTACTTTACATGCATAAAAGAACTCTCATATCAAATAATAAATAAAAAATATAAAACAATATGGAGAATATATTTGCCTAATAATCTGATTACAAGAGATCTTATTGACAGAATTAGCTAACCTTTATTTATTATTATCTTAATATTAACGTAATAACAATTTTGCACAGTCTTCAGTAAACAAGATTGAAAGTTTAATTTACCAATAAATTGATTTTATCATAAATAGTAGTTTTTAAGTAAAAACTAATTACTGTAGTTAATTTAACAGGAGAGTTGCGCTGGATATATTATCCTGATTAGGAATGGGTTGTATGATACCTTTTGAATAAAAAGATATAGATGAGGTCAATAAAAAGCAGTATATAATAACCGAAGTTTATTTTTATAGTTATTTACATAAAATAACACACATGAAAATGACACAAGAGGTTTACGCTATGAACACTAAAAAGCAGAAAAGTGAAAAGTTACAAAAAATACTTGCTCGTTGTGGTTATGGTTCACGCAGGGAAATAGAAAGTTTTATTCAATCCGGCAGAATCAGTGTTGATGGTCAATTAGCAACCTTGAGTAATCGAACAGAAGTAAAACCTAATATTAAAATTCGTTTAGATGGTCATCTTTTGAAGATCAAAAGAACGGAGAAAACCATTTGTCAGATATTAGCTTATTATAAGCCGGAAGGTGAGCTATCTACTCATCATTATTCAGAAAGACGTTCAACTATATTTGATCGCTTACCTAAATTAAGGAATTCACGCTGGATTGCGATAGGACGTTTAGATGTAAATACCTCTGGTTTATTACTATTTACCACAGATGGAGAACTAGCTAATCGTTTAATGCATCCACGTCATGAGGTTGAACGTGAATATGCAGTTCGTGTTTTTGGTCAAATTAATGATGCTAAAATTCATCAATTGATAAAAGGTGTTCAATTAGAAGATGGTAAAGCTAATTTTAAGAAACTTAAGTTTTGTGGCGGAGAAGGTAAGAATCAATGGTTTAATGTTACTTTAACTGAAGGTCGTAATCGTGAAGTAAGGCGTCTATGGGAAGCTGTAGGTATGCAAGTCAGCCGTCTGATTCGTATCCGTTATGGTGATATTTATTTACCAAAAGGATTACCTAGAGGAGGGTGGATAGAATTATGTTTAGATCAGATTAATTATTTGCGTCAACTTGTTGGTCTTAAGGGTGAAACAACTAGTAAAATATCGGTTGAGAAAGATAGACGTCATATTAAAGCAAATCAGATCCGTCGTGCTGTAAAACAGCATACACAAGTTTCTTTAATAGGGGCTGTAAATAAACGAGAAATAGGAGCTTCTAAAGAGTGTAATACGTCTTTTAGTAAAAAACGAGATAAAATTAAAGGCAATATTATTATATAATTTATCTGATTAATACTTTTTAGTAAAAAGTAATATATTAATATAATTAATTAATTGAGATACTCCTTAGAGTAAACTACCTATTTCTATATCATTATAATATAGACTTTTGTCGCATACTTTCCATTTCATGGGAAAGATCTACTGAGAGATATAGTTAAGACATAATATCATTATGGTTGTCTCCATCGTAAGACAACACTACAACATCTAAAATTAGAGCTGCTCTTCAGGACAGAAGAGAACCTATGTTTACTTTAGCTAAATGTTATGGAATACCCGAACTTATCTTTGTTAGATGATAAAAATGAGACGATACTGATAATCGCTATATTGGCAAAGTTTATTGATAAGGTTTCTTACTATGGTTTCTTATCAAATTGTAAACGAGGTAAACTTATATACCTAAGGTATATAAGGCAATGAAGATAAAGGTTTGAAAAACTGAAAAATTGGAGTTAACCTGTTCTGATCAACAGAATTTCTGAGCATAGATCCATACAAATGTTTTCTGTATAGAAATAGGCTAGTTTTATCGATGCTCTCAGCTTAGCAAGCTGAGAACAGAATTGTTTGTTAGAAACAACATTATAAAATAGAAAAATAAAGATTATTAAGATAAACCCAGGATTAATATATCTAATTAATGTTTAATATTAAATAATGCACCCGATGAAAACTTAACTTACAATATATCCGGTAAACTAATTTTACCCCTCTTTTAGCAAAAGAGGCATCTTTCGCTTCGCTCTTTAAGAGCGATTTAATTTCTTAACCATGAATGACCATAAGTACCAATTCTTTTTTGTAGGTAGAATTGTTTTAGATTATAAAATATGCTTTCACATTCGATAATGTATACTGTCTATTCTATTCCTTTTTTAGTTATCTTCGATCATTGATAGCTATTTAACATATTAACAATAATGTAATAATTTTTCATCGAACCTTGATAAGATTTTGCACTACTTAAATTTAAGTAGCTTAATTTTTAACAAAAATATATTCAATATTCTCTTCAAAATTGCATTCTACTATATGCCTATTTATCTAATCATTAAATCGTCTAGTAATTTCTAAAAATGTATGTAAATCATAGGCATTGTATATCTTCATTAACGTTATTCTAATTATCACAGGTGTATGTTTAACTGTGTTTGGACTATGTTGGTAAAGGTTGTTTTTACTCGCAGAGCAATTTGTAGCCACCTATAAATTAATTATTATGATTTAAGTAATCTTCTCTAGAATTAATAATTCGGTAAATAAAACGATCATCCACCATGGAGAATCCTATTCAGCCATTCTTTTAATAAGCTAATATAACTTTTACATTTTAAATGTGGAATTATTTACTAATAAATCTCTAATTACCCCAACATTATTATTTAGGCGATGGCAACTAAATTCATACTTGTTTGTAATAGTTTTATACGATTTTGTTCCATGCAAGTAAAAAGATGAATTCTTTATCAAGAATTAGTTTAAGAAAACGGTCAACACATTCTGCATTAGACTCTTTAAGAATATCATTACTCGCATGATCCTATCGATCTCAGGCAATTAATGTCGCGATTCCTTCTTTATTTTATCTTCTCCTCTCTTATTTTTTAGCTTTGCTATATGTCAAATATAACAATTCTCTTTAAAGAATTCAAAGAAAATATTTCGTTAACTTTAACAATATCACTTAGTACATTTAAGTGTCTGTCGCTGCTGAAATAAGGAGCAGTGACAGCATTCAAACGCTGCTTCAAATCAATGTTTATTTATTAATTTTTGTAAAGTCAACCTATTCAGAGTCATACTTATTTCTGATATATGGGTTTTCGGAGATTAAGTTGTCTATCTTACTGATTAATTTATAGATGATTTCAATATTATATTGATGATATGAAAAGTCTACGCTACAGGTATCAGCAAACTAAATATTACCTCTGATCACTTGCATGAACTCATCCGTAATGATGTCAGATAGATGATAGCTCCGCTATTGAAATAGAGTTTGAATTCATGCTAAGATTACATGGTAAACGCGCCTTTTATTGACGCGTGGTTCATGCCATCGTTTGTAACTGTTATTTGTAACAGCGAGACCCCATATATAATGATATTGGTGATGTTGAGATTAAAGTATATAGATTAAGAGAAAGGATTACAGCGCCAACAGAATATCCTTCAAGAGCTCATTTTTACCTTATCTGAAGCGTACAAAATATCAAATAATTGCTACTTATGAGCCACATACCCGGCGAAGCATACTCTACCGATGATTTTACGAAGGCATGATGCCGATTCTCAATAAAAAGTATATGATCTCTCTCTATCAACCGATCAACAGACTAAAATAAAAATATCCTGAATAGAATAGAAAATAGTAGCTACGTGATTTAGTGATATGCATTACGTTTATTTCTTGGCTAAAAGCATAATCGTTTTATTAGGCAAAGCTGATCTCTTTTATCCTACCGCTAATTATAGGAAGTACTGCATGGATATAAGGAGCTCATTGCAGTCGAAAATGATTATCGATAGTCAAAGCGAATTATGCCAGAACTTCTGGATAGCTTTCAAGTATATATAGCTTAATTATACCTTCCAAGATTACTAAGGAAGGTGGTGCAATTGGTTTTGAATACAATGGCAAAGATATTTCTAAGTTTGCAGCACCAATGTTATTGGATGCATAAAATAGCTCATGTGCCATCTTTACTCCAAAAAGATATACAATCAAAAGTTTAAGGTTAGCTGCTGGAGGTTTTGGTTAGCAGAGAGCCATAAATACTGCTAATAAAATCCTTTATATTTTATTAGCAAGGTTTTCAGCAAAGTATTTTGCAGCGATGAAGAATCTGTAGGAAAAGTGAGAAGAGTTGGTGGCATTCTATGTCTTCTCATCAGCGCATTAGATATCAATAAGAACAATCAATTCGATTGAATCATCTTTTGCGACAGCCAGGATATAAATCTGATATGCAAAAGCATTATAGTTCGAGAAAACAACCTTTCAAGAGTATTCAAACTGATCCAGTCTGCTTAAAATAGTTGCAACCACCTAAGTAGGTTTGACCTGTTGATTCTGGTGGTAAATAATATCCAATTTAAGGATAAAAACAGATTTCTGAATAATTCAGAGTAGAACGTAGCCTGATTGTCATACAACAATTTGCTAATAACTCAATAAGGATGCTTTTTCTTTATTTTAAAAAACTTACAAAAATAGTTTTGTATGAAAATCATAAATATTATTACTACATCAATAAAATATTTTAATTGGTGTTAGAATCGCATGGATTAAATTAAATATCATAAATTTTCAAATAAAAAGCATTGATAATTTAATAAAATTTATTAATAGGATATTTCTTATGTAATTATTGATGACGAATATAAAGACAATAAGCAATTTGTCCGGCAAATTTTTTATGATGAAGCTGCCAATTTTTAGGTAACATGCCTAAATTAGCTTCTATTTCTACTTCAACATAGATCCAACAATTTTTACTTAACCAACCATTTTGTTCTAATAGAAAAGCTGTTTTTTGCAATAGATTTTTGCGAAAAGGCGGATCAAGAAAAATGATATCATAGGCTGTGCCTGTCTGTGCTAGATAATTTAATGTATCGCTATTAATCATTTTGGCATTTTTTGCCTCTAATTTAGCTAGATTAGCCGCAAGTTTTGTTGCAATGGAGCACTTTAATTCAATTAAAGTAGCTGAAGCAGCATAGCGAGAAAGTGCTTCAATAGCTAAAGCGCCACTACCAGCAAAACAATCAAGACAGCGAGCATCTTCAATAAAAGGCATTAACCAATTAAATAAAGTTTCTCTTATTCTATTTGTTGTTGGACGTAAATCCTTACTATCAAAAACAGGCAGTTTACGTCCTCGCCATTTCCCGCCAATGATACGAATTTGGCCACGTGATACAGATTGTATTTTTCTTGCCATAATTTATATAGTTTAATCATTATAGTTATTTAACTTAGGTGATAATAGGCTATGTTGATAAAGGTTGTTGATTTGTTTGCAGGGCAATTTGTGGCTACATCTGTATTTCAATTATTATGGTTTCAGACAATCTTCTCTATGCCAGATAATTCGGTAAATAAAATAATTCTACATCATAAAAACTACTCAGGCAGCCTTATAATCGGTTGATATAACTATTCACATTTCAATGTAAAACTCATTATCAATAACTTTCTAATTATTCAGCTTTTTTAGTCTATGATAACTAACCTTCTCTCAATGGAGAGGTATCATACCATTTAGCTCATCTAAATAAAAGATAAAACTCTTTATCGATGATTAGCTTAAGAAAATATCTAATACACTCTATATGAAACTTTCAAGAATCTCATCGTTAATATGACCATGTCGATCTCTAGCAAATAAAAAGGAAGATTCGTTCTTTCCTTTTATTCCTCTTTCTTCTTCCGCGTTTTTTACTTTCTTCTATATAGGGAATAGGGAACAGGGAATAATTCTTCTATTTAAAGTATTCATAAGAAAAATATTTCATCGATTTCAAGAATATTGTTTAGATTTATTTTGTCTGTATCCGTTAGAGCAAGGAAGCAGTGAGGCCATCTAAATGCTGTTTTAAATCAATACCTATTTGTTTCGTTTATTCCTGTATAGTCAAGCTATTCTTAGCGTAGATCGAATATAACTAAATCATTTATTTTTCCAATGTAATCTTGCTATAGAACTTTTATCAAGATTGTTAAATATTCTTCTGTAATCAGGGATTTACAGCAATATCATTGTAACCCTATAATGAATATCCTCAGTAGGTAAGATTACCCTGATAATATGGGCAGAATAAGTAGAATGAATTTCTTCAATATATGAATCAATACCATCCAAGAAAACTATAACCGAGCTAAGTAATAAAATTCAGTTTTATATTGGTAGGTAGTAAAGGAAGAATCTCTTCTTATATATAGACTATTTTATGTCAATCTCTATAGGAAAAATTCTTCATTAGTATATTAGTATAAGGAGAATTTCTACCAATAACTTTTGCTAATATAGCCTGATGATTACAAGCCATATTCACATCATTTATGAATAATGATATTTTCATGTGCTCAGAAGCTGTAGTCGCTTTTCTGAAAAATGTTTTCCTCTCACTGGCCATCTGAAAAGGGTTATCCTTCCATGTATCCGAATTTTTAAACCTGTAAAATCTTAATTTAAGCTAAATTATTGTTTACGCAGATAAGAGGATTTACGTGAAATGAAGAAGGAAAAATTCGAAGATGAAAGATGAAAGATTTAAAAGGTATGAGGTTGATTATCTGTACGTAAATCTGAATATCTTCTGCAAATACCAAACGAAACTTCATAATGTTATCTTTTCATAGGCATAGATTATACTGCTCGATGGGTTTTTATTCGTCTATAGACGAAGACCGAGGGGGAATGTTCAATAATTCTTATGTGATTTTAATCAAACGTGTCTTATGATTATTTACATCAGGTACTTTAAATCAACAATGACATAAAATTTATAGATCACATTTTTGGTCTACAAAAATATTTTTTACCAGAAAACAGAAATTTAACTATTTGTGTATATAGATAAAAATTGGTATAGATAATATCGAGGTTATCTCGCCAATGCATTCTCAAACAGAATGATATGATCGAGAGATTTAATTTAATGGACGTATAGGAAAGTTGAGCTGTAAAGTTATCATTTCAGTTCTTCTTAAAAGATTAAGATTACCTTACATCGGTATGTTTAACTATATAATCAAAATTACTCAATATGTATTGAGTAGTAAAATTCCATTGCAGTCTATGGATCTATGAAAGATTAGTTTAATTTTAACCTTAAATTATTCAAAAAACTATACTTTCTCTTGGGATGTAAGAGATAAAGTGTTTTTTGTTTATTCGGAGAGCTTTATCAGCTCATTTTAACCTGAAAGTGATTATACTAAGTTTAGTAAATTTTTTATAACACTTAAAATAAAATGTAGAGTACCGAGTTCAACTCGGCTCTTAATTTTTTGACATGCAAGTATTATCCACTTCTAGTCATGATTAGCCAGGTTTTTGAGCAACCCAAAGCAGGCTAAAGCTGATAACCTTGGATACAAATACACCGAGAGGATAACTGAAAATATCCTTACCTATGAATTTATTACCTATACGGGACCCTGGGTGATTATTTCAATTTCTTTTGTTCTATAATATATGAAGCAAACGCACGGATTACTAGGCTGATAAGCCTGAGAAATACGAACAGGATAACTCTTTCTGTTTTATCAAAGAAGTAGAGAGACCACCCATAGAGTAATTTACTCCAATGTTATATCTCTCCCACCATGATAAACTGCTCTTTACCATTAATGATGGCTGAAATATTTTTTAAAAAACACGGTGAAAGTGTTAAATTGTAGATTCGTCTATCTGTTGTTGAGCAAATACTTGACTACGGCACTTTTTCATTGTGGGGGATGATCGATGCTACTGCTTCTGTCTCTCCTGAATAATTTCCATCACCCTTTTTTCTGAAAAAACTATAAACAAAAGCCCGCAGTTAATATAACTTCAAAGCTATTGAGTAGTAAATTGCACAACAAGTTTATATTTACCCAACTACAACTGGCAACATATTACTTTTAATATACATCATATTCTTTGATTTTTCAATAATAACTAGCCCTGACTCAACGTCTTGTTTCACACTGACTACTCCGCACTTATCCCACAGTAGGCATGTAAACAGGATATTAAAATTGATATCTTATTATGCCTTATATACTTATGTTTAATAACTCAATTAAGATCGGCATGTTTATATCTCCGTCACTCGTAGTAGTCTTGATATTAAAAATTCTATATAAAGCAATTTGTTCTTCAAAAAGAACGGTTGAAAAATCTGACGAGGTGTTGTTATCCGGCTTCTACGTCACAAGTATAATCTAATAAATCCCACTATTTTTCTGGTCTGTATAGTATACTCGCACAGGAAAAATATTAGTATATCCTGAAAAGGATAATACGGACGTTACTAAAAGTACACTTTCTAAAAAGATGAAAGGGATCTATCATATTGAAAAATAATTTTGGCCCTACACATTAATTTTAGTATTCACGTTAAAACTACGAGATTATACAGGAAGAACTATATCTCGCACATCATTACTATAACTACCTCACTTAACAAAACCGGTAGCAGAGACTAATCAAGAAGAAATGATTGAACGTTATATCAGTAATATTCCGGCAAGCTATATTAAGATATTGTGTTATTATAGTTTTATTGAATTATAAGGAAGTCAGACTATTATCAGAGGTGCAGAAGTCAGTGAGGATGAAATGCAGTAAAAAAACCCAAGAAATCGAGGTTCGGCTTTTCTTATAAAATGGATCCTTACGCACAGTTTTATATAAATATATTCTGTGTAGCGATCCTACTTTTTAGTATGCTTAGCTAAGTAAGCAGGGAATGGAATTATTGTGAACAAAAATTCATAAAAATGGAAAACCTAAGGGTTGTTAAGTTAAACCTAGGCTTAACATTCCTAAAATTATGGTGTTATATTTAAAAACATACTATCCTATGAGGTTTTAACTTATAAAAGACCTAATAAATCGATTCTATCTCTTTTTAGAAAAAAGAGGCTTTTGATCTTTAATGAAATAGGGGGGTGGATTCAATTTCTTAACCATAAATTGACATAACATATGGTATTACAACTTTAAATTAACCATTTATTTAGATAAGCAATTAAATGAAAAAGTGTTAATCAGGGAGTTACTGACTTAAGCCATTAAATAAAATTAAGAGCGTGTTAATTACCTGTTGCAAGAAGAAGTTATGATTGAGTTATGCAATTGATCAGGATAATTCAACGTAGTGTTAGACTTTCTGTTAGAAAAAATCCTTTACTAACAGTAAAGCAATTGTCACGTTTAAAATTGATTTTCAAATTTACAGTTATTTATAAATATACCTAATAAATAGGTTAATTAGTTCTGAAATTAAAGATATTTACATGGACGTGTAGTTAGTTGGTTTATCTGTTTATGCGCATTAACAGGATCTGATTAATGAAATTCTAATGGTGATTGGTATTTTAATGATCATGGCGGTGCTTTTAGTGATTGCCATAGATAAGATAAATATCTTTGTTCGAAGAAGAAAGATTAATGTCATGAAGTTGATTAAGACAACAGATTATTTTATTATGCACCTATTCTTAAATAGGTAGTATTATATAGGAATTCTTTAGTACTTTATTCTCATTAATACTTTCTGCATGATGAGTGCATCAACTGACTGGTACTGTTAGAAAAGTACTGGATGTATTTGATACTACATTTCATATTCAATGGTTTTATGGAATAAGGGACTATTAGGTTATACTGGTTACCAAGATGATTACGAGATGATTGGCTAGTTAGCACGACTTGGTTAGATACAGTTCAATATTTTAGACATTTCATGCAAGAGTCTCTCTCTAAAGAGAGCTCATTTGAGAGATCAATATTTAACTTTTATACTGATGTTTTATCAAACTTTAAAATTTAATGTAATATAAATCAAGAGAATTTTCTTTAATACCAAGTAGTACTAAACTACTCCAATATCAAATTATTAACTCAGCAATAATAGAATCTACTAAAATATAAACTTTTTATTTAGAAAAATTCTTAGTTTATTGAATTTAAAGAGGATATCAATGATCAAAGATATGCAATCATTAGCATTAATTCCAAAAAGTAGCATTGAAGCTTATATGCGATCAACTAATGCTTATCCAATGCTGACCGCAGAGGAAGAGCAAGAATATGCAAAACGGCTGCATTATCATGGTGATTTAAATGCTGCTAAACAGCTTATACTCTCTCATTTACGTTTTGTTATTCATATCGCACGTAATTATTCAGGTTATGGATTGCCACAAGCAGATTTAATTCAAGAAGGTAATATTGGCCTAATGAAAGCTGTTCGTCGTTTTAATCCTGAGGTTGGCGTACGTTTAGTTTCATTTGCCGTTCATTGGATTAAAGCTGAAATTCATGAATATGTATTGCGTAATTGGCGGATAGTTAAAGTTGCAACTACTAAAGCTCAACGTAAGCTTTTTTTTAATTTACGTAAGAATAAGAAACGTATTGGTTGGTTTAATCAAACTGAAGTTGATATGGTTGCCAAGGAGCTAGGTGTATCTAGCAAAGATGTTCGTGAAATGGAATCGCGGATGGCTGCACAAGATATGGCATACGACATGAATGATGATGATGAAAATACGACTATTGCTCCAGTTTTATATTTACAGGATAAATCTTCTGATTTTGCTGATATCATTGAGGAAGATAATTGGGAAAACCATTCTACTGATAAATTAACACAGGCATTATCTACTTTAGATGACCGTAGTCAGGATATCATTCGTACGCGTTGGCTTGATGAAGAAAATAAAACTACTTTACATGATTTAGCTAATAAATATCGTGTATCTGCTGAACGTGTTCGTCAATTAGAAAAGAATGCTATGAAAAAGCTTCGATTAGCAATGGAAGCTTAAAATAAGCTATTCTAGTATGGTATAAGAACTTAGCTAAAATTTTTGTTATTTCAGCCAATTTAAAGTTTGGTAAAAACCATATGAAAATTGTTGAAGATAGAAAGATAATATCAAAATTTATTTAATTATTTTTTTAAAATAAAAGACGATTACCTGTAATGTAATCGTCTTTTTAGATGCATATAATGCTTACCTCTTTTACTTCTACAAAAGTAGATAATTTTATCTGTCAGTGTACCGTTCTAGATATTTTATATTTAAAATAGCTCCATTTAAGCCACTTGAACAGATTCGATTATTAATTTTTAATATGCATTAAGGTGTAAATACACAAGAAAAATTAATCAACTGGATACCAAATTTTTTGTATTCTATTCTTTAGATAACAAATAAATCTCATGTAAAGTAAGTCATCGCTAGATTTTTCTTTATTTTTAACTAAATTTGTAATACGTAAAGTTCTTTAAGATCTACAGCAAGGGCAACCCCCATACATTTCTGTAATAACTTTTCCAGAAAGTATAAATTAATCACCTAATCGAACATTTTAACTAAAAAATTCTGCATTGAAAAGTCCATTAAAACGCTTATGCGATACGCAATTTTTTATATATATAACAAAGACGTTTCTATAGATAATTTTCTATATCCTACAGTTTTATTTTCAAATACTTAAAATCTCCACTAGTGACTCAATGAGTACCGGTGGCTTACCCACGGGTCCACAGCCCCGGTACTTTTTTCTAAAAACTCGTTATTTGCTATTTTTAATCCCCCCTTTTGCAACATTATTCAATCCTGAACAATGAAGAAATTCGTCTTCTTTAACAACCGACGCTGGTTCACATTATATATTTATATCATTAGGTTATGCACAATCTCGGGAATTACTGTATCAACTAGAATTATTATAGCAATCTTTCTATCTTTAATAGAAACATCTTTGTTATTTATTGCAGAATCTGCATGAGAATACTATTACTAAAATAAATGAGTTATACTCATTTTCTGGTATATAAAAATTCAGAAATAGTGACGATATCATTTTGATTAATTTAATAAATAATTTTAACAAGAGAGATATATTATATCATAAAATTCTAACCTGCAGAGATCTGTGAAATGAGATATTATTCTGATTCCTTGTATAAAGTCATTCGTAACTATACTTAGGTAATTGATAGGCAGAGCTGTTAAGACGGAGCTCGAAGTCATACTGCTTAACATTCTCAACTCTGCTTTATTAACAGGCGTTATTGTCTATCAACTGTAACAGTTACTTGCCGCAGCGAATCATATAGATTCATATTAGGAATCTTTAGATTAAAGTGTCTAAGGTTATAGTAGGTTGCAATGGCAACGAAATATGCTTTAACAACTTGCTATTAACTGTCTTATATAAAGCATACAAAAGCAGCGAAGAGTTGCTGCCATGGCTTGTAGCTGTTAGGCATAACCCACTGGTAAATTTTACGAAATTCTTGGGCAATTCTTGATAAGAAGACATATGGTCTTCTACTGATACACATCAGTAAACTGAAAACAGCAATATCTTCAAGGAGCATAAGGCAATACGGTACTTACGTCATTTAGAGATATGCCTAACGTTTATTTTTTAGCTGAAAGCGTATGTCATCCTGTTAGGAAAGATAAGCGCCTTTGCCTGCTGCTTATTATCAGATGGACTGCAGCATAAGCATAAGAAGCTTATTGCGTTCGAATAGGGTTATTGAAAATCAGAAGAAAGCTGTGCATAACTTTTAATAGCTCTGGGGAGCCGCCTAACTTAACCGTATTTTCAGGTTTGCTACTGGAGACGGTAGCGCTTGTTTTTTTGGAATGCAATAGTAAGATATTCTCACAGAATCGCAGCACTAACGCCATTAGCTATATAAAATAACTAATGCACTAGCTTTTACTCTACAAAGATATATAATTGAAATTCAAGGCTGTGAGTTTGCTAGGAACTAGCAGTTAGCATAGACAGCTGATACCGCTAACAAAGCTTTCAATACTTTGTTGATAAGATTTTCAGTGAAACGTATCTTGCAGGGATGAATAAGCTGGAAAATAATAATCAAGAGGAACTGTTATTCAAGAAAATAACCCTTTAAAATGCTATTAGACTACTCTTCCGTCTGCTTATAAAGCAGAAACTTGCTACTAATAAGGTCAAAACCTTGCGTTTGACCTTATTGGTATGCTAAACAACTTAAATTTAAAATTTTAAGATGGAGAATAGATTTACGAAGCAGAAGAGTAGAAATGGATTGGCCATTATATACCAGATTTTATAATAATTACGCGAAATGATAGAATTGTTTTCTAAACAAAAAAGGATATTATTGATAAATAATAAAGATCACTTTATATCCACTTTATATCAATAACTATTTGATAGCAATTAATAATAAATAATTAAATATGAATATATTATATAAATGTTTTTTTAGTAAAAATTACTATTGCATTATTTTGATATTTCTATTTTTATCATATTGTGTCAGATAATATCTCTAGGGTTTCTATTAAAATAGAAACAATAGTACCAAGTACTATAACTTAAATTAATAATTTGTTATTTATCAATTAATATTTGAACCATAGTTCAAACAGTTATATAAATAAATAATTTTTCTTACCGAAAATAGCTTAAAACTATTTCATTACCAATAAACAAATATATTTGTTAAGATGCCAATATATATAATAGCTAACTTATGCGATTGCTTAAAATAAGTTCAATGTATAAATTTGGCTGTTTGTTGAATATAAGATAAAAATTATTTTCCTCAATAGTAAAATACTCGGCAAATGAATAACGATAGAAATAAAATAAAAAATGGCCAATTGTATTTACTTATACAAGCACAGCTTTCCATAGATTAAACGTAAACCCATTCAAGTAGATGAATCTGACAGTAAGAAAAATTAAATTGAAGAAAAGAATGATTGAAAAGTGTTAGTAAGTAGTGCGATAAAAGCAGCAATTCCTCAATGCCGTGGAATTTCTTTTCAATAAAGAAAACACTGCTGGTGATAAATATTGGCAGGTATTTGTTAAAAATTAATAATAAAAATTAGAAATAGCCTGTAAAATACCAAAAAATAAGTAAGATTTTAAATAAAGATGTTTTACAAAAAAACCGCCATATAAAGCGAGAAGAATAGTTATAAATAGTCAAAAAGTTTTATTGTGGTAGGGTCTTCACTTCGTAGCTAAAAGAAAGTCAAAGTCTATTTAATAGAGAATTAGTACTAAGCACTCTAATAAATACATCACTTATTTTATAAATAATGATAAAGAATATAAGGTATATGTTAGGCATTTTACGCCTAAAAATATTCACCAAGGGGTTTATAGATCGCTTCATATAGTTTTTTGGATTTGGAAGAGATTATATTAGCAGTTCTTTAGCCATAGCGTTAGCTATGGCATTGCTTAATACCAATTAGAATTAAGCTAATTATCAGTAAAAATAGAGTTGCTGTTAAGTGACAAAAATGGCTGATCAACTATAAAACTAATTCTCTGGAAATCAACATGCTAAATACAATAACCCATATAACGGATATCCCCATACCAGCAGTACTCTCTTCTGCCGATAATAAATCAGTCTATTATTTCAAAAATAATATCTTCTGATGCTGACCAAAAAATTAGCAGAACCGTAAATACAGTTAACCAGAAAAGATGCTCTTTTTGATCCATAAATCTTATTGGTAAAATACTGATGATCAGAAAAATCTAAGTGGGAATAATCAACTATGACGCCCATCTAGGCAAGATAGGCATGTAGGAATCCACATTAATGTGGACCAAAGAAATTTTAATACATAAGTTTTACAAAAACTAATGAAAAACTGATCGTTTTAATATCAATATATTCGACGATCAGTTAAATATATAAAGTACTTGTAGTATATGCCAGCTACAATCCCTAACACAAAATCTAATAAAAATAGGACTCGTAAACAATGTTGAATGAAATGTTCAGGTAGTTTTTCACAATCATCCTGTTGGTATGTTATTAATTAAACATAGCTATTGCTAGCAGCATTTTAATTAAACACTGAAAGTCATTGTGCGTTTTTTTTATGAACTAACATGTTTGATGTTCATTAGCCATATCAGCAATAATGTCGGTTAACACTTTATTAAAAGCATTAGCAATTTTCATTACTAGCATCAATAGGCCCTTGTTCATTACACTTACATGTATAGGTAAGTGTACTGCTAGAACCATTATATGCCATAGCTACTAGACTAATTGTAACATTGACAGTAATATTATGATGCAAGATACCTTCTTGTGTATCGGCATACAAGTTATTTAAAGCAATTTATAAATTTATATTAGCTGGAGCTCTAATCATAAAACCTCTAGCTACCATCTCTGCTTTCTAATGCTTCTTGTAAGAAGAAGCGTAAATCGCGAGAGGGTTTTAATATGGCTATTATTGCATAACGATTAACTTTGGCAAGGGCCGTTGAGCTTATTTTATCAATTATCAATACTAGTAATATTAATTGAAACTGCTCTTATGATCAGATCTTGAGTTAGAAGTTTAATATTTGCTTCAATAGACAGGATGTTAGTTGTGTCAATACATCTTATTAAACTTAATGGGATTATATAGAGCAATAATTAAAAAGGTATTTTTAACATGTTTTCTCAACCTATTTAGCATTAATTAATTTAATTGTTACTATACTTTAAGTATTTTACTGTTAGTATGCCAAAAATAGTATGCTAAAAAACTATTGGTATTCAGTAAAGAAATCACTAAAATAGCCTGAATTATACTAATCTACTTTAATCGTAATTTATTAAAATCTAATCTTATTTCTAACTGATATTACATAAATCTTAATTAGTAATAATAAAAAAGAGATTAATTATTTTTATTAGCCTCTAAATGTTTACTTAGTAAGTTAAGCTAGAAAGAGTCATTTAATATGATATGTAAACCTATGCAAACCATGCGTAAACAAATTGAAAAAAAACTGGAATACGCTTTTTCACCAAAATATCTAATGGTATTAGATGAAAGTAATCAACATAATGTTCCACAAGGTATTGAAAGTCACTTTAAAATTATTTTAGTAACTGAAAAATTTGTAACAGAAAGGATGGTTGCTCGTCACCAAGCTGTTTATCAATTATTAGCAGATAAATTATATTATAATAATAGTATTCATGCATTGGTATTACATACATATACTCCAACTGAATGGCAAGAAGTTCAGCAGAAAGTCTTTCCTTCACCAACTTGTCGTGGTGGGGGAATATGTCAATCAAGATTAAGAAATAGATAATTATGCTGATTTAACAGGATATTTATTTAGTAATAAATGGTATTAATAATATATTTTATTATTTTAGCTTATTATAAATTATACATATCAATTTTGCTATAAAAGCCAGTATTTAAAATATTTACTATTTTAGTATTTGCTTTTTATCAACTCATACCTTATATATTTATATAAGGTCGGTTAATTATTATAAGGTTTTGGAACACATCCACGTAATGGATTCTTCAAAATAGGGGGATAAACCGAGTTTTGAGAGTAGTCTATATTATCAGAGCCAGTATCTGATAATATTTACTCTGGAGTTCTCTAAGTACTAAGATTCTTTTGAGATAACAACATCTAAGTTTCTGTTGAAACAATTCAAGGCTTAGTGGTATATCGTATAACAATTACTATTCCTAATAGCAATATTAAAAATTACTGAATACTGAATTCAGTAATGCATTAAAAATGTGCATTGATGGTTTCTATAAAGGCAAAGTATCAATAAATATTGACAAGCAATAATATGTGTATTTCTGTATTGAAGGATGTTCTTGACGATATAAGACAGCGTGATTTTATCAATGCAATTATAGAACAAAAAATTAATTCAGCTAGAGTAAATAAGATATCAATTTGAACAGTTTAAAACAGGTGAAGATTTATTTATATCGACCGTTGAATTTAAAGTCTATCCAGAAATTGAATTAAAGGATTTATAAAATTTTAAAGTTAAAAACTAATTATTATTATAAAAATAAAGATATTAACAGAATCCTGAAAACATTACGAAAACAATAATTGACTTAATAAAAGACAAAATAAAAAGTTAGTGTAGATCTAAGTGCTATCAATTTTAAAAGCACAATTGACGATGAAGTGTTCAAAGGTGGTAATATGAGCAACTTTATGCTGGGAATTAATTAGGATCATATGATCCACAGTTTTAAACTGGTACATATGGATGATCAGGAAGATGAGAAATTTATCATCGATGTCTATTTTTAGCTGATTATCACGCAGAGAATTTAAAAGGTAAAAGCAGCTAATTTATTATCACTTTTAAAAAATGAAAAACGTGAACCTATCATCTTACCAGAACTGACGGAAATTTATGAAGAATTTTAGTATTCTTAACGTTTGAATGGAGTCTTTACGTAAAAAGTATATAAAAATATTGAGCGCGAGCTGAAAACGGCTATTAGTAATTGAATTAAGATATAAATACTTGATGGGTGGTTTAATTAAGGAAAATAAAATTAATAATCTCTTACTGTTGTTATTAACAATAAATAATGTACTACGTTAACAACCAGAACGACGTTTTGATAACAATAAAATAGGTGTTAGAATTACCACATGAAATATTTAAAGAATAGTTAAACATCGCGTAATTGTTGGTTTATTATTAATCGAATATCAATAAAAACTCATTAACTGAAAATGATATTCATGTAAAATCACTGATCACTGATTGAAGAGATGGCTTTAGCTTATAAAAATCTTACTGAAGTGATGGAATCCTATAACATAACAAAATAAAAGAATAAATAGATAGTCTTTGTAATTTGACGATAAAAGAACAAGTCATTGACTTTTATTAGAAAAGTAAGAAGTAATGAATAAAAACTCAATTCTAAAAATTAATGAATCAGTCTTAGATGATCTACTTACTAAGTAAATTAATATTTTATTTACTTTTATAAAACCCGTAGTTTTATGCTACGGGTTTTATCGTTAAAAATTTTTTATTTTTCAAGAAAAAAGAATAACTTAGATAAATTTGCTACTATAAAACATTTAATTTAGGAGATGAAAAATGTCATATGATAACAATCAAGATCAACTTGAGCCGCATATGGCATTAGTACCAATAGTAATCGAACAAACTTTACGTGGCGAACGTTCTTATGATATTTATTCGCGCCTTCTTAAAGAAAGAATTATTTTTTTAACTGGTCATGTTGAAGATCACATGGCAAATTTAGTGGTTGCTCAAATGCTGTTTTTGGAGGCTGAAAATCCTGATAAAGACATGCATCTTTATATTAATTCACCAGGCGGGGTTATTACAGCAGGTATGTCAATTTATGACACGATACAATTCATTAAACCTGACATTAGTACGATTTGTATTGGGCAAGCATGTTCGATGAGCGCATTTTTACTCACTGCTGGTACTAAAGGAAAACGTTATTGTTTACCTAATTCTCGTGTCATGATCCATCAACCTTTAGGCGGATTTCAAGGGCAGGCATCGGATATCGAAATTCACGCCAAAGAGATTTTAAAAATTAAATTGCGTATGAATGAATTAATGGCTAAACATACAGGTAAAAAAATAAAAGAGATTGAGAATGATACCGAACGGGATCGTTTTTTATCTGCAGAGGAAGCAGTTAGTTATGGTTTGGTAGATAAAATTTATATTAATCGTAATTAATTTACATAAATGCATAGCATGCCTGATATAGTTATATACGTGATTAATTAGTAACAGTTTTCTGTTACCCTCTTTAGCTAAAATTAGAGTGATGGTTAAAAAAGTGAGGTTATCTGAATGATAGATAAACGCAAACAAAGTTCAGGAAAATTACTATACTGCTCATTCTGTGGAAAAAGCCAGCACGAAGTTCGTAAATTAATTGCTGGTCCGTCAATTTATATCTGTGATGAGTGTGTTGAGCTTTGTAACGATATTCTTCGAGAAGAAGTTAAGGAGATTTTACCACATCGTAAGCGCAGCGTATTACCGACACCCCATGAAATTCGGCATCATCTAGATGATTATGTTATTGATCAAGAAAATGCAAAGAAAATATTGGCAGTAGCTGTTTATAACCATTATAAACGTCTACGTAATATCTCTAACAAAGGAATAAATGCTGAAAGGATAGAGCTAGGTAAAAGTAATATTTTGCTTATAGGGCCCACAGGCAGCGGTAAGACACTATTAGCTGAAATTTTGGCTAGTTACCTGGATGTACCATTTAGCATAGCTGATGCGACAACATTAACGGAAGCAGGTTATGTTGGTGATGATGTAGAAAATATTATTCAAAAACTTCTACAAAAATGTAACTATGACGTAGAGAAAGCACAGTGTGGTATCGTCTATATTGACGAAATTGATAAAATATCACGCAAATCTGACAACCCGTCAATTACACGAGATGTTTCAGGTGAAGGTGTTCAGCAAGCTCTACTTAAGCTTATTGAAGGTACAATTGCTGCAGTTCCTCCTCAAGGAGGCCGTAAACATCCACAACGAGAATTTTTGCAAGTTGATACTTCTAAAATTCTATTTATTTGTGGTGGAACATTTGCAGGTCTTGATAAAGTAATCGGCCAACGCTTAAATAAGTGTTCAGGTATTGGTTTTTCAGCTGAGGTGAAAAGTGAATCTGAGCGTGCGACTGAAGGTCAATTACTTTCTCAAGTGGAACCGGAAGATTTAATTAAGTTTGGTTTGATTCCTGAATTTATTGGTCGCTTACCAGTCATAGCTACTTTAGGCGAATTAAGTGAAGAAGCATTAATTCAGATTCTGAAAGAGCCTAAAAATGCGTTAATTAAACAATATCAAACACTTTTTGAACTTGAAAGTGTTCTTTTAGAGTTTCGTGAAGAAGCATTGAAAGCAATTGCAAAAAAAGCCCTGTCAAAGAAAACGGGAGCACGTGGTTTACGCTCTATTGTGGAAGGAACTTTACTAGAAATTATGTATGATTTGCCATCAATGGAGCATGTTGAGAAGATACTGATTGATGAAATGGTGATTACCGGTCAATCAGCACCTTTAGTGATTTATAGTCAGTCTGATAAACAAGCATCAGGTGAAAAATAAATTTAAATGCTTTTTTAATTGAATTTTATAATGCATAACAAGAATTTTTCCTAATTATGGATTTAATCTCAGAATTTAAGCTATTGAATATCAAAAATTTTCTTTCCATATAATTTTATATTTAAACTAAGGTTTCTCAAAATTTTTAAGGAAACCATAAAATTTTAATAAGTTAAAGAAGAGAGAACCTTATGAATCTTGAGCATTCCGAACGCATTGAAATTCCTGTACTACCTCTGAGAGATGTTGTGGTTTATCCACATATGGTAATCCCATTGTTTGTTGGCCGTGAGAAATCTATTCACTGTCTTGAAGCTGCAATGGATCATAATAAACAAGTCATGTTAGTAGCTCAAAAAGAAGCGTCAACTAATGAACCAGGTATAAATGATCTTTTTTCTGTAGGAACAATTGCTTCTGTTTTGCAGATGCTAAAACTACCAGATGGTACGGTTAAAATCTTAGTTGAAGGTTTGCGTCGGACAAAAATCACTACGCTAATAGATAACGGGGAATATTTTATTGCACAGGCTGAGTGTTTTAATTCTCCGGCTGTTGATGAAAAAGAGCAGGAAGTCTTAAATCGAACAACAGTTAATCAGTTTGAAGGTTATATTAAACTTAATAAAAAGATCCCGCCTGAAGTATTAACATCATTACATTCTATTGAACAATCGGATAAATTGGCTGACACAATCGCTTCCCATATGCCATTAAAATTAGCTGATAAACAACGTGTATTAGAAATGACGGATGTGGCTGAGCGCCTTGAATATTTGATGGCAATTATGGAATCTGAAATTGATCTACTGCAGGTTGAAAAACGTATTCGTAATCGCGTTAAAAAACAGATGGAGAAAAGTCAGCGCGAATACTATTTAAATGAGCAAATGAAAGCAATTCAAAAAGAATTAGGTGAGATGGAAGATGCACCTGATGAATATGAAATGTTCAAACGCAAAATCGAAGAAGTTAAAATGCCAAAGGAAGCTCAGCAAAAATCAGAAGCAGAATTACAGAAATTGAAAATGATGTCGCCTATGTCTGCTGAAGCGACAGTTTTACGGAGCTATATTGATTGGATGGTGCAAGTTCCATGGAATGCTCGTAGTAAAGTTAAAAAAGATTTATTGAAAGCTCAAGAAACACTGGATAGCGATCATTATGGTTTAGAACGTGTTAAGGAACGTATTCTTGAATATCTAGCTGTACAGAGTCGTGTGAGTAAAATTAAAGGAGCAATTTTATGTTTGGTAGGACCGCCTGGTGTTGGTAAAACATCATTGGGTCAATCGATTGCTAAAGCAACAGGTCGTAAATATATTCGTATGGCACTTGGTGGTATTAGAGATGAAGCAGAAATTCGTGGACACAGACGAACTTATATTGGATCTATGCCTGGAAAACTCATTCAAAAGATGGCAAAAGTAGGTGTTAATAACCCCTTATTTTTATTAGATGAAATTGACAAAATGTCCTCAGATATGCGTGGTGATCCAGCTTCAGCTTTACTTGAAGTACTTGATCCAGAACAGAATGTTGCGTTCAATGATCACTATTTAGAAGTTGATTATGACCTTTCTGATGTAATGTTTGTTGCAACTTCAAACTCGATGAAGATTCCAGCACCATTATTAGATCGTATGGAAGTTATTCGTCTCTCAGGTTACACCGAAGATGAAAAACTCAATATTGCGAAAAAACATTTGTTACCTAAACAAATTCAACGAAATGCTTTAAAAAAAGGTGAGCTTACGATTGACGATAGTGCAATTATTGGTATAATTCGTTATTATACCCGTGAGGCTGGTGTTCGCGGTTTAGAACGTGAAATTTCTAAATTATGTCGTAAAGCAGTAAAATCTCTACTGATGGATAAATTATTAAAACACCTTCTTATTAAGGAAGATAATTTAAAAAACTATCTTGGTGTGCGTAAAGTTGATTATGGTCGTGCTGATACCGAAAACCGTATAGGTCAAGTGACAGGTTTAGCTTGGACAGAAGCTGGTGGCGATTTATTAACTATTGAAACGGCTTGTGTACCAGGAAAAGGTAAACTCACCTATACCGGATCGTTAGGTGAAGTTATGCAAGAATCGATTCAAACTGCGTTAACTGCAGTTCGGGCGAGAGCAGAAAAGCTAGGTATTAACCCTGATTTTTACGAAAAACGGGATATTCATGTGCACGTCCCTGAGGGAGCAACACCAAAAGATGGACCTAGTGCAGGAATTGCAATGTGCACAGCATTAGTTTCTTGTTTAACTGGTAATCCTGTACGAGCAGACGTAGCGATGACTGGAGAGATAACATTACGAGGGTTAGTGTTACCTATTGGTGGTTTAAAAGAAAAACTATTAGCAGTTCACCGTGGTGGTATAAAAATTGTCCTAATTCCCGATGAAAATCGGCGAGATTTGGAAGAAATACCCATAAATATTATTGCAGATTTAAAAATCTACCCGGTAAAAACAGTTGAAGAGGTTTTTTCCATTGCATTACAAAATCCACCCTTTTAGATTGGTTGGAAGTGACTAAGAGATATTCTTATCTATTAATGACATAACATAAATTTAAAGGTAATAAATCTTAAATTTGTTTATAAATTTTTCACTACTAAACAATTTAAGTATAAAATCTATAATTATTTATATGTAAAATCTTTTATTGCCACATTTTATCATCATAAAATGATAACATCATCTTTTTATAAACTGTTAGGAATATGTTTATTCAAACCATAATTAATAAAATAGGGATAATAGGCGTGAAAAGAAATAGCTAGTGTATCTAGTAGCTAAAATTGAAAAATAAAGACTTTTATTAAATCAATCACTAAAAGTGTATTAAATATATTTAATGAAATTAAATCTTTAATTCTTAAAAAATAAATAAAGTTCAGTTAATAGATTATAGCTCTTTTGAAGTTAAATATCGTAATATGAATCTGTTGATAATCAGCATATTAAAATAGATAAATAATAAAAATTATTGCTACTAAGGCAGCGTTATTTAACGTCAAGAAAGGATTAAAGGATGCTTTTATAGACTATAAGGAAAAAATAAGAATATCAGCAAATCTAGGTGTTTATCGGTCATCAGGCTAAATTCTACTCTGAAATTTTGTAAATCTGTTCTCTACCCTTAAATTAGATTTTGCTTATCTCTATGGTCAACATGGTCAAATCCCATCACCATTAGCCGCAGCATTCCAACTTTTCTGAACAGACTATAACAGTCTTAAATACCATTGAAAAGGTTATTTTTAAACTACAGCGCTTCTCACGTCAGCTTCATAGCATCATTGTCGCAAAATAATTAATCGAATTGATCGTCTGATTGAATCAAACAGCACGTTGACAGGGCGTTATAGGAATACCAGCTATTATTTTCGCTATTTCTCCAATATCTTCATTTTCTGAAAGAAATACTGAAGAGCTTGCTAACAAAATATCAAAAAGCTTTATTAATCGGCATCACGGTTTTCTGTTAGCCAGAACTGATCTCCCACCCGCACAAGCTCATCTTTAAATTTTGGTTCTGCATACATTTTGTGTGGTAAAGGCGACAAATCAACTGCTGTTTTGTATACCCAGCATCGTTGGTGTTGGAGGTATCCTGAAATATCTTTATCATTTCATTTCGAAAACAAGGTCACAGTCTCTTGTAGCAAATCTGGAAGTATATGGTTAAATAACACGCTCACCATCTATTAAAAAGTTATGCCCAAGTTTACTTCTGACTCTCGATAACCATCTTTGACCATCACGAGCTCCTTTATGTTAATGCGCAGTCTCCTGCCAAAAATTATAAAAAAGTAAAAGAAATTAGTTTTCCTGATAAAATAGGATATGTCTTCCGTCAAGTAATGAACGTAATAGATAGTATAGAATAAAAATTATACAGGCTATTGCTATTTCAGTCTGTTAATGGCACTAAACAGAGAGGCATGTGCTTTTCATTAATAAGCGCCACACAGAGCTTCGTGAAAATAATTAATAAAAATGTTTTACAGATACAATTATTAGTAGTAATTTTTTGACGATTTTACACGCCTTAGATAAGGTGGCAGCAAGGAACTGTTGAAGTATATTTCATTCCTGCTTAGATCTTCTTTTTTAACATTAAGCACTTTAATCTCAACATCGCCAATACTAATCTATATTACTCGTTTCAGCAAATAACCATACGCATAACAGGTCTTAAACACCTATTAAGAAATCGACGTAATTGATCATGTTCTTGCAATATAGATTCGAGCTCCGTCTTAAAAACGATGCTATCAGATGCCTGGCATAGCATTATGGATGAATTGATTCAAGAAGACCCCATCTTTTTTAGAGTAATATCTAGTTTTGTATCTACCTGTAGACTAAATTTTTCATGGCATATCATCTCTCTGTTGTTGAAATTATTATAAAATTAATCATCAGAATACGCCACTCTACCATTTTCAGAACCAATACACTAAAAATAATCATAACTTAAAAATAAAATTATGATATACTCTTAACAGATAAACTAAAAACAAATGATTTATTCTAATAAATTAGAATCGAGTGCATCACATTAAAGATGATGCTTTTTATAAGCTAAGATACCGTATTATAATTATAAATCTATTACTTTTGACTAAAAAGGAGATCATCATCATTATGATGGATACCCTACGCACGGTGGCGTATAGTCCTGTATTCAAAATAGTATTTGTGATTATTATCTTATCCTTTTTGCTTACGGGAGTTGGTAGTTATTTGATTGGTGTTTCAAATAATCACGTAGTGAAAGTGAATGGCACAGAAATTAGTCAATTTCAATTACATAAAGCTTTTCAACAAGAAAAACAAGCGTTACAAGAGCGACTTGGTGATGAATTTTCTAAAATTGCCGGTAATGAGAAAGAAATACAGATATTGCGGCGTCAAGCTTTAGAACGTTTAATTAGCGTAACATTACTTAATCAATATTCATATCAATTGGGTTTAACGGCAAGTGATAATCAAATTAAACAGGATATCTACAACATGCCTATATTTCAAATAAACGGGCATTTTGATAGTAAAAAATACCAAACTATTTTATATAAAAATAATATTAATGCCGATGATTTTGCTCAAGAAATACTATATAATTTAATTAATCGTCAACTCAGGAAAATATATGTGACGAATGAATTTTCCTTACCTGAAGAAATTAAATCCTATGCTGAGTTACTTTTACAGCAACGTGAAGTAAAAATAGCAACTATAGCCCTTGCAGACTATCAGTCTAAACAAATAGTTACAGATAAAGAGTTACAAAATTACTATGATACACATAAAAACAGTTTTATTTCACCAGAACAGGTACAGGTTAGTTATATTAAGTTAGATGTTGCTTCTCAACGTAATAAACTATTTATCAAAGATGAGGAGCTGAAAAGCTATTATGAGAAAAATATAACTAATTTTATTCAGCCAGCGCAAAAACATTACAGTATGATTCAATTGGCAACAGAAAAAGAAGCTGATTCCGTTGCTAAAGCTTTAGCTAAAGGAGTTAATTTTAAGCAATTAGTTGCCGAAAAATCAACAGATAAATTTAGTGCAGCAAATAATGGGGCTCTAGGTTGGATGGAAACAGCTTCAACGCCAAGTGAAATTATTGCTGCGAATCTAATTAAAAAAGAACAAGTTTCTAGCATAATAAAATCGACTACTAATTATATTATATTTCGTCTTGATGATATTAAACCTGAATTTATAAAACCTTTTCAGTCAGTAAAAGGTGAGATTGCTAATATCATAAAAAATGAAAAAGCCATTAATGCATTTTATTCACTACAACAAACTGCAAGGCGTGCGGCAATAGATGATAACGAATCTTTAATAACTACTGAAAAAGTTACTGGTATTAAAGCAGTAACTACAGATTGGTTTAGTCGTAATAATCTCCCTGAAGAAATAAAATTTGATAAGGTGGCTAATGCCATATTTAATAGTAACTTAGTAGATAAAAATAGGATAATAAATATTAATTCAGATGTTATTAACATCGATGCTGAGCGTGCATTTATTATTCGAGTTGAAAAATATAAACCAGAGGTAACGCAATCATTTAATGAGGTAAAAAAAACAGTAGCTGAATTAGTAAAGCTTAATAAGGCTACAAAAGAGATGAAATCAGATGGTAATAAATTACTGATAGCATTAAAACAAGGTGTAGGTGGTGACGCAGCTTTACTAAAACAGAATATTACATTTGGTAAAGCTAAGATCATTAAGCGTTTTGATCAAAATAATTCATTAGCTGAGCATATTTTTCAAATGCCAATCCCTAAAGGGGGTGCATCGACTTATCTTAGCACCAAAGATACCAAAGATAATTTAATTATTATTCAATTGATAAAAGTTATTCAAGGACAACCGACAAAAACTGAATTAAAGATCTTTTCCAAACATCATGAAATGATACTTGGCAATGTGATGATTGAATTACTTATGTTAAATTTACGTAATAAGGCTAAAATTGATTTAGGCCGAATAGAGTAATTTATGATTGATTTCTTAGATAATTATGTACAATTCTCTAAATTAGAAGCTGCACTTGTTGTAGACTTTTTTGTTATATCATTTTATTTTTTAATATTTTACTCTTCTATCTTATCTATTTGCTCAGAATCCATTATATGGACTTTTATCATACATCCCTATTTATGGAAGGGATAGGATTACTAAGAGATATAAGTTGAGGAAAAAATATAATAATAAAGATCTATCGAGTTATGCTTATTTCTGATATATAAGATTTTTGAGATGCTAGCGTCTATCCTATCTGATTCATTTTATGAATCATTTCAATAGCAGATAGATGAATATGCCATAAAAAATCTACCCTAAGGTTATTCGCGAAAACTAGATATCATCTTCTGATTCTTTGCTTGCATGAACTTATCTATAATGGTCCCAAGGAAGCTGATAGACACCGCTGTTAAGGCGAAGCTCAAAGCTATTTTCTGGACAAGATACTGAACGCCGTCTTGTTAACTGTTCATTACTTTTTTCTATAACGATTATTGCCATAGAGACTTATACAGATTATTATAAGTAATGTTGAAATTAAAGCGCCTAATAGGCCTGGGATGATGTTGGGCGCAACCGGAATAAAAATATGCTTCAAGAAGCTTCTTTCTGCCTTATCTAAGGCGTACAAAAGCGATGAAGAGTGCTTAGTTTGTATGGGCTTATCTGTAAATACAAATACATCGTTAATTTCAGAAAGCTCTGGATACGCTTTCACGGTAAAAATCACATGATCTCCTCTCTGGCTCCAGGATCATAATCAGGCTGAAACAGCGATAGCTTAATGAAAACGATTTTGAGTCTATTGCTCGCAATAGTGAAGAAGAAAAATAATATAGTTTGTCACTGATTTTGTTTTTAATTAGTTAAAAATAGAAGAAGACTAGGAATCTAGTTTATCCT
>JBQMRQ010000018.1:0-2205 GCA_052174535.1 Arsenophonus sp. NC-WZS1-MAG3 | reverse complement strand
AAGTTGTCTCTAGGATATCTGCTTGGACTTAAGCCTTATCAAAACTCCGGATAATTGTGACTATAATGGGTGGTAATTATTGCTGTTAAAAAATTGCGGACTCAAGAGTCGGAAACAATGCTATATAGTCTATTTTGAAGTGTCCTAAATTTAGGCAGTTTCTTAGCATTCATTTTAAGAGAGATCATAAACCACTTTAGATAAGTAGGCACTTTTAATACGTGAAATCGCTTATTGTCATCCATAATTTACCCTGGTTTATGATTTCTAGGAGATTTATTTTTAGCTATTTGGGATGAATTCCTAAAATTAATATATTGAAGAGTATAAACAATACTCAAATCATAAACATCCATTAAGCAACATTAGCTTCGCTGCTCTTCGTACCATAGTGCGCTACGTTCTAACCCGCTTAGATCGTAGATAGCTCCTTACATTTATGTAGTTTCGCCGATTTAATCAGCAGATAAAGGCGCAATCAGTTTTGTTGATAAAGCTGTATATGCCATAAGCACAAAAATAAACGTAATGTATATTGCTTAAATCACGCAGATATATCCATTACCTATACTCTTCAAGACATTTCTGTTTCAATATGTTGAAAGATTTTCTGGCAAAAAAGACCATGTACTTCTCACCGATAATCTCCAGAGATTCATAAAATTTCTGATGAATATCACTCATAGGTATAGACATGGCAATAACTCTTCGATGTTTTATACCATTTTAATAAAACAGTAGTAACGAGATCTTGAAGCCATATTCTGTTTCCAATGCGGATTTTCCTCCTATAGAGACCTTATACACTTTAATCTCAACATCACTAATACCAGTCTGTACAGTTCTCTGTAGCAAATAACCGTTACAGTTGATAGGCAAAAATACTCGTCAACAACTCAGTATCCAGCATGTTATTGCAGGATGTTGTTCAAGAACAACTTCAATAAGGGTGCTATCAACTTCTGGTACCATTATGAATGAATTTATGTAATGGATCAGAATAATACCTAGTTTTACGGATACCTTTAAGGTAAACTTTTCATCATATATTATCAATATATTATTAAGATTATTCACAAAATCAATCAGCGGGATAATACCACCATCATATCTAAGACCACATACATCAGAAATGAACATAATTCGCATAGCCATCCAAAGCAGGTTATATTCCATAGTGACCAAGGTAATTCACATTACAATAGTATCAGTATAAACAGGCATTGTGGGATTTTATATGATGTAAATAATAAGCCACAAAGGAAACTATTGGGATAATAATCTGATGAAACAATTTTTCTGTAGCCTCTGAAAACCGAATGTGTTCTCGACAACTGGTTACTAAAAGCCTCAGTGTAAAACAATTAACCATTATTCGATTACATTACCCATTATATTGCGATGTAAGGGAACACATTTTTCTCTAACTGATATAACAATCGATTAATACCAAATAAATTAAAAACGGTTACTACTTGAATAATCAAGTAGTAGGTACTTTAATTGATCACTATACGTATCAGCATATATCGGATTCAGAAATCTAATTAAAAACCTTTTTAGTTAATAAATATGTCGTTAGCATAAACGAAAATAATCCATTTGATGCAAATACGTAGGTAATATGATTTTTTTTAAAAAATAGTTAAAAATACCACTATGATTTATTGAATGCTATTTTCAATCGCTCTAGTAACCATGTTTTTCGTTTAATTACGTTCTGTTTGTTGATAGCGAGACTTAACGCTTTCTTTTGACCAATTATAACCACCATTTTTTTACCTCTGGTGATCCCGGTATAAATTAAATTTCGTTCAAGCATAAGATAATTTTGCATAGCTATCGGAATCACAACACAAGGATATTCAGAACCCTGGCTCTTATGAATGGTTGTTGCATAAGCTAATGATATCTCATCAAGCTCATTAAAATCATATTGGATTGTTTTGCCATCAAAATCGATGATCACTTCAGATTTAACTGTATCAATTAAAGCAATAATTCCAATATCACCATTAAAAACATCTTTATCATAATTATTCACTAATTGAATGACTTTATCACCTAAAGAAAACGTCCGGCCATAACGTGTTACTTTTGAGGTCATGTCATTATTATTATTAAGCTGAGATTGTAACATATCATTAATACTATGCGCGCCAATTCCGCCCCTATTCATTGCAGTTAAGACTTGGATATCCCTAA
>JBQMRQ010000017.1:0-11425 GCA_052174535.1 Arsenophonus sp. NC-WZS1-MAG3 | reverse complement strand
CAAATATTATCATATTCCCTAATAACATATAGGGGGATGAGTACACGACGACTTACTGGAAATACCATACCTGAAAATAAAAAATACTATAGCTAGCATAAAATTATATTTTAGTCTCGATCTTCAATTTAAAGATAGTATTGTCAATCTTGATTTATCATGATAAAGAAAATAATTTTTTAATTAGATAGGTTAGCTAGTATAAGTACTATACTATTTGAATAATTAGTCATATAGCTGAGGTTAATAAATACAAAAATAAACTGATGGTATCATGATTAATTATTTTCAATAAACTTAAGCCAGAGTATAGTAATCTTCTCCTTTAATAAAAAAAGAGAAAATTTATATTGTGATGTTGTCTAAATTAAAAAAAGTAAAGCATCAAAAATATCTTGAACAATTACCAAAATTATCTCAGTCTCCCACTAGGATTATAACTCTTTACCAAACAGAAAGCTTTCGAAAAGCCCTGTTAGATAACATTATCAACGCTCAACGGTATATTTATATTATTGCACTTTATTTCGAACATGATGATGCAGGACAAGATATACTAAATGCACTTTATCAAGCAAAAATGACACGACCAGAATTAGATATTAAAATAATGGTTGACTGGCATCGTGCTCAACGTATTCGTATTGGTGCAAATGCTAGTGGAACTAATGCCGATTGGTATTATCAAATGGCAATAGCTCACCCAGGATTAAGTATTGCTACTTTTGGTATACCCGTTAATAAACGCGAAGCGTTAGGTGTTTTGCATCTAAAAGGTTTTATATTTGATGATACCGTTATTTATAGCGGTGCCAGTATTAATAATATCTATCTCCAGCAACATAAACGTTATCGTTATGATCGTTATCATATATTAGCTAACATTCAATTAGCTGCAACTATGAAAAGATTTATTGACCAAAATTTGTTATCTTCACCTGCTATTCAGCGTCTAGATCAAGCACACCTGCCACGCAATACTAAAATTAAAAGTTTAATCAAACAATTTCGCCATAATTTAAAAAATTGTCACTATCAATTGAAAAATAATGCCACAAATAAAGAGTTAGCAGTAACTCCACTAATTGGTTTAGGAAAAAAAAATGAATTAAATAAAACTATAACGCATTTAATGCACAGTACAGAAAAGAAAATGATTATCTGTACACCATATTTTAATTTACCAACTATTTTAATAAAAATAATTAGTAATTTATTGGGTGACGGTAAACAAATTGAAATTATTATCGGTGATAAAACAGCTAATGATTTTTATCTTCCACCAGAAGAACCTTTTAAAATTATCAGTACATTACCTTATTTATATGAAATTAACCTACGGCGATTTATCTGTCGATTACAAGATTTCGTAGATAATCAGCAATTAACCATTAGATTATGGAAAGACGGAAAAAATAGCTACCATTTAAAAGGTATTTGGATAGATGATAGCTGGCAATTAATAACCGGCAATAATCTTAATCCTCGTGCATGGAGACTAGATTTAGAAAATGCAATATTAATTCATGATCCCAAAAAAGTTTTGCTACAGCAAAAAAACAAAGAATTAAAATGTATAACAACTAATACTAATATTGTAAATCATTATCAAGAGATTGAAAATATCCAGCGCTATCCAGTAAAGGTTAAAAACCTTATTCGTCGTTTAAGAAGGATCCGTGTTGATAGGCTAATACGGAGAATTCTCTAATAAGTTAGTTCAATTTTAATTACTAATTAATATGATTCATTTTAAAATGTGTTATTGTGTTATTAATAAATTAAATACTAAAAAAAGTTACCTTCTTTCTTCCTATTTTTATATAGGGAGGGGGAGCCACACACTAACAATCATCGGCTCTACAGCATTTCATTTCTTAGTTCAGCATGAAGTCAGATTAGGGGGCCGCTACTCTCTATTGCAGCGGCGAGATAAATTCTTTTTTTTATTTATCTATTTTTATTTCGCCGCTTTATTGCCTCAAACATCTTCAGTGTTCTCAGGTTAAGCCTATCTTAGATTATTAGTACTGGGTTAATATCTCAACATGTTGATATGCTTATACACCCTATTCTATCTACCTCATTTTTTTGAGTTATCCCCTTATTAGTTCTGTCAGAAAAAACTCTTTTTGAGACAAGTTTCCCGATTAAATGCTTTAAGCGTTTATCTCTTCTAGATTTAGTTATCAGTTAATGTTTTCTATTGATATGAAAATTTGTATACCAGCGTTATGTCTACTCCATTCTTAATAGGAGAGCAACCTACACACCACTTAATTACTATATTGCCCATGAGAGATAGAGATCAAATTTGTTTTAATACCTTCTAAAACTTAGCTCATATTAAGATTTTAATACTAAACAGCTTAATCCTTAGGACACCTAGTCATCACTAGGATGTTGATTTGCCGATATTGATATACTATAAACACCGTCGTTGATATGAACTCTTGGATAACATCAGTTTATTAAAATGATAGCTTTTTTAGCCTTGTATCTGTCATTAAATCGTTCATACCCATATTAGTTTTGGGATGCATTGACAGGCTAAAATTGGTATTTTTTTCTATAGGAAGCTCTGTATAAAAAGAATTAAATTCCTATTTTTCGATAACTGAACGTTTTTATAGACCAAAAAGAAGATCTATAAATTCTTTACCATTATGTAAGTATCTGATGGGATGCCCATAAAACAATATGGTCGGTTAAGATCTCTTATATAAGAGTTAAGTCTCATCCTTGTAAGGGATGTATAGGAATCCCATATGATTCCTGGATTTATACCTACGAAAAGATGATATTGTGAATTTTTATTTTGCATTTTTGAAAGATACTTATATCTGCTTATGTTGCTAAGCAACATATAGTTTTTTAAACGCTTTGTCCTTGCAGATTTAGTGCTTCTTGCTTCATTTTACGCAAATTCCTATTTCGGTAGCTACGTAAAAACAACGATATAGAGTAGAAGCAAAACGTTTTTCACAAAAATGACTATACGCTTACTAGAGCGACCGACATCGTTATTGGCAAACGATGGGAATATGGCTGTAATCCTCAATATTATCTTGTTTTTACTAGTTAATGAAGTAAGTTCAAAAGATGATATCATGACGCTTAGCTAAAGTAGATGTAGATTATTGCTCTAACCTGAAGAGCAGTTCTACTTTTACGTATTATAGTTACCATCATAAGGATGGAGTTTCATCATCATAATATTTTTACTAACTATATTCATCATAACCTCTTGATATGAATAGGGCTGCATGATGAAGATCTATGTAATGATCCAGAACTAAATACCTGCTTTCGTGTACATACCCTCACACTTTCACTCTCCCAAATAAGCTGGGTTATGTCTTTCCGTTAGTCACAATATTCGTTTCTCTTTTGGAGAAAACCGCCTCAGTCAAACTATCCACAAGACACTGTTCTCTTAAACTTGTGTATTACAAGTTTAAGTTAGCAGATCAAAATATTAATGGTAGTATTTTAACGTTGGATGTATGTAACTTAGCATCTACACTTCAAAACATCTTACTTATTCTACACATCAAGGCTCAATATTAAGTGTTAAACTATAAAGTAAAAGTTCACAGAAACTTTCTGTCTTTCCTCATCGGCATCTTCACAGCGAGCTCAATTTTACTATGTCTTATGTAGAAAAACCTGGCTTTTGCTGTATCATTTGCGCAGATCAGAACAACTTACTCACTAAAGAGTATTAATTACCTTAGGATCCGTTATAGTTGCACCTACTATTTATTAAGGTTTTAATTAAGAAGAGTTTTGACTTAGAATTTATCTTATCAATTAATCTTCCAGTACTAGATAGGAATCGCACCATGTGCGCACTTTTATATTTACACAGTACTACATTTTTAATACATAGTTTTAACTATGTTGGTATCTGCGGCTAGAATAAATTCAAAATAAAAGATTCTTGCCTAAAAATTCTCTACCCAAACTACCTATATTAGTTTGGATAGGATCAACGACTCTCTCTCACTTATAGAGTTTTATTGGAAACTAGACATCAACTACTTCAGCACCTTAGTGGCTCGTCATTATGCCTCTATGTTAGAGTAATATAAATTTATCTGCATTGTCCCTTTACACCCTTAAACCGTGGCAACCGTCGCTGGAATCATCTATCTTTTTCCATTCCATTCATAGTAATTTTTATAAAAGAATATTAACCAATTCCCATCAACTACGCTTTTCAGCCTCTGCCTTAGTAGGTTTTACTACGGATTACCCCTGCCATATTTAACATTAAATAAATACTTTATCTTTCGGTAAGTGGATTTTCACCTGTTTTATTGTATTGTTACTTAACATTAGTATTTTCATATTAATACCAATACAACCAGGCCTTTTAATTTATCTTTATGGATTACAGAATACTTCTCTATACGCAGCAATACTAAGTGTTGCTACTTCAGCTTCAGTATATAATTTAGTTCTATATACATATTCTGCACTGGTCGAGTCGGCCAGTGAGCTATTACGCTTTCTTTAAATGACGACCGCTTTTTAAGCCAATATGTTGCCTGTCTAAACTTTCTTACTAAACCATGATTTAAAAACTTTAGTTGGAGGTCTGGGTTCTTTCTCTTTTCACGACGAACGTTAGTACTAAACATTTATTCCTTCGTAATAAAATTTTTGGTATTCGTAATATTTGAATCAGGTTAATAAATTTTTATAAATCACTAGCCGAAGTAATACTATACCACGAAAATAAATTCCTAGACCTATTACTTAAAATAGGTTTAAGAAGAATCAGATATCTCCAATTTAATTGATTTCCACCTAACAACCACAAATCATCCAGTAGTTTTTCAACATTTATCGTTTTAGTTTAGTATTGCCTAACTTTCAATCTGCTTATGATTATATTATTGGGATTCGAGTCTATACCTCGAATCTTATGCTCAGTTAAGATTCGATTTCTTCATGCTCCCTATTCGGTCTCACTACAGCATATAAATTACTGATCTATTACATGATATGTATCCCCAAAATCATGTACCTCAATCACACTACTCTTAATATTTTGCTTAACTTTGCTATCAATCTTAACCTCTTTTAACTTTTGTTACTATGTACTTCACGGTACACAGCGTTGTTTTGTAATGATATGTCATCACTCTATGACTGATATACTTAAGTAATGAACTCATAGTGTTGTATGTAGATAATTTCATATTCTATTTTCTCCTAATCACTGGAGTTATTTTAACTTTCTCTCACGGTACCTAATTTACTATCGAGCAGTTAGAAATATTTATTTTTGAAGGAGAGAATAAGCCTTATTTTTAGATAAAAATATATATTTCGTCTTAATGTTTCTTTGAACTCATTCTATTTAAATCTTTATATAGCAGCTATTATCTTTTCCTTTATATAAATTCGCTTTCTCGCATCCATTAAAGGACTTTTTAGTTGATTTGTTTTTCTAGAGAGGCATTTTTAGATGTTTAGTTAGCTTGATTTGTCTTATTTGATTATTGTTTGATTATGAATCATAAATGCACTGGATTTTCCCATTTAAACATTACTAGGTAGTGTGGCTTTCATATCAGCTAATCTACGCTTTCGCAGATTAGCAAATCCTTTATTACTTCTAACTGCCTAGATATCTACTGTATACAGTTAATTGACTTAACCTTCAGAACTAGAAAGTATCATTCCTAATGTATGTTGGCATCTTAATTTTTAATTTAAATTACTAACTGCTATTTCATTATGCTTCATAATGAAACAAAAAATTTAACTGACCAGTTAATTGATGTTTTAAGAGTGCCTTCACTATTTTTAAATAAAAATAGTGTTTCAGTTTTTAACTTATGCTATATGCTAATATAGCATTATTATTTGCAGTAGGTTATTCATGGTAGAGACTATCCTGAATGAACTTTTATCTAGTTCATATTTTGAAATCTAATAGACTTAGATAAGTATAATGAAACTGCCGATCTCGTCTGTTTTAAACAGACACATCACTTAGCTATATCTATATTAAGATTGTTTTATTTACATAGCCTCTGGCTAACCTTTCCTTTCAGGAACTTCTCATCAACAATATTAGAGGCTTGAGTGGTCTTGCAATCACCTAAACTACAAGACTAATAATACCTCTCCTGCTTAATTTTTATTAGACAATCCGTGTGAACACTCACATTCCACCTATCTAGGTAAGGAGGTGATCCAACCGCAGGTTCCCCTACGGTTACCTTGTTACGACTTCACCCCAGTCATGAATCACAAAGTGGTAAGCGCCATCCCGTAGGTTAAGCTACCTACTTCTTTTGCAACCCACTCCCATGGTGTGACGGGCGGTGTGTACAAGGCCCGGGAACGTATTCACCGCGACATGCTGATTCGCGATTACTAGCGATTCCGACTTCATGGAGTCGAGTTGCAGACTCCAATCCGGACTTCGACATACTTTCTGAGTTCCGCTTCCCCTTGCAGGCTTGCCTCTCTCTGTATATGCCATTGTAGCACGTGTGTAGCCCTACTCGTAAGGGCCATGATGACTTGACGTCATCCCCACCTTCCTCCGGTTTATCACCGGCAGTCTCCTTTGAGTTCCCGACCAAATCGCTGGCAACAAAGGATAAGGGTTGCGCTCGTTGCGGGACTTAACCCAACATTTCACAACACGAGCTGACGACAGCCATGCAGCACCTGTCTCAGCGTTCTCGAAGGCACTCCTTTATCTCTAAAGGATTCGCTGGATGTCAAGAGTAGGTAAGGTTCTTCGCGTTGCATCGAATTAAACCACATGCTCCACCGCTTGTGCGGGCCCCCGTCAATTCATTTGAGTTTTAACCTTGCGGCCGTACTCCCCAGGCGGTCGATTTAACGCGTTAGCTTCGGAGGCCACAATTCTAGATTACAACCTCCAAATCGACATCGTTTACAGCCTGGACTACCAGGGTATCTAATCCTGTTTGCTCCCCACGCTTTCGCACATGAGCGTCAGTCTTTGTCCAGGGGGCCGCCTTCGCCACCGGTATTCCTCCACATCTCTACGCATTTCACCGCTACACATGGAATTCTACCCCCCTCTACAAAACTCTAGCTAACCAGTCTTGAATGCCATTCCCAGGTTAAGCCCGGGGATTTCACATCCAACTTAATTAACCGCCTGCGTGCCCTTTACGCCCAGTAATTCCGATTAACGCTCGCACCCTCCGTATTACCGCGGCTGCTGGCACGGAGTTAGCCGGTGCTTCTTTTGTCGTTAACGTCAATTGCTAAGGTTATTAGCCCTAACACCTTCCTCACGACTGAAAGTACTTTACAACCCGAAGGCCTTCTTCATACACGCGGCATGGCTGCATCAAGCTTGCGCCCATTGTGCAATATTCCCCACTGCTGCCTCCCGTAGGAGTCTGGGCCGTGTCTCAGTCCCAGTGTGGCTGATCATCCTCTCAGACCAGCTAGAGATCGTCGCCTAGGTGAGCCTTTACCTCACCTACTAGCTAATCTCATATGGGTTCATCCGAAGGTATGAGGCCAAAAGGTCCCCCACTTTGCTCCTTAGAGATTATGCGGTATTAGCCACCGTTTCCAGTGGTTATCCCCCGCCTTCGGGCAGATCCCCATACTTTACTCACCCGTCCGCCGCTCGCCGGCAAGGAAGCAAGCTTCCTTCCGCTGCCGCTCGACTTGCATGTGTTAGGCCTGCCGCCAGCGTTCAATCTGAGCCATGATCAAACTCTTCAATTAAAAGTTTGATGCTCAAAGAATGTTTTACTAGCTAGTAACGTCTTTTTATTCAGTTAACGTTGTTAACATTTTATTGCCTTCGCCGCTGCCTACTAAAATAACATTACTGCTTATTAGCTCATATAAGAGCTAATTGTTTTTACTCTTCAAGACTTTAAAATCAAATATTTTATTTTGATGATGTCTTGTGAGTGCCCACATGGATTGTCTAATTAATTGTTAAAGAGCGCGCGATCTGAGCTGCGAGATAGTTTATATTACTGTTTCACTTGAATTTACAGTTAGTTTCTTCTTTCTTTGATTAAGAAAGTTATTATAGTTAATAATGGATTATAAGTAATTTTGTGAAACTAACAACTATTATTTACATTTTTCTGTTTAAGTGCTCATTTATTGAGCTAATTTTTAATTAAAAGTATCTATGTAGATCGCCAATAACAATCTTTAATCAAAGTTATTACTCTTTGAATACTATTGAAGAGTAAAATCTTATCTATTTAAAATAAGATTAACAATTTTATTTTATTTATTGCTTGGCAATAATAATACCATTTTTAATATCAAGCGTCACTTGTTTACCGGGTACTAATTTGCCTGATAACATCTGCTCAGATAATAAATTTTCTATCTCTTGTTGAAGAGCTCGTTTTAAATGGCGTGCGCCAAATATTGGATCAAATCCTGCTTGCCCCAATTTTTCTAATACCGCTGATGTAATTTTTACTTTATAGCCTTGTTCTTCCATACGCTTATATAAACGCGACAGTTGAATTTTGGCAATTTCTGTAATTTGCTTTTTATTGAGTGGATGGAATACCACAATTTCATCAATACGGTTAATAAATTCAGGCCTGAAACTACGGTTCAGAAGTTTCATAATAATCTTTTTTATCTCATCATAACTTAAACTACCAAAACTCTCTTGGATCAAATCAGAACCTAAGTTTGATGTCATAATAACAACCGTATTAAGAAAATTAACCGTTCTTCCCTGGCCATCAGTTAAACGTCCATCATCCAGAATTTGCAATAAAATATTGAAAACATCAGGATGCGCTTTTTCAATTTCATCTAACAAAATAACAGAATAAGGACGGCGACGGATTGCTTCGGTTAAATATCCACCTTCTTCATATCCTACATAACCTGGAGGTGCTCCAAGTAGCCTTGAGACAGTATGTTTTTCCATAAATTCAGACATATCAATGCGTACCATGGCATTATCACTATCAAATAAAAAATTTGCCAGTGTTTTACATAGCTCAGTTTTACCAACACCCGTAGGACCTAAAAATAAAAATGAACCAATAGGGCGATTTGGATCTGATAAACCAGCACGATTACGTCGAATAGCATTCGATACTGCATCAACAGCTTCATTCTGGCCAATAATACGCTTATGTAGATCCTGCTCTATATAAAGTAATTTTTCACGTTCACTTTCTAACATTCTTGCAATAGGGATACCTGTCCAACGAGCTAATATTTCAGCAATCTCTGCATCAGTCACTTTATTACGCAATAACTTCATGGTATTATTTTCTGATTTAGTGGCAACTTCAAGTTGTTTTTCTAATTCAGGGATTTTTCCATATTGTAATTCTGACATTTTAGCTAAATCACCACTACGTCGAGCTTTTTCCATACTTATACGTAAATTTTCTAATTCCGCTTTCATATGCTGCCTACCGGTAAGTTCTGCTTTTTCTGCTTTCCACTCTTCTTCTAGCTCCGAATACTCACGTTCTTTTTCTAATAGTTCTTCCTCTAACATTTTAAGTCGCTTTTTACTGGCTTCATCAGATTCCTTTTTTAGTGCTTGCTGCTCAAGCTTTAATTGAATAACCCGACGTTCTAAACGATCAAGTACTTCTGGTTTAGAATCCATTTGCATTCGTAAGCTAGCACCAGCTTCATCAATTAAATCTATTGCTTTATCAGGTAGCATGCGATCAGAAATATAACGATTTGATAAACTAGCAGCAGCAACAATGGCAGGATCAGTTATCTGTACATGATGATGCAGCTCATAACGTTCTTTAAGTCCCCTTAATATTGCAATGGTATCCTCAACGGTAGGTTCAGCAACATAAACTTTTTGAAAACGACGCTCTAGTGCCGCATCCTTTTCAATATACTGATGATATTCATCAAGTGTAGTCGCACCAACACAATGTAATTCTCCTCGGGCTAGTGCTGGTTTTAACATATTACCAGCGTCCATTGCACCTTCAGCCTTACCTGCACCAACCACCATATGCAATTCATCAATAAACAGAATTACATTTCCTTCTTGTTTAATCAAATCATTCAAGACGGCCTTTAAACGTTCTTCAAATTCACCACGATATTTTGCACCAGCCAGCAAAGAACCAATATCTAAAGAGAGAACGCGTTTATTTTTTAGCCCTTCAGGTAGTTCACCATTAACAATTCGTTGAGCAAGACCTTCAACGATCGCAGTCTTACCTACCCCTGGTTCACCAATTAAAACTGGATTATTTTTTGTTCGACGCTGTAAAACTTGTATTGTTCGACGAATCTCTTCATCACGTCCAATAACAGGATCAAGTTTGCCTTGTTCAGCTCTTTCAGTTAAATTAATTGTGTATTTTTTAAGTGCTTGACGGTGCTCTTCAGCACCTTGATCATTAACATTTTCACCATCACGCATTTGTTCTATCGCCTTTTCTATATTTACTTTATTCGCTCCCATCATTTTAAGAATATCTGCCAGAGAGGTTTTGGTATTTAAAATTGCTAACAAAAATAGCTCTGAGGAGATAAATATATCACCTTGCTGTTTGGCCAACTTATTACAAAAATTTAAGTGTCGAATAAGATTATTTGATGGATGGATATTATCAGTAGTGCCATGCACTTGCGGTAAAGTATTGAGAATATTGTTTACTTTTTCACTAAACTGCTTGATATTAACTCCTATCGATGTCAATAAAGGACGTAATATACCGCCTTCTTGATTTAAGAAGGCAACGAGTAAATGTACAGGTTCAATAAATTGATTATCTCGTCCAATTGCTAAAGATTGAGCATCAGCTAATGCTTGTTGGAATTTGTTGGTAAAATACTCCAAATGCATAATACCTCCAAAATACAATTACAATCATTGCATATAGATGCAATGAAGTTTTATTTCATATAATTCAAGTTACTTACAAAGTAATAACTATTAATATAAATAAATAATTAATATATTAAAGATTTATTTTAACTAAATTAATGATGTCATTTCTCCTGTTTATATGCCATCACGACAATAAGAAAAATACCTTGCTTCCTAAACCATAAAATAGGTTCCACCATAAATATTTTTCACCAACTTCACTCAATTTCAAACGCGCTAGCAAGTAAAAATTGGCTAGATATTTATCATTATCATAATCTTTAAAGCTTTGCGCTAATTCTGCATTATGTACAATAAAAACAGTTATAATTTCAGATACTTACTTCAAATTTTTATGCTAATAGCCAGCACAAACTAGGGCATAAATAAAGGAAACCGGTGATTTAAATTATTTTATTGCCTTTTCTAGAATCCTATTATACAAACTTTTCCAGCAGGATATACGGCAGCAATTTCCGTGTTTTATTCGTTAGAGAATTAAAACAGACAAATAGTCATGCTGCCAGCATGATACACACTTATTTTCGTTCACAACTA
>JBQMRQ010000016.1:0-2527 GCA_052174535.1 Arsenophonus sp. NC-WZS1-MAG3 | reverse complement strand
TGAGGAAAATTCGTTTATTTGATAAAATGTCTAATCAGATAACCACCGTAAGCTGATTTTGGTAGTGGTTAAGTGGCTAAAGAAATTAGATTTAGATTAAATCTTATCATAGTGTTACGGAGCCTGTTTTTTAGATAAAGAAATAGAAGAATTTCATCATTACGACTCTGGTCGTAATCTGATTACGAGATTATTCGTCAACGTCACTATCATGATATAAAAACTGAATTATGGGAATCAGTAAAAAACTCAATAATGAGTTGAGCTCGTAAAAAATTCGTATTACAATTAAATAATTTTGCCGTAAACGTACATAGGATAAAAACCTGTAATACATAAAAATAATAAGGTGATTTTATATTAAAAAGAATAGATAAAAAGTTGGATGATGAATATATCAAGCACATATATTGCCATAGTGTCAACAGGAACAGGGTTAGACAGAATCTTTTAATTTTAAAATGCGCAAATGGTGACATACGAAATATTAAAAAATATCCAAAGCCTCATGTTGCGTAGTAGAAGAGTCAAGTCGTGATATAATGGTAAAAATTACTAGCAGCACTAATCGTTCATAGTAAAATTAAAAATAAAATAAACTTATATTGTACAAAAAGGAGAAATTACTTTACATGATAACAACATAGTTGAATAGGAGGTTGCTTATGGTTAGCACCCGTGAGGAAGCGTATGAGTCTCTTATTGATGATGAAGAGAAGAATGTATGCAGCTATCACCGTTCACCTAATTTAGTACATAATATATGTTTCATCACTGAAAAAAGTGGATGAATCGAAAATAATATACTTAAATTAGTAATTGAGACACTAAAGGAAAAGTATATGAAATCACGCTCTGATGGGGATGAGATACCACACCGACAATTAATATTATCTGCATGTTCCTGACATATTACGTATCCATAATCATGATTGGAAATCGATCAATATTCATAAAAATATCTGCGCGTGAATTACGCGAAAAGTTTGCCGGAAACCTGCAAAATTGGCTATAACTTTAAATGTGGGGGGTACCCTACCTATAAATAGAGTTTAGTAAAAGGAATCAGATAAACATGATTCTGATCGTTTAAATCTTTTATTTGAAGTGCTTAAGTTTAATTGAATAAATTACCTATTTGACCAAAAACAAGCAGAAAAAATATATCACTCTAGGTACTTTAAAAAATAGAAATGATGTTTTAGATAGGAATCTAACTAATAAAATTAAACGTGAATGGATAAAAAATCGATAGCATAATAAAAATATGCAAGAAGAAAAAACCAGAGTAAAAGTGCCGCTGACTGATGAGAAGTGGTAAGAATAGAGATAGTTAAATTACCATCAAAATAACTGGTACATAGAAAATCAGGATGCAAGTAGGAAATAAAAAAGTTATGTTGACAAAGGTTATTGCTTTTATTGAAGAGCAAATTGTAAGCATATTTATGTTTTAATTTCATGCTTTCAAACAAGCTTCTGAATGCTATATAATTTAATAAAAATGATTTTTATACCATGAAGCTACTTAGTCAATATCCTTTTAATTGGCTGAAATAACTATTCACATTTTGAATATGGAATTTCTTAGAATATAAATTCTCTAATCACTCGTCCTCATTAGGTGAGGATGAGTAATTTTATAGTTGCTGGCAAAAGGGGGTTCTTACTTCTCTTTCTCTAATCTGAGAAAGAGTAAACTCTTTATTTATAATAAATTCAAGAAAACAGATAATACACTCTGTGTTAAATTCTTCAAGATCTTATCGGTTACAATGACCACTCACCTGTTGATCTCGAGAAATTGAAGACCGAGATTCGCTTTTTTTTATCTTCTCTTTACCCTTGCAGCTTTTTTAGATTTCCTATGTGAAATATAATGTTTGCATTTAAAGGGTTCAGGAAAAAATGTTTTGTCGATTTCAACAATAGCATTTAAGTACTTATGTTAGCTGGCGCTGCTGAAGAAAAAATAACTGACCCCATCTTAACCCTGTTAAGATTAATGCTTATTTGTTTTATTGATTCTCGTAAAATCAATATATTCAATACACATCACAGATAACTAAAGCATTTATTCTTGTGATATAGTTTAGCGATAAAACTTCCTAATACGGTTATTAAATCTTTTCCTGCGATTAAGGATTTTATAACAAAATCATTAAATCCTAATGAATTACCCAAGTGTATAACATACTCGCTGTGATAATATGAGTAGGATAAAGTAAAATAAGTTGCTTTAATACATAGATCGATATCATCCAACAAATTATCATCGAGTACTAAATTGCGTCTTTTCTCATTTTTCAGAATTAGATTCTAAAAGGTAAAATTAAAGAGTTTTCAATAAATTCAATAAGACTATCAAGAACTTTTTAATTAAAAAAAGTCCAACAAAGTACTTCTTGAAATACAGCAAGATAACTTACCAATTTAGTTGTGGTAATGCTCTGACTTCCATCGCTCGTTTCTAACATTTGCGCAAGGAAAATCCCTGTAAGATTTTCTCCCGCCTGTTTTATTTGTT
>JBQMRQ010000015.1:0-9628 GCA_052174535.1 Arsenophonus sp. NC-WZS1-MAG3 | reverse complement strand
GATATAAATCCACTAAACTAACGACTGCTCGATAGGTTTTACGCCGCATGAACTACAGGCTTTTAACTTACATCTATCCCCCAAAAACAATGGTGGAAACATTCAAGAGAAACATAACGATATCTGATGCGGCGTACGATATTTGAAGAAAAATGTATGGGATAAATGGCGGACTACTTTTGTTTCCATCAGTGAAACGAAATTGCACTGCATTTTCATCAGAGGCACTTTGGTCTATTTGAGTGATACGATCAATTGAATAATATTTGTAGATGCTGATCAATAAAACGCCATACAGTAATGCTAGCTGTTTCTATTATTCCCGTACTTAAATAGTTTTTTAATCTGCTATATTGCTTTGCAGAAGATAATGAGCAAAAGATCTACTTAGCAATACGTCCTCTGTTTCTCCCTACAGCTAAACCTGCCTAAGTAGGTTCAACAATCAGTTCTCGCTCCATTTGTGCCAAACCACTCATCACATGAAAGAAAAAACGACCTGCTAACGAAGAAGTGTCTCGATAGAATCAGTAAAACTATAAAAATGAATACCTTCATCTTCCAGATTAGATATTAAAGTAATCAAATGTTTAATGCTGTGACCAAGTCTATCCAGCTTCTAGACGACTAAGGTATCACCTGATTTCAGTGCATTTAGCGCGTGTTTTAATCCAGCTCTATCATCTGTTTTTCGCTGATTTTATCCTAAAAAATCTGCTCACAATTTGCATAAATAAGTGATTTTCACTGTAAATCAGTGTTTTGATCATTTTTTGACACTCTTATATAGCCTATTTTGCCATTTTTGATCTTTTCTACTCATCGGTAGGGGCCTTGTCATCACTAGTTTTTGGCAAAATGTTAGCTAAATTCTCGATTTAATAAAATCTTGGTTTGTTGGAAAAAGAAAATAAGTGGGATTAATAAGCAGATTTTTAACACATTAATCAGCGGTAATATTGATGGCAACTCGGTGTCCAGCAACAACATTATAGAGGCTATAAAAGATCAACGGCGTATCCTTTGATAGTTCGGTAGACATTGATGTCAATACGCTGGTATGATATCCCGTAACTGGGTTTCAGCATTAAGTGCAAAAATCAGAGTACGTTCGGTATCTAGCTTAAGGCTTACGACAATGGTTATCCAACCCATTACGGTAGTATCATCCATCTCAAATGTGGCTAATCGCTGGCGGGAAAGAGGAATTGCTGGATTGGCTGCAGAAGTATTAATGGTACTCATACTCCGGTTTATATTCGCACTCGTCTGGATATGTAGGATACCATTGGTCTGCATGGGTGCAGGTTTTTACCGCCAATGATATTCAGACTTAGACTAAAGTGAAATTAAACTGGCGGTACCAGCAAAATCCAACACACGGTCAACTGAATACCGCTCACCTTGATACCAATGAATGATGGAAATGTGGTGATACCTGACTTATCATGCAATGTAGGCATCACGCCAGCACTATATGCCGGACAGATTTTATACCGTGATGTTGCCTTGTCCGGTTCCTCATCCTATCTTATCGGGAACAGTGCAGTAAAAAATATAAAGGTATTGCTCAAAAAGACAATTTAGGCACATATATTGAAATAGAAGAAAAATTGTTAATTATCAGTGCTGATTATACAAGAACAGCGATTCAAGCACCCAGAATCTGGAAGTTAGTTTGTTACTAACTCAACATTATCAGGCCGCCCTGACTATGTAGTTAAATGCAACATTTCTTAGACAGGTTTCCTCAGTAGTTTTTGTTACGGGATGAATCAAATGCCATTTGCATCCGCTCAAATCTGCCTCAGAGCGTGCATTGTAGTTAACAGAAGCTCTGTCCGTCACAATAGAAAGCGCCTTTTGGTGAAAAATTTGACAAAACAACAGCCTGGTCATCCACAGTGTCCACTGTGCCAAAATTTTCTACATAACATCACCTTCCGCGCTTAATATCTATTTTACGTCCGTTATCCACTTTTTGCCCAGGATCTAAACTACGAATAAATTCACTACGCAAATTAGGGCATTTGCCTGAGGAATTGGCAAGTACCGAGAGCGGGTATTTTTCTTATCGAATGTCTCATCGTTACAAATAAACCAACCTGTTGGTACTGCTTCAGTTGGCCAGGGTAGAAGAACACCGACATGGATTTCAATACGCAATACTTAGGATGCAACAACATGAACATCGGTGGCGGTTAGCTGTACATCTTTAGTCAGTATTTTATCATTAATTTTAAGAGAAGTAGACGCTACATTTTTAGACAAATTTACAATTTCTAATAAATGAAGGTTTTTTAAAAAAAGATTCTTGTCTAGGATGTCGGACCCCATTTTTATTTTTCGCTAGCTTCTCATTTAAAAACTGAGTCACGCTTTTAAAAAATTTCGGGTTATTACTTATGGCCTGCGAAAGCTTGTTCAGCGTATCTAAATTGGAAAAGGTATAATCGACAACAGCATTCAGCCTGTCATTAACAATTTTCACCGTTTTGGAAATCGCCGCTTCCGTTTTACTACTGCTCTGATTAACATTGCTGAGTTTTAACGAAACCCTTTTCACTTGCACTCACATCCGAGTGGTTTTAGGAGCGCTGTATGCGCAGTCAATGCCAGTCCAGCTTGTTTTAATTGCTACTTTAACTAGGGGTTGCGGTATACGATTCGCCAGTTCACACATGTGGCCAGTTTGTAATGCAATCTGACTGATCCCAATATCGGATTGAAGGTCTCTATCGGTAGATACCGTTTTCTTAGGCAACCATTTCTTAAATAGCTCATGTCATCGTTTTCCATCGAGCTTAATTTTATCTTGGGCGGTTTTTAGTCATAAAATAGTCTATTTTCGTCTATTGATTAACTGTTTTTGAATACTATTAACTACTGCCATAATTATAATGCTAATGGTAGGTCATCTTATTGTTATAGTAGAAACAGGACTACCGTATAATCCAGCGCTACCAGTTCACTCCGCGCCGGCGAAAAAGCCGCCAGCGTCTCGCATAATTTTACTGCCTGGTCGCGTTTGGTAATCAGCTGATTGAGGATGACCAGGTACAGTGCTCAGTATAGGTCTCGCTATCAAGATATGGTTACGGCTGTTCCCGGGTTTAAGTATCGCTCCCCCTTCGGTTATCGCCATTTCTCCAAATCTAGCGCCCGTATCATTATGTCACGAATTGATCAATGGGGACCCTCCTTTTTTTAGTAGTGCAGTATAATGGATGATTTTAGCATTGCATGGCGGGGCATCATCCAATTCTGCCAGAGACCAGCTTATTGACTACAGATTAACGTCAATTATTCAGCCAGCCTAAAGCACAAGGTCTAGGCTTCGGTTATATCCAACAAATAAACAAGCAGCGGCATCAGGTCAATCTGTTGTAACTGTGCTGGCCTTTGTATTACCACCAGAGCCTGAAAATGTTTCTCTTCCGCCAGCAGAATCGCTAATAGACTATTATCAGTCATCGCTTGTTTCCTCTGTATTAAGGATCAACTCAATGTCGCTACAATGTGCCTATTGCTGCGCTGCCAGTATCGTCAGCTCCAGGGTAAAAACTAGTCAGCTTTTACCAGGTAAACGCCATGGATGGAGAAGGCGGCGATAATCTAGCTGGGCACAATATCCAGACCTAGCTATTTAGCCTGACGGGTGATATACTGTTCGGCGATCTTCCTAACCTATTTCAATACCGGCTTACTCGATTGGCTGGCATAACAGATCAGTTATTCGATAATTGCATAGTTAACTTTTCTGGGATAGTACCTACATCATATCGTTCAACGCGGGTATACCAGCTCTTCCAAGCACAGGGCCATCACCAGACTAAGCATCGTCTTATCCGAGGTAGCTCGACTAGTCAGCAAGCGGATACAGGTTAACCGTGCCGAGTTTCTAGCGGGTCACCATCAAATTACAAATCCTCCGGATATGACTCATGGCATGAAAACGGTACGCTTCGAGTGAACGACGGTACTGTAAGGAGGCGGGTGCCAGACGAATACGACTCTGCAAAATACTTATTATCCTCCGCGTCTGATCCGCCCGCCCTCGGCGTAGTATTTGGTCACCTAGATATCCCCGTCATCGATGGGTTCCCATCAGAGTGCTGATTTGCGCCGGTTATCAGCCATTACTTTCTGTCTCCGCCTTGCTGCAGGTATCGCTCACCGTTATCCTTGATACTGTTGACGTCAGCCTAACTTCGCTATCAGTGGTAAATATCAGGCTGTCCGTGGCGATTAGGCGTATGCAGGCCGGTATCGATATCCTGACTGAGGGGGTGGGATCCGCCAGTAAAAATTGTACCGTGGTAAGTGCCGGTTGAACCAGTAGACGGTAAACACCGATCACCTCAGTGAGATAATCCAGCACTGACACACGAGCAAAGCCCATCAGGTTTTGTTCGGATGCAGATTGAATGACACTGCGCACCAGAGTTTTCAATTAGGTAAACAGGTCTATTAAATGATCGCTCAGCCTGCGGCCGAGCACAGGGTCTTGCCGCTAACCGCTTCCATAGGCTGTAATCATCTCACAGGTAATGGCCTCCCCGCATCCACTTCAACAAAAACCGGGTTCTTGAGGGTTTAACGCCATGCAATTTCCGTTTGTTGATAAGGCTGACGTACTAGCAGACGACAGTGAAACAGAAGATTAACCCGATCACCCTACGCATCCAAGCATGACCTGATGTAATTCACATCGAGGCTTCTAGGTGGTTTGATAACCTCCACCGTTTCCAGCACCACATGCGGCAAGGCACGTTCAGTTGGGAATATTCAGAGAACGATGCAGATCACTACCAAAATCCGGTCGATGTTGCCTTTACCTTTCAGTGTGCCTAAAATCAATTTTAAAAACTACTGAATATTTTCGACGTCACTAACCTGTTCCCCTGACGCATGCAGTACGGAGTTGCCAGTCTGCAGTGCTGATGACGGTCATTGTGTTCATTAAAAGTATTCCCTCTCACTTATAACAGCTTACTGGTAGGTTTTACCGTCATCTCTAAATTACTATGGACATGGTCATCAACGGATGTTTGTTACGCCTTAATATCTTCTTTGGTTTTGATTTCCTTAATCCCAACCTGAGCAGCCGTCAATATTTGGTACCCACCATGCCCAGAAATAACCCCCCATTTTTGATACGTTAACCGTTTCTGTACAGTAAAATTGCTCGTTGAATAGTTTTCAGGGCTGTCAAGAGTGAGAATATCGTCGCCTATACACGGTGACGATATACGTTTAGATCAGTACCAAGTGACCTCTGGGTGGTCAGCGTCAGGATCTGTATCTCGCCCCAATAGCCATGCATGGTTTTTGCAGTCATACTCGATAACGGGGTTCCCACTCAAAAAAATCCATACATCGTTTATTACGGAAGTCGCGCTGGCCAGACGGTCGATGTCAGAATATACTACCCTAAACATCACGCCATCATCGCCGTCATCGCCGTCAGCATCCAGCAGAAGACTCATCTATTAACCCAGAAATCGGGTAGCCAGTAATCTTTATTATTCTGAGTATTGGGTTTCAATACTGGCAGCCAATCAGTGCACAGATTATCACAGGTCGGCAGCGGTACCCATAGCATGAGATTTTCTTCATCAATCTGAATGATGATACAAAACATCAATTAGAGTCCTTTCATGGTTCTTTTCTCCGATTGTCGTCTCTTTTCACTCAACGGACTCACGCTGCCATCAGTTTTCACCTCAATCACCTATTGGGTCGTCGACTAATACACGTGCGTTATTTTCCTGTTCGTACGCGCAATCGGGGCCCCTGACCCATGGTTAGTTTACAAGTCTAACCACTCCTGGCATGAAGGAACATGGTGAACTTCAGTAATCAGAGACAATCCACGGACAAGCACACGGTTAACCCGGCTTTTGATACGGCATGTATTGCCCCGCAACTCTACGGGTCGATACCCGTTAATGTTCATTATGACGGTTCAGACCGCGCACACCTTAGCAATAGCTTATTTTAGGCTCCGTGCCAGACTGTGTAATTTTAAGATATCAGTGCTAATTGAATGTCCCTGTTTTTGAGGCATCGTTTATCGCGCCACTCTTACCTTATCGTGCATCAGCCTTCATATCGATCATGACCAGTTGTTTCCACTAGCTGTCCTGGTATTCACATTTTCCTGCTGATAGATGCGATTAAGCGTATCGGGGAGGCTGCAATGACTTATTGCTTGATGGGTAATGACGTTGACCGGGCGCTGCCTCATGAAATCCTAACGTGCTCAAAAGCAGTTTGTATGACGTGATTTTAACGATATAGCCGTACTCCTTCCTCTGCCAGAAGGCTCAAAAAGTCAGATTGGTTTCATGTTGCTGCATGACTCGATCAAGTATCAGCGACGCAATATGGTCTTCCAGTGTCAGGTTGTGTTTTTGTACAATCCGCTACTAGGTGATAGCTGCCAGGTTGGTCTGCTCAAACGCTCTGTAGCTCCAAATCCGCAGCGCGATAGTTACCGAAAGCGGATAATCGTGCAGAAACATCGTATCCGGCCAAGCTACTGAGTTCTACTTCATCAATTGAAAAGGTACTTACAGGGATGTAATGGCGCACCGACCCCCATGCGAACGGAATGAGAGCGTATCGCTTTTACTCGGATACCAGGCCCTGCGCCAGCACCCGGCGCTGCCTTCTAATTAGACCATTAGCTCGTCAGACTAGCCACTGAACTGATCGGAATGGGAGCCTAAGCAAGTCCGGAGGTGATATCCATGCGTGATCTCTTTTTATCTATAATACAGGGGTACAGGTCGGGGCCGGTACCCACCACCTGCTGTCTTTATGTCGTTAATGCAACCATATCGAAATTCTCCTCTCACATGGTGCTTCTGTGCATTAATTAGCGGAATAGCCCCAGGGATGATGCTGGCAGGAAAGACCGGTATGATTGGAATAGGCAGATTATTGGCTATTGATGCGTATAACAATAGCCGCACGTGTCGCCGTAATAGTAGACTGACAGCGTATCTAAAGGCTCGTAATAACGGATAACATGACTACCAGTGGCTTCTCTCCCACACTTATGTTTCTGTTTATGTAGGCTTAGAGACATCTCCTGTTCTCCTTTAGCGACGTGTCACCAGATGCCAGTCAGACAGTTCAATACCGAAGCGATGTTATTTTCCATGTACCGGAGCATCGCTCATTTGAGCAGCTACGATATACAGTGCACCTGGTAGCGTCTTGCCGGTACTAGAGATCGTCAGGGTGCAAACGTGTTTTCGCCTGGCTAGCCGTAGTCGCTACCTTTTACCCGCCGTACGGATCAACCTACTCGCTGGAGGAAATGTATTTCCAGGCCTGCCAACAACGGTATCGTCTGTATCAATGTGGGGTAGACCCACCTAAACCCAAGCTATTAATATCCCAGTGGCGCATGTTAACGCCGCGACCGGGTACGTTTTATATAATGCGCCACCCGCATCACTTGTGAGGCCGTGGCTAGTGTCGCGAGTGCGCCTAATGAGACGACCCTACCGCCGACGATAGCGATGTACCCAGTAGTGCTCGTTCAGATTAGCTAGGCGCCTTTCTGTTTAATGTCGTGGCATTTCCGACGGCTTAAGCAGTTAGCGTAAATCTACCGGTAAATTCACACAGACTGATATCAACCCTACAAGGATAGGAGGGCGATACTGTGCATGCGCTAATACAGCGTGAGACCCGTGAGCGTGCTGATTACAAAATACCTCAAGTTATTCGTCATTGCCTAGTACAAACGCCAATGCCTGATGGATACGACAGGCGGCTTGTATCTGTTGACATTATGAGATCAATTGACAGTACTGCTGATGAAACCGCATACTGAGGCGATATTCATCCCCCCTTTATCGCCGACCCACTACAGATCCAGTTTACGGTCAATATGCACTTGCTCGGAAAACTCACCGCCAAGGGTGGGATTACAGCGCGGTAAAGCCGGTTTCTAACTGCAGTTTAATCTTACCCAAGAGATCCGCCAGCATTAGTAAAGTTACGAGGTTGTTGTTTGGTGCATCAACTGCGCGAGGGGTTTTCTAAGCTCAAGCAACACTGATAGCGAAGGCGTTAGATAACGCCGCTGGGGTAGCCTGGAACTGTCCGTTCATCACAATCTGCACTGCAAAGGTGATATGCATCCCTGATAGCCCTCTTTCCCTGACGTTTTTCGGTCATCAAAGTATTTGTCAGCGGGCACACAGCGAGGAGAGCGGTTGCATCAGCGGCATTAGGCCGCCGATGGCACGCGCTAATCCTAGCGTGGTACGGATAATGCAACCACCGCTTACCTCCTTTGCACAATATTATTTCTCAATCCGGTAAAGACCTTTGAGGGACTGTGTATTCCGAGTGTCCCCTTAAACCAACCTAATACACTGTCAGCAAAATGGATAATCGTCTCTTTGCTGAGGATTAAATGACTTTTAATGCTGTTGACAAGACCATCAATCAGATTGCACCCGCGTCGGTAAAATGGATGGGGAGTTTAACATGGAAGTAGCTCATCACCTAGGCGAAAGCTTTATACAACAGATCTAACAGCAACCAGTTAAGGATAAAGTGTGCCAATGCCAGCAATAACGCCGGAAAACGCTTGTTTGCCCTCAGTTAAATGCGTCCTGAAAGAAAGTGCTTATCGGTCGCTAATAGCTGTAAATCAGGTAATCCCCCGTCAGAAATCGCAGTAATCCATAAGCCAATTGGGCATAAACATCAGTGTCTAACCCAGCCACAGCAGCGTATATTCAGCGAGGCCCAGAACACCTCACTTAGGCTACCGGGGAATACTTTCGCCAATCTCCCCACACTGTCATGAATTAGCTTAATCGCCCCATGCTTAAATTGGTGGGTGATTAGTAATAACCAAGCCGGTACGCAGGCTGATAAACCGCCCCACAGCAGCCATATCGGTAAACCAAGCAGATTAAGTGGGAGACGAACAACTAGAACTACGCCCTTAAACAGCAGTAAGACCGCCACGCTTTTGGCGATACCGCTTTAAGCAATTGCGGGTGGTTTTGACCCAGACATTAGCTACATTCAGGTAAAACAGGACCATTTGCGTTAATGACAGTACGGCGGGAAGAGTGATTCACCGATACTCAGTAAAAAATCTCGACTGGCAATACCTAACTTTTTCATCTTCTTAATCGGTAAGGATAAGTATTTTTATAATTACCGATTAATACACTCTTATTAGCGGCAGCCAAAACTTGGGCACGAATGGATGTATTGGTACTTATCCATATCCGGTAGCATCGGACAGACAAACGTCATTACTTGCATATCGATAAACAGTTCACCTAATCCAAAGTCTGCTGCAGAGTCAGTTAACACCTTATCGCACGCAGCATCGTCCTGCAGCACCATCGCTGATTTAAATTATACCAACGCCTCATAACTCTTTTGCGCCAAATAGGTTTGCAGGGTATTCATGATCCATTCAATCGGCGAAATCCCATGAGCTTTTTGTTGCATTAAGGATTTTTCAATATCGATACCGACATTCACAAAGTATTTTTGGGTTTCTGTGATATACAGTTTTTCAAGAAAATTATTAAAATTATTCGCTGCTTTATCCGTGTCCTCCCGCGCGCTAATTTTA
>JBQMRQ010000014.1:0-813 GCA_052174535.1 Arsenophonus sp. NC-WZS1-MAG3 | reverse complement strand
AATTATCAACAATAATACGTAGTTGTTTAGGTTCAGTGTTATTTAACTGAGTAACTAACAGATTGATTTCATTAATTTTTTTAACTTGTTTACTTAAAGAAATGCTTTCTTGAACAGCTTGTTGTATAGGACAGTTTGTTTCTAACAGCGTAGGAGACGGATAATACAATATATAATTAACGAAACATCATGATGTATGTTATAGAGAAGGAGTAGGTTAGGCTCCGTGCCTATGTGAGAGACGTCCCTGGTTCCATGATTGCGGTTTGCAGAGAGCTGGAATCCTCATCTCTAGCTAAATCCCTCTAAGTTGACAATTTACAGCACTAACCACCTCTATTATAGAGCCCATTTAATATTATCTTCCCATCCTGTTTAAAGATCGCTTTCCTTCATGTATACTACCAAATCCATATATACACGCCTCCGTCCTTGCACAGTAGGAAACCTACTCTACAGGAAAACGTTTATCATGTCACTACATATTTTATCGTAAGTTCAAATCCCTCAAATTATAGTCTTACTAAAAACTTTTAGATGTAGGTATATAAAAGGATGCTAAGGGTCTCGTGAATAAAGAAGGAAACTAATGATTCAATTCTCAAAAAAATTGGTGTACATAAAAGATACCATAAGATCTGATTTGACCGTAAAGAACCTATCCGTACTTCATCGACAATTTCTTTCCACTTTGTATATGCAATTATTACTACACAAAGTACATTAACAGAAAGACACCCTAGTGTAATTATCTAAGAAAATTTGATGGACAAAGATTTCATCAAAGATGCCCTATGCGTTGGATAGATAATG
>JBQMRQ010000013.1:0-494 GCA_052174535.1 Arsenophonus sp. NC-WZS1-MAG3 | reverse complement strand
GATAACCAGTTGTTCTGGAAAATAAGCCCGTAGTTGTTCATGATCAATTGAAAATTTATGCTGTTTTTGTTTTTCACTATAATAAATTAGATCCCAGGGATATCTGTGTACGTGTATGTGTGTGTGTATCTCTTACTGTTCTCACATTTCATTTTTATTACGAAGAAGAAGAAGAAGAAGTGGAAAGCAGCAGCAGCAGCAGCGGTGCAAAGTGAGTGAGACACGGGCTAGAGCCCCACTATCGACTTCTTTCAATATTACTGAGTACCTTTGCAGCCGCACTTCTTTGCATATTTCCCTCTCGCGTCGCAGCCACAATTCCCCCCCTACCTCACCCTACTGTAACACACATTTTTCTCTTTCTCCTTAAAAGTTCTAGATTAATCTTCGATATTGGCTATGAAACTTTTTTTTACTCCCGCTCCAGCAGCGCCGCGGCTCCGTTACTTATGTATACACACATATTTTTAGTCTCTCTCACTCCCACTTTCAGT
>JBQMRQ010000012.1:0-1941 GCA_052174535.1 Arsenophonus sp. NC-WZS1-MAG3 | reverse complement strand
TGCTATTATCTGTAAGTATCCGATGGAGATAGCTATGTGGAGATACTCGATTAAGATCACGTAAAAAGAGTTGAGCACAGTCCGCAGTCTTGGATTTTATGGAAGATATCTCACATCTATGGGCTAATAGGAATTCTCGTAGTTTTTTAACACTTCATGCTTCGGCTTCAATCTTACTCTGCCTTATTTCAAGTAAACTCCTACTCGTACCTGCATAAATAATAATCCATGCCAGATCGAAATACTACGGTATTTCAGAAATTCGCATACGATTGGCAGAAGATCGTTAAGAGGAGGAAACATTTTTAGAAAAAATGACTATGATTTTTTTGAACGAGCGATAGTTTTCATTAGAAAACGATGAGGAAATATAGCTTCCATCATCAGATACGTGGCAACAGTTATTTTTTCTCACATAATAATTAACCAAGGAAGAAAGTAACAGGATCTAAATATTGTTTTCAAAATAATAGCTATTGTTTCGCTGACTCTCATAAAGTCAAGCTATTCAACGTACATAGTAGATAACTAAACTATTTATTCTTGTAATCTAATCTCACCAGAGAACTTTTAATCAGATTGTTAAATGTTTTCCTGTAATTGCGAATTTTCCAATAATCTTACTGTAATGCTAATAAATCCCCTCTAGCGATTATATGCTTATTGTGACAATATGAGCAGAATAAAGTGAAATAAGTTGTTTTAATATATTGAATATAGATCAACATAATTCGACAGATTCTCACTGAGCTAACTAATGAGATACTGCTTTATGTTAGGATGGAGTGAAAAGAGTCTCTTTAATCTGTATGACTCTTTGCTTTTCATGACAACTCTAGTAAAATTTTTCTTATTAGTAAGGGGATTTTTACAAACAATCTTTACAAAGATAGCCGATCATCAACATCATCTCGTTTTTGCTATTTAACAACAGTGTAGGCTCTGGATATGTCATAACGGTTATGACAAGTAGAACACAGACGCTTTACATGCCTTAAGATCAATATTAATTTTAGGTATTGTTAGTTGCCTTACGATGGAACCTTATCATCATTATACTTTTCCATAACTTATGCCCAGTAGTTATATTGCTATGAATAGAGCTATTTGATAAGGATCTAATAATAATCCGTTGCTAAACAATTAGTTCGTCGTTTGTTTGATTATGATGAAATTGCAGGGTGTAGTAATGATGAATTCTGACAATCTTTCATTAGAGGCGTGAATTTTGTTTGTTCAGACTTTTTGGGATATTTAATTTACTGATTATGTATTGAATCCTCTCGTAGAGGTTGTAATAAGTTATAGTTATTTAAGTAAATAGGCAGATTTAATTATTTTAACGCCCACAACTGCAAATTTGCTTGCTCATTTATCTGTTAGTATAGCTAATAATTTATTGATAACGATTTTTATCTTCATAGCTAAAAATAACTGTCGTGCAGACAATAAATCATCAGATGTATCGCGCTAATATTACCAAGTAATATATTACAATACTTAAAAAGATTGCGATATTTTAATTTAGTATCCTAGTCAAATATCAAATCTGTTAGTTATTGTTAAGTTGGCTGAGAATAGTTTTCAGCATAAGCAAGATTATGATAAATCTGCATTTAGTAATTACTGCTAAAACCCCAACAATAAGAAATCGATTCGCTCGTTTTATAATTTTATCATAGTTTAGAAAAATTGGTTTTACGTATAGCTCAAGCGCGATAATAAGATTATACTCACTTTTATCCAGTCTAGTTAATTTATTTTAACACCAGCAAAGTTAAACATATTAATGTTAATAACTCGTTAAAATATATAGTCAAGTATATAATAAATTAATAAAAAAATTTTATTAGTTGTGCTGGAGTTGCTGCTTATTGAGCAAAAAATATAAAAGAAAAAATTAAAAAAGAAACAGATAAAATACTTTTATTTTAGTAAAAA
>JBQMRQ010000011.1:0-1622 GCA_052174535.1 Arsenophonus sp. NC-WZS1-MAG3 | reverse complement strand
TTATTAGAAGCTGTAATAGATGAAATTATTAAGTCAGTATTACCTATAAGAATGGTTAAACCAAATACCAAATATTTTATTAATTCAATAGTTTGTTTTATAGGATGTTCAATGCGTGATTATGGTTTAACTGGTCGTAAAATTATTGTCGATACTTATGATGTAATAGCTCGTCATGGTACTGATATTTTTTCTGGTAAGATCTCCTTCTAAGGTTAATCGTTTTGCCTGCCTATGTCAGCAACGTTAGGTAGCAAATAATATTGTTGCTGCAAAATTTGCTGATCACTATAAAATTCAAATTTATTATGCGATTGGTATCGCTAAACTGACATGCATGATGATTGAAACTTTCGATACAGAAAAATAGCCAATCAAAGGTTTGTTCATTTAGTGTATGAAATTTTTAATTTACGCCATTATGGTTTAATTAAAATGCTTAATTTATTGCAGCCTATTTATCTTTAAATCGTAGTATATGTACATTTTGTTGTTCTCAATTTCTATTAGAAAAACAGATAAAGTTTTTGATCTTCGCGCAGCCGTTGGTTTTAATTAAAATTACTCGTCGATTTTTTTCGTTAAAACTATAAAGAGTGAGTTATGTTCACTACTGATGTATGGGTTTTGGAGATGATCCATACCTTGATGATTAATTTCGTAGATGATTTTAATAACAGAGAGATGATATGCCATGAAAAGTCTAGTCTACAGGTAGATGCAAAACTAGATATTATCTCTGATTTCTTGTATTAACTTATCCATAAGAGTTATTTGTCATAACGTATTTATACAGACTAGTATTAGCATATTAAGATTAAAGTGCCTAAGATCAGAGATCGAGAAGCAACAGAATATGCTTCTAAAATTCCTTACTACACTTTATCTAAAATATCTAAAATGTACAAAAACCTCGAAAATTATTACCATAATTTTTTGAAGTACAACTCTTTATCGAGATACACTAGTAATTTCATAAAACTGGAGGTACTCATCGATAAAAACATATGGTCTTCTCTATCAAATATCTATCAATAAACTAAAATAGTAATAGCTTTAAAGAGCACATAGGCAATGGTAGTTTCGTGATTTAGTCGATACCTGTTATATTTATTTCTAATCTGATTGCATATACTGTCCTATCAAGAAATCTGATCGCCTTTATTTTCTGCTCATTATCGGCAGACGCTACATGGATGTGCTAAAAAGCTAGCTGCAGTCGAAAATAGTTATCAAAAGTCAGAAGCAAACTGATCTGAATTTTCTAATGAACTTGCGATCGCATTGCTTAAACGTGTCTTCTGAGCTTAGATATGGAGATAGAGAGTGCCCATGCTTTTGAATGCAATGGCAAGATATTCCTGGATAAACAGCATCAATGCTATTGGGTATACAAAACAGCTAATATTCTAGCTTTATTCTCACAAAGGTATCCAGCATCGAAAGTTTAAGAGGTAAGATGCTAAATATTTTGATAGAAGAGATCCCTGTGATATTGTTAATAGAGCCCTTGATGTTTTTGTTGGAAAAGTTTTTAGAAAAGTATCATCCTATAGCGATGAAGCAACCTAAGAAAAATTAAGAAGAATGGCTGATGTTCTATGAGATCGTCTCGTTAATTG
>JBQMRQ010000010.1:0-7127 GCA_052174535.1 Arsenophonus sp. NC-WZS1-MAG3 | reverse complement strand
CGTTTATTTCTTGGCGATGTCATATACCTTTCTCCTATCAGCCAACGCTGATCGTCTTTGCCTACTAATTATAATTAACGTTACTGATCATGGATGTAATGAGCTCGTTGCGTTCGATGATACTTATCGAGAGTTAGAAGCGAACTAAACCTAACTTTTGAATGAATTGCAATCGCATTTACTTAACTATATATCATAAGCTTGCTATAGGATAGACAAGGTGCCTTGTTTTTGAAATGCAATAGCAAAGATATTCGCGGGTACACAGCATAAAATACTGTTTATCATATAAAATAAACACCTAATGTGCTTACGTTTTACCTTCTAAAGGTATGAAACTGAAAGTTTAAGGGTAAGCTGCCGGGAAGATTTTAGCTAGCAAAGAGCTATGATGCCGATAATAAAGTTTTTAATTTTTTATTAATAAGGTTTTCAGCGTATCATATAACGATGAGGATGTTGGAGAATAATAAAAAAACTTCTGTCATTCACGACTTCCCGTCAGTGCACTGTGTGTCAATAAGAACGATGAATATAATTGAATTGACTTTTCAACAAGCGAGCTTATAAATCTACACATGAAGCACTGCGATTCGAGAAAAGAACCCTTTCAATGGTTATTTAAGCTGCTATAGTCTGTTAAGAAAAGCTTGAAGTAGCTAAAGAAGTTAATCTGCTAGTTCTTTGTTATAAAGAATATTAAATTTAAGAATGTAAATAGGTTTACGGAGCATCAGAGTGAGAACCCTAGCCTGACTGTTATATACAATATTTGCTAATAACTCGTTTAAAAGCTACGCGTCTGCTTAGCTGGACGCGTAGATGTAAATATCTTCCGAAAATGTTAAACAAAAATTCATGACGTTATCTTTTTGTAGGCATAAATCTCGTGCCTCTCTATTATTTTTATCTATCTTTATAAAAACTCAAAACGGCCGGTAATACTCGATCCTTCTTGCATTATCTTAATCGTGCATACCCAATGGCTATTCATCGAATATTTACAGAGAATGATAAAGAATTTATAGACTGCTTTCGGCCTGTAAAACATTCAAGCATCGAAATAGGAATTCAGCTATTTATATATGATATTCTTATATAACATCAACTTTTAGCCATTCAATGAATTATGCTAATTAATTTAATGTTACAATTAAGTTTGTTTGTAAACATAAAATAAATTTTAATGGATAAATAATATTATGTTTGAATTAGCTTTTAACTATTAATTGAATATAAAGTTAATTTAATTAATACTTTATTTATTTTAATAAAATTAATTATAAAAATACGCAGGTCTTTTTATAATTTTAATGAGTTAATTAACTAATTAATACCATGCTGTCAACTGCGGCAATAGTGATGACGATATAGTCCAATAATCGATTCAAGAATCCTTCTTTCTCTATCGCTTATTTTCACTACAAGCGGATATTTATTAATCAACTGATTGTTTAAAAAGAAATTAATTGTCCCTACACCTAACTTTTACTTAACAGCGCCTTGAGATAATCTTAGTTCAGGCTATAATTGCTTTTAAGTTTTATTCTCTTTCTTTCAAGATGGTTATCACTACATCTTTTTCATTTTCCAATAAAACCGTAGACTGATTATTATATCTTTTCAGTAGTAAATGGCTTATATGCCATTATAGTAATAATCATGCTATAAAAACAAAATCTCCAATTTAGCAGCGTTTTACTTTTGGTAAAACAAATGTGATCATTCGATATGTCAAACACAATAAGAATCAATAGCATCTTGCCATTCGTTGCTGATATAATAAGATTATAGGAAGTTATACTACCTGCTCTTATTTAACCAGGTCCACTTATAAGTTATTGCTATACAATAAACGATAACGATTAAATTGCTTAATTTTAGCGTAAAACTACTCTTTCGCCATGAAAGAGTTACTTATCAAGTACATCTCTAATTAATTTCTGGGCTAATAGCACTTTATCATAAGCAGTGCTAAATTGACCTTCTAAATATAAGTTGCATACGGTTTTAAAATTGATATTTTACTACTAGTGAAGTAATATACTGGTTTATTAGATCGATAAAAACATCTTAACTACATGCGACATAATCCGTCAATAAAATACAAACATCATTATTAGATTAAATGACAATACCACGATTTAAATCCATCACTGAAATCATATCGTTGGATTTTAAAACATTAAAAAGATCCTTTCAAAACAGGATTACCGATTACCAATCATCGTATTTAACGATGACAAAATCATTAACGCTAATTTTAGCTGATTTAGTTATTTGCCACCACATAACTAGTTTTAATTTTTATTAAACTAGGAGGATCTAAACGTTAATCTGGATTATTAGATATTAAAATTTTACCGCCACGCTAATCCATTAGCATGTAAGCTTTTAGATCAAGCTGCAGTATACATGTAATTCATCAGCATAAACTTCATCAAGGATGGAATATAAATAATAGACTCTTAATTCACACGTAAAATGATTAATTTTTTATCGAGGTCTTTTTAATTATTGATCTACCGTCTTTCTGATTAAATATATCAAACATGCTACTATAAATAGCTTATAATGATTAAAGTTAGCCAAAAAACTTAAATAATATCTCTATGTTTTATCTACTAAAAGTTATTAACAGAGTTATTAACAAATCTGGTGTATGGCGCTAGTAAGATTACGTTTCACTCTGATACTTCGTGAATCCGTTTCATATCCTTAAATTTCCATTGTTTATCACCCATGGTCAAGGTTAAAATTTTATCAGCTGGTTCCAGCTTTTTTGAGTAGAATGGAGCAACTTAAGTATAATTAAGAGATTGTTTTGAACCACAGTACTTTCGTGCGTCAGGTTTATAACCTCACTGTCAAAAAAACTTAATTCCACAATCAGATTTCTTGTTTTTATTGGATTCGCCAAGTTTGCTGATAGGAAGGAATGGAACGTCAGTAGTTTTCTTTTTGATTACTCTCTAACATCCTTATCGCCGAATAATACGCTGAAAACCTTGCCAATAAAACATTAAGAGTTTTATTAGTGGCATTGCAACTTTCTGTTAGCTAGGACCCCTCCTCCCCCCATTGCAGCTTATCCTTAACTTTTAGTTTCATACCTTTAGAAATTAAAGCGACAGGACATTAGTTATTTTATGTAGCTAAATGGTGTTGGTGCCACATGTTTAGGAATATCTTTGCTATTGTATTTTAAAAATCAATGGCAGCGTTTTCCGTAACAACCCCCGAGAATATAGTTAAATCACGTACTTGGAGGCATTAAGGAGTTAACCACAGTTTATTGCTAACTCTTGATAAGCATCTTCGAGCGTAATGAGATTTTTATATCCATGCACACAGTGCTGCCGATAATAAATACAGGAAAAGGTAATCACCATCCATGACAGGACGGGGCATGTGCATAGACTCAGAAATAAACGTAATGCGTATTTTTAAATCACGCAGAACACTATTACTAATCTTCTTTGAAGCATTGCTATTTCAATTTGATAATGAGAGTGGTCTCTGTCAGAAAGGTCATCTACTTCTCATCGAGAGCTGCTTAAAAGTTTAGTGAAAATCATCGGTGGCATATCTCACAGGTACAGGTATAGCAGTAACTATTCACTGCTTTGTAGGACTTAGATAAGGTGGTAGCTAAGAAAGGGGAAGCTGTTGAAGCATATTCTTGTTACTGCTGCATCATTACTAAAATTTAGATATTTTAATTTTAATATCGCCAATATTCATTTCTATGAATCGTTGTGACAGATAAACATTACAGATCAGTTTATGTAAGAGATCACGGCAGTATCTAGTTTTACAGATACTTGTAGGGTAGACTTTCATGGGATATATCTCTCTATTATTATAATTATTCATAAAATCAATTAGCAGGATATTACCAATATTTCCTAAACTCTATATATTAAAATTAGGATAACCCAAAATCCAGTATGAAAACATAAGCGAAGTCAGAATTAACGGCAACACTTTTGTTCGATTTTTTACTTTATATTACCCCAACAAAAAATTATTTTTGATTTCATCTAAAAATTTTTTTTCTTCTGAAATATTTTCTTTTTTTATGGTGTCATTTGGCTTTGATATCAAAGCCAAAACTTTATTCAATTGTTCGAGATTAAAATTTTCATCTAATAAACATGAGATCATATTTAGTAATCGATGGTCAGCTAAATACAAAGCTAAACCTGATAAGAAACATTTTCTCAGAAAATCTCCTTTTTTGATTAACTGTTGATTAAGAATTTCATCTGCAAATTTATCCTCCATAAAAGAATCTGGATGAATGTGTAGAATGATTTTCTTTCTTTTAGCACTCATTTAATCCTCCTCTAAAATCATACCAGCAATTAATTTAACCAAGGCAAATTGCAAATCAGTAAGTTGATATTTTGTTATTTAACTATTTAAATTTTAACAATTTAATCTTTAATTAAAGATAAGTATGGCGAATGCAACACAAGACCATCCATACTGATGAGATAAATTCGCTAAAATTTATTAAATATTTTAGTTTAGCAAATAATCAATATAGATAAATTATTTATAGCATCTTTAATTTCTGATTTTATTCTATTAATTTTTTCTGATCTCAATTTACTAGCGAAATGAAGATTCATATCTGATTTAACTATTTTTTGCATTATTTTTAATAATGGAAGAAACACCTGCTAACAGTTATCAATAACACGCATTAATTGTTTGAATTTTTTTAAAAAAACACCACCATTTGACGTAGTTCCCCAGTCAAATCAACAATAAGAGACGATTCAAAATCATTAATATGATCTGTTAAATCTTTATATAGAGCTATTAAAGACTCAGGACCAACGTGATTTTCTTTATTTTGAAGGTATCTCTGTAACTATCTCTATCATGAGATTTTTATTTTTCTTATAGTAAGATAGTAAGAAGATTTTTCTTTTCTATATTTTTATTCTTTTGAAGTTATTTATTAAATAACTCGCATATAGGTAATGTTAACTATAATTCAATTTCATTGTGGGTTAAAATCAATATTCAGTAAAGCATGATGAACAGATAGGAAATTTTTCATCACTCTATTTGATAATTAGTCGTTGTGTTTTAGCTAGCGTTATTGACCGCATCTCGTTAAAAATAGCATTTGCCATTTATCTTATAATTATAAATGTTTTACATTAAAGCAAAATTTCAGTTTTCCGCTAAAAATAAAGTTTCTACTATTTTCTCACTAACTTTTTTATTCATCAGTAAAAGCCAGTTTCACAAAAGTAGAGCCATCATCACAAAATATCTTTTTCCATAAAAATCATTTATATTGGTTTTTATTTTAAAACCAATATATACTCAAAAATAAAAAAGTCAAAATTAATACAAAAAAATAACTCAATTTGGTTTATTTTTGGTATTATTCTTAATAAGATATTTATTTTACTTCCCCCTCTTTTCTTTGCAAAATTTCAAATGCAACAGCTTTTTATTTTGATGAAATGTTATTCTATTGTTGATACGAAAGTAATGATTTTATTTAAAATAATAGACTTCTAAATTATGGGTTAATATCGGATATATTCTACAAAGTAGTATTTTTGCATAAGAAATTAATTTAGATTTTTATTTATTTTTATTTCGTAGTACTAATAAAGATTGCAAATTATCTTCAATAATCTATTGATTTACATCCTCTATTATTGAACATCTTTAATTATAACGAAACACACCTAGCACCTAACTGAATAGGCACCTAATAATTAGTATGGAGTTATACTCACTTATGGTGTATAGAAATTTGGAGATGGCGCTGTATCCTGATGATTAATTTTGTAGATGATATCAATAATAGAGAGATGGTATTTCATAAAAAGTCTGTGTTTAGGGGTAATCTTCGAAATAAGCTATTATACCTGTATTCCCTTTTACATAAACGTATCCACAATAGTGCAAGAGAGCTGATAGCACTGTTGTTGAAGCTGACTCTTGAAAGTTCATGCTATGAAAATTCTAAACGCTACCTTATCAACGTATGGCAAGCTGCTGCCCGTAATGGTTATTTTCTACACCGAGCTATATGCAAACTGATATTAAGGATGTTGAGATTAAAGTACCTAAGAAAGCTGATGTTTTATACCATCTTACACTATATCTAATCGGAGTAGCCTACCATATGGGTAACCATGCCGATAATAATATTTGTTTAACCAGCATGCTCATGCAGTTAAGCTAGTATTAGGATTGACCGATTGATTAGTAAGTCTAACACCAATAGGTATTGAATATGAAAGGTATTTTTAGTATATAACAATTAAAGTTAGCTTTTAGCAAACTAAAGGGTTATAAATTCTTATAGGCGTATGGTTTCTATATAAATAAAACATTAATCTAGGTTGGAAGTGCTATTTACCAGGTGCTTCCCCAAAATATGTGGGTGACAATTCATATGAATGATTCACGATTATTTAATGCGATTATCTCTTCAATAATCTCTATAAAAGAGATCTATCGTTACAGGGATTCCGTTTTGGTAGCTTTTTCAAAAGATTCGTGGTGGGGGTGCCCCTAATAAGAATCCCGTATTTATGTGGAAGGAAAGATTTTTATTGATAAAGTTTGATACTATTAATTTCAATAGCGGGAGGGGTACATCAGGTAGATATTTAAAATACCGGTTGTCTTTATGCATTATGCATTGAAATAATAAGAGGAGGGGTGGTTACCTGATAATCAGGATAATCATGAAATGATAAAATATTTCAGATATTATTAGCAAAATATTCGCATCTTCAGATCAATCCTTAAGATATAGAAACTAACATTATTATTTTCAGTTATATAGCACTTCATATATAGTGAAGTAGCTTTTTAATGATCTAATTAAAAAATGGATTAGGTTATTAATATTAAATAATAAGAAAATAGAGCAATTATTCACCAAGGCATCAATCAGTATCATACTAATATGGTCAACTTCTTCTGTTCAATGTTTCTTAAATAAACATGGGTAAATGAACATCCTGCCATACACTTAACTTTTAAAGGTAAGTAAACGCTTTTATAGAAAACTTTTACATAACCTTTGAACGTTTTTGAATATCTTTTTAGCCTCCACGTTATTAAGTAGAATAACTACC
>JBQMRQ010000009.1:0-103580 GCA_052174535.1 Arsenophonus sp. NC-WZS1-MAG3 | reverse complement strand
TAAGTTAATTTAGAAAAATATTTTTTCTTGCTTAATAATAAGAGTCTGGCTTTAACAACTAACCAGCTATCTGGATCTCCGCTTTGAATGCGCGTCAGTTTCCTAGCATCAAGCCATATCTCTTAGGCCAATATTATAAGCTGATAATGACAAACCAAATACGATCATCAGGCGTAATAGTGATTGGTAAGCGCGAAATCAGATATTGTAGATAAGCTGCACTACCTTTAATACTTTAATACTTTAATACTTTCCTCTGCATCTAGTTTATCTGATACGCCCATAGTTTTTTCGATAGGTACCGTTAGCATCATTAAACCACGAACAGCAGTTGGTAATATATAGCTAGCGGGTTCCAGTGTGATTCCTGCTAGGAGATCGTTGCTAGTAGGCGCCAATCTATATTTTTGCATATTTTTTAAATAAATGTTTATAGATTAGCAAAATTTTATTAATCGCAGTAATAAAAAAGCGTATCAAAATAATCAAAAGTAGCAATATGGCTGAAATATTTTTCATCTAATCGGGTTAAAAGTTTTTCTTGATTGCTTTTATTAAAGCAATCTAATATTGCTGAATTTAGGCTATTATCTTTTGAGCGTTTCATATCCCAATTAAGGCTATGATCGTCGCTAACATTAAAACGACAGCAGTGTTTGAATGAATGCGTTTCTGCATAGCGACAACAATAGAGTTTTCTAAGGTATAATCAATTTTCCTTCAGCTAGTAGTTGTAATAACTCAGTCGTATTATAATAACTCGTTTCTTCCCACTGAAGATTTGGATATTCTTGTCTTAGCCGTTGTATCGTACTAGCATCTACTGAATCAGTAGCAACAATAAATTTCTTTTTATATCAATTAAAGAGTGTGGGCGACTTATCCCTTTACGATAAATTAACTGCTTGGAAACTGTATAGTAGGCAGGACCACAGCCTGTGCTTTATCAAGGCGCTTTTCATTATAAAGAAGTCCTGCAGTAATAAAGTCACTATTACCATTTTCAAGATTATTAAAAAGTTGATTAATATTTAAATATACGTTGATACGTATTTTTACGCCAAGGTAATCGGCAAAGTGTTTAGTCAATTCATAATCAAATCCGCTTGCTTCTTGTTTATCGTTAAAGGAAATAATGGGTGAATTAATAGTACTTACACGTAATTCACCGCGAGAAATAATTTTCTTCACCTGATCTTGATTTTGGTTTTGATACTCATTACTAACTGTAATGATAGCAAGAAAAATTATAGAAACAATAACGATAATAAGATAATAAATTCTGATTTTAATCAAATAGTTATATCTTATTATATAAACATATTATTTTAATTAAATAATCAAATTATGATTAAATTTTAAGAGGTAGATATTTTTTAACAAAAAATAATTTATAATTTGATTTAATTTATTTTACTAATATTTATTAGTTCTTGATAAGTGATAAATGTGTATGTAAATGATTTTTGTAACGGTTCATAATGATTTATAATATTCTTTATGTTTTTTAATACATATCCCTTCAGTATAGTTTTATAAGTTAAGAGAATTATTACTAGAAGATTCTTTGGTGACTTATACCCCGTTCTTTATTAACTTTATCATTATTAATGCTTTTCTCTATGCCACAACAGCATCCATCATCGGTTATTAACATCTATCCTGAATATGTATACTTTGCTAAACTTGTTGCACTATTAAATTAGGATGATCGACAAATTTAGTTCTTTATTTTATTATTGGCTGTTATTAATTGCCCCCATAACTTGCTGGTTAGTTATTATTGTTTACGCCATGGCCAGTTACTATTCATTAAGTTCTATAAAAGTATAAGATATTGCTCATAACTGTTGATTATAGCTTTACCAACATAGCCGATCATTAAGATTATCCTGTTCTTATCATTTAGTAACGGTAAGTTCAGAGATACCATAATGCTTAACTAAAGTAGACATAGGCTTTTCGCTTATCTGAAGAATAGCTCTGATTTTAGGTATTACAGTCGTTTGACAATAAAACCTTATTATCATGATATATATTAGCTTAACTATATCTATCAGTAGTCGTTTTGAAATAAAACAGCTATGAACCGAGGCTTTATATAATAATCTGAGATCAGACAGGTATAAATGTAGTTTTAATTTTTAATTAAAATTAAATGAAAATAAGTTTCATTATGGCCTAAATTTACCTAAAATTTAATATTTATTTTTTATTAAATTATTCAATCTGTTTATTAAAACCTCTATAACTATAGTCAATTAGAAAATAATAAAATAAATTCCCAATATAAATTAGAATAATTAATTATCTAATTTTTAGAATTTAATTCATTTTATTAAATAATGCTATAAGGCAATATTTAATAAAATGAATTATTAAATTTGATGTAAAACAAAAAATTATTTCAAAGACTTAATTAGTGTACTTTACATTAAATTTCAATAAATTAATATAGTTAAAAAGTTGGGATATAAACTGCATACTATATTAATAGTTATTCAACTTATTTTTTACTAGACTAAATAATAGAGAGATATTCTATATAAATCAGGAATAATGCTAAAAATAGGTGTATCTATTCGTCTAGAATAATGATCTGTCTATTAAGAATGTTATAGTAAGTATTATGATTTGAGCGTAGTAGCTACGTTTATTATAGAATACTCATGATCTTAATGCCGTTTTATATACTCTGCAATATGTTAATTTTTTAGGAATTCAGTCAGATAGCTCAGATAGAATCTCCTAAAAAAACGTAAACAGAATAAAATCAGGAATAGATATTAGGAAACTTAAGATATGGTACACTACCTGTTTATTCGAATCGCTTTATTTATCCCCTCCTGAAATTAATAATAACAGAAACCGACTGAATTTTTTATAACTGACTCTTCACAAAGAGGGGAGTCAAAAACGTCCTACTCATTCCCAAATTTTTCTCAATATGCAAAGTATGATCTACTTTTAATTACGATTATCCGTAGTTTTTAGCCAACTTTCCAGAATTAATTTGATGATGCTAGATGCAGCTACATTAAGAAGATAATGTCGAAGTATGTTTCTCGATAAATTCATAAGCTATAGGGGCTAGAGATATAATTCTTATATTATTTCGCTTAACTAAACTGGTTTTCACATTATTGACATCTAGAATAACATTTTTAAAATGCAGTCTTCAAATACAGTGAAAATATCAACTCATAGACCAATATAGATATCGAGTAAAGCATACTTGTTGGAATTGTTCCATTTTTAGTGCTCGATCGCTACTGCTATTCCTCTTCTGAATGATCCTCTAGCTGTTTTTACTAAATTTGTAAGTCAAAGGTCTGCAGTTTATACAGCGCAAAACTACCCAGAAATGATTAGTATAGTAGGTTCATATTTTACTTAACTGCGACTGACAAACATTAGTTTTACTATGTCCATTATATCCATTTTCTTTAGCCTTTTTTTCAAAAAACTGACTTTTTAGATACTCAATGTTCTGTTTTGCGTCGCAATACAAGCCATGCTGTAGTGAGCACACAAAACAAGATATTAAGATTGATCTCTTGTATCCCTTCCGCACTTATATTTGATAACTCAACCAATATTGGTATGTTTATATCTCCATCATCACTCGTAACCAGTTTAGATATTAAACATACTGTATGAGGTTAATTTGTTTTTCAAAAAATAGCAATAGAAGCAATCCTAAGCGCGTCCCTATCATCTGGCTAATGCCTTATTAACTATGATTTGATAAGTCCCAGTGTCTTACTGTTCTTGTGCACATATCCGCTACAGAAATTAGTGACAGTGTTACCTGAAGGCACAATATAGGTGTTACTGAAAATAGGCTTTACTAAAAAGACAAAATAGGGGACGTAGGGCGCGGGGCGGCCCTGTGGTATAGGATAAAATATCTCTAGGCTACCTTATTAAACGCTTCGGTATCCGTATCAAAATTTCAGCATTACTGAATGGTAGAAAAGTATTGTAACATCATTACTATAATTATCAGACTAAATATACCGGCAGTAGACCCTGAAGCAGGAAAAATGATTAGAAGCTATATTAAAACCATATTCTGGCTATATATTTTAAGATGGTGTGTTACTTATAGTTTTGTTGAATCGTAAACAAAGCACATTTTTACTAAAAACCAGAGTTTGTTATTCTTTAATAAAATAATTCTTTCTCACAGATTCATGCAATGCATTCTGCGCTTCGTGATAAGTTACTTTTACTGACGCTGCTCAGCTTGGTAAACAAGCAACGGAATTGTTGTCAAAAAGAATGAATAAAATAGAAGAATGAGGGTTATTAAATTAAACCTAGGGGGTTAAATATCGCTAAAATTAGTCAATTAGGTCAAAGAATACACACTCCAATAAAATCTAATTTACAATAGACTCAGTAAATTAATTCTATCTCCTTTTAACAAAGGGATCCTTTTACGTTTCTCTTAAAAAACCATTTAATCTTCTAACTATTAAATTTTATTAAATATTGGGTAATATACAGAGTAAGGTAGAATTTATAAAATTTACTGCTTTCTTCGGCAATATGGGACAAATACCGAACAAGTGGTTATTTAATAAAGTATTTATTGCCGCTTAATCGTAGATGAATATTATTTATTCTACTTGCATTATTTATTTTAATTAAAATATTACTTTCAATTTTTGTGATTTAAAAATTGTTTTACATAACAATCACATTAGAAATTTTTTATTAAAAGGCAGGTAAATTCATTACTAAATAAAAGTTCGATTACCATCATGATATAAATAAGTAATAATAGGATTTATTTGAATAAGTGGTATTCTTTCTGTACTTATTTTATACGAATTTCAGGTGATGGTTTTATTGATTCTTAATGCAATTATTAATATTGTCATACCAGGTCAATCAAAGTTTAAATCAGTCGAATAATAAAGCAACTGATAAATTATTAGTAAATCTGGTGTATTGGTAATCACAGGCTCTGCTCCACTCTGATGCTTCATAAATCTATTTCCATCCTTAAATTAAACGTTGCTTATCATTAGTGTCAACAGGTTCAGCCATCTAGATGATTTTAACATTTCTAAGTAAACGAAAGGAATAGCTTAAATAGTATTAAAATAGTTATTTTTTGAACTATAGGGCTCCGTCCATACTTCGGCTTCATAGCCTCACACTGTTATGCAAAAGATAATTAATCGGATTAGTTATCTTATCGAGGCAAACGCACTCATAGTAAGGCATGGAATGTCAATAGTTCTTCTCGATCTTTTTCAGTTTCTTCATGGCTGCAGAAGATAACTTCGTTAAAAATCTTCTTAATAAAACATAAAAGGTTTTATTAGCGTCATCGCAATCCTATGCTAACCAGACTCCCCCGAAGCTAACGCTTAACTTAGGTACTGGATGCCTTTGTGGAGTGAATCCAGTGTATTAGTTATTTGTCTACTTAACAGCATTTTGTTCTGAATGTTCAAAATATCTGTACCATTATACATTCTATAAAACTAAAGCACTGTCTCGGATAGCAAGTAAGGAATATGGTTAAGGCACATTTGCTCACGGCTATTTAAAAGTTTAGTCCAGGTTTGCTTTAACTCTTGATAATCATCTTTAACTGAAACAAGCTCATTACGTCCATGTGCATTGTGTTTCCAATATAACTAGCAGGTAAAGGGTGTCAGCTTCTATAAAAGAACGGTACCCATTAGCCAAGAATAAATATAAATCGCATATCGCTAAATTAAGCAGATACAATTCACTGTGCTGTTCAAGTCAATTGTTATTTAAGTTTTTTGATAAGTACCTTAGAGAGGAACTTATGTTTTTCATCAAGAATTATTACCAGAGCTTCATAAAAATCATCATGTATATTGCTCTCGCAGATATAATAATTCTAGCAACTCTTAGCTATTTTAGACGCTTAAAATAAGGCGGCAGCAATAAACTATTAAAGCATATTCTGTTTCTGCTGCGATCTACTCTAATCTTAGCATTTTAATCTCAACATCCAAATACCAGTTTGTATCATTTACGGTAACAAATAAGCGTTATAGACATACCGGCCATATGATATCACATTTGACAATGTAGTGTTCAGTACGTTAGCGTATCATGGCTTTGAACTCACCCTCAAAACAGTGGTGCCTAGGCTCCCCTACCCTGTTAGTATTATGTATTAGTTCATGTAGTAAGGGATAAGCAGGTAACATCTAGTTTCGAAGAATACCTATAAAGTACAAACTTTTCATGATATATCATTTTTCTGTTATTAAAATCATCCATGAAATTAATCAGAAGGATATGCACTATCTCTGAAATCCCATACACTAGAAATGAGCGTAGTTCCAGAATCTAAAACGACTAGAGCTAAAATATTTAAACTAAAATTGAGCTAAGTATTGTTCATTATAACAGATATCTGATTCTTCTTTAGAATCAGAAGAAAGATCGAAAATTTCTATTTTAATTCAGTGCACTACGGTTCTGAATCAACTAAAATTTGGATATTAAGTAAAAAACTGATAATCAACTGTAGATTGATATCACTAATACAATAATTCTAGAATATAAGAATTCTATTCCAGAAAATTTAAAAAGATAATTTATGAACATTTCATAGAATATTAGCGTAAAATGGTGGTAAAAGGTAGTTATTAGGATTAAATTTTGTTCAAATTATATATAAGAAAATGAATGGTTAATTCTTGTTTATTAATTATGAATTTGTTCATGTCTATGGTTTTTATTATTTAATTAGTATTAATCACAAAGTCTGAATAATAGCAAATTGATCTAATTACATACCATAATAGTCGCAATAGTAATTCAGAAAATATGATATATTATTATAGCTGCGAAGCTAAGTTACATTGATTTTTTAATAAATGAAAAATAAGGTTAATAACCATTTTAGTTTTTTATTAATAGATTATAGTAAATCTTATAATCCATTATATCAATATCACTGGATATTTTAAATAAGTCTCTTCCAATAGAAGAGCATATAACAAATTATTGCTACCTAACTTATAAAATATGGAATATAGATGTGATAATGCTTCAGGTAATCCACTTTTACTGGTTTAAAATAGTTGATTTATACTAATCGAATAAATAAACAAATAATAAACGTATTTAATAGGTAAAACGATTCAGTTAATTAATGCGTAAAATTTTTTGTATAGTTTTTTACTTAAAATGGTGGAATCAACTATCATAAGTTCAACATAAAATAATTAATAATTTAAATATTACAGTTCCAATTCCTTTGTCTATTAATACCGCTACTAGAATTATGCTATGAAAAGCAAGTTCAGATTATTAATGTTAAAGAAGTAAACGATAAATATTTATGTTAAGAACAGAAAGTGATAATAAACTCAATTGTTTAGTTTAATAAAATGCTAATTTCCTTATGAATTAAATATTGTCTAAGACAAGTTAGAATATCAATCGATATTGAACTACAAATTTCTTCGCGCAAATAACAGGAGCAACTTGTTTTAAGTAGAAAAATAAATAAAAGTAGTGTTAATTTAACAGCAAATAGCAAAGGCAAAAATAAAAGATAGAACTAAAGAGTCTTATTAAATTGATAAAAGCGAAGAAAATCTTCAATTACAGTGCATAGATTAGTAAATCTACCATTAGTAGATTATCCTAGTCTATTGACATTATTGAGTATATGTTTAACTGATGAAGAGCAGTAAAGGTGATTTACCGCAAAAAATAGTATGGATAATTAAAAATTCTAGTAAAAGATAAAATTAATTTTTTATTAGTAATTTACGTATTAATGGAATGGGATGGTATGACATTTTTACTGAAAAACAGAAACAACAGTTAAGTATTCTGGTTAGTTTTTAACTGCACATGGCTCTAATTTCTCTGATGGACTAGCGGTAACATAAAGATAGTAATCAAGTTTCTCACTAAGGCAGTTGATCTTGATACCATTTATAAAGGGATTGGTGTGAAGAGATTTTACTATGTCAAATTTTGTTTTCCAATAAAAATTGGAGTAAAGAAATTATCACCTACAGTATAATAATGGTTCGTTTATTAGAACAGAACGTTATTATGGTGGCGCAATTTAATATTAATATTTTAATAAATAGAAAAGCACTACTGGTAAAGAAGTAGTGACACGAGCAATTCATATAGAGATACTCCTAGAACTAAAAGCTTTTACTGCAATTAACGATTATGGGTTTTACTTGAGTAACTTTTAGAATCTGAATTGTTTAGTGATCCTAAAGATTTTATATCAGAACAGTTATGTATCATGATATTGTAAGCTCTATTTCTTGTTCCTCAAGGTTGAGGCTATTTCTTGATGAAATTCCGACATTTCTTATATCTTTCAAGTGAAACTATTACCGGTTCTGGAAGAGAACCGTAACGTATGTCTTTTAAATAGTAATTCTGATTTGGATATTGATTTTAAATTATTTGAGAAACTCATATCTTAATTTAAGAAAAGGCAATAAAAATAAATTTCTGTAAGATCTTTATTACTGTTTGAATGTAAAAATTATTAAAATTCCTATTCTTAATTAGGGTTTGGAATGGGGTATTTCCTTTATAAGGATATTATTGCTAAGGAAATTAATAAAGAATCATAAATTTTTTTGTATAGTTATTGAAGTATGAACTAAAATATTTAATAGAGCGAGTGGGGGGTAGCCAAGGTAATCTAAGCTGATTAGTGAATATATTAATGAGTGCGTTGCGTTAATAATGGCAACGATTATTAATAAAGCATTAGTCATTCAATCGCTGCAAAGCAAGAATATTGCATTAGCTTCTCTCGTTGAGACTTAAATCAATTAGAGTTTAATTATTTACAAAAATTATTATAAATAATAAAAACAATGTTACCTATGCAGCGTGTATAGTAGGTCAAAATCTAACTGAGCTTTATAAGTTAATTAGTTAAGAATAAAATTTATGCTAATAATTTTAAAGAATAATTTTTATTATCTCTGGAGAATGCAATTTTATGAATCGAATGCTGAATATTGCACTAGCACAATTAAATTGGTTGGTAGGTGATATTGAAGGCAACTGTGAACGCATGTTGAAAGAAGCTAAGGCTCAACAGTTACAGGGAGCAGATCTTATCCTGTTTTCGGAATTAGCTTTAACTGGATATCCGCCGGAAGATTTACTTTTTCGCCCGGATTTTTATCAACGCTGCACTAAACAGCTTGATCGTCTGAAGGATGCTAGTCAAAATATTGCCATTGTCGTTGGTCATCCATGTTGGCAAAGTAGAAAATGTTATAATGCATTGTCATTTTTTTGGCAATGTCAGATAGTAGCGCAATATTTTAAACAACAATTGCCTAATTATGGCGTTTTTGATGAACAGCGTTATTTTCATTCAGCTAATGAAACTTGTGTAATATCTTTTAAAGATTATAAGTTAGGTTTTTTAATTTGTGAAGATGTTTGGTTTGATGAACCAGTTGATGCAATTAAAGCCAAAGGTGCAGATGTTTTAATTATCATTAATGCTTCACCTTATAATCGTGAGAAACCACATATTCGTTCAACATTGTTAAAATCCCATTGCCAAAGAACTCAATTGCCAATTGTCTATTTAAATCAAGTTGGTGGACAAGATGAACTAATATTTGATGGAGGATCAAAAGTATTTAATAGTAAGGGTAAAGTAACGCATTATTTAGTACAGTTTGCTGAACAAGTTACCATATGTAAATTTAATGATGTTGAACCGTTGTCAGTGGGCAATATAGTGAAGACTTTATCACCCATCGCTCAAATTTATGAAGCATTAGTCATGGCAACCCGTGACTATATTAATAAAAATGGATTTTCTGGTGTTATTTTAGGACTATCAGGCGGAATTGATTCAGCTTTAACCTTGGCTATTGCAGTAGATGCTTTAGGAAAAGATAAAGTGCAGGCTGTAATTATGCCATTTAAATATACAGCTGAAATAAGTATTCATAATGCCAAGAAGCAGGCATCATTATTAGGTATTGAATTTATAATAGTATCTATTGAAGCTATGTATGATGCATTTATGACTAGTTTATCGCCATTATTTACAGACATGGTTCTCGATACAAGTGAAGAAAATTTACAGGCTCGTTGTCGGGCTATCATTCTGATGGCAATATCAAATAAGCGTGGCCGTTTAGTATTGACAACCAGTAATAAAAGTGAATCCGCAGTAGGTTATACCACTCTTTATGGTGATATGGCTGGCGGTTTTGCGGTACTTAAAGATGTACCAAAAATGCTAGTATTTGAGCTAGCAAAATATAGTAATACGATTTCACCAATTATTCCTAAGCACGTAATAGAACGGCCTCCTTCTGCTGAATTAGCCCCAGGACAACGTGATCAGGATAATTTACCTCCTTATCCTGTACTGGATGCGATCCTGGAAGGTTATATTGAACAAGATAAATCAGTCAGTGAATTAGTTGCGGCTGGATTTGATGAACTAATCGTACGTAAAGTGATCAAATTAGTTGATATTAATGAATATAAACGACGTCAGGCACCGATAGGGCCGCGTGTTACAATTCGAAATTTTAATAAAGATAGGCGTTACCCAATTACTTCGGCTTTTGGTCGTAAAAATTGGTAATATTAAGATAATTTAATAAAAACTTATGCAGGTTATCAAACCGTTTAATTTAAATAATATAAGAGAACCTTTAAAAGATATTGGTATAACTGGGAATTGACAGTAAAGGAAGTAAAAGGGTTTAGAAGTCAAAAAAAGGTCATACATAATTTTATTATGGCCTTAAGATATAAGGTTAATTCTTTACAAGAAGAAAACAATTGAAATTGTTGTTCCAGACTATATTATAGTTAATTATTTTGAAACGGTAATATAGATTACCAGAAACGGAAAAAATTGCTAATGGTAAAATTTTTTTATGATATCGATTATGCGATCGATGTTCAAAACGATGAGTAGAATTAAGAAGTATTTGATTTTAAATAGTAATAGATTGTTGCAGGTTATAAAGAAGTTGATATGGAAGCTATAATTTTCTATCCTACTTTTTACTGCTTACCTAGATATTAGTGAGAGTTTTAATACTTATTCTTTATTTCTTTCAATAACTTTATATAGAATAAAAAAATTATAGTGAATATTACTGATATTTATGCTAATAGCAAGCAACTTTTTATTTGGTAAAATTTCATAAAGTTAACCGGATAACACGATCCTAGAAGTAATAATGCATATTTTCAATATTAATCTGCTCTTTTAGTTTTGATAGCTTAACTCCCCCATTAGATTTTGATATTATAATACTGTTTTATAGTCTATCTTGCCCTGTTAGGTTATTACACAAAACGGCACTGAAAGCCCATGGTAAATTAGTTAATTTATCTTTTACTGCATTAATTAGAAAAAATATGAAGTTCACAACTCTCTATGGTATGGACCTAACTTACTGGTACTTTATGTTGTTGTTTATATCACTTTTAAGATATTTATCATCAGCGGTTAAGCTGATGCCATCTGAAATTACTGTGACTGGTATATTAAATTAATAGTAAGAAAATCACTGTAAGAATAAGGTGATGACAGTTTGAGGATATCACATTATTTTACATCTTTATAAATAGATTTTAATACATTTCCTTTTTTATTATCGCTTTATAGAAATAAAGTAACTTTTGCTATTAAGTACATTGGTTAATGCATAATTATAAATTTTGATTAGTTAGATTTTATTATTCTTTAGCTAATTATCCATGTCAAAAATTGAAGACCTCGTTATTCTTCTTCTATAATAAATTGAAAAGTGGTGATTATTTCGTTGTATAGTATCTTTTTAGTCACTTTAATAGTGACCTAAATCTTCTCACTCTATGAGACGCTATTTATTTAAAAAATTTACTCTTTACGGTTAATAGAAATATTAGTTAGCACTTGAATAGCTTTAGCCAAAACGGCATATCCAATGATTTCTTTCTAGGTTGAAATAGTTTATTAATTGCACTTAATGCATATTATTTTGCAATTAAATAATGTTTAAGTTTTATATTTAAACTGGCATGCTTTGGCCATTTATACTGGGAGCCAGTAGTAAAGATAAAACATTATCAATAATTAGTAGCAGATAGGCAAATGACATTAAATAAAACTTCTCTTTATTTACCATTAAGCTTATGACTTATATTAAAAATATTTTTAATTATGGGGGTACCTAATGTTGGAATATGTGCTGATAAAATTAGCGATTAATTTGTGGCCGTTTGGAGAGAATGATAGAAATAGTTGATTTAATGGTATTATGATAGTTTAAGTATCTTTTATATAAATTTTATAAGTCTTAGCTAAGAGTTTAAGAGTTATATTTATACGCAACTTAAATTGTTTTATGTTAAAAGTAAATAATTTTCATAAAAATGAGATTGAGTTAGCATATATTAGCTACTAATAAAATCGCTATTGAGTATAATTCTATTTAATAACAGATATGGAAAGAGTTATTAGTAAATCCGGTGTATGACAGGTCAGACTAGGTTCTACTTTGATGTTTCAGAAATCTATTCTTCATCCTAAAATTGAACTTTGTTTACCACCATGATCAGCATCTAAAATCTCCTTAGTCAGTTCTAGCTTTTTCAGCAGACAGAAATAGCTTGAGTATCATTGAAAAGGTTACTTTTCTCGAACCACAATGCTTCAACATCGCCTTCATAGCCTCACACTATCACAAAAATTGATTCAATCAGATTCGGTATTATTATTGATGCCCAGCGCGCTGACTGGGAGTCATAGAATACTAGTCGTTTTTCTCCATCTTTCTACAGTATCTTGATTGCTGCAGAAATATAACTTCGTTAAAAATGTTACCAACAAAATATCAAGAGCTTTATCAGCGATATTACAGCTTTTTGCTAGCTAAGATCTTCCTGACAGTTCATCTTAACTTTCGGTGCTCTATGTCTTTGAGAAGTAAAATCAGTGCATTAGTTATTTTATGTATCTAATAATATTGATACTGCGCGTCCAAGAATATTTTTGCCATTATACTACAAAATTAATAGTATAGTTTTCCGTATGGGGTATAAACAAACCCCCACACTGGGAGATATAGTGAAGTCACGCGCTCCTATAGGGTATTAAGAAGTTCGACTCAGTTTATTTTAACTCTTTATAAGCATCTTCGACTCCAATGATTTCCTTATATCCATGCAGTCATATCAATAATAACTAGTAGGCAAAGACAATTAGATTTCCTGGCAGGTGTGGGTATATAGCATCAGCTTAGAAATAAATGTAGCGTGTATCTCTAAAATCACGCATCCGCCAATTATTTACGCTCTTTAAATCATTGCTAGTCAGTCTTCTGATGGGTACTGGCAGAAGAGAGTATACGCTTTTTTATAAAAATCACCTCAGAAATTTATAAAAATCTCTGATGGAGATGCATAACAGCTGCAGCTATAAGAGCAACTTTTCGCTGTTTTGTACGCTTCAGGTAAGGTGGTAGTAAGGAGTTTTAGAAACATATTCCGTTTCCGCTACGATTACTATTTTTTAATCTTAGGTACTTTAATCTCAACATCGCCAATAGCAGTTTATATTGTTTGTTATGGCAAATAACTGTTACAGATTATGGGTTAATGTCCATCGACAAAGTAGCATTAAGCATTTTAGTGCAGACATTGTTTTAGGTAAAGTTTAAGTATTAACACCGATGATATCAGCTCCCTGATAGCATCATAGATGAGTTTATGCAAAGGATTGAGAATAAAATTTTATTTTATACAGATCCCTGTAGGCTAAACTTTTATGGCATATCATCTCTCTATTGTTGAAATCATTTATCAAATCAGTCTGCAGGTACGCTTTTATCTCTAAAACCACATATACCAGAAATATGCATAACTCTTTTTAAGAGTAAAAGTAGAGATTAAATCAGTTTGTTTAAAATTAAAAATTATTTTCATGCTGACATATTTTTGCCCATAAAGCGCGTTTTAACTGAGGATTGGAATAAATTTCTTTTAATGGTAAAGCATGAATGACCCATTTTTTAGAATTAATAGGTAATTTCTTACCTAGGATTCAACAAGAGCAAAGAAGGTCTTTTGGTAACAAAAGTATCTCTTTAGTTAATAAAGAGCATACCTGATGACCGTCTAACATCATTGCTCGTCAAAATATCTTTGATAAAATTGTTATCTAGATCAATGCGCTCATCAGCAATTATAACTAATTGAGTAGAATCAGGAATATACCCGGCATGTTCACCACGTAGTACCGTTGGATAGCGTAATTCCCATTGAATAATTCCTATATACTTTAGTAATTGATCTTTAATCGTCATCAAACTGCTCCGCAATCATATAAACTATTCTACCTTATTAATAGATCTATATAAATCAAAATAATGACATTATAAGATATAGGAATGTAAATATAATTACTATTTCTCTATAACTGTATTTATTTAATGAATGTAGACTACAAATTATTAAGTTATCAATAAGAAATATGATCACTAAATAGAAAATAATAAGTAGAGTTATGTTTATTTCTGATATATGTCGTTTTAGAGATAATGATGTACCACCTCTGTAGATTGATTTGATAAATGATTTTAACAATAGATAGATGATATGCTATAAAATCTACCCTACAGAGATCTGTGTAAAATGAAATATTATTTTCAACCCATTGCATGAACTTATTCGTAATAATACCAGGCAACTTGATAGCACTGCTGTTAATGCAGTGGTCAAATCCATGTTTCGCAACATACTCAATAGTGCCTTGTTAACGGTCTGTATTCCGTTATTAATAACGGTTATTTACTGCAATTAACTATATATAAACTTTCTATCGGGTGATGTTAGAATTCAAAGTGCCTAAGATCAGGAGATCTTAGTGGCAACAGAATATGCTTCAATGGATCGTTGTTACTACCTTATCTGAATAATACAAAACAGATAAGAGTTACTATCATGGTTGGGTGTAGCTATTAGGTATATCCACTGGTGATTTTTACGATGAATTTCTGAGGCGCTTTTTAGTGAAAAATGCATACTTCTTATCTAGTACTATCAGAAGACTAAAGTAACAATACCTTAAAGAGCATAGGAAATGATAACTACTTAATTTAAGCGAAATGCGTTAACATTTATTTACTTGCTGAAGGCAAGGATCGTTTATCAGGTATCATATCGTTTTTGCCTGATAATCATTATTGATATTACTCCTAATTGAGGAGTAGAGCTGGTTGCGATTAAAAATGATTATAAAAGTCAGAAACCAACTAGGTTCAACTTCCAAGTTATTAATAAATTTACTTATACAGTAGTCAGGCTACCTTCTACATTCTGATCCTTCATAAATTATTCTCTATCTTTAAATTAAACGTTGTTTATTACCATGATGAACATATCAAATCATATTAGCCAGTTTCTAGTTTTATTGGCAGTAGCAGATAAATAGTAGCTAAATTTTCATTGAAAGAGGGTTATTTTTTAGAACTACATCCTTCGCGCATCAGCTTTATACTCTCACACTATTGTAAAAGTTAATTCAATTAAATTATCACTTTTTATTGACGCTCAGTGCACTGACGGAAATTATAGGAATACTAACAGCTATTCTCACTCTTTCTCCAGCATCTTAATCATTTTAAGATACGCTGAAAACTTTGCTAAAAAAGTATTAAAGGTTTTGTTATCTGCATTGTAGCTTACCATTAACTTTTAGTATATCTTCTTTGGAAGAGATAAATCAGTAGATTGGTTATTTTATGCATCCAATAGCATTGGTTCTGCATGCCGGGAATATCTTTGCTATTGGGTTTCAAAAAACCAAAAAGTCTCTGTGCAAGTAACCATTACGGATAATGGATGAGATCTGTAGACAATGGCGGCATTGCGGATGTTGAACAATATAAATTTTAGCTTATTTTTAAAGAGTAGTAGTGCCTATCAACTTCCTAGTAAGATTATGGATGAGTTCATATGCAATTGATCAGAAGTGATATTTGGTTTCAAAATACTTATAGAGTAGAATTTTTTTGGAATATCATATCTCTGTTGTTGAAATAATCCACGAAATCAATCAGTATAATAGAGGTCAGCATCTTACAAAATTCAATACACTAGAAATAAGCATAACTCATGTTATCAATAAAAACTTAATTAGAACACTTATTAAAGTAGAATCTAATTTCCAGGTAATGCAGTGAATAAGTCCTATGTAATAGGACTAATATAAGTCGCCTTATACTGCTTGATCGTGACGGTATTAATTACGATATAAAGCATAGCAACTTCTACCATGAGTTAACTTAAAGATCCTGTAATCAATATTGATTTAGGAACCGCTTATATTGATTTTCGTTAAGATAATTATTTATTAATATTAGTAATTAAAAAGTACTTTAATATGCAACTATTGTTACATATGTTAATGTTGTTGACGTATTAATTACTAATTTTTAATAAAATAATTATGTTACAATCAATAAAATTAATAACCTGATAGCAAAAGAATTATCAACATATTTAAACAAAACACTTCAATGCAGCAAGAACTTAGCTATCTTTAAATAATTAAAATGCTTACAATTTAAAGTTAATAACTATTATAGAGTAATTATTAATTTAATAAAAAATTGATAATATTTTATTATAAAATTTTTTATTAAAAATTAAAATGCTTAAACTTAAGTAAAATTTAAGTAAACTATCTATTTTAGATTAATATCTTTAGTTTTTAAATAAACCTAATTAGGTTAATTAATTAAAAGATTAAATCTAGACAGCAATGATTTTATCACTGGTTTTTAGTGTTTTATTCTTATTATCCAAGATCTAATTCTTAATTAGAACTGCATTAAGGTAATTAGGCTACTAAGTATTTGGTCACCAAACTCATTATATAGATCCTCTCTCGTCCAGTCAGATTTCATGATAATATGGCTACTGGAGGGATATAGCTGAGGGGAAAATATATTATGATGAGATGATGAGACTCTATAATCAGGCAACTACAACATTTAAAATCAGTGCTGTTCTTCATGCAAGCAGATATCCTGCATCTCTTTAGTTAAGTATTGTAGTATATCTGAATTTACTTTTGTTAAAGGATAAAAACAAGAAGATATTGATGAGATCAATAGTTATATTTCCTATTGTTTGTAGACGATGGCTGCCATCCCATTCAGGAAACCATAGTCGTTTTATGCGAAAAATATTTTCTCTCCTCTCAACAATCTATTGGCAATCGTCTGTAAGTTCATGAACTTACTTTATATCTCGATCTAGTCTAGATCGCTGTTTAGTAGTTACAGAATGAAAATTTGCGTAAAATGAGGCAAAGGAAGCACCTCGAAGCTAAATTATAAAGTGTTTAAGAACAAGATTACTTAGAGCTGTACGTAGGTATGAAATATTTTCAGAAAATGCTAAACGAAACTTCATGATATTATTTTTTGTATATATAAGATTATAAAATGTCGTTTTAAATAATTTTTTCGCCTTTTAAGACTAAGACCGAGAACAATGTTCACTTTTTTTACATGATCTTAATTGAGCATATTCCCCATTGATATTCATTGAGTATTTACAGACCGTTTTTTGATTTGTGAAAACATTCGGTTACCGAAAAACATGAATTTGTCCATTTGTATACAGAACTTAATATAGAATACCAAGCTAATTTAGCGATGCATTCTCAAATAAATGGTATGATTGAGAAATTTAATTTAAAAGTAGTACGGGAGGGGAAGATACGCTTCAAAGCTATTATTCAATTCCGCTCAAAAGATTGAGATCATCCTGCATCAATATATTTAGCTATACAATCAGGAATTAGCCTAATCAACATTGGATAGTAAAACTTTATTATAGTTATGAAAGATTCAGATTAGTTAAAAGTTAAATCTGAATTATTTAAAAAATATACTATATTATAAGAAGTTATAGTTAAGTATTAACGTAAGAGTACGTATTGCTTTTGCTTTATTTTAATTGTTTTATCAGGCACATCACTTATAAGGTAATATAAAAATTATTTTAACTCACTTTTAAGAAAATATATTTCTATACATGTGATCTTGCATATGGATTTATTGTAAATTAAGGATTTTAAATGCCAGTTATTACTCTCCCTGACGGCAGTCAACGTCAATATGACCACGCTGTTTCAGTAATGGATATTGCAAATGATATTGGTTCAGGTCTTGCAAAAGTCTGTATAGCTGCTCGTGTTAATGCTGAACTTGTTGATGCGAGTGATCTAATTAATAATGATTCTCAATTATCTATTATTACTAGTAAAGCTTTCGATGGTTTAGGAATTATTCGTCATTCATGTGCCCATTTACTTGGTCATGCGATTAAACAATTATGGCCAACGACTAAAATGGCGATTGCCCCTATCATTAAAAATGGTTTTTATTATGATGTTAATCTGGATCACACTTTAACGCAGAAAGATTTAGAAAAACTTGAACAGCGCATGCATAAACTTGCTGCAAAGAACTATGATGTTATCAAAAAGTTAGTTACTTGGAAGGAAGCGAGAGATATGTTTGTTGCTCGAGGTGAGGATTATAAAGTTAAAATTTTGGATGAAAATATTAATAAAGATGATCATCCTGCACTTTATTATCATGAAGAATATATTGATATGTGTAATGGGCCACATGTACCTAATATCCGTTTTTGTCATTACTTTAAATTACAAAAAGTAGTTGGTGCATATTGGCGTGGTAATAGCAATAATAAAATGTTACAAAGGATTTATGGAACAGCTTGGGCTAATAAAAAACAGTTAACTGCTTATTTATTACGTTTAGAAGAAGCGGCTAAACGAGATCATCGTAAGATAGCTAAACAGCTTGATCTTTATCATATGCAGGAAGAAGCGCCAGGTATGGCGTTTTGGCATAATGATGGTTGGGTAATATTTCGTGAATTGGAAACCTTTATTCGTAGTAAATTGAATGAATATCAATACCAAGAAGTAAAAGGTCCATTAATGATGGATCGTATTCTTTGGGAAAAAACGGGCCACTGGAAAAATTATAAAGAGAACATGTTTACTACATCATCAGAAAACCGAGAATATTGTATAAAACCAATGAATTGCCCAGGACATGTACAAATATTTAATCAAGGCTTAAAGTCTTATCGTGATTTACCATTGCGTATGGCAGAATTTGGTAGTTGTCATCGTAATGAGCCATCTGGCGCTTTACATGGTTTGATGCGCGAGCGTGGTTTTACCCAAGATGATGCGCATATTTTTTGTACTGAAGATCAGATCTTATCTGAAGTTAAAAGTTGTATTAAAATGATTTATGATGTTTATGCAACATTTGGTTTTGAAAAAATTGAAGTTAAGTTATCAACTCGACCAGAAAAACGAATAGGTAGTGATGCTCAATGGGATCGTGCAGAATCCGACCTTGCTAAGGCACTAGAAGATATTGAATTCAATTATCAATTTGGTGAAGGTGCATTTTATGGACCTAAAATTGAATTTACTCTGTATGATTGTTTGGATAGGGATTGGCAATGTGGTACTGTACAGCTCGATTTCTCATTACCAGGTCGTTTAGGTGCTTCTTATGTAGATAAAAATAATGAACGTCAGATACCAGTGATGATCCATCGCGCTGTTTTAGGATCACTTGAACGTTTTATTGGGATTTTAACAGAACAGTATGCCGGTTTCTTTCCAATCTGGTTAGCGCCATTACAAATTGTTATGATAAATATCACAGATGTACAGGTTAATTTTGTGGAAAAAGTAGTAAAAATTTTTAATAATTTTGGTATTCGTGCAAAAGCAGACTTGAGAAACGAAAAAATAGGCTTTAAAATTCGTGAGCATAGTTTGCGTCATGTTCCTTATATGTTAGTTTGTGGTGATAAAGAAATTGCTTTGAATCAAGTATCTGTTCGAACCTGTAATGGTAAAGAGTTAGGAACATTTGACATCATAGAATTTGCAGAAAGAGTGCTTGATGAAATTCGCACTCGTCGTATTTATCAACTGGAGGAATAAGGTATTAAAGGCGGAAAAAGAATTCAAACAGCACGCCCGAATCGTATTAATACGGAGATTCGTGCTTCTGAAGTTCGTTTAACTGGTTTAGATGGCGAGCAGATTGGTATTATTAGCATAAAAGAAGGTCTTGAAAAAGCTGAAGAAGCTGGTGTTGATTTAGTAGAAATCAGTCCAAATGCTGAGCCGCCAGTTTGCCGTATTATGGATTATGGCAAGTTCCTCTATGAGAAGAGTAAATCATTAAAAGAACAAAAAAAGAAGCAAAAAGTTATTCAGGTAAAGGAAATTAAATTCCGACCTGGTACAGATGAAGGTGATTATCAGGTCAAGCTACGCAACCTGATTCGCTTTCTGGATGATGGCGATAAAGCTAAAATCACGTTACGATTTCGTGGTCGTGAGATGTCGCACCAACAAATTGGTATTGATATGCTTAATCGTATTAAAAACGATTTGGATGAGATGTCAGTCGTCGAATCTTTTCCAAATAAGATCGAAGGCCGTCAGATGATCATGGTGCTTGCACCGAAAAAGAAATAGTTAGGCAATAAGTAATTAGTATTTTATCAAATAGAATACTATTTGTTTGGCTAGTTGTAATTAAGAATGCGCAGTGGATATTTAAGATGCTAAAAATAAAAACAGTACGGGGTGCAGCAAAGCGTTTTAAAAAAACTGCTAGTGGTGGTTTTAAACGTAAGCATTCTAACCTTCGTCATATTTTGACTAAAAAATTAACTAAGCGTAAACGTCATTTACGACAAAAAACTATGGTTTCTAAAGCCGATCTGGGTTTAGTAGTGGCTTGTTTACCATACGCATAAGTTTTAATTTTTAGTTTAAAGATTATCGAATTTAATTCGAAGTGATAGGAGGTATTATATGGCTCGCGTAAAGCGCGGTGTAATAGCCCGCGAACGTCACAAAAAAATATTAAAACAAGCAAAAGGCTACGATGGTTCCCGTTCACGTGTTTATCGTGTTGCTTTCCAAGCAGTAATTAAAGCTGGTCAATATGCTTATCGTGATCGTCGTCAGCGTAAGCGTCAATTTCGTCAATTATGGATAGCACGTATTAATGCTGCTGCTCGTCAAAATGGTTTATCTTATAGCAATTTTATTAATGGCTTGAGAAAATGTTCAATTGAAATTGATCGTAAAATCTTATCTGATATTGCTATTTTTGATGAAGTTACATTTGCAACTTTAGTTGAGAAAGCAAAGAGCATATTAGCTTAAATTAGTTAAATTAAGGGGGCTTATCTCCCCCCCTCTTTTATTATGTATGATTATTTTGTGTATTAAAATAATAGGTATTTTATGAAAAGTTGATTAAAAGATGAAAATTGTTTTTTATTTCTTTTTTATTTTAGCACCCAAAATTTGGGACTTTCTCTCGCATATTTTAAGAAAAGAAATAAAACTGCGATAAGCCTCCAAATGGAGGCTCTTTGTTACTAATTACTAAAAATTTCACATTTAATAATGATTAGGCTAAAATAGTCGTAAAGAAGAGGAAACAATGCTACAACTCATCGAGTTAGCTGAGAAGGCAAAAATAGCCATAGAAAAAGCTAAAAATGTTGCTGAGTTAGATTTAGTACGTGTTAAATTTTTAGGTAAAAAAAGCCATTTAACACTACAAATGTCAACGTTGTGTGATTTACCTGCAGAAGAGCGATCAGCAACAGGAGAAGTTATTAATAAAGCAAAACAAGAAGTTCAGAATTTATTAAATATGCGAAAAGAGCAATTAGAAAATGCGCTATTAAATGTTCGATTAGCGACGGAAAAAATAGATATTTCATTGCCAGGTCGCCAAATCGAATATGGTAATCTTCATCCAGTAACTCGTACTATTGATCGAATTGAAGAATTCTTTGATAAGTTTGGGTTTTCTGTTGTTTCCGGACCTGAAATAGAGGATGATTATCATAATTTTGATGCCTTAAATATTCCTGCTCACCATCCAGCACGTGCTTCACATGATACTTTTTGGGTTGATGCCACTCATCTATTGCGCACTCAAACTTCTGGTATGCAAATTCGTACAATGAAAAGTAAACGACCACCGATTCGTATCCTTTCCCCTGGTCGCGTATATCGAAATGATTATGATAAAACTCATACTCCAATGTTTCATCAAATAGAAGGCTTAATTATTGATCAAAATATTAGTTTTGCTAATTTAAAAGGTACACTGCATGAATTTTTAAATCATTTTTTTGAAGAAAAAACCTGTGTTCGTTTTCGGCCATCATATTTTCCATTCACTGAACCTTCAGCTGAAGTTGAAGTGATGGATAAAAATGATAAATGGTTGGAAGTATTAGGTTGCGGGATGGTACATTTAAATGTATTACGCAATGCTGGTATTGATCCTGACATATATTCTGGTTTTGCCTTTGGCATTGGAATAGAGCGTTTAACGATGTTACGTTATGGCGTGACGGATTTACGCGTTTTTTTTAAAAATGATCTTCGTTTTCTTAAGCAATTTAGATAAGACAGAATTTTCATATGAAATTAAGTGAATTTTGGTTACGTGAATGGGTAAATCCAGCAATAAGTAGTGAAGCCTTATCAGAGCAAATGACAATGGCTGGTTTGGAGATTGATGATGTTAAACCTGTCGCCGGTCAATTCCAAGGTGTAGTAGTTGGTGAGATTGTTGAATGTGTTCAGCATCCTAAAACAAATAAATTGTGGATAACAAAGGTCAATATTGGTACTGAGCAATTACTTAATATTGTATCTGGAGCACTAAATTGCCGCAAAAGATTAAAAGTTGCTGTAGCAATAGTTGGCGCGGTTTTACCTGATAATTTTAAAATAAAATCGATAAAACTCTACGATGAACTTTCTGAAGGTATACTTTGCTCTTATTCTGATCTTGCTATTTCTGATAGCCATATTGGTATTATTGAGCTACCACGCGACGCACCTATTGGTATCGATATTCGTAACTACTTGCAACTTGATGACCATATTTTTGAAGTAAATTTGACTCCGAATCGTGTTGATTGTTTAAGTATTTTAGGTATCGCTCGCGATATTGCGGCTATCAATAACCTAGAATTAAATATGGTAAAGATTGAACCAGTTAAAGGCACTGATGCTACTATTTTCCCTATTCTAGTGGAAGCACCGATGGCATGTCCTCGATTTTTAGGACGAGTAATAAAAGGTGTTAATGTTAATGTGCAAACTCCTATCTGGATGAGAGAAAAATTACGTCGAATGGGCATTCGTGCTATTAATCCTATAGTTGATATTACTAATTTTGTATTATTAGAATTAGGTCAGCCATTACATGCCTATGATTTTGATCGCTTAAATGGAGCAATAATTGTTCGAATGGCAAAACAAAATGAGACATTAGTTTTGCTTGATGACAAAAAGATAATTTTGCAGCAAGATACTTTAATCATTGCTGATAAAAAAAATGCCTTAGGAATCGCCGGTATTTTGGGAGGCAAGCATTCCAGTATTAATAAAAATACCACTAATATTTTATTAGAAAGTGCTTTTTTTAATCCATTAGCAATTTTTGGCCGAGCACGTAATTATGGTCTTCACACTGAGGCTTCACACCGTTTTGAGCGGGGGGTTGATCCTCAATTACAGTATAAAGCCATGGAACGTACGACCAGATTAATAGTTGAAATTTGCGGAGGTGATGTTAAAAATATTATTGATGTTAGCCATAAAACAAGCTTACCAAGAGTGGTAAAAATAATCCTGACTCGAAAAAAACTAGATTGTTTGATTGGCCATAGTATTCCGGATATTAATGTTACTAAGATCCTTCAACGCTTAGGTTGTCAAGTGATTAGTGAACAAGATAATTGGGAAATAGTTGCTCCATCTTGGCGTTTTGATATTCAAATTGAAGAAGATTTGATTGAAGAAGTAGCTCGTATTTATGGGTATAATAATATACCTAATATGCCTTTACAAGAAGGTTTAAGCATAAACCCATGTTTTGAATCAGTTCTGTCTTTAAAACGAGTAAAAACTTTATTAATTGATCGTGATTATAATGAAACGATTACCTATAGTTTTGTTGATCCTAAAATTCAGCAACTGTTGCACCCAAATTCTGATGCGATGATTTTGCCTGAACCTATTTCAGCTGATATGTCAGTAATGCGGCTTTCTTTATTGTCAGGCTTGCTGACTACAGTAATTTATAATAAAAATCGTCAACAAAATCGCATTCGACTGTTTGAAACTGGCTTACGATTTGTCCCGGATCTAACGGCAGAGTATGATGTTAGGCAAGAATTGATGTTAGCAGGTGTAATTACTGGTAATCGCTATGAAGAGCATTGGTTACAAGAAAAACGTGCTGTTGATTTTTTTGATATTAAAGGTGATGTTGAAGCAATACTGACATTAACCGGAAAATTAGATAATATTTTTTATAAAGCTCACTCTAATCCAGCATTTCATCCCGGACAAAGCGCTGGAATTTATCTAAATAATGATTATATTGGGTATATAGGCGTTATTCATCCTGAACTGGAAAATAAGTTAGATTTGAATGGTCGGATATTTGTTTTTGAATTGCTGTGGGATGCCATTGCGGAGCGTGTTATTCCTAAAGCAAATATGATTTCACATTTCCCAGCCAACCGACGTGATATTTCTGTTGTAGTACCAGAAGAGGTACTAACCTCAGATATATTAACTGAATGCAAGAAAATTGATATAAATCACATAGTTGGTGTAAACTTATTTGACGTGTACTGTGGTAATGATGTAGGAAAAGGTTATAAGAGTCTTGCTATTAGCTTAATCTTACAGGATATAAACCGTACTCTGAAAGAAGAAGAGATTTCTTCAACTGTTGATAAATGTGTTGGTGCTTTAAAACGGCGATTTCAAGCCTCCTTGAGGGACTAAACCTATGGCGCTTACAAAAGCTGAAATGTCAGAAAGTTTGTTCGAAAAACTGCGTATAAGTAAACATGATGCAAAAGACCTAGTTGAACTTTTCTTTGAAGAAGTTCGTCGTTCATTAGAAAATGGGGAGAAGGTAAAACTGTCAAGGTTTGGTAATTTTGATCTGCGTGATAAAAGTCAGCGACCAGGTCGAAATCCAAAAACTGGAGAAGATATCCCCATCAGTGCTCGTCGAGTAGTAACTTTTCGACCAGGACAAAAATTGAAGAGTCGGGTTGAAAAGATGAAGCTTCATAAATAATAAATTATTATGCTAAAAAGCCGCTAGAGCGGCTTTTTATTATCTAATTATAAAGTTATATTTCTTTTTGGTATATGATATTTCGAAAATAATCCCATATCATCCTACTGATTAATTTTATGACTGATTTCAACAACAGAGATATGATATGCTATGAAAAGTTTATCCTTATATATATCCGCGAAATCAGATATTATCGGTGGAATCCTCCTCTTGCATGAACGCATCTGTAATGGTTCCCATGCAGGTGATAGGCATCTTGTTGAAACGCTGCTCAAAGATATGTGGTTGCAAAAAGATTCTGAACGCCACTTTGTTTATGGGAAGCATCCATAATCCGTAACGGTTATTTGCCGTACCAAACTTAATATAGACGGGTATTAGCGATGTTAAAATTAAAGTGTTTAAGATTAAAAGATTGCAGTGGTAATAGTGGAGTATACTTCAGTAGCTCATTAGTATCGCCTTAACTGAAATATACAAAAAGTAGCAAAGAATTGCTATTATTCCTGTACCTGCGAGGAATCTTTACTAGTGATTTTATCGAGCTCTAAGTTTTCTCTCGATAAGAAAGTACATGAACTTTCTGCGTTTCTCTCAGCAGAGAGAAACGGGAGTGGTTTAAAGAGAATTAATAACGTAGTACTTATCTGATATTAACCGATACTGCTACATTCATTTTTGTACGATATCACATATCGTGCTGTCAGGCAAGTTGATCATTTTCATCTGCTCCTTATTATCGACTAGTCTAGTCGTGGACATAACGAGCTCATTGCATTTGAAGAGTGTTATTGAAAGTCAGAAGCAAACTGAGCATAACTTTTTAATGGCTGATAAGTGTGTGACTTAACCGCATCTCCTAGAGTTCCTACGGAAGAGTAATACTTTTAGTTTTAGAATGCAAATAGCAAAGATATTTCTAAATATCTAATACTAACGCCATTAACTACACAAAACAGTTGATGTAGTAGCTTTACTCCAAAAAAACATCCAATTGAAAAAGTTAAGTGTGAGCTCCAAGGAAAAAAGGGTCCCCATTCTTCCTAGCAGAGATCTCTGATGCTGTTACAGTCTTTCTCCTTTGATGTTTTATTGGCAAGGGCTTTACCAAATATCTTGAAGCGATGAATAAGCTGAAGAATAATTGAGAAGAATGGCTGGCATTCTACGACTTTCCGTTAGTATACTGGAGATCATAAGAACGCCGAATCTGATTGAATCGGTTTTTTTTGCAGTGAATCTACGAAGCTGATGCGCGAATAATGTGATTCGATAAAACAACTCTTATGGTATTTAAGCAGTTTCCGTCTGTTTAGAAAAGCTAGAATTGACTAAGTGGATTTGGTCTGCTAAACATGGTATATAGATAACGCCTAATTTAAGGATAGAGAACAATATTCATGAATAATTTTGCAGAACCTAGCCTGTGATCAGTATACACCAGATTTTTTAATAATTTCTTTCTTATTAAAAGAAAGATTAGGAATCTTATTTTATTTTTAAACTGTCTAACTAATATAAAATTCTCTATACTCAAGTAGAATTAACAAATTAATGTCTATCTATCTATTTGTATAGATAGAAGGATATTATCATGTTGATGTATAATCAAGCTATTTTATGCTACTATAGAAAACTGATTTTTAAAAATATTAATGATTTCTAATAGGGGTTAATCTTGCAAATGATTTTTCTTTATTTTTCTCGATCAGTAATAGGTGAGGAAGAAATTATGGCGGTTATAAATATATTACATTCTGTCTAGATCATCAGGACTTAGCTGAAAGTCATCAACTTCAAGAAGACTTTCGCCATAAATTTTGTTGTTAGCATACAATTATTTTTATTAGGAAAAATAGCAGGTATGTATATAATGCATTTTTGGCCCATTAGGAATTGGCTTTGGAGATGAAATTCTTATTAAAGATGGGTTTTAACATTAATATGGTTACCTTATTAGACTCAAATTTAATCATAATTTATGTAGATATTAATACTTTAATAGTTAGGCTGATTTATTTTTAGAACGTTATTACCTATAAGATAATATAGGTAATTCCGGTATATTATCCCTTCTGCGCAATGCGATCTTAACGTGTTAGGTAAGATTGCACAAAGAAAAAATATTGCATTGATCGAGGATGCGGAATCATGCCGCAGGTACTCACTATAAAAGTGAATGGATCTCTCAACAGGGCAGGACATTTTCATTTTATGCGATTAAAATATCACTTTCTCCGAGGAAGAAAGTTTAGTTGCTACCGATAGTGTGATGCTTTAGCACATGTCTGATATCTTTAAATTTCATGGTTTAGGTGTAATAGTTTCGATTGATAAATATAAGGCCGTAAACCACAGTCTGATATTATTGAACCTGAATTTAAATATAATTTCTTTGAGATTATTGCGGCAATTGCAGTTGCTCAATTTAAAAAGTTAGCATAGATAAATAAACGTCATGCTGATTTTGTTACCTATTATCGATAGGCTCAGGCCAATCTACCGTTAAAAATGTTGAATCTGCTTGATTATCTGTGTTTACATGCCAACCACATTTGTTATGGTTCGGTAGATAAAGCTGATTGTGGTTATTGACCGTGATAGTTTTATTGAATGCTTAAAAGATAAGGATTATAGGTATAGGTCTGAATTTCCCAGCGGGGTTTTCCATACGCAAAAATATTATAGATAACACTAGCCATCTCTATTCTCTATCTAATTTTGAATGGAACTTGAATACCATATGTTCATTGCTACTAGTCCCTGACATGCTTACTAAAGATGTTGATCATGTTGTTCTTGCTATTAATAAAATTTTTTTGGAGCTGAGAATAGTGTCTTTTCAAAATAATTTTGAAGAAATAAAAAAAGTTTCTATTGTTATCCCTATTTATAATGAAGAGCAAAGCTTACCACAGTTATTAGAAAGAACATTGGCTGCTTGTCAGAGATTGAAGCAACCATATGAATTAATTTTAGTTGATGATGGTAGTGCTGATAATTCCGTTAAATTTCTGATGGATGCTGTTGAAAATTCAACAAATCATATTATCGTAGTAATTTTAAATCGTAACTATGGACAACATTCAGCTATTATGGCTGGTTTTAAACAAACAACTGGTGATCTTGTGATTACTCTGGATGCTGATTTGCAAAATCCACCTGAAGAAATTCCACATCTGGTACAGGTAGCTGAAGAGGGCTATGACGTAGTCGGTACCAGACGAACGAATCGTCAAGATTCTTTGTTTCGTAAAACAGCGTCGAAAATCATTAATGTCATGGTCACTAAAGCAACAGGGCGAACAATGGGAGATTATGGCTGCATGTTACGTGTTTATCGCCGTAATATTATTAATGCAATGTTACAGTGTCATAAACATAGTACATTTATTCCCATTTTAGCAAATACATTTGCTAAAAGAACAATTGAAATCGATGTTTCCCATGCAGAACGTGAGTTTGGTGATTCAAAATATAGCTTGATGAAACTAATAAATTTAATGTTTGATTTACTTACTTGCTTAACCACTACTCAGTTACGTTTGTTGAGTATTATTGGTAGTTTTATTGCTGCAAGTGGATTTTTACTGACGGTTCTGTTAATTATTTTACGTCTTATTTTTGGTGCAGTGTGGCCGCTAGAGGGTGCTTTTACGTTGCTTGCTATTCTATTTATATTTATTGGTGCGCAATTTATTGCCATGGGATTACTCGGTAAATATATTGGAAGAATATATAATGATATTCGTCTCCGTCCTCATTACTTCATTCAAAAAATAGTTGGTGTTCATCAAGATGCTGACAAAAGTCAGGAAAAAAAATAATGAAAGCTGTTGTTTTTGCTTATCATGATATTGGTTGTGTAGGATTAAAAGCACTACAGAAGGCTGGTTTTGAAATTCAAGCTGTTTTTACACATACAGATGATCCTAAAGAGAATCTTTTCTTTTCCTCAGTTGCCTGTTTGGGAGCTGAGATGAGTTTGCCTGTATTTGCACCAAAAAATATCAATCATTTACTTTGGATTGAGCGAATTGAGAAAATAAAACCGGATGTAATTTTCTCTTTTTACTATCGTCATATGCTTAGCCAAGATTTATTAGCGTTAGCTCCTAAAGGAGCTTTTAACTTACATGGTTCTTTACTACCTAAATATCGTGGCTGTGTGCCGATTAATTGGGCTCTTTTGCATGGTGAAAAAGAGACCGGTGTTACCTTACATAAGATGATAGCCAAAGTAGATGCAGGTAATATTATTGGACAGAAAAGAATCATCATTGATGTAACAGATACTGCATTAATGTTACATAAGAAAATTTGTCAAGCGGCTGAACAGCTTTTGACTGATATATTACCCTTAATTAAAATGGCTAATTATTCAGAAACGCCACAAAATGAGAGTCAGGCAACCTATTTTGGCCATCGTCGTGCTGAAGATGGTTTAATTGATTGGTCTAAATCCGCAACCGAAGTGAATAACTTAGTACGAGCAGTAACGAATCCATATCCAGGCGCATTTACTTATTTATCTGAGAATAAAATAATTGTCTGGCGTGCCAACGTGCTAGAAAAGTCACATGATAAATTACCTGGTACAATCATTTCTACTGAGCCATTAGAGATAGCTTGCGGTCAAGGTGTACTTAAAATCCTAATTGCCCAGAATGCATCTGGCTTATGTATTGAAGGATCGCGTTTAGCGGCTGAGATAGGAATTGTAAAGGGCGTACGTATTGGTATTAAACCGATGACACAGGTAAAATTGCGTAAACGTGTTTTAATCTTGGGTGTAAATGGTTTCATTGGTAATCACTTAACCGAACGTTTATTAGCAGATGGTCACTATGATATCTATGGTTTAGATATCAGTTCGTCTGCTGTTTCACGTTTTATTAATGATCTCCGTTTTGGCTATGATCATGGTTTTCATTTTGTTGAAGGTGATATCAGTATTCATACTGAGTGGATTGAATATCATATTAAAAAATGTGACATTATTCTACCATTAGTTGCTATTGCAACACCAATTGAATATACCCGTAATCCATTAAAAGTTTTTGAGTTAGATTTTGAAGAAAATTTAAAGATAGTGCGTTATTGTGTAAAATATAATAAACGTATTATTTTCCCATCAACTTCTGAAGTTTACGGGATGTGTGATGATAAAGAATTTAATGAAGATACCTCTCATTTAATTGTGGGGCCAATTAATAAACAACGTTGGATTTATTCTGTTTCTAAACAGTTATTAGATCGCGTTATTTGGGCATATGGTTCTAAAGAAGGATTAAAATTTACCTTATTTAGACCGTTTAATTGGATGGGCCCACGTCTCGATAGTTTACATTCTGCTCGTATTGGTAGCTCACGAGCAATTACCCAATTAATTTTAAATTTGGTCGAAGGTTCACCGATAAAATTAGTTGATGGTGGTGCTCAAAAGCGTTGTTTTACTGATATTAAAGATGGTATTGAAGCATTATTTCGTATTATTAAAAATAAAGATGAAAAATGTGATGGTCATATTATTAATATTGGTAATCCAACTAATGAAGCAAGTATTGCTCAATTAGCTGATATGTTACTTGACAGTTTTGAAAAACATCCGTTACGTAAATACTTTCCTCCATTTGCTGGTATTAAAAAGATTGAAAGTAGTAGTTACTATGGTGAGGGATATCAAGATGTTGAATATCGTAGACCGAGTATTAAAAATGCGTATCGTTTGCTCGATTGGAAGCCAACTATTGATCTAAATCAGACTATTGATGAAACGTTAGATTTTTTTTTACAAGCTGCCGTAGAAGAATTAGATAAAAAATAATGAAGAAAATTGGCTTAAGAATTGATGTAGATACCTATCTAGGTACCAAAGAAGGTGTATTAAAGTTACTTAAAGTACTCTCTAAATATCAAATTCGAGCTAGTTTTTTTTTAGTGTCGGTCCAGATAATATGGGGCGACATTTATGGCGACTGGTTCGACCTAAATTTTTATGGAAAATGTTAAAATTGAATGCAACATCAGTATATGGTTTTGGTATTTTTTTAGCCGGTACAGCGTGGTCAGGTAAAAAAATAGCTAATAATTTAGGTTACTTAATGAAGAAAACATTGGATGAAGGTCATGAAGTTGGGTTACATGCATGGGATCATCAAGGTTGGCAAGCTAATGTAGCTAAATGGTCAATAGATAAATTAGTCGAACAAATTAAATTAGGCGTGGATGTACTTGAGTCTGTAACTGGCGCTATCGTAAAATGTTCAGCTGTAGCTGGTTGGCGATCCGATGAACGTGTATTAATGGCAAAAGAAAATTTTAAATTTGATTACAATAGTGATTGTCGTGGTACTCATCCTTTTCGTCCTATTTTATTAGATGGTTCAATTGGTACGGTACAAATTCCTGTAACACTACCGACTTATGATGAAGTCGTTGGCAGTTTGGTTAAAGATGAAAACTATAATGATTTTATTATTAATGCAATGCAGGAAGATACAGGAACACCTGTTTATACTATTCATACTGAAGTAGAAGGTATGTCTAAATCGATGCAATTTGACTGCTTATTAGAGAGAATGGTTGCAGAGCAGATGATATTTTGTCCATTACATGAATTCATACCAAATGATATAGATTCTTTACCACAAGGAAAAGTTGTTCGTTCATCTTTTCCGGGTCGTGAGGGTTGGCTAGGGTGTCAACATGAGGTATAGCGCTTGATATTAACTAAACAATTACAAAAAATAAGTGCTTTTTTATTAGCACTTTTTTTTATTTTTACTTATTTAGTACCGTTAAATGAGAGGCTGCTATGGCAGCCAGATGAAACGCGTTACGCAGAAATTAGTCGAGAAATGTTGCAAAAAGGTGATTGGATTGTGCCTTATTTGCTTAATATTCGCTATTTTGAAAAGCCAGTAGCCGGATATTGGATAAATAATATTAGTCAAATGATATTTGGTAATACTAATTTTGCAGTCCGTTTTGGTGCTGTATTTGCAATTATAGTCACCACCAGCTTAATTTACTGCTTGGCGATAGTATTGTGGTGTAATCGAAATGTCGCATTTATTGCCAGTTTAATATATATTTCGATGTTTTTAGTTTTTGCTATTGGTACCTATAGCGTACTGGATCCGATGCTTACTATGTGGCTTACTGCTTCTATGGTATCTTCTTTTTGGTTATTAAAAGCATCAACGGTTCCCTTAAAGTTACTTGCCTGGGTAGTTATGGGGTTTACCTGTGGTATAGCCTTTATAACTAAGGGTTTTTTAGCATTAGCTATTCCAGTTATTGTCATGCTGCCAGTTATGCTTTATCAGAAACGCTTTATTGAGATGCTCAAATTTGGTAACATAGGTATAATTAGTGCAGCATTGATAAGCCTTCCTTGGGTATTAGCTGTTAATAAATATGAACCTGATTATTGGCATTACTTTTTTTGGGTAGAACATATTCAACGATTTTCATCAGAAAATGCTCAACATAAAACGCCTTTTTGGTTTTATATTCCAATTATTACATTTGGTGTAATACCCTGGTTAGGGCTTTTACCGGGTGCAATATATAAGAGTTGGCAGGAACGAAAAAATAATCCGGAGATGTTTTTTCTACTTTGTTGGTTTACGATTCCTTTCGTATTTTTTAGTATTGCTAAAGGTAAATTACTTACTTATATGTTACCAGTTATGGCACCGCTTGCATTAATGATGGCAAAATATGCGGTTGATTCTATTAAAAATCGCAATCTAGTACCCATTAAATTTAATGGAGTTATTAATATCGCTTTTGCTATATTGGCTATCATTACTTTGATTATTATGGGATTATTTGTTGAGCATCCTCTGTATACACCAATTGAGTGGCCTAAACTGGTATTAGGTATAACAGTTTTTTGTATTTGGTTAATTATTGCTTATTTTAGTCTAATATCTAATGCCAGGTATTGGATGTGTGGTGCTGCATGTTCTTTAGCTTTGAGCTTATCAATAAGTTATACATTACCGCAAGACACTATTGATTCTAAATTACCACAGCAACTAATTCGGCAAAATATATCTTTGTTGGAACAAAGTAAATTTGTGCTGACGAATAATGTTGGACTAGGTGCAGCGTTGGCATGGGAATTACATAAAAGTGATATTTTTTTATATGAAAAATCAGGTGAATTAAGATATGGTTTAAATTATCCGGATAGCCAATTTCGCTTAATTAATCAAACTAATTTTGCTAAATGGCTTAGTAAATCACGCAAAGAAGGAAAAATTTCACTGGTTTTTTTATTACGTAAAAATGAAAGGCTACCTGATAATATTCCTAAACCTGATCATGTAGTTCGTAATACACGAATAGCAATAATAACTTATCAGCAGCAGCAGCCATGACATATTTTTTATTATTAATAATTGTTAGCTTATTAACTTGTATTGGACAAGTTTGTCAAAAGCAAGCGGTAATATATTGGCAAAGTAATTTGCCAATAAAAAATAGTTTAATCTTTAAATGGCTACTGATAGCGATTATTTTTCTTATTTTAGGAATGATATTCTGGCTTAAATTACTACAAATTTTACCACTTAGTATTGCTTATCCTATGTTAAGCATTAACTTTGTTATTGTTACACTGATTGGGAAATTTATCTATCAAGAGAAGATAAGTATTAAACATTGGATAGGTGTATTTATTATAATCCTGGGTATTATTTTATTAAACATATGAAAGGTTATTTTTGGGGTATTGGTAGTGCAATCTTCATCACTTTAGCTCAGCTTTATTTAAAAGCTGGAGTAACTATATTAGATTGGTTTAAATTAAATCATCAATGGATGAATATTAGTTGGTTATTTGAAAATTTATCGGCCTTTTGGCTGATTTTTATCGGTTTGATTGGCTATGCACTTTCAATGGTTTGTTGGTTATTTTCCTTGAGGTTTTTAGCTTTAAGTAAAGCTTATTCATTAATTAGTTTAAGCTATGTACTAGTTTATTTATTTGCAATCACTTTGCCTTGGTTTAATGAATCAACGACATTGATTAAATTTATTGGACTAGTATTTATTTTGCTAGGTATTTGGATTATTTTTTGGCCTGAAGTAATAAGCTAAAAAAAGCTAATAAATCTAATAAAGCTAAAAATGGCAGAATATTTATTCTTTATAGTTTTAGTGTTTTTCTAAAACTAGCGGTTATTTTTAATAAAAACTTAGTTTTTTATTTAATTTTAATTAAAGTCTATTTAATTACTCTATTAAGGGTAAGGCTGCTTTATGCTAATAAGAATTAAACATTTGTTTTTTTTATTTTATTTAATTTTAGTTGGCTGTTCCTCTACACTAAATAGTAGAGCTTCACCATTAAAAGGTCAACTTTCTGATCCCATCATGACTATTTCTCACCTTAAGGATCAACTATCGCAATGGTATGGCACGCCATACCGTTATGGTGGTTTATCATTAACTGGAATTGATTGTTCAGGATTTGTTTATCGAACTTTTAGTGACCGTTTTGCCATTCAATTACCACGCACGACAATAGTTCAAATAACTTATGGTACCCGTATTAATATTACGGATCTTATGCCTGGTGATCTAGTTTTTTTTAAAAGCAGCTCAGATAAAAATGGCCTACATGTTGGTATTTATGATACGGATAATACTTTTATTCATGCATCAACCAGTAAAGGAGTTACCCGTTCTTCGTTAAACAATATATACTGGCGCAAGATTTTTTGGCAGGCACGCCGTATTTAAATGTTGTTTTAGTTATAAAAATTTTCTTGTCTTTTATTATAGTAAAGTAAACGTTAGGCTAGTAAATTTTTATGGATTTAATACGTCTTTTATTCTGAATTATTTAATTTTTAGTTTAATTTGGATACTTTTAAAAGGATATATTTTGTTAAATAGCTGTTAAGCAATGAGTTATGTTTTTTAATTAATAAAGAATTTATTGTTATTTATCTGGATAAAGAGATATGCTCATTTCTGGTGTGTGTACTTTTAGAGATAATGATGTTATCCTGCTTATTAATTTCATGAATAATTTCAATAATATTGATGTGATATGTCATGGAAAAGTCTACTTTATATATGTATCCCTAAAACTAGATATTACCTGTTCTACCTAAGCATGAACTTATCCATAATCCTGTACTAGGCAGATAACAGTTGCCTAGTACAGGATTATGGATAAGTTCATGATTAAGGAAATTAATAGTTCTTTAATAGAATAGCGAAAACCATCAATTTCTGCTAAAATCAGAAAGAATCGATTTACTAGATCTAGTATATCTTAAACTTTCATTGAAGTGTGTAGGCATTTACTTAATGCTCTAATTTTACAGGTATTAATCATAGATTTAATTAAATAGCCATCTTTTTTATTTTTATATATTCTTTCTAAGAATAATTCTGTTGCCTGCTTGTCAAGCAGAGTATCGATAAAAAGTAGTTTATTACTACACAAAATCTATTTAATACAGAGCTATGTATAAGAATCCTTTCATCAAAAGGCAAACTCTGGTTTTTTTAGTTTTTGTAAGTCGTTATTTCTAGCGCTTTCTACCTTTACACCTTTGGTGACACTGTACGTCGTTGATGATTCAACAAGAAACTACAGTAACCGCTCCATCTTAAAATACTTCGCCAAAATATGGCTAATATATAATGCTCGATCATTTCTTCATTCATTAAGATTTGGCCTCAATACTGCTTAGTCAGGTAATCATAATAATATATAACTTCTCTTCCCTCCTCGGTAATGTCGCAGTTTTGACCGCAGATACTCGGTAGTATAAGGTATAGGGATCCCCCAAGCTGTTTTCACACTATGGCAAACCTCCTTCTTATCTTTATTACAAAATCGTACTTTTTCTAGTAATGTTCGTACCATTACCCTTCAAATTAGGTTGTTACTTGTTCCTGGTAAAGATATATCAAGATCAGGAAAGACTTTTACTGAGATTTATCAGTCTCCGCTGTGACGCACACCATCTGGATAACAGCGTTTCATAAGATTTCTTTGATTGCTTTTTTAAAAATAGCTTACACCATGCAATATATTTAATATATAAAACCGCCATAAGTGACAGAGAAATGAGCATATGAATTTTAATTTAGTTATCAATTATAAGTGTACAAAACACAGAAAATACCAATTTCGATATCCTGTCTTCCATGTGCTTATTGTAGAATAAGTGTGAGTAGAGCCAGAAACAGAGTATTGATCTAGTATTTAGTTTTTGCTAAAAAAGAGCAAATAAGATGGATATAAGTGAAAGTAATGCGTTATAAGTTTGAAGTCGAGTATAAAAATATGAATCTGCTGCCCTAATCGCTGCTCAGTAGTATTGATATCGCATAAACTGTAGGATTTTAACTTATATCTATGCCTAAAAAACGATGATAATGAATATTAGGAGAGAAATAGAGCAAATAATACCTCTGTTGGAATAAACCCATGGCATAAGTGCTGCAAGGAAAGCATTTGCTCAATAGATAAACTGGTCTGCAAGTTTTGATATTTTCAGTATATTTTAAAGAAATTTATTTCAATCCTCACCTCATCAATAGTAAAAATTAGTTTAGCTTGCGCTGAGTGGGGAATTATACATCTTTGTATATTGCCCTAAGTATTTTGACAGAGAAATGAAACTCATCATCCTGCTCATTTTCATCAGGTCTATTGCTCCAGTTATCTTTGTATTTGTCCCAGGATGAGGCTAAGAATACAGGGAATTATCCCTAGTTCCCTATAGATAATAAATTTATAAGAAAGGATACATTTTAGTTAGTTATTGTTTAATGAAGTTGTATCCAGTATCATCAACTTAATCTGGACACGCATTGCTCAAAACCTCGGATAATCGTGATTAGAGGCGAATAATATTGTGTGCCGAAATTAAAAATCAAGAATTAGACGCTTTTCTGTATGACTTCTTTTAGGGTGTCAAAAAAATTAGTTAGTCTAATCCTCATTTATTTTATGAGGAAGATGATAAAATGATTTGGGTAAACAAAATGTATAACAGGTGAAGTCACGTGCTGTCTGCTGATTTATCCAATTTACGTTTTTTAGGAAATTTCAAAGCCATCTATATGAATTCCTAAAATTAACATATTGTAGAGTATAAAACAGTACTTAAATCATGAACATTAATAAAGCAGTGTATCTGTACTTCTTACATCATACTATTCTAGATTCATATAATAGATCAGGGTAATATCTGGTTTCGCGGATATTTTAGGGTAGAACTTTCATGGCATATCATCTCTTTTTTATTAAAATTATTCATAAAATCAATTAATTAGCAGGATGCGACACTATTTTCTAAAACTTCATATAACAGAAACATATATAACTGATAAATAATAAAGTAGTTCATTTATTTTTAAATTATTTTTATATTTTTAAAATGTAATATTTATATAAATATTATATTCATAATCTTTATTTTTTAGAAATTTGAATATCGATTATTATCTATAATATATAATTTTTTATAAGAAATCAGTGAGATCTGATACTTTTTTATTCTTAATTGATAATATTTAATACATCATTTAATGAATTAGTATTGATTTAACTGCTTAATTTAATTAATTATATGAATTTATTATTCTTATTTAATTAATCAAAGAAACAATATACATAATGTTACTATGAGATCTGCAAGTATGGAAAAAGTGTTTTAAAGCATAATATGGTGAAATTAATCTACTAGAAATACTTTTTATCAACTAAAAATAAAGATAGTCTTATCTATTGATTGAATAATTTTCAATACTATTTTCTTGATTACAATTTAGCAGCTAATATGCTTTCTTCTTATCGTACTGATTTGCAATCAGTAGTTGCCTGCTTATTGTACTATACTTATGATTTATTTACGGTAGAGATCATGAATTTACAATCTTTTTTAGCTGGAAAAATGAGTGTGGTTATAAATCAATCAGTTCTGATAGTTTACTAGTGCCACATCTGGCGACGCTTATTTTTAGTATTTTTATTGTGAGAAACTATCACTAATAATGATCCGACAGCATAATTTCGACACCTAAATTTCTATAAAACTGCTATCTAAATATGTTAATGAGAAACAACTTAAAACTTATTCTAAGCACCTTCCACTAATGATCCGATTGAATTAAAAAATAAAACGATGTTTGATGTGCTTTATCCATGTGGGTTATGTGTTTCTGAACTAGTTGTTTGATATTAACAGATATTAGTTTATCTCAGGGTGTTATTAAAATACTGGAAAAAGTAATTAAAAACGGTTTCTACTCTTAAGGTAGAGGCTATTTATTAGCTAAAAATTATTTAACGAAAAGTTGTTTAATCTTAATTAATAGATTGATCAATGATGTGTTATTTCTGAGTAAAAAGTATGCAAATGATGCGTTAGATTTTTTGGCATCGGATTAAATATTATTTAATAATTCCTAGAATTAATAGAAAAAATTTTCTTCTCATGTATTTAAGCCATGCTTTGTAACTTATTACTGAATCACATGGTGCAGATCTCCATATAGTATAAGCATTATTTAGGACATAGTGATACTTTTCTACTACATAGATTTATATCTATGTTGTCATAGAAAGATTAAGGCAATTGCATTAATAACATTATCCTAGAGGTTATTGAAGATCAAGGAAATTTGAAATGAAAAAAAATATCATATGGTTAATTAGTTTTCTGGCTGCAGTATCACATTCTGTGTTGGCTGATGATGTGGCTATCAAAAGAACGTTAAATAAAATGAGGATAGAAACTGAGAATATCCATCCGTCACCTATTGTAGGTTTAAGTACAGTGATTACTAACCAAGGGCTAGTTTATGTAACCGAAGATGGTAAGTATTTATTAGAAGGTCCTATTTATGATTTAAGTGGTCGAATGCCAATTAATGTTACAAATCAGATTTTGGTAAAGAAAATAGAATCAATGAGTGATCAGATGATCATATTTAAAGCACCAGAGGAAAAATATCTTGTTACTATATTTACCGATATTACTTGTGGTTATTGTAAGAAATTTCATCAAGAAATAGGAGAATATAATAAAAATGGTATAACCGTACGTTATTTGGCATTTCCTCGCAATGGCCTTCACCAGGAATCAGCTAAAGCAATGACATCTATCTGGTGTAGCACTAATCCTCAAAAAGCATTCACAGACGCTTTAAAAGGCGAAATGGTTTCTCCGATTGAAAAATGTAAAATGGTGGATATTGCTGCTCAATTTAATATTGGTCATATGCTTGGAATCAATGGAACACCTGCTTTGGTATTAGAAGATGGCACAGTAATACCTGGTTACATGACCGCAGATGATTTAGTTAAAGAGTTAGAAAAGCTTAAGAAAAAATAATAATAAGTTTTCTGTAAATATAGAAATAGAGTTTTCTCACCAACTAAAAGTAAATAATATCTATCTTCCTCTACGCATTTGTTGCTGGTATTACACTCTTTTTATGTCATGAGAGGGGGTATTTATAATAAAATGAGTTTAAAATAGGTAAAAATAATTACTTAACTATCAATTACTGAATGATATTAAAACAGTGCTTCAGATGTTAATCACTATTCTGAATGAGCAGTCCTGAAATTATATTGGTCGTCGATTTTAACGTGAATGGTGTAACTAGTACGGATTGACAGTGCGTGCGCTAACACGTGATTTTAGGGCATCGTCATTTTAATTATTAGTTCTTAACCAATTTAAAGATGGTTAAGTGGCTTAGCTAGCACGCTGATTATTGATAAAGTTATTAAAAGAAAAGTGCAACTTATCATTATCATTCGTAATGATATATCCTTCTATGAAGTCATTGCTGTTGCTAATTGAGATGGAATAAAAATGATTATTATTGCTGTCATTTGCAACGAAAAACTTTGTCTTGTACAAAAGTAATTATTAATCCTAATTGTTTAGATCTCGAATCATTATATATATCCTCCTATAGGATATACTCCTATTAATGCCGAGATAGCTACTGAGGCATAGTTAAGGAAAAATATTATCCATCAATGATCCTTTATCATTAGACAACTGCAACACCTAAAATCAGAGGTGTTCTTCAAACAAGAAGATAGCTTACGTCTACTTTAAGTAGCGTTATGACATATTTGAACTTTACTTTTTCTAAGGGAGTAAAACTAACTGATGTTGATAATTGCAGTTATATTTCTATCGTTTGCGATGATGCTTTCGCTCACTCAAAAAGTCATAGTTATTTTCTATAAAAACGTTTTTCTACCTCTCGACGATCTACTGGCAGTTGTATACAGTTTTCCAAACCCTATAGTATCTTGCTCTGGCCTATACCATTATTTATTGTGCATAACCTAAGGGGAATTTGTATAAAATAAGGCAAGAAGTAGCAAAGTCTAAATATAAAGCATTTAAAGCTACGAGCTTGGTTATTTGTACGTAAATCTAAATATTTCTACAAATGCTAAACAAAACTTCAAGACATTATCTTTTTATAGGGATAAATCCTATCCATCAATAAGATTTTATTTGTCTTTACAAGGCCAAAATAGTAGTTAATTTCTAACTTTTATTACGTGATCTTAATCCAGCATATCCTATAACTATCCATTTAGTACTTATAGGTAAAGATAATGTAAAAGAATTTATAGACTACCTTTTAGTTTGTAAAACATTGAGCTACTAGAAAATATGAATTAGAGCATTTCGTTTGTCTACAGAGAGTTTGCTATAGAAAACCGACGACTTACCTGACAATGTATCCTTAAATAAAAGGGTTGTACCTAGCAATTTAATGTGGGCGCATGGAAGATGGGCTGCAAAGCCTTTATTTTAATTCTACTTAATAGCTTGAGATCACCTCAATATGAATATATGTAATTGTACAATCAGGAGTTATGTTAATTACTATTAGATAGTAAAACTTTATTTCAGTCTATGAAATTATTAGTTCAAAATTAAATTTAAATTATTCAAAAAACCATGCTATCCTTTCTTGAAAAGAAAGGCTAATTAATACTTTTAATAAAAAGTATCATTTTATATAATTGTTATTTTTTATGTAATATCAGCATTACATGCTAGTTTTCGTCAAACTGGTTGGTTTAAGTAATAATCAGTATAGAGATGTTTAATTTTTCTGAATTATTAGATTTAGTTACATTAAATAGGGTAGCAGATCTTGTTTTCTTAGATAGAAATAATCATATAATAGTCTATTAAGGTTTGAATCGTGAATTTAGGTGGTTGGGCTGGAGAAGCTGTCTCGGAATTAAAAGACTTAATTAAAGTTTTAAAACGTAATGTTAGTTGTTTAGTTATTAATGATTTAGGTTTTTAATTTAGTAAAGATTCAATGTTGCTGAAAGATTAGTTAGATGAATATCATTCACATTAAAAATTGGTTAATAAATTAGATATTTTAAGTCACATGCCGCCGTAAAATTAAATAGGATATGTAATTAAGGGGGGCTGGAAAGGGATAAGAGCCTGGCGACTGCAGATTTTGAACAAATAGAAAATCTCATCAAATGCTAAATGATTCCGCACTCTATTCATCCTGAATAGTAGCATTATAGAGTACTTAGAAGATTAGATTCTTAGATAAAGAAGGTTTTTATTATTCTGTTCATTACCTTTTACGCTGAAAAATAAAGGAATTCAGAAGATTTATGGCGTTTTAATCTATGGTTTATTTTTACGAAATGCCATTGAATGCTTAGATATGTTTAATCTAAAATTAATTTTAAAGTTTGGCGGCACGCTTTATGGCTGCAGGATTAATGATAAAGGAGAAGAGTTTTACTCAGTTTTAAGAGAGCTTTTCTAAAATAATAGCAAACCTGCTGGATAATGATATATTTGAATGAGTTATTTAGAGTAAGGGTGAACTAAATAATTAAGAGTTGTCATTGAATATTGGTGAAATAATTATAAATGACAGGTCATCAGATAGGCTTTTCATCAATCTATTTTGATAGTAAATTTGTTTATTTGGAACAACGTCTTATTAGTTATTGTCATTAAAAGTGATATTAGAGTTACTGTCTAGTTAACCGATATATAGATACCATCTTCTTTAATATTAATACCGCTTATTGGTATGATAATTGCATTAAATGGTCAAGTTGTTGGCTTATAAACTTAATGATTAGGAAATAAATCAATTTTTAATTAAAAAAGTTATCTTTTTTCTAAAAATAGATGAATCGGTTTATTAGGTATCTTTTAAATGAAAGCTTCATGATAGTTATGGTTTTAGCCTAATTCTCTATAGTTATGGTTTTAGCCTAGTTCTCTAATTTAGGAATATTAATTATAGGTTTAGCTTAATAAACTTCTTTATTGTTTTATTTTATGTATTCTTTCTGACAACAATTCAATTGCCTGTTTACTATTCCTTTCTGAGCGCCAGTAAAATAATAGCCCGTCACAATACGAATATACATTTAAATCTTTGGGTGACAGGAATCCTGTATCGGCCGGAGAATTCCGATTTTTTGATTTTTTATGGCCTTTATCTAGAGCACCTTATATACATTTATAATAATCTTTCCTGTTTATGATTTAACAAGAAACCATAGTAACGGATCATTTAAAATATCTGCCCAAAATATAGCTAAATATGTAGCGCCTAATCATCTATTTTTGTGTTAGTATCTGCTTCTAGTGTTCTTTTGAGTACGGTGCTTATATTAATGATCCGAAACCCTACTTCTTTAATACCGTATTTTTAATACGAATACACTTAGAGGTTTAAGTTAGCATTTGAGTTATTTCACACCATAACCATATACCACACTTCTTTTTATTTTTTTAAGAAAACGCACTTTTCAGTAACGCGTCCCATACTCTAAGTTCAGATAACACTGATGCAGCTCCCTGAAAATTTACCTAGATTAGGAAGATTACTGGGATTTATAAGGTCATCGCTCTAATGCAGAAGCCACATGACAGGTCTTCGCTACATCTCTTTGCTTATTTTTTTAAAGAACATCTTTCTAACCCATGCAGCATGTTTAATATCTAAACTCCTATGAGTGACGGGACATGAACATGCAAATGTTGATTAAGTTCTGAATCATAAGTATCCAAGGCATAGAAGATATCAATTTCGATAACTTGTTTATGTACAAACTACAGAATAGCGCGGATGTAGTGAGAACTCAAAACAGAGAGTTGAGTTGCTGGTAGTTATTATTAAAAAAAGTAAAGAAGATGGGCGTATAGTAAAGTAATGTGTTGCTAGTTATAGTCTAGTAAAATATAAACTTGCTGGACTAAGTACTACTCGCTAGCTTTCAAGTCAGATGGACTAGAGATTTTTGACTTACAGATTTAACAAAAATAGTAGTTGGACATTCAGAAAATGCATACCAGTAGTGCCAGATAACTTATAGCACAAGTGAGCAGTCAAGTATTTGCTTAATAGATAGAGGGATCCAATTAGTTAATACTTTCACTATGTTTTTAAGAAAAGTTACCCAAATCGCCATCAATGGCGAAAAGCAGTTTAGTTAGTATATATATCTTTATAAATTATTTCTGAGTATCTCTGTGTCAGAGACATATAAAAATTGTTATCCTATCCAAATTTATCAATGTTTATTTGTCTCAGTTATCTTTGTGTTTCTTTAAGAGAGAGGAAGAAGCAGAGATTATTCTAGTTATCTTATAGATAATGAATTCATCGGTAAGCATACTTTTAATCATTATTCCTTAATGTAGTTATCTCCAACATTATCAGCTTGGTTTTGGCCAGTAAGTTATTCAAACCCAAGAATAATCGTGATTATAGAGACGGATAATATTTACGTGTCGAGAAAAATGGGGACCGAAAGGCTGAAAATACTACTATATGGCCTCTTTGCGATATAATAAAAAATCAGTTGGTTTTCATTATTAATTTTTAAGGGAAATCATAAAGTATTTCAAATAAACAGGCGCTTTGTAATACGTAAAGTAGCGTATTATCTTCTGATCTGGCAAGTTTACTATCTTTAAGAGATTTATTCCGGTTCATCTAAATTAATTTTTAAAATTTATATATCTCAGAGTATAAAACAGTACTAAAATCAAGTTAGCTCATTTATGGTATATGGAGTTTTAGAGATATTAGTATTATGATGATTAATTTTATGCATGAGTTCAAGAACAGAAAATGATATGCCATAAAAAGTTTACCATACTGTGATCTGTGAAATGAGATATTACTTCAATCCATTATTATGAGCTCATCCCGTGATCCTAGCAGGAAGCTTATAGCAACGCTATTGAGGAGGAAGCGCTCGAAGTCCACATGTTGTGAAGAGAGTATGCTAAAACGCTGTTTTGTTGAGGTGGTCTATATGGTTGTATCTATAATTATTTTTTGTTAGAGTAAATCATACAGACTGGTATTAGAAATGTCAAGATTGAAGTGATTAAGGTTAAAGAAGAAAATTATAGAGGCAACGGAATATCTTTCAACAGCTCGTTTCTAACGTCTTATCTTAAGGGTAGAAAAATGGCGAAGAGTTGCTATCATGGGTTAGGGTAGCTGTTAGGCATTTCTCCCACCGCTGATTTTTTCATGAATTCCTAGAGCGCTTCTCACCGAGAAGCGCATGGTCTTTTACTGTGAAGATATCAGTAGACTGAAACAGCAATACCTTGAAGAGTAATAGCAATAGTAGATGTGTAATTTAAGCAATACGAGCTACGTTTATTTCTGTACTGATGACATAATAGCCTATCAGGCAAAGATGATCGCTTTTGTCTACTGTTTAATTATCGCTGGCACTGTGCATTGACATAAGGAGCCCCATTCAACTCGAAAATGCTTATTGAGAGTCAGAAGCGAACTAGGTCGATTTCCTAAATAACCTGCGAGTACGTGACTTAATTGTGTTTCCAAGGCTTGGTACGAAGATGCGGTACTTGGATTTTTGGATGGGATGGTAAAAATATTCCTAAACGCGCAGCATCAACGCCATTAGATACACAAAATAACTAATGTACTGGTTTTGTTTCCTAAAAGTATGTAGCCAAAAGTTAAAGATGATATCTGGAGCTTTGTCTAATAAGAGAGCCACAATGCTGATAATAAAGCTCTTGATATTTTGTTGGTAAGGTTTTTAGCGAAGTATCCTTTTATAGCGATTAAAAAGCTGAAGAAAGATTAAGAAAAATTACTACATCCTATGACTTTTTATCAGCGTAATGTGTATAGATCGTTAATAATAAGAAGAAGTTCGATTAAATCAGCTTTTGTGATAGTGTAAAGCTAAGAGAGAATCCGACGCACGAGAGGTAACTGTAGTTTAAGAAAAATAATGCTTTTAATGGTATTTAAGCTGCCATAATCTATTCATAAAATCTAGAATTGCCTAAAGAGATTTATCTTACTGATCCTGGTAATGACAACGCTCAATTTAATGATGGAGAACAGTTTTATTAAGTATTAGAGCCTAGCTTAATCGCTATACACTAGATTTGTTAGTGACTCTAATTTCACTTGATATAATTATTATTTCCCGTATAAATATACCAACTGATTTATATCAGTATTTTTCTTTTAATTCCTTCAATACAGATAAAATATTAGGTAATTTACCGTGCCATAATTTAAAAGCAAAAGCTGCCTGACCTACTAACATGCCAATACCATCAGCATATTTTAATGCTCCATGAGTTTTTGCTAATCTTAAAAATGGTGTATCATTTAATTGATAGAACATATCATAACAAAAAACGTTTTGTCTAAATATTTTAGGTGAAATAGAAGGAACTTCCCTTGTAATTCCAGAAGATGTCGCGTTAATAACTAAATCATACTCAGCAGAATGAATAGATTCCATCATCAATGAATTAATATCTCCTATAATAGAAAATTGTTTTGCTAATTTATCCGCCTTACTGTATGTACGATTTGTAATCGTTATTCGACAACCGTAATTTAAAATAGGAGCTATAACACCACGTGCTGCACCACCAGCACCAATTACTAATATATGGATCCCTTTTTCAATAAACCTCAAACGCTCAAGATCTAAGATTAAACCTATTCCATCGGAATTATCACCCAGTAATCTATCATTATCTAATCTCTTGATAGTATTAACTGAGGCACATATTTGAGCTTCTTCAGTTAATTCATCAACATTATGATAGGCTAATTCCTTAAAAGGCAAACTAATATTTACGCCCTTTCCTCCTATACAAAAAAAATTATCTAATTTTTCTTTAAATTTATTTAAAGGAACTAGCACTTTTCCATATTCATATTTAATATTAGTTTGCTGAGCAAATAATTTATGAATAAGTGGTGATTTACTATGTACTACTGGATTTCCAAATACTGCAAATTCTTTCATTTACATTAACCTTTTCGATATAAGTAATCCGTCATTATATCTCGAATTTCAGATGGATTATTATATCCACCAACAGAACCATCTAAAATGGATATTTGGTCATTAAACTGCACAATAACTTCCTCTTTTGTTCTACATGGTGGTAATCCATTTAAATTAGCACTAGTAGAAATTAGTGGTTTACCATATAAAAAACAAAGTTTTTTAATTAACTCAAAATTCGTAATCCGAACTGCAAGTGAATTAAATTTTCCTGTTAACAATTTTGATATATTTTTTCTAGCGGGCACTACCCAGGTTATAGCTTTAGATCCTATTGAAAGCATCATTTCTTTTTGTAAATTAGTTAATTTATTATCATCAATATAAGGTATTAATTGTTTATAATCTCCAGCTATTAAAATTAATCCTTTTTTCCATGACCGCTGTTTTAAAGATAATAACTGACGGACTACTTTATCATTATTAGGATCACATCCAAGGCTAAAAATAGCTTCTGTCGGATATGCTATAATTTTTCCTTTATTTAGCGCTAAAATAATTTTCTGAAATGAAAGGGATATTTCATTAACCATATCAAGTTATTCCATATATTTATTATTAGTATTTTTTGCCTTTTTTAGAAAGAATAGTTGCTAGAAATCCCTATATTGTATAAAAGATTTTGCTAGAGAGGTAGGTTACTATGAAAAAGCAAACTGTAATACAGATAAAAGAGATTTTTCTTTAAGTCTCTGCTAACATAAAGCTATATCTTATTAGTTGATTCGTTGACAATCTATCGGATGATATTGATTATGCATTAAAGCAAATTATTTTACTTTATCTTTCCTATATTGTCACAGTGAAAATATTATCCTATTTCTCGCCTAGTGTGGGGGTTTTCTCTCCCCCCGTTCTATATTAATTAAGATTACAGCGATATTATTATAAAATCTTCAAATTATAGAAAAAGATTGAACAATCATCTTACTGAAAATGGGATTCTATAGCGAAAATAAGATCATAAGAATAATAGTTTAGTTATCTGCGATATATGTTGAATACCTTAACTTTAATAGATTTAGCGAAATTACATACAGGTATTCATTTGAAAACATCGTTTAGATGATTGCTCTTTCCTTTCTTCAGCTGCGACAGCCAATATAAATGCAGTAAGGATATTTGTTAAAATCAACAAAATATTTTTTCTTAATCCTTTAAATGGAACTATTGTATTTTTAATAAAAAATCTAGAAAACACGCAAGAGCAAGAGATAAAAGGAAAGAATAAATTGCTCGGTCTTAATCGGCAGAGATCAACAGAGGTCATTCTAACCTATGAGATTTTGAAGAGCTTAATGCAAAAGTAGGTTAATTGTTTATTTAAGATGATCATCGATAAGAGTTCATCTTTATTCGGATGGAGAGTTAAATGATAAAAAATCTTTCACAACGAGTATAAAATTAGTCACCATCCAATAATAATGTTAGATAATCAAAAAGTTATTAGAAAGAATTCCACATTCAAAATATGAACAGCTATATTAGCTGATTAAAAAGATAGCTAAGTAGATTCCATGATGTAAGGTTATTTTATTTGCTGAATTATTTAATCTAAAGAAAATTGTTTAAAACAATAACAATTAAAATACAGAGGTGGCTACCAGTTTTTTCAAATAAAACAAAAACCTTTTCGAACATATTCTGTTTATTATATAATTTATTTGCATAAGATATTTTCATATCTAGTTAATTTTTTTCTACTAAAAATAGATTTTGATAGAAATAACATTTATCAGAAATTGATTTAGCATTCACAACAAATTAAGATTTAATGTAACAATTATAACTATAAAATACGTTATTAAAACGTAACGTTATTTGTAGTAATTTAGCATATTAAGATTATAGATATTTAACTAACGTTTTATTATGGTTATCAATTAAATCTGTATGTTCATACTTAAATCTTTAATTCCGATTAAAGTAATGTTCATTTTTAGTGTATGAGATTTCGGAGACGTGTATCGTATCCTATTGATTGATTTTGTGGATGATTCAACAACAAAGAGAGACATACGCTATAGAAAATTTACCTCTATAAATATCTGTGAAACTAGATATTGCCCTGTATCCCATACATGAATTCATCGTAATGGAATGATATGTAAGTTGATAGGCACTGCTCTATTAAGACGGGTGCTTGAAGCCATGCTGCTCAATACATGTTAACACCTTTTTTGACAGGCGTTCATGGCGTAGATCATAACCATTATTTCTCATATCAAATCATACAGACTGGTATTGGCGATGTTGAGACTAAAATGGTTAATGTCAAGGAGATATTAACGGTAACGTAATATGCTTCAATATCTATTTGCTACTGACTTATCTTAAGCATGGAAAATCATTAAAAAGTTACTATCCATCACTTTTACCTGCAATATCAGGTACCACCGCTGATTTTCACTAAGCTCTAGGGATTCTCGGTAAAAAAGCATATGGTCTTCTATACTGATACCATCAGTATAGACTGAAACAGCATTAACTTCAAAAGTATCGGCAATGCTATCTGCGTGATTTAAGCGATACGCACTACGTTTATTTCTTTCCTGAAGGTATATCATTTTATTAGGCAAGATGATCGCCTTTACCTGCTGCTCATTATTGGCGTCGCTACCGCAATAAATGTAAAACTCATTATGGTCGAAATGGTTATCGAGAATCAGAATCAAGCTGGGTCGATTTCCTAAATGACTTACGAGTACGGGGACTTAATCGTATCTCCAGGTTTGTGCTAGGATGTATAGATTACCCTAGCTTTTGGTATCATAGCAAAGATATGTCTAGAGATGCAGAAATAACGCTATTAACTACACAAAATAGCTAATACACTGGTTTCCCTTTTTAAAGGCATCCGACTGAAAGTTGAGGTTGAACTACAGGAAGTCTGGCTAGCAAAGGAGCTGCAATTCTGATAATAAAACTCTTGATATTTTAGGGAAAGATTTTCAGCGAAGTATCCACTACAGTGATGAAGAAGTTGGAAAAAGATCGAGAAAATTATTAGTATTTTATGCTTTCCTGCAAGCCGAACACTTCAGCGTTAATAATAGAGAATTAATTTAATTGAATAAACTTTTATAATGTTAGCCTACGAAACTAACGCGTGAAGCACTATAGTTTAAAATAATCCTTTAATGATATTAAAGCTGACTATTCGTTTATTTAAAAAGATAAAACTGTTTTAAAGGGAGTTAACCTGCTGACTCTGGTGCTAAACAACGTCTAATTTATAAGAATGGAATCAGATTTATGAAATATCAAAGTATAACGTACTCTGCCATTATACACTTAGATATACTAATAATTTTAAATTTTACCAGGAAGTGTTGATAGATTATCTAGCGTAAAATTACCTCACTGATATCACCTCTGTTATAACAAGAAGCGCAACATTAACGATAACAAAATCGTCTTATTCGGTTAATAATTATATCCATTATATTTTATTAATAAGAGATTCCTAAAAAGCCATTGTTAATGACAAAGAATCTAGCAGTTATTTATGGTAACTCTGATTAGTTAGTTGCAGTAAGATATTGTAATTAATAAAGATAAGCTATATAATTAATTAACAGATAAGCGAAAATTTCTCTGGTTAGACCTGAATTTCATCTGTTATAATATTATCTCGATAGAGAATTAGTGTTTAATTTATCATCGATATCTATAGGATAGATACTAATACTTAATTGTTCTTCTACTTAACGTAACATACGAATTAACTGTCTATATTAAGGACGCAAATCAATTTTATGTTCTTTCCGTAGATTGGAATTGTTTAAGATGTAATTATTTTATTTTAAAGCCAGTTTAATAAACACTATTAAAGATTACTATCTTTGCTAGTAAAAAATTGAAGTGCCAATGATTCTCTATTTGTTTCCTCTGCTTTATTAATTCTTAAAGTAATAAGAAGAGAATACTATTAGGCATTTAAGCAATTGAATAGAGGTCATTAATCTCATTAAGCGTTATTGTTATAATAAGAATACTTAAAAATAGAAATTAACGTTTTAGATGCTAAAATACCAGGTAAATATGCCGTTAAATCAGAATCTAGTAATAATAATTTATAATTCTTTTATTTTGCTTATTTAACGAAGGATTATAAGAGTTTATTTATCGTTTTATGAACAGAAAACATTTCTCCTGATAGAGAAGAAATAATTTATAGAGAATATCAGTCGCATATTTCATTGTGTTCCAGTTCTTTCAGAACTAATCATTATGACATTTTTATTAGAATGTAATAATTTATGCATCAAATTAAGCGATTATTAATTATTTCTTCTGGATTTAAGTTATCTATTAATAGAAAATCAAGTAAGCTATATTATAGCTGATAAAGAAGGAAAACGTTTACCTAAATTTTTTATCAGAATTAAGGTAAGATGAAGAAGGTTAATAAAAGGGAAAATAAAACAGCTCTATGGTTTTAGGCGTTATTTTGATCATTGATCCATTTTGATCCCAAGCACCTAATACTGCTCGGTATAATATTTTACCATTAACATTAATTTTATGGGTAGCAGGTCGATGAGTATGTCCATGGATAATCCAATCGACTTGATATTTCCGAAATTTTTCAATTACTGTTTGGTTATTAACATCGGTAATGAACTCTGGCTTAAGTCGGGTAGCAGATTGACTGTTATTGCGGATTCTTTCAGCAATACGGTGGCGGGTAGATAAGGGAAGCACTAGAAATAACTTTTGTAACCACCGATTATATACTCGCTTTCGATAACGTTGATAAGAAATATCATTAGTGCAAAGTGTATCACCGTGTAATATTAGAATATTGTAGCCATATAATGTTAATGCCTTCTCTGCTGGTAATAAGATCATGCCACTTTCTTTGGCAAATTTCTTGCCTAGTAAAAAATCACGATTACCATGAATAAAGTAGCATGAAACACCTTTACTTTTCAGTTCTTTAAGTTCTTGAACTATAAGTTTAAGAAGAAGGCTAGGATTATCATCACCGATCCAATAATCAAAAAAGTCACCTAAAATATATAAAGCCTTAGCTTGACTCGCTTGTTCACGTAAGAAATGCAAAAAACTGACAGTGATAGATGGCTCTTTTTCGCTTAAATGTAAGTCAGAAATAAATAAGATTGCCATAATTTTTAATTATTTATTATTATTAATAGTTATGCATTTAATGATAACGTCTTTAACGGGGGTATATATTAAATAAGCCACTACGACCCTGTTTTAACTCATTTAATTCTATAAATAATCTTCATTTCTTTAACTATTTTGCCAAAGACAAAATAGTTCCTAACTATTTTATTATTTTAAATAATAATTTAGAAAGTCGTTGATGACAATATAATAATAAATTACGATTGGTGAATCTGGGTCATTAATTCTAGAGGCGAGTATAATGTCCTCTTAATCATTTTAAGTCGTTTATTCGTAATCATTTTTGATTAGGACCTTCTTAGTTATTTTTGCTGAATTCTGAATTTAAAACTTCTATATTAGATCATAAATGTGATTAATAATGTGATAAAAATCGTTCATAGTAAAATTTATTACGAGAATAGTTTAAAAAACTTTTATTGTTAGGGGATAATTTTTTATTAAAAATATTAATAATGAAATCTATTAAATTGGTGTGAAATTACCTACCAATTCCTTATCTCTGATAAATTGTTATAAGTAATGTAAAATTAAAAGAAAAATGAGTAATTTAAAGCATATCAACTATATTATACTAATACAGAATTGATTGCGTTAGTATTTATTGATATTAAATAATTTCCTCGCACTTTCTAGTTGCATAACTAGAAATATAAGTTTTTAATAGTAAAATTTATTGATAGAAAAAATAATTTGTATAGCCTTATAGTTAAGGTAAACCATTTACTGAATGTGTATATCCAGATGATAATGGAAAATTCTTAATGTTAAAAATTTATAATACACTAAGTCGTCAAAAAGAAGAGTTTAGACCTATCACTCCAGGCAAAATTGGTATGTATGTATGTGGCGTTACTATTTATGATTTATGTCATATTGGTCATGGGAGAACCTTTGTAGTATTTGATGTGGTTAGTCGTTATTTGCGTTATCTTGGTTATGATCTGACTTATATACGTAATATAACTGACATGGATGATAAGATTATTAAACGGGCAGCTGAAAATAATGAAACAAGTAACGCTTTGACCTCACGTATGTTAATTGAAATGTATAAAGACTTTGATGCTTTAAATATTTATCGCCCAAATCTTGAGCCAAGAGCAACACACCATATTAAAGAAATTATTTCTTTGACCGCGAAACTAATTAAGCATGGCCATGCTTATATTGCAGATAATGGTGATGTCATGTTTGCTATTAATAGCGACCCTGATTATGGATTATTATCCCGCCAAGATCTTAAACAATTAAAAGCTGGAGCAAGAGTTGGAGTTACAGATGCTAAACTTAATCCATTAGATTTTGTACTATGGAAAATATCTAAACCCAATGAACCAAGTTGGTCTTCCCCTTGGGGAAATGGGCAGCCAGGTTGGCATATCGAATGTTCCGCTATAAATAGAAAGCAACTAGGTAAACATTTCGATATCCATGGTGGTGGAGCAGATTTAATCTTTCCTCATCATGAAAATGAAATAGCTCAATCAACTTGTACTCATAATGGACCTTATGTAAATTATTGGATGCATACTGGAATGGTTATAGTTGATCAGGAGAAAATGTCAAAATCATTAAATAATTTCTTTACAATTCGTGATGTATTGACGCATTATGATGCTGAAACAGTACGCTATTTCTTATTATCAGGACATTACCGTAGCCAATTAAACTATACTGAAGAAAATTTAAAACAAGCTCGCGCAGCTCTCGAGCGTCTTTATACTGCTTTACGAGATACAGATACTAATAATATTAAATCTGTTAATAATGAAATATTTAAACAGCGCTTTATACAAGCGATGAATGATGACTTTAATACTCCGGATGCTTATTCAGTTCTATTTGATTTAGTAAGAGAAATTAATCGATTGAAAGTCAATGATATGGCAATGGCGAATGGATTAGCAGTTCAATTACGTGAATTAACCAATATATTGGGATTACTAACACAAAATCCTGAAGAATTCTTACAAAATCAAGTACAAGTTTCTCATAACATTGACGTAGAAAAAATTAAGATCTTAATTGAGAAACGTAATAATGCACGCAAAAACAAATTATGGGCGCAGGCTGATTTAGTTCGTGATCAACTTACTAAAATAGGTATTATTTTAGAGGATAACCCGCAAGGAACTGTATGGCGTTATAAGTAAAAACAGTATCAAATTTAATTTATATATTATTATATTGATTATCATAGATAAGATTTAGCTTACTGTGTAGTAAGGAATATTTGCTTATCAAGTAAAAATTTTATTTTAGTGGTGATGTCAGTTAAATATATTTTTATTTAAAATAATGCATTTTAATCGGCCAAGATAAAAATAGTTTAATTTATCATTAATAGCAAAATAGTAGTAGTTAAATCAAATGTTTCTTTGTAGAAGTTATTCACCAAGGATAACAAATCAATTTAATTACCCTGGAATTGATAGGGTAGCCCGGTTGTACAATAATAATTTATAGGCAGTGCTTTTGTTATATATTTTGTATTCTTAATCATATTCCATTTTTGACCTAAATTATTATATGAGCAAGATTGCTTAATCTTAATGGTTACTATTCCCAAATATAGTATGTTTTTTGAATAATTTAGATTTAACTTTTATTAGTCCTTTCGTAGACTCAAATTGAGTTTTACTACTAATACTAATTGGATAATTCTTGATTATACAGTTAAACATATCAAACAGAGTGATCAAAAGCTTTTGATTAGAATTTAAAAAATAGCTTTGTAGTACATGTTCCATGCGTATATTAAATCATTAAGGCCCATATATCATTCGTTTAAGAATGCAGCAGAGGACTAAATTTCTATTCTATATTAAACGCTGTTCAACCACAATGGTTGAATTCCTATTTTTTATAACTGAATGTTTTTACAGACTAAAAAGGTGATTTATAAGTTCTTTATCATTATCTATAAGTACCAAAAATGGATATGTATTTGGTATATTCAGTTAAGATCAGGTAAAAAGCATCTAGCATTAATCACAATCTTCGCCTTATAAAGGTAAATAAAATCTATTAAATTGCGTAATATATGTTTTGTTTGTATTTTTGTAGAATATAATTTCCACTAAGTGGAAATGATGAGAGACTCGTCTAGAACTATAAACCAATGCAACTAGTTTAATATTAGCGCCGTATGCATACTTAAAATACGGCAGCTAATCTTAGCGCTAGAAATAATATAAGAAACTCTATTAGCAGAGGATTACCTTCAAAGGCCACATAATAATTGCCGTTATTACTATTAATGAAAAGAGAAGATTCGTGAAATTTTAATTTCATTGTGTTCTTTATCTAAAAAAGAGATTCTTTCAGCAAAAAAAGTAAAATAATTTTATTCAACCGCTTAGTTTTAGACTATTATTCTCAGTTTGCATTTTACCGATAACTTTAGGGGATACTAAAATCAAGTATAACACAGGTATAATAAAAATCAATATTCATCGTTATTGTTTAGAATAAAATAATAGTATCGACTCATTTATGTTCCGATAGTTATATATTATGATTTATTACTTGCTTGCTCTGGTTAGCAACTCTTACTATTTTTATCCTGCTTAAATGGTAATTTCCATTTTGTTTTAAATTAGTCGGATTGTTTGACTGTTGTTAGAGTAAAATAATGAACTAATTATTCATTGATACAATATTACCTTTAAAATTTTCTAATAAGAAAATATATCCCAGATAAAGAACTTTTTACTAATAACTGTAGAAGTTAATATTAATCTTGTATTAAGTTTTGTTAAATTATAAAAAATAAATCTTAATATATCAGCTTGTCTCTGACAATTAATAATAACCCTGTCTTAGTTATATTGATGATTTAAGTTGATCTCCTTATCTTTATAAAAGGTCTTTAATCTAATAATAAAACAAATTTTTAACGTTAAAATCTTTCATCAACGAAACAACAGAAAAGGATAAAACAATTTGTTATTGTTTAATAAAGAAAATGAAATAGCGATATAGGTAGTGATAAATATATTGAAATATCAATAATCAATAAAAATAACAAAAAATAGGTAGATTTTACTATCATACCAAGGTTTTGTGGAGTATACATAATCCATTTTAATGGAAATTGCTTTTAATAGTGTTAGTACTAAGTAAAATATAGAGATTTATAATTAAACAGATCATTTACCTATATATTAAAGATTTAATACTAAGTTTAGCAGGTGCATATGATATATTGTTTATTAAGTTTGTAAAAATACCGATTATAATAGATCGAGATGTTACTTAACTAATAAAACGAAGGAATCTTATTATCAATTTTAAAATAGTAAGATGTTATTGTATCTTTAAATATTAAAGGGTTAGTAGAATAATTTTTCTTCAGAAATAGAAGAAATTTTTATAATTCTTATTTTATAAGAATTATAAAATGAATATTTACTCTTTTACTTTAAAGGTAGTAAAGATATCCTTTAAAATAAGTGAAGTTAAGCAAAAAATTAGATACAACCAACATTATAGGCCAGAAGAAAGAGATAATATAAAATATTTTTTATAATCGATGATTACTCTTTAACTATTAGTCATTATTAGTTATAAGTGATAATATTATTTTACTAATTTTACAGGATTTATAGGTTTTGATTTAGTTATTAACTTTTACATCACTTTATTAAGTGATTTATCTGCTGCTCTACTATCCCATTCCACAATCTTGAGATTTTAATAAATCATATAATTTAATATAGACTTTTCTCTATATAAGATTATTTTTCTCTATTTGGTTGATATTTTAATATCATGATGTGTTTCACAAGCTTCTAAAGTATTTTGCATGAGCGTTGCTACTGTCATTGGGCCAACGCCACCAAGCACATGAGTAATCCAACTAGCGCGTTCTTGTGCTTCTTGATAGCAGATATCGCCAGCAATTTTGCCATTTTCAAGCAAATTAATTCCTACATCTATAACAATGGCACCAGGTTTTATCCATTCACCTGGAATAAAATTTGGTTTACCAATAGCTACGACTAGTAAATCAGCCTGTTCTATATGATGACGTAAATTAGTAGTAAAGCGGTGGGTGACAGTAGTTGTACAACCGGCGAGTAGTAATTCTAGACTCATAGGACGACCTACAATATTTGAAGCACCAACGATAACTGCATTTAAACCAAGTAAATTAATCTGGTAGCGCTCAAGTAAGGTAATAATACCGCGAGATGTGCAAGGGCGTAGTCTTGGGGTACGTTGGCAAAGACGGCCTATATTATAAGGATGAAAACCATCAACATCTTTATCTGGATGTATATGTTCTAATATCTTGATATAGTCGATAGTTTTTGGCAGTGGTAATTGAACCAGAATACCATCAATTGCTTTGTCATTATTAAGTTGATTAATTAATTGTAAAAGTTCAAACTCAGTAGTTTTTTCCGATAAATCATATGAGAGAGAAACAAAACCAACTACTTCACAAGTGCGACGTTTACTGTTTACGTAGATCTGTGAAGCCGGATCATTACCGACTAAAATGACAGCAAGTCCGGGAGCTCGCTTCCCTAGTGAAAGTCTTAATTTAACTTTTTCGGCAATTTCTTGTTCAATTGTTTCGGAAATCATTTTCCCATTGATAATTTTTGCTGACATTTATTTTATAAATCCATAAAAACATTGTGATACTGTTATTTTGTCAGAAAAAAGTGATGCTGTCAGTTTTATTAATAGTTAGAAATGAGCAGATAGATAATTTCACTGAAAAGACGTTGACTCAGTGCTCAGTAACCGTATAATCCAACAATACTATTTTTCCTAAACCAGCATCTTTCTAAGCGCCCTTAGCTCATCTGGATAGAGCAACGGCCTTCTAAGCCGTCGGTTACAGGTTCGAGTCCTGTAGGGCGTGCCAATAAAATTAACATATTATAGAAATTTTTATAGATGCTGTTATAAATAAGATGTTCTAACAGATACTGTTTATTTATCCGATCTTTATAGACTATTCAAACCATCCAAGAAACATTCTATTTAAGCTTTCTTTGCTGTACAGGAAATTTTTTCTTCTAGATCCGTTAGAAGGTCAGATGACTTTTCTCGATTAGCTGACGCATTCCTCTAAGTTAGATATAACAGTTGTCATTTTCATAAATCTCTCTTTTAAATTAAAGTACTGTACTTATTCACCATGACGATGAGTAGACGCTATGAAACTATGAATTATAGGAATGGGTTTATGGTAACGTAATGAAAGAGAATCAGTATGTTTCTGCCAATCTATTTAACTTAACTTTATCATCAATCTAATTTTTCAGTGGTAGTTCTGAATATTCAATTATCCTGTATATGATCTTCCTAGCAGTATTTAAAGCTAAAATTAGCGATAAATGCCATGATATTATAATAGATATTTTTCTCCGTTCGGAAATTTTTATTAAAAATACACAATAAAATTTATTATATAAGTTAATAAATTTAAAATGCACGACGAAACCCCCCTTTCTAGAAATTTCTTTTTGTGCTTTTTCTATTTGAAAGTAAGAAAGCTCTAGAAATAAAACTATCTAGCTTTATATTTTATATCTTTAAGTTAATTGAATATATATTCCTATCAAGAAAAACAAAATCATGATTATATTTATATATAATTATTTTATATGAGTGATATTAGTAATGTTTGTACGTATGCATGTAAGAGTTTGTTCTTTATGTGGATTATAACTTGATAAGCACTTTAATTCTGCTTAATTTAAGGTATATTTAATTTTATGTAAGAATGAAAAGTTCAATTTGCAATATAAAAATTTTCCAAATATAAGATTAGTGTTCCACTTAAGCTATAAGTATCTGAGAGAGATCCTCAATTTATATACAATTGGTGATAATGCCATGAAGATGTTATCTTATCTCGTAATTTCCTTACATAAGTGACTACTACCCAGCTTTAGAAATCTGCTTAGTTTACTGATAGGATCTAAATTACTGTTAACAATATGTTTAGTTATAATTACTTGCTTACATTCTTTTGAGATGTAGGTATTGATACGATTCTATAATTCTTTTTGCTGATAAGTATTAAGTACATAAATAAAACCTAAATGTCTATATAGATTTACTGTATTTCTATGTTTAGAAAAATATTTATAAAGATAAGCTATCTTTTATTTTATATAAGTGCTAGATCAATAGTTGAAGATTTTTTCTCATTTCAGGAATATTTTAAAACTATGCTTTTCATGTATAAAAATTCTTAGGCAATATAAAAATATTAATTTAAGTAAATTTTGCATTTATGTCGGAGGTTTTAGTAAAGTTTAACACATTTGTAATACTATTATTAATTATTATAATTAAGTAGAATCTTTGATTTTTTTGATAAAATTTCTTATTGAAAGAATGGTCATCTAATGAATTCTCTGATCTATTTATTTTAAATAGGCAAGTCTAATTTAGCTGTCGAATTTTAACTCAAAGAGACTAGAACTAATAATTAAGGTTGTCCTATCTTTTCTTATAGTGGTTGACTTAATTAATTATTCTTATAGTTTTGATGGCAATGCATAAAAATGCAGCAGAAATGTTAACAATACATAGAAATTTTAATAGTTCAATATATAGAAAATGACATTACATATTCCTTCACAATTTTAACCGTCTCTTACTTATAAGGTTGTTCTTCTTTTTATAGATACAATAAAATGATATAATACACAATATTTGAAGTCAAAACATTGATAAATAGAAAGGCTATTCTTCTCTCAGAGAAGAGAGAAGACACTATTATTTTTTATCAGATCTACTTTAATCTGATTAAGTATTCTATTAATTGGACAATATTTGTAAATACTGGCTAATGATATTCCATATGATATATTAGCTATTTTCTACTATGACTAGAGTTAAGTAATTTTAGCCTGTTTTTCCTGCGTAGTAGAAAAAGAACAAATACACTTTATTTTGAAATGAACTTTATAACACAAAGTTAGCCCGTTATAAACTTTATAAGTGCTAACTAACTTCTTTAAAGGTTTATTTTAAATAGTTTAGATTCGATATGATTCTTTGTGTAGAATGGCCAGATAAATATATCCTTGGACGGATAAGGAAGGCTTATTGACTGGAATTGATTAGTTAAACTAGATTAAAACAAAATTCCAGTTCTATTTTTACAGTTAATTATTCCGTTTGATGATATCTTTCCTTTATCGTATTTTCATTCTTTCCTGTTCTTCTCATTAATCTCTTAAATATTTCTAGCGTTCAATCTTTGAAGAAGCGTTAAATTGGTAAATGTCACACTGCCGATGTTTTAAGCAAATGAAATCAAGACAAATTTTAGCAAATTGCCAAGTGAAATAGTAATATAATCTTCAACTGCAAAACCTGATATTTGTAAATTTCGAGTTATCAACGTATTGTATTTTTCTTTGTTATAAATTTTCCTCTATTGTAACATCCTTGTCGATAGAGCTATGACATACAGTATGAGCACGCCATTACCACCGCGCAATTAGATACGACTTTATAGATTTTTCCATTTCGTATTACTTCACCAAGATCGGCAAAACATCAATAACTTTCCCTGTCGTAACTGTTATTAATCGTTTATGGAGTTCAGAAAATATTATAAGTAAACTAGTTAGTAGTTTAAAGTTGGCGTTGTTAACATGTCGGGCTTGAAGGTTTCATATTGACAGTTATTTTAATTCTGAAAGTAGAAAAATCCCTACTTTCCGTAATAACACATTCACCACGATATTGTAATATGTTGCATTATTCCTAATAAGATACTGCTCATACCTTTGATGTTTTGCTAGGTTTTTATTTAAAAAATGTAAGTTAAATTTTAATCCTTACTGATTATCACGTTCTTTTTGATTATTATTATTTTCACGTTTCGTCCTAAAATAGTATTTTTTATGCTTGTAATCCCAATTAAGTCTAACTGTAAAAGCTGAACAGGTAATACCAGTAATAATTGCCTATTTCACTAAGCGATACTGAATTACATAAAAACATTATTGCACTGGAAATATAAGCATAATATCCATTATGTATTTTAATGCTATTATGTATAGCTTTTATTTATTTCGAGTAGTTAAATGATCGGGATATATTTCTTCTGTGAGAGAGTTTCTAATTTCATAAAAATCATACATTTATTATTGATTTGAGGAATAAGATCTTATTTTTTATTTAGCTTAAAAACTTGTCTTTTTCTAATTTCATTATGATAACTTGTCGACCTAATTTTATTTGCTATTTTACTATCAAACTGCATAATCTATAAAGAAATTTGCTATAATATAATATATTATTAGTATTAATAATATCTTCAAGCAAGGATACTAGTTTTTACAAAAATATTTACCGAGATAAATATAGAGTACTAGTGGAAAATTACACGTATTAGTATACGGATATGTATTTGATAATAGAAAAAGATCAACGTAAGTTTTCAGATATTATCGCTTAATCTCACCATAGTTATTGTCAGTTCACAGTAATCACCTTAAAGTTCGTCATGCGTCAAATTCAGTTAATTTTGATTTTGGAGAGAGACAACATTATTTTCTCTACTGTTTTTATAAAAGTATTGTTGCAAACGTTCATACTGTGTTTTATTCGATAATAGTTGCCACTTAGAATGTAAGAACTAATATCGGTGCATATAGCTTCCCATATAATGTTAAATTTTTTTGCTCATGGATATGGAAAAATTTTTTGCGGTGATGAATATTTAATTAGTAGATTGAAGACTTCGTCTTTTAACTAAGCACATTTTTAATGTTATTAAGTTATTACATATTACTATACTCTCTTTCCCCTATAGAAATCTATAAGCAATATTTGCTCAGTAGTGGGAAAAATAAACAGGGGGTATCTTTTTCTGTCGTTGCTATGAGTTAAACAGTTTAACCTAAATAATGTAATTACACTCTCATGCAATTTTTTAGCATAATTCTGTATTAATGGCTAATATTGCGTTCTATAAAATAGATGAGAATACCGTTTGGTTTTAAAATATCTGATAAATTTAATAAGGTAATCATTTAGCTACGGCAGAGATATTTCTTAATTGTTTTTCATTGTCTATCCAATATGCAGGATTTAATCTGGTAGTTAGTATGGCGATCAATAACTATAAGAACAATAGAATTGTTTAACACTATTTTGATAAATGGCAATAATTTTTGTTAACCAATATTGGTTAGTTTAAAAAATTATAGTTTATTACCTTAGATTTTAAATGAGATTGATCTTATTAGTTTATTGATGATTTTTAGGTATCGATGATTTAATCATACTCATTAATTATGAGCATATACTTTACCATTTTTATGGTATGATTCTTATTAATTTTTCAACAGTTATCACGAAAATTTAACTATTATCATTTCAAATATCCTTATAAGTTAAATGCGCGAAGATGCTTTTAGAATAACTCTCTATGTCACCTTTTATATTGTTATATAAATATAGGTGCATCAATACCGAAACTTCACCTTTAAATTTTTAACAGATAAATTTCTGGCGAATCTTGTTAATAATTTGCAATTGTTGTTTTTAATTCTTTTTTATCACTTAGGTAAATTCATGTTAAATTATCTCGTCAATAGGTACTAAAACATGATCCGAAAGGTAGTTCAATACTCATATTTTATAGTAAAATTACTGGAAAATAATTATTCAAATTTTTGAAGAAATAAAATTATTCATTCACATATATGCGTTTTAACTTATATTTATTCATATAAATAGATTAAATTACGCTAAGTGAAATATGGAGAGAGGAAGGATAAGAAATAAAACCAGATAAAAATATTGATATATTTACTAGTGTTTTATGTTATTTTTAATAGTTACATCTTTAAACGTACTTGTCAGTACGAATTCAAGTGTTCACTATAATCGCGTATGAATAGCACGTTTTTTGCTATTGTTTGCATTTCCTTTTTTCTTGTTTTAGCGAAGAAAATAATAGTTGTTTCTCAGAAACAACTACATTTCACTAAATATTTTTAATGATTCATAAACTATGCTGTAGACGTATTAATAAAAGTAAGATCACAATAATCAAATGCTATTTTCTACTCTGTGTTTAGCTTATTTCTTTACCAAAGACAGAATATCTTGCTACCATTGTATAGAGAGATAGCAAAAGATGGTAATCTAACTATTCTATACATAGTTCAGCACGTTTCCTATCATAAAAATTTTATTTATAGTTATTTCATTTTTGATTTTTAGTATCAATCTCATATCTTTAAGTTATTTTCTAACTGTGTATTAATTATACGATTAAATTTTTTATTCCAGAAAGAAGTAAGCCTATGTATTATATTAAATATTTTGCATTCCTTTAACGTAATTGACAAAAGTAGTAGTGTTTCCTTTAATTTTTTATTTCACTGAGTAAAACTAGTATCATTTTAGTCATGAGAAACGTCTGTTCCTTATTTTGATTTAAAATAGAGATAAGGTAACATTAGTCATGACGCAACTCTTATAAATTATTTTCTTCAGGTAAATCAGTTTTAGATAAACTATCTTTTAACTATTCTATTCGTTGATTTTCTTAAAATAGAACTAATAGTTTCTCCTAAACGATCAATAATTTCAGCAAGATAAGGCATTAGCTGATGTTCTAAGAAATGTTTCTTAATGTACTCGTAAAATACATCTAGCACTTCTATCGCTCTAATAAGTCTAGTGTAGATTTTATGACTAATTTTTGTCTTATTTTTTCTTGTTGAGTAATTGAATATTAATAATTCTCATGTTAATGTTTATGAACTGTACGCACAGGTTTACGACCAGCTCAAGATAAGAGTAACTGTCTTTGAATAAGCTGATTTGAAGATGCGATGATTTTGGTAGGTAAGCGACAGCTTGTTATAAAAGGTAGTTAAGTATATTCTCGGGATGGTTTAGAATGTTTTAATAAACTCAAGGCAATTTTTGTTTTTGGATAGCACATAGGGGCCCCATAGCAGTTCCTTTTAAGTAAGTTTTTTAAATTTTACATCCAGGTGTTAATGCTAGGAATGGATGAACGTAACAAAAGGAAGGTTAGCATACTGGTAGTCAAGAACTTAGCGAGCCTTATCTCTTATTATTATAAGAGTGTGTAATGTTGGTTATGATGGACATAAAAAAGTGTTTAGCGACATATGTCTGATTGATAATTTATAATGTAAAATTGAAACCTTTTTATTATAGTATTAGCTATAATATAATAGTTTGTCGAAACTGGACAAACATGAATTGCGTATTGGTTGAACCTTTCCATTTTAAAAATGAATATCGGTATCATAAAACTGTTCTGACATTATATTTTAGATTAGCCATCTAAATGATTAATTTCTTTAAGTTTATTTTCTTATTTACTGAAAATTAATCTTGTTAATTAGAGCAACAGCAGTTCTTCCCGTAGCTATTTTTAGCTAATTTAACTTTCAAAAAATTACCCGATATTGATGGTAACTTTATTTCCTCTAGTCAGCTAAATAGGAAATTTTAGTTTTATTATTAAATATTCGACATTACACCTAAAGATTTTTGATGCTAATCATATCTTTTATTGATAGGTAAGGAAAGGTGGCAATTAACTTGCTTCTTGAAATTCTCTGAGAAGTATTGTTATACTGGCAAGATTTCCAGAAAATATCATCATTTTTATACTCATTTTCAATTCCGGTTCTGATTTACGTAGATCGTAAACTTGTTTTATTTTTTCTGATGTTAATTCACTAAATAAATTTAAAAGTACATATAAGACGTTTTCAGCTTCTAATAAGATTAGTCTGCATTTCTTTGTCAGTCAATTTTTAAAATTTTGTCTAAATTATCTTAATTACTACACTTTTTTTGTTATCCGTATTCGTTCATCTGTAAGTTCTTAGAACTATCAATAGCAAAGAGTCAATTTAATGCATATTTTTAGTATATGAAATGGGTTATTCGCCACTTAATTACACTCATTTAATCTCTTTCTGTTACAGTTTACGAGGAAAAGATGGTGCCAAAAATGTAAATTGTTTATTTATTAATGTTACCATTAACTTCACATAATGGCGATTGTCAATATAAGTAATTCATTATCTATTTTAATATTTAATTGACACTTTAAAAGTGTCGGTTTAACGGCTATTCTAAAATGCTATTATAAGTTCTGTATTTATAATTTCGTAAATCGTTCAATTTGCTTTTTTGTGTATTTAAATCCTAGTGTTTTTCTAAATTTTGTATGATATGCCTTCTCTAAGGCAATCATATTATTGGATCATGACTTGAATCATGACATTGATTATATTTCTATTAAATTAGAAAAATCTTTTTATTCCAGATGAAGATAAAATTAATTCAATCAGATTGATAATCTTTTATCAAAAGACGATGAAAGATAAGTTGTTTATCTTCTGAAAGACATCATAGCAATAACTAATAAAATCCACCCAATCATGCGCTGTACAATTAAGGTGATCTATCAATTGTCATTTATAAGTTAGATCAAAAATTTTATGTTTCAGTGGTTTAAAATATACAGCGGCGGTAACAGACTTAGTTTTTCGATAACACTATTATTTCCAATTAATTTATCTAGAGTGTTGTTAGAATCACTGAAGGAAAATTTACTATGGTGACATAAATTTCTTTATACTTTTAATAGAGTATTCTAGCTATCGAGCTTTTGTTCATGATTATGCTGGATGTTCTTATTATTTAAGTTAAATTTGAATTTTTTATCCTTAATAATCTCAAGGAAATATATAGTACGTATCGTTTTTCTAGTTTATCAAAACTCATATAAAATTCTGATAAATCAGTCAAATTGAGACGAAGTAATTATTCCTGATCTCAGTTTATTTTACGCTTATGTATTGATTCTATTTATACTAATAAATTAAACTTGAATTTCGTAGTAAATATTTTACGGTATCGCGGATTCATATATAGAATTTATGCTGCTGCCTGCATAATGTCATAGAGTGTATTATTAAAGCTATTTCTTGTTTCTAGTGTCAGAAGTAAAAGATCATATTTTACCTGGTTTTAAACTAAAAATAGTTAAGCAATATAGAAATTAGTCAAGTGCTCTTATAAGTATTCAACCTTTAGTATATAAAAGGCTATTCCTCAATTGTTAAGTATTTATTAGTCCAAAGAATTTTATTTTTAGTTTGAATGTTCATACTGCTTCCTTCTGTTGTAATAGCAGCTCTTGACTACATAAAGATAAATTTTAGCAGATATCGATTATTTCTACTGGTCCACATGGGGATGAGTTACCCCCACCACATTCTATTTACTTAATTTTAAATAACGAAAGAATATTTACAATATCGTGTCATATGTGTTATGTTCGGTAGGTTCAGGTCATATATTATTAATGATTTCTTCAGTTGAGCGCTTTTTAGTAAATTTAATCTTATTATTCCTATTCGAGATTAGTTATGATAATGCATTTGATGCTGTTCACGAAAATGTTGACAAGTATTAATTTATGAATAAATCTCTCTATAAGAGAGATTACCATAAGTATGAAACATATTTACTACAATTTTATCTATTAGTTATTTAGTGTTTGTGTACAACTCTGTATTGGCATATTTTTTAAAAAATCTATACATAAAGCAGACTCAACTGCTCTTCGCACAAACGTCATTCTCAGTTATCATTAAATTATAAGTGCAACTTCCCTGCTATCAATTTTTAGATTTTATCTTACTTATACTGTTTTATTAAAGAACGTGTCATAGATGATCTAAACACTTGCTATTTATTTTGTTTAATTTATTTTTGTTATTCAATTCAATTCAATTCAATTCAAGTCAGTTAGTCCAAGTCTTTTTCACTCTTTTGTGGGACGGTTTTAAGTAAACTTTTTGGATTATATGATTGAATTTAGATGGATATATTCGTTTTCATCAATTCTAGCGTTTGATTTATCTAGATCTCTCATATTAACTGCAGGCAATTTATTGTTGAGAATCATTTTTTAACGCAATCTTCAATTTTACAAAAAGCTTAAAAAATTTCTTTACGATAATTATATCAAGCGGATATTTAACTTCGTAGTGATTCTTAATAATCCGATGATCCTTCTCATCTGCTTCAAAGTGCTTCTAGGTACCTCTAAAGTCTATATAAATCCTTTAAATCTCAGAATATAGATCTACAATCTATTACTTTTATTATTAGGTAAATGACCATGATATGTAAAGTTTTTCAGTAAATTTTAAGTTATTCTTAGTGTTTACTTTCATTTAGTAGGTTTAGGATTACTTAATCATAATAGTGTGCTTATGTATGTTTACCGCTATAAATTAATTATACAGAAAATTATGATCTATTAGAAAATCTGAAAACTGACGCAAGAAGTGTTTTGCAAGCATGGTCGATTTATCGTTGAATACTGCAAAAACTTATGAATTAGATAGAAAAAGCTCGAGAAGAAGTGATAAAAAGTTTTATGAGTTATGAACTTAAATAATATATAACTTAGTTGTTATATGATTATTTATCACTAAATATATGATCAAATGACGTTAAATCTATTAAAAAATAATAAAGTAAGTAAGGTGGTAAAATTAACAAGGTTAGCAAACAATAAAAAAGAAATAAGTACTCAAATATCATCACAACTATTTAATATACAAGTTATAATTATTGATTTATTAAGAATAAACAATAAACTGATTACAGAACTAGTAATATCTCTTCTAGGAGATGAGATATGGTTTTGCTGGAGTTACTAAAGCTGGATAATTAATGATTTTTGAATTTTCCAGAAGAGATAAAGAGAGTAGCCTTGTGGTAAAAATCTATCGCGAAGAACAGTCAGAGAAATTTTATCCAAAATTAAAGGAAATAAAGACTTGACTCAAGAAGTAAGGAATACTTTTATAAAAGTAGCTGATTAACATATATGGCCATTTTAAAGCACTTATTTAAAGGTAAGTATTATATTAAATAATAGTTTAATCTAGTTACTATCTGACAGACCAGTAGTAATCTTCATTAGATTGCGTTCTGCAGCATTGGCTATAAGTTACCGAGGTCTAATTTCGTCAATAGCGTCCTTTTAACTTAACTGGTAGTCTATTTTACCTTTACACTTAAAAAGTTATTCTACAATAGTGTCATAAAATCCTTTCGGTGAGTTGTATATTTCACAATAGTTCATATGATATCCTTCGATATCAACCGTATCTTTTTTAACTATTTAAGCTAATAAATCTTATATTATTTTTTTGAATACTGCTATTTTATATTAAATAATCTAATTATGAGGTAAATTCAATATATTATAGCGCATTAAGATATGCTTTGCGCCAGTTACAGGACTTCTACTCAGTAGTGCATCAGGATATCCTAATCTAGGTATTGTATCAATATAAACTAGTGAAAATGCTTGTTTATAAACTGATTTTACCAGTTCAGATTTAGCAAAGCAATCCGAACTATTGACTGCTGTACAGATAAGGTGATGTGGTGCCGTAATAGAACAAAAGCGGTATAATTACAGGTAAAGAGTTATTGCCTTGTTCGATATTCTATTTCATCGCTAGCATACACTATAATGTATTAAACACCACGCTATCATTTTCTTGAGGCCTAACCCTGATACTCGAGTAATGTATAGATATAGTCTTCATCATTTTCCTCTGCATATAATGGAGATATCTAAAGATTGGCTACGCAAATCGTCTTCAATAAAGCTATCCAGCTTCTCTAGTTAGAGAGTTGGAATCTTAACGCTATATAATATGAGATTGTAAAATATATCTTTTAAAATTCCTATTTATAACAACATCACTAAGAAATTTTTTGAATAATGAATCATGTTGTGATGAGTAGTGAGGATTTTTTATGGATCTATGGTATAGTATATCGAGTTAAGTGGATAGTATACTATTGAAATTACTGAACCTCTAAATAAGCCGGATCACTTCTGATGGATATTGCCAAGAGTTATCCAAGAATTGACGGAGTTTTTAACTTAGTAAATTATTGATTATTTAATTATCTTAGCTACATTCTACACATAGATAAATAATCATAATTAAATATAACTATGTGTGGTTACTATGACTGCTGGCGGGCATCTCATCTTTGCTTTAGCAAGCGCTATTTTTGCAAAAAAATTAGAGTTATCACCAGAATTAGCTCAAGGGAACTGGGGGCATATTATTATTGCCGGAATATTAACCTGTTTATTGCCAGACATCGATCACCCTAAATCTTTTTTAGGTCAGAGATTAAAATGGCTTTCGATACCCATTGCTAAAGTGTTTGGTCATAGAGGTATTACTCACAGCCTCCTGGCTATTATAGGAGGAAGCATATTTTTTTCCTCAGACTTATTATCACAAATTATTATTCCAATACCAGTAGATTTTGTTCATTCCATGGTAGTTGGCTATACTAGCCACCTTGTAGCTGATATGTTAACACCAGCAGGAGTACCGTTACTATGGCCATGCCGTCGACGTTTCTGCATGCCAATACTGAATCCTAGTAAATTCCCTAAGTTAGAACGAATATTTTGTGTATTAGTACTTGTATGCGCTTCTTTGTATCCATTTGATATATTAATAAATAATAAATTATTGATTATTAATTTTATACAGAAAATATGGCAATGAGCAGGCAAAATTTAATTTAAAATAAATTTTTAGATAAGATATTACTTTCTAAGTAATTAAGTCATATCTATAAAGCTACTAAGAAATCTAAGTTATAGACTGATATTAATTATATAGCTTTAATCTGAATATTACGGGTTTCGTGAGAAAACAGATAAACGATAGAAACCAGACTGTATTGTATTTAATGATTACCATTGATACTTGCATAATCAGGATAATAAAAAACCAACTAGAAATAAATTGAAAAATTTGAGACTATTTTAATAGTAAGCGTTCTTTTTATAAAAGATTTTTATTTTTTTATTAGTGGGAAAAGGGGACCCATAAATCCAGTTGTTGTATAGCAGTTATGCCTACTTTTATTAATTATATACTTTTTTATTTTGTATCCGCAAAATAATATTACTAGTGAAATAAGGTCCTAGATTTCTCATCTATTAGGAAGGGGGTTCATAGCTAATAACTAATCTATAAAAAATTATATCCATTATAAAATAAGTATTTTTCTCACTGTTCAAGTATTTCTCGTTTTTATCTTAAAGAATCAATACCTATCGTAATGTATCGTTAGATATGTCTGGCCTTTTTTGATTTTGAAGTCTATTACGCATTTTTGTACTAATAGCAATATTCTTCTAGAATTTTAAAGATACAGTGAATATATCTTGCTATAAATTTATTAAAATCAATATAAAATTACAGAATTTACAGAGTTATTTACTGTATGTTCAGTGAATAGTAAATGCCCTTATTTGTATTGCTCTAAAAAATACGCGTTTAGATATTTTTCTGCTACTTCAGAATCTCAATGACGTTCTTATTTCACAGTGGGGCTAAAATAGAAATTACTATTTTTGATATGTTAAGGATATTCTAAGAATTTTATTTTTATCCCATTGATATGAGTATTGGTAGTTGTTTTTAACAGGCAGGAGATTTGCCCAATGATAAAAAGGTATGCAGCAGAATTAATTGAGCAAAGTCTAGATGAATGGGTGGATTGATTTTATTATAACAACCAATCATAATAGCTTGCTTAGATCCTCTTTCCACCCATGAGAAAAAATGATCCAAAAGCGCTTTATTTACACGTTTTTACTCTGGAGGAATGACCATTGCTGCAGATTTCAGTTAAGCCTGTGAATAGTTTCTCTGTTAATGTTATCTGGATTGTTTTCTGCAAATAATCCTAAAATTGAATACAGCATGAAGGTTTAGCTCTAACTTTATTTGCCTTTGTATTTACTCAACGTTCTGCAAGCTTTGCAAGAATACATTTGATCTTAATGGTTGTTTATTTTCTTATCAGATATAATTGGATCAATTTATCTACTATTTAATATTTAGTTGTCAGCCTATTGATTATTTTGTCATAAAAACGATTTTCATATTTTTTTAAATATTGATGTAATCTTAAATAGCTATTTTATAGCTGTAGCGTGTTCAGCAATAGATATTTTTGACATAATGAAATTAGCAGAGAGGGTTTTTATGGTTCCTTCTGCAAAGAATTGCTTAAAATGATCTCCTAGTAAAAGGAATTTATGAGTGCTATCTTTTATGATAATTATAAACAGAAATCTTTTTTCTAAATAGGAAATTTCAGATCCAAGGATCCTGAAACTATGATGATTGACGACTTGCAATACGTAATATTTTTATTATTTTTGCTTAATTCTTTTGATCTTATTGGAAATGAAGATATTCCTGCCATTACGGATGTCGTTAATGGTAAAATGTTATGTTATAAAATAACATTATATAACATATAAAATTCTTTTTACTTATAGAATGTTTAAACTGAATTAAATAATTTTTATGTGTTAAAACAATAAGTTATATTTATTTTAAGGCATAGATAATAGGTTAGAATTCTATATGAAATGCTTAATAAGACTAATAGATTAGATGATGTCAGTATTTTAATATTTTACTGGAATAAATTTGTAGCATGATTTAAGATTTTATTTTTTATCAAAATACCGTTAATATGCTTATCGTGTTCAGTAAGATGCAATATAATTATGTGCTAAATATGCATATTACCTTAACAATTCGACTAATTACAATCAACATATTTCTTGTAGAACATAGGTAAGAACAACAGATTGAATTAACTAACTGCTTTCTATGTATGTTCTTAGATCATAGAGACAAAAATTTTTATTCCGGATCGTTTCAATACTAGTCTCCTATTTTATATTAGGATCGATCTGCATTTTTCTAATTAAATTTTTTGTAAGACATTAGCTTGTTTACTGATATTCTATGTACGAATACTCATTTAGATAATTATTCAATTGTCGAATCAGAATACAGCAATCTGTATCGTTTTCAACTACTCTTATAGAGTTTTCAATTTTCTATTTTCTGGTTCTATCAGTGCAATTTTTGTATATCAATTTGTAATCATCTTAAATTAATGATATTAGGTTGATACAAGCGCATTGTAAAACACAAATTTAACCATTGATCTAGGTGGTTCAGAAGATTCATTAATTAATTTTTCTTTTTCATTCAATTTTAACCATCTAATGCGTTTTTAGCCAATGAAAGCTTAATAACAGGTGATTTCCTATCCATTTTAATCTCTTTCAACGGATCTCATTTATTGATTTTAATAATACTAAATGTTATAATTTTTTTTAATAAAAATTTCTTTTTTATAATCGGTATTTATATTCCTTATTTCTTTCTGACTGAGCTTTACTTTTCAATCTTACACTGTTTTTGCCTATTTTATTTTTTAATAGTACTAGATATTTTACTTCTGTAAAATCTTTTAATTGGTTCTACTGAAATGTAGTAACTAAAAATTAAGTCTACCTATATTCATTATCTAAATATTTTTTGTTAACCTTTTCTTAAATTTATCTCAAACAGGCTTTGTTAAATATAATATTAGGAAAATCATCTAATTTTACTATTCCTCATAATTCAAATTTCCTTTTGTCGTTCAACTATTCTGAGATTATTTTGTCCACTTTCCTAAGTGATCTTTAATTCTTTTTCTGCATGGCGTTATATAACTGCTGTTTAAATTTTAGTACATTAAAATTGATATTTTTGCTCCTGATGACATCAATTTCGCTCTCGACGAAAGTATTGATCAAATTTAATAACTTCAATATAAAATTATTTTATAAATAAATAAGGCGATTTTTCTTTTTGTACGGATTTTATGTTAGTAATTAATAGTTTTAAACTTATATCAATTAGTTAGTGTATTTTTATTTATTCCTATTATTCCTCCCTTCTTCCTGAGTTACAGTTGTTTTGTTCATTATATTCTCATTTAAAACTATACTATTCTTATGGCGTTCTTTGCCCCAAAAATAAATAGCCTAAGCATAAATGATTATCTTTATTTTTTATTAGATAAGAGATACATCTTGTTAGATGGGGATTAGGATTTATTTGTTACGCCGAGACATTTTTTGGTATTAATAGAGTAGGTCTGCGAATATTAAAATCATACTTATATGTCATTTTATTCTTTCTATTGACAGTTATACCCTATACTAATAATTTGTTGCACAATATATTATTAATATAATTCTTAGAATCTTGATTTTCTATTAAAATAATAATAGAATAATAAGAATTATTAGCATATCTAATCTAGAATAGATAGATCTTTTCTCTAATGTTTCATAAATCTGTTTTCTATATCTTAGATTAGACGTTGTTTTAGACGTTGTTTATCAGCATAGTCAGATAAGATTATCTCCTTATTTAGCCTGTTTAAACTTTTTAAGCAGACTAGGGGACACCAGTTTAAATAAGCATTGAAAGTTTGTTTTCTCGAAGCGCATCGTTTTGCGGGATCGTCTTCAAAGCCTCATACTCACAAAAGTTAATTCAATTGAATTCATTATTCTTATTAATGCCCCAGTGTGCTGATAGGAAAGTACAGAATGCTCAGCCCGTTCTTCTTGTTTTTTAAGCTTCTTATTGCTACAGGAGAAGCTTTGCTGAAAAACCTTTTCGACAAAATATCAATAGCTTTATTAGCAGCATCATAGCTATCTCTTATCCAAATAGAGGAGCCACACAGCAAACTTACTCTTAACTTTCGGTGCTGCATACCTTTTACGAGTGTAAAAGTGTAGCACATTAGTTACTTGTATAGCTAATGCGTTGGTGCCACATATCCAGGAATATCTTTTTGCCTATTGCACATATTCCAAAAGCTAATTGAACCCATTTCTCCGTAGAAAGCCTAGAGATACGGTTAAGTCATACACTCGAGGTCATTCATAGAAGTTTGGTCTAGTTTAATTTTTAATTCTTGATAAAGTATCTTTGACCGCAACCTAGCTTCCTTACATCCATGCGAAGTGATGTATATATTGAGTTTTATTACCTACTTTTTAGTATCAAGATTAATTAACTGTTTTTAAATGTTAACCAAATTTTAAATATTTAACTGATAAATACCGTCTATATAGTTAGTGATGCCTAGCATACGTAATTTTTTGCTAAAAATAATTTTTTAAATTGTATGGTATTAGCATAAAATTAATTGGAGATAATTAACGCAGAGGTTATAGTAATGACAGCAATTATACGACAGTTTTTAAAGTTAGAGGCAGCAAGTGGAGTGCTGTTAATTATTGCTGCTATTTTAGCTTTAATTATAGCCAATACCCCATTACAAGGTATTTATCAGCAATTTCTTAATATTTCCATTTCCCTAAAAATCAGTACATTAAATATTGATAAACCGTTTTTATGGTGGATCAATGATGGTTTAATGGTCATTTTCTTTTTAGTTGTTGGCCTGGAAGTTAAACGAGAACTAATAGAAGGCTCATTAGCGGGTCGCGATAAAGTAATATTCCCTATTATTGCTGCTGTAGGAGGTATGCTATTACCTGCTTTAGTATATCTGTTTTTTAATGTAAATCATGAAATTACCAGGCAGGGTTGGGCGATCCCAACGGCGACAGATATTGCATTTGTACTGGGTATTATGGCGCTTTTAGGTAAACGTGTACTAACAGAGTTGAAAGTATTTCTACTTGCGTTGGCAATTATTGATGATCTGGGTGTAATTATTATTGTTGCTCTCTTTTATACTAAATCTGTTTCTATACTATCACTAGGATTAACTATGCTTTCTCTGTTAGTATTAACATGGATGAATTGGCGTAAAATTGAAAATACATCTGCTTATTTAGTTGTTGGAATTATCTTATGGATTTGTGTTTTAAAATCAGGTATCCATACAACATTAGCAGGTATCATTCTGGGCTTTTTAATACCACTTAAAGGGAGTCAAAATAATTCACTTTCTGAACAATTAGAACATCTTTTACATCCTTGGGTTGCTTATTTAATTTTACCATTATTTGCATTTGCTAATGTAGGTATACAACTTAATGGTCTTACCTTAACTAATTTTGCTAGTAGTTTACTGATCGGTGTTTCATTAGGTTTATTAATTGGTAAACCAGTAGGTATTTTTCTATTTAGTTGGTTAGCGTTAAAATTAGGCATTGCGAAATTACCCGCTAAAATTAACCTTAAGCAGATATTTGCTGTATCAGTACTCTGTGGTACTGGTTTTACTATGTCAATTTTTATTGCTAGTTTAGCATTTAAAGGTTTAGATAATTTTAGTACTTATGCACGGTTTGGGATTCTTATTGGTTCGACGATAGCAGCAATATTAGGATTAATATTATTGAACAGCGTTTTACCAAAAAAAGCAATTAGCACTAAAACTGCTAATTAGGCAGGATAAAGTTAGTTATAAATTATATTTATGTGATATAAATATTCTTTTGATGCTAGCGATACAATATTTCTATTTGTAGTGCGAGTGTTTATTTAAGTGAAGAAAATGATCACTTATCTTCTGATGTTCAGAAGATAACATATATAAATAGTTATTAGTGGTAATAAAAGAGATTGATATTAGAATGTTGCATTTCAATTTTAATAATCTTTATTACTTCTGACATCATTGTAAAGAGAGGGGAGTCGGTAGTTAATGCAACTAAAAAGTTTTATTTAATGCTTAAAAATAACAGATTAGATCAATAGATTAGAAGAACGTTTGAATGGTAAATTATTTAAAAGGTAGGTAGAGCCGAGATCTGATTCCGTTAGAACTAGAGAAGTTGGTTTCTGTTAGACTAATAAAATATTTATGTTAAGCAGGGAATATTAAATATTGTTAATTATAGTTATAAACGAATTTGTTATTTGATGTTGGTGTTGCTAGTGTTTTAGCTAAATAATATCTAAGCTGCGTTCTTGAAACCGCTATTATTGAGTATTAGCGGATCCAATATTTACGCTGTTTTAAATTGATGTACGAGCTTTATTGGAGCAATTAAATCAAGATAAGTTAGATATGATTATATTTAATTGCCAGGTTAATTTATTCTAATAAGAATGAATTATATCCTGTCAATCTTAGATAATGTAGCATTAATTTTCTGTTGTAAACCACTAATACCGGAGAAATTTTCTTTTCTATGCTTAGAAAAATAGTGATTATTGATTTACGTATTGATGTTCTATCTTAGTTTCTTTTTTAATCTAAAATAATAATTTATAGGGTAGAAATTCTAGGTAAGTTTAATAATACATAATTGATGAAAGCATTTAACATATATTATAATGCAATATATTCGCGTCATTACTCTCTATACGCTAGCGGTATTTTTTAGATAATGAAATTGTTGAAATTGCTTTTATGAATAAAGTAAAAGAAGAGTAATATGTTACATTATTGATGTATGATCCAGTACCTAACAGTAGAAATGTGTCTATAAAAAGATTTTTGGATTATTTAATCAATATTATATAAACAATAAGAGTTATTTCAATAGCCATAAAAATCAGCTTAAGCCAGGTTTTTAAAAAATTAAAATAAATTACATTGATTTGATTTGTGCTACTAAATTTGCTTTATGACGTGCAGCTTTATTTTTATAGATCAAGCCTTTGCTAGCATAGCGATCAACAATAGGTTGCATATTATTAAATGCTTTTTGTGCTGCTTCTTTATCGCCTGTAGCAATAGCAGCATAAACTTTTTTAATAAAAGTACGCACCATAGAACCACAACTAGCATTATGTTGACGGCGTTTCTCTGATTGTATAGCACGTTTCTTAGCTGATTTGATATTAGCCAAGGTCTAAACTCCTAAATATTTTTTCTATCGAGTACAATCTCTATAGGCTAATGAAGAATGCCTTTTTAGCCTTCATTTGTCAATTAATTTATATAAATTTGTGTAAATAAGCATCATATATAGAAATATGATTTTTTGTGATAATAAAAAATTTTATTAGTTTACTAAGTGAGTAAAGAATTTTAAATGTAAAAGTAGAATGAATTATAAAAAAATGATTAAATTAAGTATCAGTTTTACTGATAAAAAGAATCATTTATCATCTTTCTTATAAAGATTAATCAAATAATGACTTAATCTTCAAGATAATAAAACGGTATAATCTAGCAATTTTTAATATATTGAGCTGATTATGAATTTAGTACGTGGTATACATAATATTAGCACATATCATCATGGTTGTGTATTGACTATTGGCAATTTTGATGCTGTTCATCGAGGACATCATGAATTATTAAAACATTTAAAACATGAGAGTCAGCGTCTTGGAGGAGCACCAACGATGGTCATGATTTTTGAACCGCAACCATTGGAATTTTTTTTGGGCGCAAATGCACCAGCACGTTTAACGCGTTTATGTGATAAAGTAAAATACTTTATTGAATATGATGTTGATTATTTACTGTGCATTAAATTTAATCCCATATTTGCTTCATTGATACCGGAAGCTTTTGTTTCACAATTGTTGGTAAGAAAATTGAGGGTTAAATTTTTAGTAATTGGCGATGATTTTCACTTTGGTAAAAATAGACAGGGTGATTTTAAATATCTTTGCAAAGCAGGAGAGGAGTATGGTTTTGAGGTGGCTAATACTAAAAGTTTTTGTAACGCTGGACAGCGAGTTAGTAGTACTGCTATTAGGGAAGCAGTATTAAGTGATGATCTTATCCTTGCTGAGAATCTTATGGGACATCCTTATCGATTAAGTGGTCGAGTGGTTCATGGTCGCCAGATTGGTAGTGCGATTGGATTCCCTACTGCAAATATATCTTTTAAATGTTTAGTTATGCCTCTTAAAGGCGTTTATGTGGTAGAAGTATATGGTTTAGCCGATTATCCATTTCAGGCAGTTGCAAATATTGGCACACGGCCAACATTGAATGGGGTAGATCAGAAAATTGAAGTTCATTTAATAGATGTGCATATAGATATATATGGGTGTCATATTGATATTGTATTACGTAAGAAATTACGAAATGAGAAGCAATTTGCTTCTATTGATGAATTAAGACAACAAATCGGTAAAGATATAATGGCTGCAAGACAATTCTTCCAGTCTTCATAATTAAAATATTTAAATAAAAATTAAAACTGAGAATTTAAATGAATGATTATAAAAATACTCTGAATTTACCGGAAACAGATTTCCCTATGCGTGCCGATCTCTCTAAACGAGAACCACAAATATTAGCCCGTTGGTATAAAGAAGGTTTATACCAATCTATTCGCCAGGCTAAAATAGGCAAACAGATTTTCATACTCCATGATGGTCCTCCTTATGCAAACGGTAGTCTTCATATTGGTCACTCAGTTAATAAAATTCTCAAAGATATTATTATTAAATCTAAAGGATTAGCCGGGTTTGATTCGCCATATATTCCTGGTTGGGATTGCCATGGTTTACCAATTGAACATAAAGTTGAACAAATTACTGGTAAATCTGAAAATAAGGTTTTTGCAGCTATTTTTCATGAAAAATGTCGTAAATATGCCAAAGAACAAATTAAAGGTCAGAAAGCTGATTTTATCAGAATGGGTGTGCTTGGTGATTGGGAGAAAGCTTATTTAACTATGGATTTTAATACTGAAGCGAATATTATTCGTGCGTTAGGTAAAGTGATTGAAAATGGCCATTTAGTAAAAGGTGCTAAACCAGTTCATTGGTGTACTGCTTGCGGTTCTTCCTTAGCGGAAGCGGAACTTGAATATGATAATAAATCGTCACCTTCCATTGATGTACGCTTTAACGCGGTAGATCCTAACGCTGTTTATAGTAAATTTGGTATAAAATCATCAGCTTTACCGGTTTCAGCCGTGATCTGGACAACAACACCTTGGACGTTGCCTGCAAATCGTGCGATTGCGGTTAACGCTGATTTTGAATATCAATTAGTTAAAGTTAATAATAATGAATGTTTGATTTTGGCAAAATCATTAATTGAAGTAGTAATGCAACGTATCGTAGCTACAGAGTGGCAAATTTTAGCTCAGTGTAAAAAAGGTTCTGAATTGGAATTGCTGCGTTTTCATCATCCATTTATGAACTTTGATGTGCCTATTATTTTAGGTAACCACGTTACTTTAGACGTAGGTACTGGGGTTGTACATACCGCACCAGGGCATGGCCCAGATGATTATCTTATTGGACAAAAATATAAACTTGAAGTAGCTAATCCAGTTGGTCAAAATGGCTGTTATTTACCTAATACTTACCCTGATTTAGATGGTGTTTTTATATTTAAAGCAAATAAGTTAATTATTAAACTTTTATTAGCAAAAGGGACGCTCCTACATAAAGAAATATTACAGCATAGTTATCCTTGTTGCTGGCGGCATAAAACACCGGTTATTTATCGTGTGACATCTCAGTGGTTTGTAAGTATGGAAAAAAACGGTTTACGTGAGCAATTATTAAAAGAGATTAAGGGTGTCACATGGATCCCAGATTGGGGGCAAAATCAAATTGAATCTATGGTTATAAATCGTCCAGATTGGTGTATTTCGCGTCAACGCACCTGGGGTGTGCCGATGGCATTATTTATGTGTAAACAAACAGAAGAATTACATCCGCGTACGTTGGAATTGATTGAAAAAGTCGCTAAACATATTGAAAAAGCAGGTATCCAGGCATGGTGGGATCTTGATCCTGTAGTCCTATTAGGAAGTGATGCAGCTGATTATGTTAAAGTTCTCGATACACTTGATGTCTGGTTTGATTCTGGTTCTACTCATTATGCTGTTGTTGATGTTCGCCCTGAATTTAAAGGTCATTCTACTGATTTATATTTAGAAGGTTTAGATCAGCATCGTGGTTGGTTTATGTCGTCTTTAATCCTATCAACTGCTATGAAAAGAAAAGCTCCTTATAGAGAAGTATTAACCCACGGTTTTACGGTTGATGGAGAAGGTCGTAAAATGTCAAAATCCTTAGGTAATACCATTAGTCCACAAGAGGTCATGAATGATTTAGGCGCTGATATTCTACGTCTATGGGTTGCTTCAACCGATTACACAAGTGAAATTACTGTTTCAAATGAGATTTTAAAGCATTCTGCTGATAGCTATCGGCGTATTCGTAATACAGCACGTTTCTTATTAGCTAATTTAAACGGTTTTGATCCTGTCTTGCATCAAGTTAAACCAGAACAAATGGTGCTATTAGATCGCTGGGCAGTAGGGCGGGCTAAAGCTGCTCAAGCGGAAATTATTATGCATTATGATAATTATGATTTTCATGCAGTGGTTCAGCGATTAATGCAGTTTTGTTCAGTTGAAATGAGTTCTTTCTATTTAGAGATTATAAAAGATCGTCAATATACAGTAAAAAGCGATAGCTTAGCTCGGCGTAGCTGTCAGACAGCCTTATTCCATATCGTAGAAGCATTGGTACGTTGGATTGCACCAATCCTTTCTTTTACAGCCGATGAAATTTGGCAAAAATTACCTGGTAAACATGCTAAATATGTCTTTACTGAGGAATATTATTCTGGCTTATTTAGTTTGGATATTAATGAAGCACTTAATGATGAATTTTGGAATAAGCTATTAATTATTCGTAGTGAGGTTAATAAAATTCTTGAGCAAGCACGTGCAGAAAAGCTTATTCATAGCTCATTGGAGGCCACAGTGATTTTATATGTCGATACAGAACTGGCTGAAATACTTAATCGTTTAGGTGATGAGTTACGTTTTGTATTGCTAACTTCAAAGACTAAAGTAATTAATATTATCCAAACTCCAGTTCAGGCACAGAATAGTAAACTGAGTGGATTGAAAATTGCTTTCAAACAGACGGAAGGTGATAAATGTCCCCGTTGTTGGCATTATACAACGGATATTGGTCAGGAGGCGGAGTATGCAGAATTATGCGGTCGCTGTGTTACTAACATAGCCGGTAACGGTGAAATACGTAAGTTTGCCTAATGAAAAATCTTATCTGCTATACTGGCTTACGCTGGTTATGGTTAACGGTTATAATATTAATTATTGATCTTGGTAGTAAGCAACTAATTTTGAATAATTTTCAGTTATATGAGTCGATATCGTTAATGCCTTATTTTAACTTGGCTTATGCTCAAAACCCAGGTGCAGCATTTAGTTTTTTAGCTGATAAAGGGGGATGGCAGCGTTGGTTCTTTGCCTTTGTTGCTATTATCATTTGTTTTGTGCTTATAGTGATGATGTATCGCCAAAGTGTAAACAAAAAATTGAGTAATATTACTTATGCATTAATTATTGGTGGAGCATTAGGAAATTTGTGTGACCGCTTAGTACATGGATTTGTAGTTGATTTTATTGATTTTTATGTTGGTGACTGGCATTGGGCAACATTTAATATTGCTGATATGACGATTTGTGTTGGTACAGTACTCATTATTTTCGATAACTTCATCAATACAGATAAGAAAGCAAATGGATCTTAGTTTATCGTTTGTTTACATTGATAACAGATTAATTTGTTTCTAACAATAGGTTTTTATTGGTCATACTAACTTAGTACAAGTAGATAATAGTCCGTGTTGGTGAGTTTACAATTGAACTTGAGATAGTTCAAGTTCATATTCAACATATGATTAGGATAAGTCAACACTTCTTTTGAATTAGCGAAAGAGAATCTCTCGCTAACAGTTGAAAGTAATTAATTGATTTAACTCTTGGTAAGAAAAGACTTTTACTATGGACGGAGATGATATTTTGGTAAATCAAAAATAGATATGATCTAACATATTATGTCAAAAGACTTTATTCAGGTCGGGATGATTGAAGTTGATTCCATCATATTATTTAGCACGATAAATGGTAATAAAATTCCAGGCATTGTAACTTTGCGGTGAAGGGAAGAGTTTATCATCATTGATTTAATTAATGCTTAACAACTCAGAAGATTATTTTTAATATTGAAATCTTAGAAATTAATTTGAACTATAAAAGATAAAATGCAAATATTATTGGCTAATCCTCGAGGTTTTTGTGCAGGTGTCGATCGAGCGATTAGTATTGTTAATCGCGCAGTAGCGCTTCATGGTACACCGATTTATGTTCGTCATGAGGTCGTCCATAATCGTTATGTAGTTAATAATTTACGTCAATGTGGTGCAATTTTTGTTGAACAAATTTCTGAAGTTCCTGATGGTTCTATTTTAATCTTTTCTGCACATGGTGTTTCTCAAGCAATACGGCAGGAAGCTAAGAAACGTAATCTAACCATGTTATTTGATGCAACTTGCCCGTTAGTAACTAAAGTACATATGGAAGTTGCGCGTGCTAGCCGTAAAGGTAAAGAGGCGATTTTAATTGGTCATGTTGGGCACCCTGAAGTAGAAGGAACAATGGGGCAATATAAGAATTCAGCGGGCGGTATGTATCTGGTTGAATCACCTGAAGATGTTTGGAAGTTACAAGTAAAAGATGAAAATAACCTTTGTTTTATGACCCAAACTACCTTATCAGTTGATGATACAACTCATGTTATTGATGCACTAAATACTCGTTTCCCAAATATTATTGGATCACGTAAAGATGATATTTGTTATGCAACAAGCAATCGTCAGGAAGCGGCACGTGAATTGGCTAATAAGGCTAATATTGTATTAGTTGTTGGATCTAAAAATTCTTCTAATTCCAATCGTCTTGTTGAATTAGCACAAAGAGCAGGTAAACCTAGTTACCTGATTGACTCTGCTGCTGATATTCAAGAACATTGGCTGAAAAATATGCAGATTATTGGTCTGACTGCTGGTGCTTCTGCACCAGATATTCTTGTTTGTCAGGTTATTGAACGTCTAAAGATTTTAGGTGCTAGTAAAATAACTGAACTTTCTGGTCATAAAGAAAATATTATTTTTAAAATACCAAAAGAGCTGCGTGTTGAAATCAAGCAAATATAATATATTATAAAATAATAGCTATTTTGGGATTTAATTAAATTATTTTAGCATAGAAATTTATTCTACTAGTTAAATCAACTATAATAACTTTTTTATTACTGAGGGTTACGTTTCTAGGGCGGGTTAGGGCTAGGGTTAGGTTAGAATGAATATTAATCTTGTTGAACTTAAGGTGTTTCCATATATTTTTAATCGAGATAGAAAATATAATTAATTCATATTTCGTATCGGTATCGTTGATACTGATGATTGAGTTGCCAATGGCCGTAAACTAATCAAAGCGATTTTACAACAGGGATAGGGTTGTTTTAGGAATAGTGTTAGAAAAAACTCAAGTATTGTAGGTACTTGAGGTCGATAAATTAGTTAAGTGTTGGCATTTTAAATATTATAATTAGTAATTATCTGATTAATATTAGATAAATTTAATATTTTTATTGATTTTATTCGTTTAGAAGGTACGCAATATTACTGCAGAGTAATAATAATATGTAAAGTGATGATTATTGGTATTACAGGTTTTAATTAAAATAAACAGAAGGTTATTAAAAATGCGGTAAAAGGATTCTCTATTGTATTAGCAGAAAATTTTAGTATTGATATTAATTTTGATGTTGCAATTATTAGAAAAAGTAATAAAAGTAATGAGCGAAATATAGTGATATTAACCTTATTAAGCGTATTAGTAGAAATGAAGTTGATATGACGAGAGGAATATTTTTAACAAAAAAAGATGTTATTTGGTTATCTTAGCAAAGATAACCAATAGAAATCTCTTATATTGTAAGAAAAATTTTTACTACAGAGGTTTCGATGAAAAAATAGTTATACAGATCAAAAGACTCTTTCTTTAGTCTCATTCCAGAATAAAACTATATTTCATTAGTTAGTTCTGTGATAATCTGTTAGTAATCTCAATTCATGCATTGAATCAACTCAATCCACTTTATCCTGCCAATATTATTACAATGAACATACTTCTCCCGCTAAGAAAATTCATTAGGCTCAGTGATATTGTTATAAAATCCCCAAATTCCAGGAAAATATTTAACTTCTTACTAGAAGTTCTATAATGAAACTATATCATAAGGATAAATTATTTAGTTATCTGTGGATGTATGTTGAATAAATTGACTTTATGGAGAGTCAGAAAAATAAAGACAGGGATTGATTTGAAAACAGCGTTTAGATGGGCATTATTCCTTTCTTGCTTCAACAATGATAGCCAACATAAATACATTAAGTACTTTTGTTAAAATCGAGGAAATATTTTCCTCTAATCTTTTAAAGAGAAGTATTTATATCTTATATAGTAAAGCTAGAAATACGGTTAAAGGAGTAGGTAAAAAAAGAACGAATCGTAGTTTTAATCGCTAAAGATTGATAGGATATCAGGATCATGTTGCGATGAGATTCTTAAAAAGTTTAATGTAGAGAGTGTATTACTCAGCTTTTTAAGCCGATCATCGATAAGAGTCTATCTTTAGTTCAGATGAAACTAAATGCTATAAAAGCTTTACTAGCAAGCATGAAATTAGTTACCATCGCCTACTAATAAAGTTGAATAATCATGGAGTTATTACTAAGAAAATCTATATTAAAAATTGAATAATTATATCAATTGATTATAAGAATGATTGAATAGATTTCATGATGTAGGATTATTTTTTATAAAATTTATCTAAGCTGGAGAAGCTTATTTGAAAACAGAACAATTAAAATACAAACGTGGCTATAAATTTTATTGTAAAGAAATCAATAACCTTTTCTAATTATTGCTCTGTAAGAGTTATTAGTAAATCTTGTCTATGGTAATCAGGCTACATTCGATCCTGATTCCTAATAAATCTATTTTTGATCTTTGAATTGGATGCTCTTTATCACCAGAAGTTAAGGTAAACTTTCTTAAGCCGGTTCTAGCTTTTCTGAACAGACTGTAATAGTTTTAATATTATTAAAATAGTTGTTTTTTGAACTATAGTGTTTTTGCCATCATCTCTTCGTATTCTAAACTGTTCTAAAACCAAATTTAAATCGGGATTTGTCGTTCTTATGACGCCATAAGTACGCTGACTGGGAATCAGGGCATGCTAGCTAGCATCCCTTCTCTATCTTTTTCTAGTTTTTTCATTGCTTTAGTACTTGTTAAAAACCTTTATAATAAAACATTAAGGGTTTTATCAGTAGCATTATGGTCTCTTAGTTTATTTTCTATAATTATCCTTAATTTTCGGTGTATACCTTTGGTAAGTGAAACGCTAACATATTAGCTATTTTGTGTATCTAACAAGTTTATACCATATCTCCAAGAAATATTTTTCTTCATTGTATTCCAAAAACTAAAAGACCAACTTTCTCTAGCAAACCTGGAAGATACAGTTAAGTTCAGCACTCAGGAGTCATTTAAAAGTTATGCCCAGTTTTCTTTTGACTCTCCATAACAATTTTCAACTCCAGCCTAGGTCCTTGTCCATGCAACAGTACTGTGGATTTTTAGAAAAAGGTAAAGATAATCACCTTTCTAGCAGGACAGGATATGCTATCATTAGTCCAGAAATAAATGTAACTCGTATCGCGTAAATTACGCAAGCACTAATGCCAATGTTATTCAAGTGATTCCTATTTCAATCTTCTTATATTATTGTAGAGAAATCATCTCTTTTTCACCAAGAATTATCCTAGAGCTTTATAAAAATAAGCAATGCAGATATCTCATAGATACGCAGGTATGGTAATAAACTCTTTGCTGTTTTTGCATGCTTAGATAAGGCGATAGAAACACGAGATATTGAAACATATTCATTACCACTGTGATCTATTTGGTCTTAGAAACTTTAATCTGAATATTGCCAATATCAGTTTCTATTGTATGGTTTGCTGTATGAATATAATTGTTACGGACGATGGCAAAGCAGCGTTAAACATGTTGATTGTAGCATGAGCTTTGATCTCACGCTCGATAGCGGTGCTATCAGATTTCTAGTAGAATTATGAATGTGTTCATGAAATAGTTTACGGTAATATCTAGTTTTTCGGATATCTGTAGAATAAAATTTTTATCCTATATTATCTCTCTCTGTTATTGAAATCATCTCAAGCTGAATCAGCAGAATACAGGCAGTATTTCTGAAATCCAATAAACCAGAAATAGAGCATAATTCGGATAATGGATACTTTAACCAATAATAATGTCCTCAAGGATAATTTTGTAATATTGTCTTGTTGATGATTACTAACTAATCTAGATGTAAAAGAAATATAATGTAAATCGATTAGTTTTATCGGACAGGAATAGTGCCGATGCATTATCAGAAATAAAACAAATTTTTGCACCTGAATTTTGCGATCAATTAAATAGCATTTTTTAGTTTAACGATTTAAAATTAAAAATTACTGTTCAAGTTGTTAACAGCTATATTATTAAGTGATTAAATCAACTTAATAAAAAAGGTATCTCAATTAAAATGAGTAATATAGCAGATTAATGAATTTATAATTAAGGCTATAATTAAGCTAGGTTGACGCCAAGAGTAATCCAGAATAATATAAAGAAACCATTATCTAAAAAACTTTTATTTTGTTAGTTGTTAATCTACTAGTGGTTATTCAGATCTATCTGAATAAGAAGACTAATAATTAACCTTTTATAAAAAGGTATACATAAAACTAAACTGAAAGATGCAATAATTTAATTATAGTTAGATTTATAACCATAAACAATATTCCAATCGTCTTTGATAATAGAGAAAAAAGAAAAGTAATTAACGGCTGCGAAAGATAATTCGGCCTTTACTTAAATCATAAGGTGTTAATTCGATAGTCACTTTATCGCCCGTTAGAATACGGATATAATTTTTACGCATTTTACCAGAAATGTGCGCAGTAACTACGTGTCCATTTTCTAGTTCAACACGGAACATGGTATTTGGTAAAGTATCTAGTACTATACCTTGCATTTCAATATTATCTTCTTTAGCCATTTAATCCTCTAAGTTGATCATCAAATTTTTACGGGCAAAATAATGCCGAAAACTCTCCTTATATAAGATAGCATAGAATTTAAAGTTACTTTTTATTAAAAAGTATAAATTACAGTATTAAAGTTTGATATATAAAAATATATAACAAGTATACGATTTAAACAATATGAACGATAAAATAAAATAAAATAATGTCACAAAAAACTAACTAACTTAGTTTTGAATAGCATGAAGAGTCTTGTTTACTTATATCTTCATATTAATGTTAAATCAGCTATCTCTGTTGCTTTTGTTTGGATAGAAAAATATTTTTGAGTTAATCTCCAGAGTGATTAGTTTTTTTATATTAGATGAATTGATTAGATGAATTGATGAATTTATAATTTGAGTTAGTGAACATCTTTTATAGATAGGTTATTATAATATTCATGAGACAATTTAAAAATTGTATCCGAGTGCGCATTTCTTTTATGTCTAAAGAAACGGTGCATGCATTAATTGTTTAATAGTAAAATACTTTACTATTAAAATGCAGAAAATACTGATAAAAAGAAATAAGTACATGTTTAAAGTCGTTAGAACTAACATGATTAAATATCGATTACCCACAAAAAATTTTATTAACATTAACGCTCATTAATGCTATATAATTACTAATTAATTTTTATTTTTACTACTAAACTTGGACAGAGCAGAATGAACAATAATAAATTGATGTAAAGTAGTATAAACTGCTATTATTTGTTGAGTGTGATCCAATAGATTTCTTCTTGCCATTTTGCACAGCCTGCAGAATGGCCTGTTAAACGTCATGATTTAATTTTATAGTATAAGTTGTTTTCTTTATTCTTTTTGTTTGGTTAAAGTGAATTTCTGCCACTAATAGTTGCTGCACGTGGGGATCTGGTCAATCACTATTATAATTGGATTTCTCTTGAATTAAATTAAAGTAATTCCTTTCATAATAAGTAGCTGGTAAGCTGCTAACAGTTAGATGATTACCGTCGAATGCTAGTAATAAGTTATTTAGTTCATATAAAGTATATTCTATGCATTGGAAAGATAGAAGATTCATCATCAAAATGAAACATATAATAGTCTTAATTAATTTTATAATTATATTAGTTTTATTAAACTTGGTGCTATATTGAAATAGCACCCCTTTTAATTATAAAAATAAAAATTTTTTATTGATTGGTCGTATTCAATAATTTTTCCGTTATCCATCACATATATTTGATCCATTTTTTTTAGACTCTGCAATCGATGTGTAATAACTAACAAGGTTTTATTGCAGCAGTGTTGCTGTAACTGAATTAGTATCTGTTTTTCAGTTTTTACATCTAATCCTTCAGTTGGCTCATCTAATAAAATTGCTGGTGCATCATAAAGTAGGGCTCTTGCGATACCTAATCGCCGTTGCTCACCCCCTGAAAGTTGTCGGCCTCCTTCCCCAATCCAATTATCGAGCCCTTGATTTTTAATCAAGCTATATAAATCTACTTGTTTTAATACTTCTATCAGTAAAGTATCACTTGCATTATCTTTTGCTATTAATAAATTATTACGTAAGGTATCACTAAAAATATATGTTCGCTGTGGTACTACTGCCATTAATTTACGTAATGTTTTCTCATTATAGTAATTAATTGGATGATCATTTATTAAGATCTGACCTGAGCTAACATCCCATGCACGCGTTAATAATTGTAATAAGGTAGATTTACCGCAGCCAGTTTTACCTAGTAGTCCAATATGTTTACCGGCATTGAGTGTAAAAGAGATATTTTGTAAAATTGCTTGTTTCTGTTGTGGATAACTGAAGTACACTCTTTGTAATTTAATGTCAACCTGATTACTGATCATTACATCTGAATCTGGAAATATTACGGTTGGTTTCTGATTAATTAATTCCATTAAGCGATTTGCTGAAGTAATAACTTGTCCTAAATATTGAAATGCAATAGCTATCGGCCAAAAAACTTCAAACGCAGCTAAGGTACAAAAAACTAACAGGGCAATAAGTGCACCTGGTTTATGTTGCTCACCAACACCAGTTGTCGTTATCCACATTAGTAAGGTTACGGTAAAACCGGATACAAAAATCATAATAGATTGTGATAGTGCGATTAAGTTAGATTGCTGTTGTTGGCGTTTTAGCCATTTAGATTCTAGATCAGTTAATATTTTTTGAAAGCGAGGTAATGCGCCAAAAATAGTTAGCTCTGCTTGTGCCTGAATAATATTGATTAAACAAGCGCGATATTGGCTACGAAATATAGTGAGATCATATCCAATAGATTTTCCAGCTTGATAAAAGAAAAAAGGTAAGATAACCAACAAACACAGCATAATTATGCCAAGAATAAAGGCAAGAAATGAGTCTAATATAATTAACGCCAAGATGAGCAAAATAGTGATAATTAAAGCTGCAAAGATAGGAGAAATTACTCGTAAATATAAGTGATCAAGACTTTTGACATCAGCTAAGAGACGATTAAGGATATCTCCTTGACAATAATGTGAGATACCGCTAGGTGATAGCGGAAATAGTTTTTGAAATATAAATATCCTTAAATGTGCTAAGATACGAAAAGTCACATCATGATTAATTAATCGTTCAGCATAACGACTAGTAGTGCGGATAATTGCAAACCCTTGAATGCCTCCTGCTATTAGCATATAATTAAAATTATATAATCCAGTAGTACCAGCAAGTGCCATTCCAGATAAAAACCAACCCGATAAACTCAGTAGGCTAATACTTGCTAGTATCGCAACAATAGTTAATATAATACCAATATTAAGTGGTAACCAATAACGACGATATAGCGTAAAAAAATGAAGTAGTACACGCATATTATATTTCTTCTGTATGATAAGAGAGGAGACGGCTAAAAGCTCCTTTAATTTGGCTTAGCTTTCTATATGTGCCTTGTTCAATAATTAAACCATTTTCCATTACCCATATTTGATCGTATGCAGCAGCTTCTGCTAATAAATGTGTAACCAGTAAGGTTGTTTGTTTAGTAGAGGCCATATTAAGTGATGTCATCACATGTTGCTCACTTTTTATATCAAGGCTTGCTGTAGGCTCATCTAGTAAAAGAAGATGACAGGGGTTTAATAATGCGCGAGCAACAGCAATCCGTTGTGCTTGTCCAACGGATAAGCGCGAAGCATTTTCGCCAATTTTAGTATTAACTCCTGTTGGTAGTTGCTTAGTAAACTCAGTTACATAAGCATTTTCCATTGCAATATTGATCGCTGATACGGAAGCTTCAGGTGAATAGAGACGTATATTTTCAATAATGGTCTGTGCAGGTAAATGTGGGTTTTGACCAATCCAGCTAAGCTGTTTGCGCCAATTAGTCATATCGAGATTCTTAAGCTCGATTCCATTAACCGTTAATGAGCCACGATAAGGTAGAAAACCAAGTAATACATTTAATAATGAACTTTTGCCAGCTCCGCTTTGACCAACTAAAACAATACGCTGGTTTGACAATATGGTAAAATCTAATGGGCCAGCCAAGCGTAGATTATCATGAGAAAAAATTTCTAGCTGCTGTGCGGTAATGATGATTAATTGCTGATCTGATGTTATTAGCTGATTGTTTTGTGATTGTTGTGGGGACGGTTGTTCTATGTTGGATAATAATGTAAATAAAGATTCTGCTGCACCTACTGCTTGCGCTTTAGCATGGTAATAAGTACCTAAATCACGTAGTGGCTGAAAAAATTCAGGTGCAAGTATCAAAGATAAAAAGCCAGCAAAAAGGGTAATTGGTATCCCATAACTACCAAAATGTAATTTGCCTAAATAAGAAAAACTAAAATAAATTGCAATAATGGCGATAGAAATTGATATAAAGAATTCTAACACTGCTGAAGAAAGAAATGCTATCCGTAAGACTTCCATGGTTCTTTTACGAAATTTTTCAGTTGCTTGTTTAATAGCTTTTATTTCTTTGCTGGCACGGAAAAAAAGTCTTAAGGTATCCAGTCCACGTAAGCGATCAAGAAATCTGCTGCTTAATCTAGCTAAAGCAATAAAATTTCGCCTATTAATATCAGCAGCGCCCATCCCAACTAATATCATAAATAAGGGGATTAGAGGTGCGGTAATCAATAAAATTAAACCAGCAGTCCAGTTAATCGCAAAAATTGGAATTAGAATAATAATTGGGATCATGGCAGCTAAATATATTTGTGGTAAATAGCGAGCATAATAATTTTGTATTTCCTCAATTTGCTCTAAAATAATCGATGCCCAACTTCCAGCGGGTTTATTTTTAACCCAAAAAGGACCTGATTGGTTAAGTTTATTTAGCACCATGCTCCGGATCTTTTGACGAATAATTTTTCCACAAATAAATCCAATTTTTTCTCGTATAAAATTAATTATTGCTCTTACAATAAATATACAAATAAGTAATGCAAATTGAACGAGCAATTGTTCTCGAGCTACATTTTCTATAATTAATTTTTGTAGAATAGTAGCTAAAAACCAGGCTTGAATAACGATAAGTAAGCTACTAATAATTCCCAGTAATATGGATAATCGTAGCCAGTATTTTGCTGGCGCTGATTGTTGTTTTAACCATTTAACCAGTTCAGTTTGTTTTTGTTTATTCATAGGGACAACTTTTATATACCGGTGATTAGTTAATTATTACAATAGTTTGATCTTAAATTTTATCTAATATTAAATTTAGAGGTATTTTTTAGCTAAAAAAGCTCTATATTCCCCACCGTGGGGCCCTAATATAAAGAAATTTATAAAATTATTATAATTTATAACATTTATTTATTAGTTTAATGCTTCTAAATAACGTTCTGCGTCAATAGCAGCCATGCAACCAGTACCTGCTGAGGTAATCGCTTGACGATAGACATGATCCATGACATCGCCGGCAGCGAAAACACCTTCAACTGAAGTTTGAGTTGCATTACCTTTAGTTCCAGATTGGACTTGGATATAGCCATTTTTTAAGACTAACTGATCAGTAAAGATACTTGTATTTGGCGTATGGCCAATAGCAATAAATACGCCAGTAACGAAAAGGGTCTCTAGATTATTATTTTGAGTTGAACGTAAATTAATTCTAGTGATACCACTATTATCACCTAATACTTCATCAAGAGTAAAATTGGTATGTAATACAATATTACCAGTTTTTACTTTTTTCATCATCCGCTGAATAAGGATTTTTTCAGCACGAAATATTTCACGTCGGTGAATCACATGAACTTCAGAGGCGATATTTGATAGGTAAAGTGCTTCTTGAATAGCGGTATTTCCACCTCCCACAATCGCCACTTTTTGTTTGCGATAGAAAAAGCCATCACAAGTAGCACAGGTAGAAATACCATGACCTTTAAAGGCTTTTTCAGAAGGTAAACCCAGATATCGAGCTGAGGCACCAGTAGCAATAATAAGCGCATTGCAACTATATATTCCGTTATTGCCAGTCAGTTGAAACGGCCGTTGCTTTAGATCAACCTTATGAATGTGATCATTAATAATATTTTCTTCTGCAGTAAATTTTTTACTATGTTGTAGCATCCGTTCCATCAATGCTGGTCCCATTAACTCAGAATGATCTCCCGGCCAATTTTCAACTTCGGTGGTGGTGGTTAATTGTCCTCCTGGTTGCATACCGGTAATTAATACTGGATTTAAGTTTGCTCGGGCGGCATAAATAGCTGCTGTATAGCCAGCGGGGCCAGATCCTAAAATAATAACTTTACTATAATTGGTGGTATTCATGGATGCTCCATTTTTAAGAATATTTATTTAATATGACGATTGTAGGAGATTATAAAAATTAAAAAAAAGTAAATTAAATGAAAAAATAATAAGTATTAATTTCCGGAAGATAGTATATGGTTTTTATTGAATAATTCAGATTTAAACTTGAATTAATCTTTTATAGACTGTACTAAAGTTTTACTACCTAATTTCTGATTATATAGCTAAATATATCAATGCGAAAAATATCTTGAGCTCTTTATCAGAATTAAAATGATAACTTTTAACAGAGAGAAAATATTTGATGCTTCTTACGTGATTTTAACTAAGTATCTCTCTCATGGCTTATTTAAGCAAGTACGGTACTTGTTTAGATATAAAATGGCAAAAAATTCACAGATTACCTTTTTACTCTGAAAAAACGTTTAGCTACCGAAAAATAGGAATTTAATCTTTTTGTATACAGAGATTAAAATAGAACACTGACTTAATCCCGTTGAGTTATTCTTAAATGAATGTGACTATGATGGAGCATTTTAAATAAATAAATAGAAAAGGCCTGAAAGCTATAATTTCAATTTTGGTTAAAGAGTTTAAGATATTTTCTGTATTGATATGTTTGGTTGTGCAATTAGGGATTACTCTAATCAGGTATTAAGATAGTAAAACTCCATGCAGTCTATAAAAATTAGTTTAAAGTTAAACTTATATTATTCAAAAAAACAATACTATTTTCGTGGAAATGAAAGCTAGTTACTAACAGCTCGTTGTTATGGTTTTATGTAATTTATTTCCATTAGTAGCAATAATTACCTGTTTATAACCTGATTTTAATATCAATCAACTACTCATTAACATCTTAGCCTATGTTATAGGCTTATTGCTTTCCTACTGCCAAACCGCAATTGTTAATCAACATTATAACTAGTTCCATCAAGTTATGATGTTAGTATAATTCGCTGATGATAACTGCAAATTCAATGTATATTATCGTCTCTCTGTAAGTTAATAGCAAGATTATCTGGTAGTGATAAGCATGAAGTTGATGAGATAGAAGCAGTTAAAGGAAGGCTATTGATTTACTAAAATCATCAAGTGTATCATAGTGAAGAATATAGGCATCAACTAAATTTACCTCTTTCTTTGCCTGAGAATTACCTAGTTAAATAAAATGTTTACTGATCTGAATAGATTCAGCTATCTGTAACTTTGAGATTGTTAACAGATAGCTCCTCCAAAATCAGATGTTATCTTAATATTGCCAAGTGGATAGATGTGTGACGTAGTATTACTGCAAAATCTAGTTGCTAGAATATAATATCTTCCTATTTTTAGGATAGGTGGTATACCTGCATTGATACTTTCTATTGACAATATCTTATTACTAAGGTATGTTATATCTAATTAAAATATAGATTAACTGTATTATCCGTTTGCTGGAAGTTATGCTTATTTTTATACAAGGAGTTCTTGAAGATGTCGGGGTATCCTGCTGATTAATTTCATAAATGTTTTCAATAATATAGCTATAATATTCCATGAAAAATCTACTCTACAGCTATCTAGAAAAACTAAACATGATCTATCATCCATTGCATTAACTGATTCGTAACGATTATTTACTGTAGTCAACCTACAAGACTGGTATTCTCAATGTGAGATTAAAATATCGTTTCTACCGTCTTATCTGAGGTAAGCAAAAACGTCAATAAGTTGTTATCATAGCTGCGTATCTGTTATGCGTTTGCATCGCTGATTTTTATAAAGCTCTAGGATGATTCTTGATGAAAAGAACATCCTCTCTCTGGAGAGGACCTATCAGAAAATTGATATAGAAATAACTTGAAAAGTATAGGCAATGGGTAACTGCGTGATTTAAGCGATATATACTACCCTTATTTTTAGGGGTGATGGAATATACTGTTTTGTCAGTCAAACTTATCGCCTTTGCCTACTATTCATTATCGGCAGGACTGTGCATGAACGTAAAGAGATAGTTGTGCTCAAAGATGCTTATCAAGAATCAAAAACGAACAGAGCCTAATCTATCAATGGCTTAGGATAGCGTGGCTTAACTATATTCACAAGATTGCTATGGGAGAGACGGGATTTTTTTTTGGTTTTGAAATGCAATGACAAAAAGATATTTCTGGACATTTAGCACTTACCGATTATTGGGTACATAATATAGCTATTGTGTACTAGCTTTACTCCATAAAGTCATTAAACACTAAATGTTAAAAAATTGAGGGTTTTTATGAAGGGATATGGCTAGCAGATATCCGTGATGTCCCTGATAAAGTCCTTGATATTTTATTAGCAATATTTTTAGCAAAGTTATCTATTGCAGTAATTAAATAAGCCGGAGAAAAAACGATGAGAACGGCTAGCGTTCCTATACCTTCTTGTCAGAATATAGTATCAATAAGAATGATGAATATAATTGAATCGGTTTTTTGTGGCAGCGAGATTATGAAGTTTATGCGAAAAGCGCTGTAGTTCAAGAAAGCAATCATTTCAATGCCACTAAAGCTACTCCCATCTATTTAGAAAGATAATTAGACAGCTAAAGAAGATTTGATCTACTGATTCTGTGATAACAGATAACGTCAAATTTAAGAATTAAAACAGATTTACGAAGCATAAAATTGGAGTGTAAGCTAATTACCATGCACTATATTTGCTAATAACTCAGAGGTAAACTTAATTTAAGTCATATAGAGGAAGAAATTATCCTACTGGTATAGTATACTAAATAGTAGGATTACTAATCAATTTTAAAGATTGATAATTACTCATTACTTTTGTCTCATATCTATATTTTTAGAAATAAAAAATTTATTTTAAAAGTAGATTTTATTTATTGCTGACTTAATTATGCTGATATTCGCTTAATATTAATGACAAGTTTATTTATTACTTATTATTTTTCTTAACTTAATAACAGTAATTATATTAACCAATATAATCTAACCCCTTCATATAAGGACGTAAAACTTCTGGCACTTCAATCCGTCCAGCAGCTTGCTGATAATTTTCCATTACCGCGACTAAAGTTCGACTAACAGCCAAACCAGAGCCATTTAAGGTATGAACTAACTGTGGTTTTTTTTTATTCTCTTTATGCCGGAAACGTGTCTGCATACGACGAGCCTGGAAATCCCAGGTATTTGAACAAGAAGAGATTTCGCGATAAGTATTTTGAGCAGGCAGCCATACTTCCAGATCGTAGGTTTTACAAGCAGCAAATCCCATGTCACCGGTACATAAAACAATTTTACGGTAAGGTAATTTTAACAGCTGCAATACTTTTTCTGCATGACCAGTTAATTCTTCCAGTGCAGTCATCGATTTTTTTGGTTCAACTATTTGCACTAATTCAACTTTATCAAATTGGTGCATCCGAATCAGACCACGCGTATCGCGGCTATAAGATCCTGCTTCAGAACGAAAACAAGGAGTATGGGCTGTCAGGCGGAGCGGTAAACTATTTGCTGCTAAAATTTCATCCCGAACTAAATTAGTAACCGGTACTTCAGCGGTTGGGATCAATGCATATTGTTGATTTGATATCTGCTCTTCTGTCGGTTTAGTATGAAAAAGATCTTCACTAAATTTAGGTAACTGGCCGGTACCATAAAGGGTTGCATGATTAACTAAATATGGAACATAAGTTTCCGTATAACCATGTTGTTCAGTATGTAAATCTAACATAAATTGTGCCAACGCCCGGTGCAAGCGAGCAATTTGGCCTTTCATCACCAGAAAACGGGAACCAGTAATTTTTACTGCAGCCAGGAAATCCAGCCCATCAGTTAATTCACCTAATGCTATATGATCCTTGATAATAAAGTCATACTGACGCAGCTCACCCCAACGATTTATTTCAACATTCTCAGTTTCATTTTTACCGTCTGGTACACTATCATCTGGTAAATTTGGTAATCTTAAAGAGATATTCCGAATTTTATCCTGTATATGTGTTAACTTATTTTTAGTACTATCCAGCTCTTTAGCTAATTGATTAATTTCATTACGTAAAGCTTTAATATCTTCAGCACGCGCTTTTGATGCACCGATCGCTTTCGAGCGAGAATTTCGTTCTGCTTGCAATCTTTCCGTTTTAATTTGTAAATCTTTGCGCTCTTTCTCTAGTTTACGAAACGTATCTACATCGAGAATAAATCCTCTACGAGCCAGTTTTTCAGCCACTACATCTAGTTTCTTACGTAGTATATTTGGATCGAGCATGTTTAGCCTATAAAATTATTATGGTTTAAAAATAAAAATAACCTGTCAGTTTTTTTCTGAGAGTTAACATTTTTTAGCCTTATCTAGCTTATACATTACCCCATTAAAATTTTTAACGATAGCATTTTGTTGAACTATTTTGATCTAATTTTTATTAACAGCATAAGCGTTAGTTTTATTCTAGACATAGAAATATTCTTGGTTTAAGTTAATTCTTTCATTAATTTAGTCGGCGCATTAGTAAATAAATGAGAGATCATAATATTTAGTTGATGTTTTGTAATTAATTACAGCAACACATGGCGAATAGACAATCGTTTGAGTAATACCATCCTCTTCTTCCGCTAGCTGTAGCTAACTCGGGTTATAAAACGAATCCTACAATACTGCTATCGAAACTTCTATGCCTCAAAAGATTAGCGTTACCTAATCTTTTGAGGCAACAGAGCCAGTCGGAATGAATAACATATAACGAATTACTGATAGCAGTGATAATTTAGGTATATTATCAATAAAGCGTTGTATATAGGAGCTGAGCCTACGGACAAAATTTATTTAGTGTTAAATTATATCATAATAATAATTGCCTTTTATTAGCAAAACGAATGCTTCTTTCACTATTAACTTGCTTTAATAAGTTCACGGATAATATACATTAATTTTTATCATTAATTTTAGTCATATCTAAGCATTATTTCCAGTAAATTTAACGACTATCTGACATCACCATTGACTAATTTGCGATCATATTATTGATATCATAAAAAATAATTTTCTGGCCATCATAATTACATTCATTATTTGTCATTGTCTGCTGCAAAATCATGATAATTTCTTCGTTAGAAAGCAATTTTAATAGATAAACACGTGTGTGAAAGTAAAATTAAGTTAAGAGGAAAGATTTTTTATCATGACATCAATAAAAGTTACAGTACCATCTTTAATATAAGAGTAAGAAGGCATCTTGTTGCCTTTTATTAAAACAATGAATTTTATTAATAAATAAAATTATTTTTCGCCATAATTGTTGATTTTAACAATTAGTTTCAATCTCTTTAGAGATATCTCTTTAATACCTGTAGTATGATGGATACTGTTGAGATTTTCTCAATAGCAACTTTGCATAGTGAATAATAATTTCAGCCATCGTTGATTTACAGTAACCTGGGTTGGTCAGCATGAAATCATAGAATGTAGAGTTGCTCAACATGAATAGCGCGTGTGTGGCTTATATATCCTTTATATCCTTAACTAATAAATATAACTGCCATTATATTATTTTAAGTTAATTGACCATATTTACGTCCAATAGGTTAAAATTCATTAGATAAGAAATAAACTAGAAAATTACTCACTTCTTTAACCTTTGATCGTCAATAGTTAGACCTTCTGGCGGATTAAATTTAAATTTATTGCTATCAATATAGGTATTTTTTGGTTTTTTAGCTTATATGAATTTATTTGGCCATCTTTTTCTATCGCAGTAAACTGTTGAATAGTGCAATCAGGCTAGACAGTAATGAAAAATATTTCAAATTGCCCTTATTTTGAGTCGGTGTCAGTAGAAAATTATTGCCATTTTGACTAACTTTATAATGTTTTTAATCCTGCAGATCATTACGGGTTATCAACATAAATGTCGTACCTGTCTTTGCCTGACTTAATAAAGCTACTGTAACTTGCTCAACAAAAGAATTATAAAACCAAAGATTAGTACCATCAAAAACTAACAAACTTTCATCTGGTGATAGCATATGCCAGTTAAATAAATTTGCCTGTTTAATCCATAATTGACCTTCACCTTGCTGAGTTTAATTATCATCAATATTGGTCGTCTTTTGAATAAAATTGACATGAAAACTATTTATTTTATCTAGACGTATTTGAAGTTCAGTAGTCGCATTCGCTAATACCTGGTTAATATGAAAAGTTATTTCTAACAATCCTAAGATAATCAATTTTTTTATCAAGTAATGATCTTTATATTCATGATATTTATTGGTTTTAAGATAATACCTTAAATCACTCCTTTGTTATTGATCCTGATAAGATTTCTCGATTGTTACCGTAGCGTAGCTTGGCTCACTAATGATCATTTTTCTGCTTTTATCTATTTAAAATCCTGACTGTACGATTACAACTAATACGAGATTGTCGCTTAATGTCTTATATTTGAGACGCGTTGCTTTTCTATTACAAATTCAACTGCTTGATAAAATAGTAGATAGAGCTCTTCATCACCATCAAAATTATTAGCACCTTCACACCCCCTTCATCACCCTTAATAATATTATTAATATACTCGGGTTGCTTATCTTTCCATTGTTAATATTTAATCGTATTATGCATTTTCTAATTGCGAATAGAAATATCATGAATACGAATTGGAATATAGGAGTTAATCAATGAGTAAAACATATCACTCATTCTTAACAAAGAATCAGCACCATTTTGATCAATAATGGTATGAGAATCTCTTTTGCTTGACACAATAAATCGAATTCAAGTGGATATCTTAGATTTAATTAAATCAATAATAATATCAATTGATTGCCATTGTGTTATCATTACTAAATTAATATCAGTTGCTGGTGCTTTTTGTGCTAAACGTGCAATTAAATCTTCGACTTTTTTGCTAGAGGTTATTTATTAAATTGAAAATTCATCAATCTTAATAATATAAGCTTCTTTATTCAATTCAGTACCTGGTAACTACTTACATTTTATTATCTGGCTTGTAAAAATAGAATCAGGAATCGGGCGGGGGCCCCCGTACAGCGGCATTAATTTTATTATTATAGTCGCTAAAATTTATTACCTTTAAAGCAGATATAAGTTTATAGCGATGCTCCATCTTATTAATGCGTCAACATACTGCATTAGTCGTATCCTTCATGTCGGTAACAAATTTCGATTAGCAAATGCGAAATTCTTTCATAAATAGAGAACTCTAAAGAGTTTAGAATTGATCATGATAAAAGAAATATTCTTAAGATTAGCTTTATATAAAATACTAAGGATTGCAGTATTCATTCAAATTGATTTACCTGAATTAGTGATACCAGCAAGCAATAAATTAGTATTTTTAAATCAGGAATAAGCGATTCTTCACCTTCAATATCTTTAACATAATGCAATGAGTAATTGTGAAGAGTTACGTTAAAATTTATCATAATTAAGTACTTTGTGTATATAAATTATCTGATGCTTTCCATGTTGAAAATTTTTATCCTAGATAAGGATAAATCTGGATCATTTTAATAATACGTATGACAATTTCTGATAAGGAGCGAGCTAAATCTTTTGATAAGTTATAAATGTACCCTCTTTATGCTAGGAGATAACTCTACCTTAAAACAGGTAATAACCGGCTCTAGCGGAAAAACTAACAACTTTTTTGTTTTTACCTAATAATTACTTAAACACACTTCAATTAAATGAGATATTTGTTCCAATGCAATATATCAACTATTTTATTTTTTAGGTGAGCTGGCAAGTAGGTATAACGATGGCAAGGTATCGTGGTTTTTGTTAATAATTGATCATTACGTATCAGAAAAGGATAAAAAGAATCCACTTTTCAGGTAATCTTAGCTCTACGTTTTGTTTTTATTCTTGATAGATTAATGTTTTGCTAATATCTTTTGTTAATTATTCCCGTGCCACTACCTTTCGTCTTTAGTCAATAGCAATTATGATGGATAGATATACCAGATAGCTTTTAACTAATGAATTTAGTTTTACTTCATTTGAAATAATGGCCTTCTTATCAAGATCAATGTTTTTGTTGACTAATTAAGATTGTTAATTATAATCATTGTCAGAACATTTCTTCTGCTGCTGTAGAAATTTTTCACGTAATTTATCTTTATTTTAATCATGAATATTAAATTTAAAGGCATCATCTGACTGCATTATTGGATTATGATAAGAATTTTCATCTATACAGATTTTCTGCTCTTTCTCCGTTATCAGATGATAAACACAAAGTTCACATCGTGTTAGTAAACAAAACAGAGTTCTGATGTGGAAATTCTGGACTTACTCCCTTTTTAATTTGAGATTTTACTGGTCTAAAAGCAATACTTTCATCAACTTCCATATCTATTTTATTACTGATATTATTAGTGTTTCACTTAGATTTTGAAGTTTTCTCTTCATAACTAACTTGAGTGACGTTAGTAGCATCTATTGGTTTATTTAAATTAATATTATCGTCTATTAGAGCAGATATATTTGAAGATTTGCTAAAAATATCTTTATTATATTTATTTAGAATTTCTGACTGAATACCAAAAAAAATTTCAACTTCATTAGGTATCAAAATAGGTGCTTTATCACCATCTAATTCATTGGTTTTGTTATCTTTTTTAAATCTCTCTTTAGCTAGTTGATTAATTGGTGAATTTAAAAAAAATATTATTAGAATCGATACAGTCTATATTGTTTCTATCGTACATTTTAGCTGAATGAGATGAAAAATAAGCTTTTTTCGTCTGATGTTTTTTATTATTCCGAATACGATTGGTGATTAGTAATATTATTGCTAAAACTAGTGCGCCAATCTTTTCTGCAATACTCAACCATGAGTAACCGGTAAATAAGGTAAAACTAATTGCCCATATACAAAGTAATGCTAATGTTATTTCTAAAATATTAAACCAAGGTAAAATAGCATTACTAAAAATACTACCAATAATTCCGCCGGATGAAAAATTAGATAAATCATTAATATTAAGTGCTGCAAGAGCACATGATGTAATTATTAATGCTAATCCACCGATTAATCGTAAGGAAAGGACAAAAAAATCTAGATAATTTTGGTTATCAATATTTTTAAATACATTCCAAGATTCTAGCAACATAACTAATGGTATAGGATAGGCTAAAATGCCAAAAATAGAGAAAAAAATATCCGCTGACCAAGCACCAATACCGCCAGCTAAATTTTTAATTGGTTCATTCCAAGTCGTCTGTAACCAGCTAGGATCGGAAGGATGGAAACTTATTAGAGCCATTATTAAAAAAATTGCTAAAATAGTAATTATAAGTAAAATAACCTCTATCAGTATTTTGATATTACTGATTTTTTTTAACTGAATATTTTTCTCTTCTATATTTTTTTGGCTCAAAACTAATACTCCAGATTTTTCTTGTTGATTGAAAAGAATAAAACTGAATAATTCTCAATATTAAAACTGTATGCATAAAAAGTAGGAGTATATCTAACTTTTTCCAGTTTTGCATCTATTTGATTAATGTGTCTTAATGACTAAACGATTACTCTGTTTTACTTCTTCCATTACTACATAAGTACGCGTATCATCGACACCAGGAAGACGAAGTAAAGTTTCCCCTAACAATTTACGATAAGCAGACATATCAGGAACCCGTATTTTAAGTAAATAATCAAAATCTCCAGAAACTAAATGACATTCTTGAATTCCTTCTAGTTTTTGCACAACAGCATTAAACTGTTCAAAAACATCTGCAGCGGCACGGTTCAAAGTAATCTCAACAAAAACTAATAAAGACGCATCCAGATAATGTGGATTTAATAAAGCAGTATAACCTGAAATAAAACCTTGACGTTCTAGTCTACGCACACGTTCTAAACAAGGTGTTGGTGATAATCCTATTCTCTTAGAAAGCTCTACATTAGAGATGCGACCATCCTTTTGTAATTCATTAAGTATGTTCTTATCTATACGATCAAGATTTTTTCCTGGGCGTTTTTTATTATTAATCATTTCATTATCTCTCTTTTCTCTATTTTATACCTATTACATTCTCTATTTCCTTTTCTTATGATTGAATTTTAAGAAGATGCAATAAGGTTAAACTCCGACTGACTATTAGTCTTTAGTAGTATAATTTATCTTGTAGATAAATCATCTCTTAATTTTTTTATTTAAAATGATATTTTGTTTTAAACAAAACGAGGTAATAAATTTAACAAGATGTTTTTAAATATATAACCGATTGTTAAAGATTATGGATAAAAACAGAACATCATATGGAAATAAATCTATTATTTACTAATTGTCAATAAGACATAAAGAAAATTCTTAATTTAAAACGTTATTTCATAAAAAATCTTTTTATGATTCACTATTTTTAATAAAACATTAAGGGTAAGCCAATAAAAATAACTATTCCTTATCTGTTTGGTCCAGGGTTATTATAGATCTTCCTTTCACCGCCATTTTTATGACAAAATGGCTAATAAGAGATAGGGATATAGTTGAGAATAAATATTATGATAACTTCAGAAGTTATTAGTAAATCCTGATGTATGGCGCGGATCAGGCTAGCTTTCACTCTGATGCTTCATAAATCTCTTCTCCATCATTAAATTAAACATTGTTTATAGCAGAGTTGTCAGCAGAAGGTTATAAAAACCTCCTTAGCCGCTATTCCAGCTAGTCTAAACAGACGAGAGCAGCTTAGAGAGATGCTATTGAAAAGATTGTTTTTCTTGAACTACAGTCAAATTTATAGCTTTACTATTACAAAAGCTGATTTCAATCAGCTTCGTCCCTCTTATTGATACCACAGTGCACTGACAAGAACTCATAATATGGATAAAATCAGCCATTATTTTCTCGATTCTTTACCAGTTTTTTCATCGCTAGATGATATTCGATAAAACCATTACAACAAAGCATTAAAAAATTTTGTTAGCGACATCATATAGCTCATTGCTACCAAAACTCTAATTTACCCTTACTCAGTTACATGCCTTTGACGGAGTAAAGAGGCAGTGTATGAGATGTTTTGTACGCTAAACAGCATTGATGCTGTATCTCTAGAAATATCTTTGCCATTACACTGAAAATTAAGGTACCCCACCGTAATAAACCTGGAAGGTACAGTTAAGGCACACGCTA
>JBQMRQ010000008.1:0-1709 GCA_052174535.1 Arsenophonus sp. NC-WZS1-MAG3 | reverse complement strand
CCAATTATCAATATTCATGTTTCTGAATATCGCCATGTTGGCGTAGTAAATATGTACGCTAAAGATTATTCTCTAGCTGCTCTTGGTTATGTTGTTGAGTTGCATGATGCAAGAAATTATTGGTTTGATCAGCTTAAAAAGGCACCGGGTGTTAAATTATATTGTCCTGATAAAGTTATTGCTTTTAAGCGCACAATTGAGTATGTATCAGTTAAATTAACGAGTAATAAAATTTTAACTGGACAATTATTAGTTTCTGTTGATGGCAGCGATACCATGATAGGTAAAGTTAGTCAAATTAAATGGCAGCGAACGTCATATCAAGAATGTGCAATTATCGCTAATGTTTTAACTAGTGAAGCGCCACATGGCAGAGCCTTTAAACGTTTTACCCAATATGCGTCCCATTGGCAATGTTATCTATATCTAAAGGCCGTAGTTCATTAATTTGATGTCATCCATTAGAAGGTCAACAGTTTATTATGCAGTGGAGTGATGACTAATTTATGACAGAATTGCAAAAATGGTTTTGGCTGGCGGTTAGGCGAAATTAAGGCCATTAGCGAGCGTTATTGTTTCCCATTATTACTTTCTCAAGCGAGAAAGTTGATTACTCATCGATTAGTTTTAGTTGGTAATGTAGCGTAAACTTTACATCCTATTGCAGGTTAAGGGTTTAATCTTGGTATGCATGATGTCATGATTCTTGCCAATATAATTAATGAAACAGCCAATCATGACGGTGATTTGGAGCTTACTCGATTCTTATGCAGTATCAAATACAGCGCCATGATAATTGTTAAAGGATTATAAAATTAACCGATAATCTAGTTAATTTATTTTTAAATAATCATCTAATTTTTGCTATCGTCCGTAATATTGGATTAATGCCAATGGGAACACTATCTACTTATGCGTTGATGTTTTAGCCCATAAATAAAAAAGAAATCGTTTCATTTTTAGTTATTTAAGAAGGAATACTTTAACGATGCAATCGTTTGATGTGGTTATCGTGGGTGCTGGCATGGTTGGCCTTACTCTGGCTTGTGGACTACGTGACTGTGGTATGAGGATTGCTATTATTGAAAATTCTCCTCTGCAACATCAATTTGATCCACAACAGACACCTTTGCTCAGAGTGTCTTCTATTAATGCAGCTAGTCAAAAATTACTTTATTATTTAGGAGTTTGGCAAACAATTACGCAGAAACGACTTTGTAGTTATCAGAAAATGGAGGTTTGGCAGCACGATACCTTTAGTCAAATTCAATTTGATGCCAAGGATTATTATTTATCTAGTCTCGGATATATTATTGAAAATTTAATTATTCGTGGATCTTTATGGCAACAGGCTCAATCAAGCACAGATATTACGTTATTAACAGACAATAGATTGAAAAAAATTATTTGGGGCGAAAATGAAGTATTTATGATTTTTAATAATGAGGAAATGCTGACAGCAAGGTTGGTAGTTGGTGCAGATGGTGCTAAATCATGGCTAAGGCAAAAAGCAGATATTCCAATTAGCTTCTGGGATTATGAACATACGGCATTAGTTGCTACGATTCGAACTGAAATTCCCCATATGCGTACTGCTCGTCAATCTTTTCATAACGATAGCATTTTAGCATTTTTACCGCTTTACGACCCTCATCTTTGCTCTATTGTTTGGTCATTACCGACAATACAAGCGCGTAGGGGCCTAAATT
>JBQMRQ010000007.1:0-1707 GCA_052174535.1 Arsenophonus sp. NC-WZS1-MAG3 | reverse complement strand
CCAATTATCAATATTCATGTTTCTGAATATCGCCATGTTGGCGTAGTAAATATGTACGCTAAAGATTATTCTCTAGCTGCTCTTGGTTATGTTGTTGAGTTGCATGATGCAAGAAATTATTTATTTGATCAGCTTAAAAAGGCACCGGGTGTAAAATTATATTGTCCTGATAAAGTTATTGCTTTTAAGCGCACAATTGAGTATGTATCAGTTAAATTAACGAGTAATAAAATTTTAACCGGACAATTATTAGTTGCTGCTGATGGCAGCGATTCCATGATAGGTAAAGTTAGTCAAATTGAATGGCAGCGAGCGTCATATCAACAATGTGCAATTATCGCTAATGTTTTAACTAGTGAAGCGCCACATGGCAGAGCCTTTGAACGTTTTACCCAATATGGTCCATTGGCAATGTTACCTATATCTAAAGGGCGTAGTTCATTGATTTGGTGTCATCCATTAGAAAGTCAACAGTCTATTATGCAGTGGAGTGATGACCAATTTATGACAGAATTGCAAAAATGGTTTGGCTGGAGGTTAGGTGAAATTAAGGCCATTAGCGAGCGTTATTGTTTCCCATTATTACTTTCTAAAGCGAGAAAGTTAATTACTCATCGATTAGTTTTAGTTGGTAATGCAGCACAAACTTTACATCCTATTGCAGGTCAAGGGTTTAATCTTGGTATGCGTGATGTCATGATTCTTGCTAATATAATTAATGAAACAGCCAATCATGAGGGTGATATAGGAGCTTACTCGATTCTTATGCAGTATCAAATGCAGCGCCGTGATGATCGTCAAAAGATCATAAAGTTAACCGATAATCTGATTCATTTATTTTCAAATAATCATCTAATTTTTGCTATCGCCCGTAATGTTGGATTAATGGCAATAGAAACACTATCATTTATGCGTGATATTTTAGCCCATAAAGCAATGGGGGGATCGTTTCATCTCTAGCTATTTAGTAAGAAATACTTTAATAATGCAATCGTTTGATGTGATTATCGTGGGTGCTGGTATGGGTTGGCCTTCCTCTGGCTTGTGGACTACGTGACTGTGGTATGAGGATTGCTATTATTGAAAATTCTCCTCTGCAATATCAATTTAATCCCCAACAAGCACCTTCGTTCAGAGTGTCTTCTATTAATGCAGCTAGTCAAAAATTACTTTATTATTTAGGAGTTTGGCAAACAATTACGCAGAAACGACTTTGTAGTTATTAGAAAATGGAGGTTTGGCAGCACGATACCTTTAATCAAATTCAGTTTGATGCCAAGGATTATTATTTATCTAATCTCGAATATATTATTGAAAATTTAATTATTCGTGGATCTTTATGGCAGCAGGCTAAATCAAGCACAGATATTACGTTATTAACAGACAATAGATTGAAAAAAAATATTTGGGGCGAAAATGAAGTATTTATGACTTTTAATAATGAGGAAATGCTGACAGCAAGGTTGGTAGTTGGTGCAGATGGTGCTAAATCATGGATAAGGCAAAAAGCAGATATTCCGATTAGTTTCTGGGATTATGAACATACGGCATTAGTTGCTACGATTCGAACTGAAATTCTCCATATACGTACTGCTCGTCAATCTTTTCATAACGATAGCATTTTAGCATTTTTACCGCTTTACGACCCTCATCTTTGCTCTATTGTTTGGTCATTACCGACAATACAAGCGCGTAGGGGCCTAAATT
>JBQMRQ010000006.1:0-12706 GCA_052174535.1 Arsenophonus sp. NC-WZS1-MAG3 | reverse complement strand
AATGCTAAAAAGTAGTATTATTGAAAGAAATTAATGCAGGCAGTGAATATCAAAAATCAAGACGGACGGGTAGCTGATAATGAAGCACAGAAAAGATTGATTAATGAAGTGCACGCTGGTAAGGCTTCCTACCTATATGGATAATAACGATTAGATACGATGAGTTAGCAATAGTTAGCAATAAAGGCACCTTATACCGGCGGTTAACTTAAATGCAAACGGTTAGAGTTTATGCGCGCTGATTTTTCAGCGATTTTTGCAACTGGATAGAAGGCTACAACTAGGTTTTGGAATGCACAGATCATAACGAATTCCTTGGATTAACACCAAGGTAGGTTTATTACTGTCATCTCAGAATAAGTACTTATAGCATCAGGAATTTTCCTGAAAAACGCAAATGTAAATAGATGGCTAACTAGCGAGGATGTGATTTCATGAAATATTGTTGCCCGTGAGTTAGGATTCTGCTCTAGCCTAAAATTGCATGATATCAGAATAAAGAATCATCGTATGCAATTTATCCACTGTCATTAATAAATTGATTTTAATGTATTTATTGAGGTAAACCAGCATAAAAGAAATAAAAAATTATATATTAATCTAATTAAAGATGCATTAATGAAATAGACATAATCTTAACACAATCAATCATCAATAGTATTTCAAAATAAGCGAAATTATTCTTCAGGAAGGAATAATATAGCTATTAGCTGCTGGCTACTTCTCTCTTCTTAATAATAAAAAATTGATTCAGGCGATCACAAGTGTACTGTTGTGTTGTTGTATATATAAAAATGAGTTATCCCCATTTCTGGTATATGGAGTTTCTAATATGGCAATAGTAAATCTCCATTGCTAATTGATTTTATAAATGATTTCAACAATATAGAGATAATATGCCATGAAAGTCTACTATATATACAGGTATCTATGAAAGCAGATATTACCCCTCTGATCCCTTGTATGAATTCATCTAATGGTAACAAGCTGAAAGACACTGATGTTAAAGCTTAGTTTTAACTTAAAAGCCACGGTTTGCAATAATATGCTGAAAATCCTGACTTGTCGATTGTCATCAACCTGTCATCCGTAACGGTTATGTTCTATAGTGAATCATGCAAGATGGTATTAAAATGTCTAATGTCAGAGATGATCACAGTGGGAACAGAGTATCCTTCAGTCAGCTTTTTGATCCCGTTTTACCTGAAGTGTATAAAAACGATGAAGAAGTTGCTACCATGTCTGCAATTCCTCCTTCAGTGATTTTTATGAAGCTCTGTGGATAGCTATTCAATAAAAAACACTGATCCTTTTTCTATCAGTAACATAAACAGATTCAAATAGCAATATGATAGCTCAGTGATTTAAGCAATACACGCTACGTTTATTTCTTGCCTGAATATATATCACTCTCTGTCAGGCAAGATGATCGCCTTTATCTTTTTGCTGATTATCAGCAGGACTACATTGATGGTAAGGAGCTCGTTACGGTCGAAGATGATATTGAAAGTTAGAAATGAACTGAGCGAACTTCTCAATGGACTGATAAACGGGGAGCTTAACTGTTTTTTCTAGACTTGATACGAGGTATACGATGCTTAGTTTTGGAATGCAATAACAAATTATTCCTAAGCGCCAAAATATCAACGCTGTTAGGTATACAAAATAAAAAAATCGATATGTTGCTTTCACCTTCAAAAGGCATCTAACACCGAAAGTAAGGCTAAGAAGCTGTATGCGCGGAGAGGAAGGCCTTTAACTAGCAGAGAGCCATGATTTCCCGCTAATAAAGCTTTTGATGTTTTATTTGCAAGCTTTTCAGGATATACTGTAGCGATGAGGATATTAGAGAAAGATCGAAAAGAACAGCTGACATTCTATGGCTCCCCATCAGTGCACTAGGGCATCAATAAGAATGACGAATTCAATTGAATTGGATTTTGTAACAGTAACCCTATAAAGCTAAAGCGTGGAGAATTGTCATTTGAGGAATGTAACTCTTACAATACTATTTAGCCTATTTCCCCGTCTACTAAGAAAACTGGAAATAGCTAAGGGGAGCCTTAGCCTTTTATGATTCTGGTGGTAAATAACATCTAATTTAAGAATAGAGGGCAGATTTTGAATTATCCAGATCGGAGAGCGTAGCCTGACCGTCATATATCAGATTACTATAACTCAACATTCTGTGCCAAAGATGGACTGATGCAGTCGAGAGAGAGGTAATTCTTACTGTTAATGGCAAAAAATCTGCTTACATGCCAATGGTTGATGTAAGCATGAAGTGTGCTGTAAATATTGACGGGTTTGCGTATTTTTATTGATGTGGTTTATGAAGCCGATGAATTTTAATGTTGGACTGATGAGCGAGGTAAATACTTTTAACATATTCTCAGTGAGACAGAAGAGTGCAGTAGTGAGCTTTAGATCAGAAGGGATAAAACAGGAGCAAAATTAAAAAATAGAGAATTTTAAATAGAAGTAATATCTTGTTCAAATCTGAAATAGATACTGAATACGGTGAAAAGCAGAAAAGACTCAACAAACCATCGGAAAAGTAGCTTGACAGAACGCTATTAAAGATGGTGATTTATTGCTTCCTAGAAAGCTTTTTTGTGCCTCTAAGATATTTCTATGTTTGAGGTAATGTGAATATAAAAGCCGATTCAACAGAAAAACAGTTAAAGAATCCTGTTTTATTTAAACAGCTATCATTGAAATGTGATATGTGATCGTAAACGAAAATTACGCCAAAAGTCGAATTGATGACAGCGTCTTGTCCAAAGACGAGCAACCTTTTAATTAATCTAAAACTGGAACAGCATTAATTATTATGGATAATGTTACTTATAAAAAATCTTCCTGAAATTATTAAGGATTGTACTCTATTCTCCGCCAAGTTATCTGATGATAAGAAAACTATGATTCAAGAAAAACCATTATCTCTACCCTAAAAAGAAAGAGAAGTCTGGATTGCAAGACTGGTAAACAGTACAGTCAATGCTTGGCGATTTCCAAATCATAAAATAGTACACTCCTTTAGCTTGAGAAAGAGATAAAAAGTTAGGTATGATTTTGAAAAACGTATTAAATACCTATTTAGCCTGAGTCATTAAAATAAAAATACTTCTAAATAAATTAAATGACTAAAAATTTACCACAACATCGCATGATTCAATGTTTAGGTAGTTTTAATTGAAAAAAATGATCAAAATTTATTTGATATCTAGCTTCCTGATGAGATTAAGGCATTGTGTGACTTTTATAACCTGATAGTAGAATTCATCTCATTTGTCGATAGCAAGATAAAAACTATCAGAGTGACATTCTATATTCTGTGAATACCGAATAAGAGAAAGGTTATCTACTTATTGATAGAGTATCAGTCAAACTATGATAAGCTTGATGACATGGCGACTATCATGCGTTATATAGCATTGCTTCTATACAGAAGCAATTAGAGTACGGGATATAAAAGTTACTGTTAATTTTTTCTATCTTTTTTATTATGGAGGACAAAGTACTAATCTTTAGAGTACGAACTGGGTCGATTATTTTAGTGATATGAATGATACCCGAAATATCTATATAAAATCATTTAAGCTTGTTGACGTCATAACACTTGAAGACGGTAAGATTATACAGCGTAGGCAAAAACATTATTAATGTTAATACAGAAATACATTTGCAGACGAGATATGATCGAGTTACTTGATAGTATTATTAAGAAAAATATGAGAGCCATTCTTGAGTATTATCAAGTATACAGTAAAAAAATATCAAACAAGAGATATAACAAGAGAAAATTGAAAGTAAAAACAAGTTTTCATCAAAGATAGCGCCCCAAATTTCTGAAGAAGGTGTTTAAAAGATAAAGCAAAACTATCAACTAGTCTCACTGATACTAAAATAACTAACCTGTTTAAAACTTAAAGATTAAAGATGAGAGAATAAAAAGTTAAATCTAAATTTCTATAAGAAGGTTTCACAGGAAGTCCATATTCAAGTAAACCCTGCACTATAAAATATCTGGTTGAGTGTTAGGCAAAAAAATAAATAAAACTCATCATTCCAAAGTAAAAGCAACAACCTAAGAACAGGGAATTTTATAAATTAGTATATTAAATCTTATATTTTACTGATAGTAAGCGATGCTCAATAAAAATTGATATTCAGCAGGAAATGTGTCAATAGGTAAAGAAAAAATAGGGTTACTGATAAGCGAGAAGACGTTTAATAGACTTTTTAGGAAGAAGTATTTGGCAGAAATACTTATTCGCATATTTTATCTAATTGTGCGCATTTCGTTATGATTAAAGCTGTCCTAAATAGACACTAAAAATCATCAAAGCTAATGTGGATGATTCAACACGTTTGTCATGATAAAATAATATAAATGCTACTGTAAATTCGTTTTCTTAGGCTAACCAATATCTCCTGGGTGGTTGAGATATCGAGACGATTAAGTTTGTACCCGATATTTCTTCCAAACGGTGAGTTTTGCTTTTTCTCTTCAGTGCCGTTCTCTAAATCAACAACATCCTTAATGAATGCAATGATTATTCTTTCCTAATCTATCTTTCGTAGCCTTATTAATTCTGCATTAATTTCCGCCTTTTTAGAATAGGTGAATAGAATATCTATCAATTCAGTTGTGTAGTTTTTGGAAGGTGGCGCCCCCTCTGCGTTTTCCAGTTAGAGTTGAACAAAACTTTGCAAATATTGCTTCATTCAATTCAATTAAATCATCAAGCAGTTGTGATCATCTTTACTATAGTTATCGAGTATTTATACCGGTAAAAACTTATGGTGTTTGCACTAAATTATAATTCATTTTAATATACATGTTGCTTATCAGCAGACTTCATTTTCTACCTATATTGAATAAGTTAATAAAAACTATCATTTTAAAATCAAAAATACGTGGATTAATGAAGGTTTTGTAGCTTTGTGCAATATTCTAACCGTTATTGCTACATTTAAAAATTTCTTCGATACCTTAACAGTCAAATGATTTTTTTTGTGTTATCACCCGTTTGATTTTATAAATTTCATCTCTAAAATTAACTCTTTCTTTTTCTTAAACTATCATTTGTCCTTTTCTATCCAGAATTTCAGTAAATTTTACTTCTTTTGCGAGTTACAAAGGGACTTTAACGGCTTTTTAGGTGTAGCAGTGGCTCACTGTTTTATCATCGCTATTCGTATAGTGTTACTTACTGTAAGAGACTGTTTTGAGTAAGCGAAGTAACATAGATAGAAAATAATCTGTGGAACTATCAGAACAATAGTATTTCTACCCTTGATAGAATAAATACCTGTCCCTGAAAAGATTTTGCAGGTTTAGGGAAACCTCATGGTAGTGATTGGTAATAGTTCAGTTTTTATCTATAGGAAAATTACTTTTGCATCGTTGATAAATTAAGTACTGAAAACAATTTTCTCTTTCTAAGGTTGTAATATAGGTTATGGTAATCGTATAAGTTTCTAGTAGGTTATATTGGTAATCTCACAATTATTTGCTTATGTTGATAAAGATTATTATATAGTTTGCTTGCTAAGAAATTTATAGCCACATCTACATTGCAATTATTGTGGTTTCAAATAATTTTCAGCAAGGCAAAGTGCTTTTATCTATATAATTTTCTTTGAAAGAAGCATCATTTAAATTGAAATTATTAGCAAATATAGTATTGACGGTTAGAGGCTACGTTTCACACTAATGTTTCATAAATCTGTTCTCTATTCCTTAAATTAGATGTTATTTACCATAGTAGGTTTTAACTCAGAAGGTCAAACCTCCCTTAAGCCGCTTTCAGCTTTTCTAAGCAGACTGGAGCAGCTTAAATACTATTAAAAGGGTTCTTTTCTCTAATCACGCGGCGCCTAAGCACGTCAGCTTCATAATCTCAGTGTCTCAAAAAGTTAATTCAATCAGATCCTTTCTTCTTAATTAATGGAGGAAGGGCCCAAATAGACAGTGATTAACAGGACATCATAGAATAACCAGGTATTCTTCTTGATTATTTTCCAGATTCTTCATCGCTGCAGGATAGTACTTAGCTAAAAACTTTCCTAACGAAACATCAAGGATTTTATTAGCAATATCAGTCCTCTCTGCTATCAAAATCTTCCGCAGCTTACCTTAATTTCTGTGCTACATACCTTTTGGAGTAAAGATAGAACATGATATGTTTGTTTTATATACCTAACAGAGTTACCAATGTTTCTCCTGAAATATATTGGGATTGCATTTCAAAATCAAGGATAATATCTCCTGCAGAAAGCCTGTGAGATATGATTAAGTCCCTACGTTTCCAGGACTATTGAGAAGTTCAATCCAGTACGCTTTTGACTCCTCGATAAGCATACTCTATTGCAACCTAGCTCCTTACGTTTATATTTAGTGTTGCCAGTACTAACTAGTAGGTAAAGGTGATCAACTTATCTGATAGACAGTATATGCTTTCAACCAAGTAATAAATGTAGTCAGATATTACTTAAATCATGTAGGTACCCATTGCTTCTGCACTCTTCAAAGCTATTACTATTTTAGTTTATTGATAGATATTTGGTAGAGAAGACCATATGTTTTTATCGATGAGTACCTCCAGTTTTATGAAATTACTAGTGTATCTCGATAAGGAGATGTACTTCAAAAAATTATGGTAATAATTTTCGAGGTTTTTGTACATTTTAGATACTTTAGATAAAGTGTAGTAAGGAATTTTAGAAGCATATTCTGTTGCTGCTCGATCTCTGATCTTAGGCACTTTAATCTTAATATGCCAATACTAGTCTGTATAAATACGTTATGACAAATAACTGTTATGGATAAGTTAATACAAGAAATCAGAGATAATATCTAGTTTCGCGTCTACCCTGTAGACTAGACTTTTCATGGCATATCATCTCTCTGTTATAAAATCATCCACGAAATTAATCATCAAGGTATGGATCATCTCCAAAACCCATGCATCAGTAGTGAGCATAACTCACTCTTTATAGGTTTAACGAAAAAAATCGACGAGTAATTTTAATTAAAACCAACGGCTGCGCGAAGATCAAAAACTTTATCTGTTTTTCCAATAGAAATTGAGAATGACAAAATGTACATATACTACGATTTAAAGATAAATAGGCTGCAATAAATTAAGCATTTTAATTAAACCATAAGGGCGTAAATTAAAAATTTCATACACTAAATGAACAAACCTTTGATTGGCTATTTTTCTGTATCGAAAGTTTCAATCATCATGCATGTCAGTTTAGTGATACCAATCACATAATAAATTGAATTTTATAGCGATCAGCAAATTTTGCAGCAACAATATTATTTGCTACGTAACGTTGCTGACATAGGCAGGCAAAACGATTAACCTTAGAAGGGGATCTTGCCAGAAAAAGTGTCAGTACCATGACGAGCTATTACATCATAAGTATCGATAATAATTTTACGACCAGTTAAACCACAATAACGCATTGAACAGCCTATAATAAAACAACCTATTGAATTAATAAAATATTTAGTATTTGGTCTAACCATTCTTATAGGTAATACTGCCTTAATAATTTCATCTATTACAGCTTCTAATAAGGTATTTTGGCTAATTTCTTCAGCATGCTGAATAAATTAAAAGACAATAGTATCAATTCCCACTATTTTATTATTTCCATATTAGAAAGTAATTTGGCTTTTAATATATAGACCTAAACAAGGTAATGTTCCATTTTTTCGTACTTCAGCTTCATGTTTGACTAATCGATGGGCACAGGTAATTGGTGCCGGCATAAAAACATCAGTTTTGTTGTTAGCATAATCAAACATGATCCCTTTTAATCGTCTGGTCTTTGTTCTAAAGTATTTACGGGATTTACTCCCTGATTAATATTAGGAGATTGTTTACCAATTGCACTGATAACAGCGCAGGAATTGGCATCGAAACCCATCTTAGAGCTGGTATAGCTAATTTCACGTATCGTATGACGCGTAATTTTTTCAATATCTACCCAGGCGCTGGTTATAATTTCACCACCAACCATTACCATACCTGTTTTAACATAGGTTTCACATGCAACACGTGCTTTTGGATCCTGCGCAAGAATTGCATCAAGAGCTGCATTTGAAATTTGATCTGCAATTTTATCAGGATGACCTTCTGATACTGATTCAGAAGTGAAAAGATGAATGGTCATAAATGGTTTATTATCTTAAAAATTCGGAGAAACTGAATTAGATGCATTACCATCTAGAGATCTATTTTAATGTTAAGTTAGCGCTATTGATAGCTATTTATATTCGTTGATGGAAAAAACTTATTTACTCTATTATAAATAACGAATTATTAACAAATTTGGCGTATGACGCACAACTGCTAGGCTTTCGCTCTGATATTTCATGAATTTGTTCATGATTAGGAAATTGAATCGTTCTTTAAGTAAAAGCAAAATAATTTTTTCTAAAAGCAAGTAGAATTAGTTTGCTGAGTCTAGTTTGCTGAGTCTTTTAGTAAAAAACTTCATCAGCGTGTATATTTTTTTGACTTGATGCTATAATTTAGAGACATTAATCCTATGGATGACTTAATAATCATCATTCTTTATTTTATTCATGCTTTATAATAACAATTCCATTGCTTGTTAAGCTCAAGCGTTAGTAAAGTAGCTGTGTCACTACACAGAATGCATTTTATAGATCTGTATGCGGGGGATTTCCACATCATCAGAAGGGAAAACTCCGATTTTTTCGGTTTTTTCGATCCATCATCTCCAATATCTTGTACACCTTTAATATATAAAGTGCCTCGTTTATTCTTAGACAAGAATCCATGTAACGCAGCATCTTAAAACGCCTTATAAAGAATATAGATAATATAGTACCCAATGATCTCTTTTTGCTTCAGGGTCTTGCTATCGGTACTGTTTAATTAGATAATCATAGTAATGATGTACAACACCTTTCCTCTTTGGTAATGCGCAGTTTTGATACAGATTACCTGGGGCGTTTGATAGAGTCTTAAGAATTCACGCTATGGCACCCATTTTGTCTTTTTAGAGAAATACGCTCTTCAGTAACGTCCGTACCTGTGTATTCAGATAATGTTACATTACTTCCTGGCGCGGATATGCAACAGGACTAGGAAAGACTGGGATTTATTAGGTTATCACTGTGATGGGGAAACTGGATGATAATGTCTTCTCATGAGAGAAGAACCCCTTTCAATTATTTTTCAAGAATAGATTACCCTCCGATACTGGATGTTAATATCCAGACCGTTATTAGTGATGGAGCATGAATATTCATATGTTGATTGAGTTTTTTAGATAAGCGTGTGAAGTACAGAAGATACTAATTTAGATATCCTAATAGATATCTTATTTGCACATACTGCACGATAATCATGGGGTTGAGATGCGCGAAACAGAACGTTCAGAGCGCAATTATTCTTAAAAAGACCAAAAAAATAGGCATACTGCTGAAAGTAATATGTTGCAAGTTTGAGTAGGGTAAAATATGAATCTGTTATACTAATAGTACTCGGTAGCTTTAAAGCTATATGAACTCCAGATTTTTGGTTTACAGATTTGGTGGAAAAACAGTGATGGAAGCATTCAGGAGAGGCGCAACAGTATCGACAAGATAAAACCTCATAGCACAAGTATCGCAGGAAAACGTTCTCTTAAAAAATAGAAGGATTTACGAGTTTATACTTTTACTGTATTTTTCAAGAAATTTATTCCAGCCGTTATCAACGGTAAAAACTACTTTAGCTGGTCTGAGAGAATATATATCTGAGTAAATTACTCTCTAGGTATCTTGCTAGAGAAACAAAAATCATCATCTTGTCCGCATTTGTTAAGTCTATCGACTCAGTCATCTTTCTGATTATTTCAGATGGTAAAGTGGATATAAATTATTCCTAGTTTTCTCTATAAGTAATGAATTTATCAGCAAGGATGCTTTCAATCATCATCCTTCAATACAAGTTGTCTCTAGGATATCTGCTTGGACTTAAGCGTTATAAAAACTCCGGATAATCGTGACTATAATGGGTGGTAATTATTGCGGTCAAAAAATTGCGGACTCAAGAGTTGGGAACAATGCTATATAGTATATTTTGAAGTATCCTAAATTTAGGCAGTTTTTTAGCATTCATTTTGAGAGAGATCATAAACCGCTTTAGATAAAGCGGCACTTTTAACACGTGAAGTCGCTTATTATCACCCATCGTTTACCCGGTTTATAATTTCTAAGAGATTTATTTTTAGTTATCTGGGATGAATTCCTGAAAATTAATATATTGAAGAGTATAAACAGTACTAAAATCATAAATATCCATGAAGCAACATTAGCTTCGCTGCTCTTCGTACCATAGTGTGTTACGTTCTAACCCGCTTCGATCGCAGATAGCTCCTTACGTTCATGCAATTTCGCCGATTTAACCAGCAGATAAAGGTGTAATCAGTTTTCTTGACAAAGCTGTATATGCCATCAGCACACAAATAAACGTAACGTATATTGCTTAAATCACGCAGGTATATCCATTACCTATGCTCTTCAAAGACATTGCTGTTTCAATATTCTGATAGATTATCTGGCAGAAAAGATCATATACTTTTTACCGAGAATCTCCAGAGATTTGTGAAATTGCTGATGAATATCTCTCATAGTTATAGACATGGCAATAACTCTTCGATGTTTTTGTATCATTCTGATAAAACAGTAGGAACGAGCTCTTGAAGCATATTCCGTTCCCAATGCGGGTTTCCTTCTTATAAAAACCTTATGCATTTTAATTTCAACATCTCCAATAGCAATCTGTACAGTTCTCTGTAGGAAATAACCGTTACAATTAATAGGCAATAACGCCCGTACACACAACTCAGTGTACAGGATGTTATTTTGCAGGATGTTGTTCGAGAACAACTTCAACAACAGTGCTATCAGCTCTTGACACCATTATGAATGAGTTTATGTAATGGATCAAAATAATATCTAGTTTCTGAGATACCTTTAGGATAAACTTTTCATGATATATCATCAATATATTATTGAGATTATTGATGAAATCAATCAGTAGGATAATTACCACCATATCTAAAACCATATACATCAGAATAAGTATAACTCGCGTAGCCATCCAAAACAGGTTATATTCTATAGTGACCAGATAATCCATTATACCAGTATCAGTATAAACAGACATTGTGGGATTTTATATGATATAAATAATGAGCCACAAAGGAAACTATTGAAACAATAATCTGATTGAGCGATTTTTCTGTAGCCTCTGAAAACTGAATGTGTACTCGACAACTGGTTACTAAAGCCCAGTGCAGAACAATCAACCATTATTCGATTATATTACCCATTACTATTGCGATATAAAGGAACTCCCTTTCTCTAACTGATATAACAATGGGTTAACACCAAATAAATCAAAACGAGTTACTACTTGAACAGTCAAGTAGTGGGTACTTTAGTTGATCACTATATGTATCGGCATATATCGGATCTAGAAATCTAGTTAAAAACCTTTCTCACTTAATAAGTATTTCGTTAGCATAAACGAAAATAATCGATTTGATACAAATACATAGGTAATATGTTTTTTTTAAAAAAAAAGTTAAAAATACCAGTATGATTTATTGAATGCAATTTAAAATTTCTCTAATAACCATGTTTTTGTTTAATTGAGTTCTGTTTGTTGATACTGAGACTTAACGCTTTTTTTGCCCAATCATAACCACTATTTTTACCTATAGTAACCCCGGTATAAATTAAACTTCGTTCAAGTATAAGATAATTTTATATGGCTATCGGAATCAGAACACAAGAATATTAAGAACCCTGACTCTTATGAATAGTTATTGCATAAGCTAAGGATATCTCATTAAGCTCATTAAAATCATACCGGATTGTTTTGCTATTAAAATCGATGATCACTTTAGATTTAACTGTATCAATTAAAGTAATAATTCCAATATCACCATTAAAACATCTTTAATGATAATAATTCACTAATTAAATGACTTTATCATATAAAGAAAAGATCTGGTCATAACGTGTCACTTTTCAGGTGATGTTATTATTAATCTGAGATTATAACATGTTATTAATACTATGCGTGCTAATTTCGCTCATATTTATTGCAGTTAAGGTTTCGATATCCCTAAAAATAGGATCAAATCTAAATCTCATCGGTAATCCATGTAAGATAATATTTAAAAGTTTATTTTTGATATCTTCAATATCCTCCAAATGAATAAAGAAAAAATTACTTTCCTCACCTTTTTTTACAATTTCATGTAATCGTCCCATATTAATAGCATTAGCACTAATAATAATTTTAGAATAAGTCGCTTGCCGGAATACTTCAGTTAATTGACTAACAAGAGGATTTGTTGACTATGAATAATATCAGATAAAACATTACCAGGTTCTACCAATGGTAGTTGATCAATATCCCCCCACCAACAATAATGGTTAATGATCAGGTAATGCATGTAATAATTTATTAATCAATACTACGTTAATCATTGAAGATTCGTCAATAACCAATAATTTGGTACCAATAGGATCCCTACCATTGTGTTTAAAATCAAAACACTTTATGTTCAGCTTTGGTTCTTTGCCTCATTTCACGCAAATTCCCCACTCCGTGCCTGTATAAACAGAGATAGAGGGCAGATCGAGATATAAAGT
>JBQMRQ010000005.1:0-14426 GCA_052174535.1 Arsenophonus sp. NC-WZS1-MAG3 | reverse complement strand
AAGTGGATCTACTTGTATTTGAGAAATATTAGAGCGATTCTGTTCAGCCATAGTGGAAATTTCTTGTTTTTGTGCTTTATAATCCTGCCACCACCAAATACCTACCATAGCAATACAAATAAAAATAATTAACCAGGTAAATTTCATTAACCAACCTTCCCATTTCTTGCGTGTTTTTCCTAAAGAATAACTTTGTATAGGAGAAATTACTACTGCTTTTGCTGGTGAATGTTTGTTCAATAATTCAAGAATTTCTTTTTCTGGAATATTTACTAATTTTGCATAAGAACGAATATAGCCACGCAAGAAAGTAGAATCAACACTATGGGAATTGCTATCTTCTTCTATATTACGTACTGTGGATACTTTTAAGCAAAGTCTCTCGGAAACGCTTTCTCGTGAAAGACCAAGCGCTTCCCGTTCTTGCAATAACCGTTGACCAATGGTAATTTCTGTTTTTTCTGTTTTAGGTTTGCTATTCATTCGTGGGAATATTGTTCTTTTTTGAGTTTTAATATCATGAAGGTTTTTAAAACTTCATCTATAAGTTAATAAAAAATCTTCATACCGATAATATTTCTTACTTTATTTTTGAAATATTTTACAATTCAGCTCACTATATACTTTCTTCTTCATTTCTTAATTTAATTCTCTCTTGAGATATATTTAGAGAATAAAAAGCCTACATAGTAATATAGTATTACTTATGTTATTAATTAGTGATGAACTAATTGCTATTTTAAAATATTTTAATATTAAAGTTGATTGCTTATGTTAATACATAATGATTGCGATACCTAAATTAGTCATCTCATTTTGACTCTACTCAGTATTATCTTCTCAAGAAGATAAGATTTGGCTGGATAATTCCCTACTAATAAAATCAATAATCCCTAATTGTTCCAATGATATCACAATCGCAATATCAACATATTTATTAATACTAGTATATCCTATTAATAAAACCCATTAATATAGAAAATTAATGATATATATCATTATAATATCACTCTTATTTATTTATATAGCTAGTAATAAAAGAAATTATGACATCTAATATCTTTTATTTATATAATTAATATTCAGACTGCTTTTACTATAATTGATTCATTAATAAGGGATTTTCAATGCTTGTTTTCTTCGATCAATAACATCACCCGATAATTGACCACACGCAGCATCAATATCATCACCACGAGTTTTACGCACAATAGTAGTATAACCATATTTCATTAATACTTTTGCAAAACGATCAATACAGCTATTAGAGCTGCAGCTGTAAGGCGCATTAGGAAATTGATTCCAAGGAATTAAATTAATTTTGCTAGGCGTGCCCTTAAGACATTCAGCTAGCTGATGTGCATGTTCAATACTATCATTTACACCATTTAGCATGACATATTCAACAGTTACACGTCCCTGATTTGCATTAGTTTTAGTTAGGTAGCGACGAACACTAGCTAGCAAGGCTTCGATATTATATTTTTTATTAATGGGTAGAATCTCGTTACGAATTTTATTCGTGGGAGCATGCAAGGAAATTGCCAACGCAACATCAATCATATCACCCAATTTATCCAGCGCAGGCACAACGCCAGAAGTTGATAAAGTAACTCGTCGTTTTGACAATCCAAAACCAAAATCATCCATCATAATTTCCATTGCTGGAATAACATTATTTAGATTTAATAAAGGCTCTCCCATTCCCATCATTACAACATTAGTAATTGGACGCCATCTTCTAGATTTTAAAGAGTTAATAATTTTAGTAGCTCGCCACACCTGACCTATGATTTCTGAAACATGTAAATTACGATTAAAACCTTGTTGTGCGGTTAAACAAAACTTGCACTTAAGAGGGCAGCCAACTTGAGAAGATACACAAAGTGTTGCCCGATTATTTTCAGGAATATAAACTGTTTCAACTTGTTGTTCAACTACCGTTATTCCCCATTTTATCGTGCCATCAGAGGAATGCCGCTCTTGCGCAATTTTAGGTGCCCGAATTTCGGCAATGTCCTTTAATTTAGTACGTAATACCTTATTAATATCAGTCATTAAATTAAAATCATCATAACAATAGTGATAAATCCATTTCATTATTTGATCAGCACGAAATGCCTTTTCCCCCATATCAGTAAAGAATTGCCGCATCTGTTTACGATTCATATTCAACAAATTTACTTTTGCTGTTTTTTTAACAGAAGAAAAAGAGGGCACACAACATCGTGCTATTGTTTTATATTGAAACATCTTCATTGCCTTATTTTTATACTTTTCAGCAAAAATTGTAGATTTTTAATAATTAACTACATTTATTGATACTAAATATTATTTTAATAGATTTACATGCCCCATAATCTTGCAAAAAAATTACTTAACAAAGTATGGTAATTCAAACCTTATTAAATTTTCTAAAATCTTATTTCTGTTTATTATCGCGAATAAATTTCGTTTTCAGTAAAGAAAAAAGTAATTTCCCGCTCTGCCGATATGATAGAATCTGAGCCATGTACTGCATTTTCGATAAAACTATCTGAATAATCAGCACGTAATGTCCCTAACAATCCCTTATCGGGATAATCTATTACGCCCATTAAATCACGATAACGCTGTATAGCATTATTAGCTGCTAAAATTTGCAACATTATTGGGCCTGAAATCATAAACTCGACTAATCCAGAAAAAAAATGTTTATATTTATGCTCAACATAAAATTCAGATGCCTGTTCTTTGTTTAAACGCACCATTTTAGCAGCAATAATTTCAAATCCAGATTTCTCAAAACGGCTATAAATCTCACCAATTACATTTTTTTTAACTGCATTTGGCTTAACAATAGAAAACGTACGTTGCATCATAATCAAAAATCCTCTTTGCTATTATTTTATCATAAAATTTTGTCTTGCATCCTTGCTACTTTAAGTTATGACCATTTTAGTGTATTGGTTTCGGAGATGAATGTCGGCATATACTGCTAATTGATTTCGTGGATGATTGTTAACAACAGAGAGATGATATGCCATAAAAGTCTACCCTAGAGATATTCATAAAACCAGATATTACTATAATCATAATCACTTTTATAAACTCATCCGTAATGCCGGCAGGAGCTGATAGCACCGTTGTTGAGGATGAGATCAAAGTTATTTTACAATAACATGCTCAACGCTGCTTGTCGACGGACCCCTAGATATCCTTGTCTGTAACTATTATTTGTCATTGCTAACTTACAAAACGGATATTTGTAATATTAAGATTAAAATAACTAAGATCAGTGAATCACTGTAGCAATGAAATATACTTCAACAACTCATTATTACTGCCCTATCTGAAGCGTATAAAAACAGCAAAAATTACTCTCATACCTGTACTTGTTAGGAATATCTAGAGATAATTTTCACGAAGTTCTAAGGCGATTTTTTGTGAAAAAACATAATCTCTCTGCTTTAATAGTATCAGTAAATTAAAACAGGAATGCCTTGAAGAGCATAGGCAATAGCGGCTACATAATTTAAGCGGTATGCGCTACATTTATTTTTGTATGAAAGCATATGTAATTATATTAGGTAAGATAATTACCTTTGACTACTAGTTATTATTGGCAGCACTGAACATTAACGTAAGGGGGAGCTTTGTTGCAATCAAAGATGTCTATCAAAAATCAGAATTAAACTTTCTGAATTCCTCAATGGCTAGTGACCGCGTTGCTTAAAAGTATTTCTTCTAGGCTTACTACATGGAGAGAGCGCTTTTTATTTTTAAAATATAGCAGCCCAATATATTTCTAGACATATACTGAAAGCGCTGTTGGTACATAAAATAGCTAATACATTAACTTTACTCGGCAAAAGTATAGAATCGAGAGTTAAGGGTAAGTTGAGGGAGGCAGTTTCTGATTAGCAAAGATCTGTGATGCCGTTAATAAATCTCTTGATATTTTGTTAACAAGATTATCAACCATGAAGAAGCTGAAGAATAATTGAGAAGAATGGCTAGTGCCTCTCCACACATCATTCTGTATTAGATTAACTTTACAGAAATCAGCGAAATAACATAGCTATTGATTTAAAAACAGAATTTAGATGACGTTACTTCCTTCTTTAATTTATCGGGATAGACAAACATAAATAACTAAGTGATATGATTAAAATCAATGAATATTTTCCTGATCCCTTAAAAATAGAAGCGTTGCATTCTAGATAAGAAAGGTGGAAAATACGGGAGAGGAGAAGATAAAAGGAAAGAACAAGTTTGTGATTTTAATTGCCCGAGATTAAAATGGTCATGTGAGCGATTAAATTCTTGAAAGTTTAATGCAGAGTATATTAGCTTTTTTTTTAAGTTAACCCTCGATAAGAGTCGATCCTTTCTCGAATGGAGCTAAATGATATGAACCCTTTATCAGCGAGCATGAAATTAATCACCATCGCCTAATAAGACTAATGTAACCAGAAAGTTATTGGTAAGGAATTCTATATTTAAATGTATGAACAATTATATCAGCCAATTAAAAAGATAGCTGAGTAGATTCCATAACATGAAGTTTTTTAGTTTACTGAATTATTTGATTGGAGAAAATTATTTAAAATCACGACAATTAAAATACAAACGTGGTTAATTTCTTTCTCTGCAAAGAAAGAAATAATCTTTGTTAACATAGGCGATCTTCATCAACATCATATTATTTTACTATTTAAGTAACGGTAAATTTAGATATACTTTAGCGCTTAACTTAAAGTGTAGACGTAAGCTATCTGCTTGCTTGAAAGGAGCATTATTGATTTCAAGTGTTGAATTACCTGACGATGGATCCTTTATCATCATAATATTTTTTCAACTACAATCATAAGTACTCATCTTAGCATGAATAGGACTATATGACGAGGGTCTATATAATATCCAGAACCAAATACATAAATGTTTACAATAAAGTAATAAATTGACTAATCTTAGTCGTGATATTAATAGGAAAAATAATGTTGGCTTAAATTAATAAATCTATATTTATATAACATATAATCCTTATTGAATTATAGGAAACACTAACGGCAATTAATGATTAATTAGAGAATTAGATTGAAACTTTTTATTTACAAAATAGGCTACAATAATTTGTCAATACTCAAGATTAGATTAGTAGTCTACTTTTTTAGTATAGTATCATAACTGCATAATTACTAGAAGAAATTTGATTACTGGATCAGTAGTAAATAGTATTATCTATATTAATAGAAATAGAAATTAGTAAAATGTTAACATAAAAACTTTCAAATTATAGAGGCCAATCAAACATTATCTATTCACTAATATAGCCGAAATATATAGTTCTTCTTCTTTTCGTAAAGTTAAAATTTCACATCCATCATTGGTAACAGCTAAAGTATGTTCATATTGCGCTGACCAACTTCGATCTTTTGTTTTTACTGTCCAACCATCTTTTATGGTTCTAATGCGATGATCACCGACATTTACCATTGGTTCAATAGTGAATGTCATGCCTTTTTGAAGTATAATACCGCCATCATCAGCATCGTAATGTAATACTTGAGGTTCTTCATGAAAAACTTGACCAATACCATGGCCACAATATTCACGCACAACAGAAAAATGATGCTGTTCAACAAATTTCTGAATTACTTGACCTATCATTCGTAACCGAATGCCAGGTTTGATTATTTTTAAGGCAAGATAAAGACTTTCTTGTGTTACCTTACATAACAGTTCAGCTTTTATAGTTGGCTTGCCAATAATAAACATTTTAGATGTATCGCCATGAAAACCATTTTTAATAATCGTAACATCAATATTAATGATATCACCTTCTTTTAAAATTTTTTCATCACTTGGGATACCATGACAAATAACATCATTAACAGATGTACAGATAGATTTAGGAAATCCATGATAATTTAAACAGGCTGGGATAGCTTGCTGTTTTTTGACGATATGTGAATAACAGATGCGATCAAGGTCACCGGTAGAAACACCTGGACTTACATAAGGTTCAATAATTTCTAATACTTCTGCTGCCAAATATCCAGCGATACGCATTTTTTGAATATCTTCTTCTGTTTTAATTGAGATAGCCATAAGTTCTGCTTATTTATACTGATTTAAGTGAGTAATAATGGACATGTCAGCTAATTATGTTGATTAAAAATAGATATTAGTATGCTTATAGTTATGTTAACAGTGAAGGATAATTATGGCAATTAACAACTTAACATATCAATTTTTAAAAAAATAAAATCTATTCTTTCTATACTATTTAAGATGATAGTATAGTTTTTATATAATATAGGTTTAATATTAAACCAATCTTTTATAGACTGCGGCTATGAAATTTTACTACTCAATATTAATTGAGATAGTTCTTGATTGCATAGCTAATCATATTAATGCAGAGTGATCTTGCAGAGTGATCTCAAGTTTTTAACCAGAATTAAATAATAGCTCTGGAGAGCGCATCTCTTTCCATGTGCCAATTAAATTGATTGAGCATATCATAGTCGAGAATTTATCGGCGCGTTAATTTAGTATTCTATACCAAGCTCTGTATACAAATATGGAAATTCATATTTTCCTGTAGCTAAACATTTTTACAGAATAGAATGCGATCTGTAAATTCTTTGCTATTATCTGTGAATATTCAATAAATAACTATTGGACATGTTTAGTTAAAATCACATGAAAAGAGTTGAGCGTTAATCACAATCTTGGCCCTGAAAATAGACGGATAAAACTCATTGAGTAATGTGATCTATATTTATGAAAAAATAACGTCGTAAAGTTTTATTTGCTATTTACGAAAGATATTTAAATCTACGTATAGATAATCATACTAGTAGCTTTAAACACTTTATGGTTTATACTTCGTGGTTCCTAGCTTTATTTCACGCAAATTCCTTCTTAAGGACTGCATAAACAGCGATCTTACTAGATAAAAAATACTTACTGAGTTTAGAAACTTGCATATGATTACCAGTAGATTGTTGATAGAGGATAAAATGTTTTTCGCAGAAAAAACTATGCCTTATTGAACAAGCGAACAACGTCATCGCCAAATAATGCGGAAAATATTTATAATTATCAACATCATTTTGTTTTACCCTTTAGAAACAGTAAGTTCGGAGATGCTATGATACTTAGGTAATAGACAGAAACTCTTGTGACCTTAAAGAGTAGCACTGATTTTAGGTATTGTATTTTTACTTGATAATGGGGGAGGAGGAGGTGTATACCCCCTCCATTTTTCATCATGATGATATTTTGCTCTTAACTTATATCCATCAGTAACTATCTTACCATAAATAAATGGTGTGCGACAAGCAGACGAGCAGACGAGCAGACGAAAAGACGAGAAGACGAGTATTTATATAATAATCTTAGACTAAACAAATAGCCTAAAAGTAATATTTAGTTTTTAAACTAAATTATTATGACTGAATTAAATAAAATTATAAATTGATGCCATAGCGACATCACATATAATAAAATTGTGTCAAAGTGAATTTGACTTAGAAATGGTTAGAAATAGGTGTGTAATATTCATTATTAACCTAAATGATATCTTAATCAGGAGTATTATTTTTAATGCTCTAATAGAATTAAGCTCAGAAATATAATTATAACTGGTATTATTTGTCATTTTATGACATAAAATGTAGAAATTATATTGCATTGTTAATATAAAAAACATTAATTAGCTCTAATATAAACTTAATTATGTTATAATACAAAGTGCAATAGCATTTTCAGGATGCTCTTAATTGTAGAAAAATCTACAATTAATGAATAGGAAAGAATAAGATCTGTAGAGACACATATCCTAAATTTACTAAATTATAGAGGTTTAAATGACAACTGTTTCCATGCGCGATATGCTTCAAGCAGGAGTTCACTTTGGTCATCAAACTCGTTATTGGAATCCAAAGATGAAAACTTATATCTTTGGTGTACGCAATAAAGTGCATATCATTAATTTGGAAAAAACTGTTCAAATGTTCAATGAAGCATTAGATGAATTAACTAAAATTGCTTCACGAAAAGGAAAAATTCTGTTTGTTGGTACTAAACGTGCAGCAAGCGAATCGATAAAAAAATCGGCTAATAACTGTAATCAGTATTTTGTTAATCATCGATGGTTAGGTGGTATGCTGACTAACTGGAAAACTGTTCGTCAATCTATTAAGCGTCTAAAAGATTTAGAAGCACAATCTCAGGATGGCACTTTTAATAAATTAACCAAAAAAGAAGCATTGATACGTACCCGTGAGCTTAGCAAACTAGAAAATAGTTTGGGTGGTATTAAAGAAATGGATGGTTTACCTGATGCTTTATTTGTTATTGATGCAGAACATGAGCATATTGCTATTAAAGAAGCAAATAACTTAGGTATCCTTGTATTTGCGATTGTTGATACTAATTGTAATCCAGATAGTGTTAATTACATCATTCCTGGTAATGATGATGCGATCCGTGCAGTTAAATTGTATTTAGATGCCGTTACTGAAGCTGTTTGTAAAGGTCGTCATCAAGATCAAGCAATTAAACTAAAAGAAATTTTGATAGATACTGAATAATAAAAACAGCTCTTTGTTTGATAGAAAAACATTATGGGGACCAGTTTTATAATATATTGATTATATGCCATAATTACTTTCTTTTTACTTATTGGAATAGGAATTGTCTGCGTGGGATTCTTCCTATCTAATCAAGAATATTAAGGAATAAAATCACATGCTTCGAATTACTGCTGCTTTAGTAAAAGAACTACGCGAACGTACTGGATTAGGTATAATGGAGTGTAAAAAAGCATTAATTGAAGCTAGCGGAAATATTAAATTAGCTATCGATAATATGCGTAAATCAGGTCAAGCAAAAGCTGCTAAGAAAGCTTGTCGAGTAGCTACCGAAGGGGTAGTAATGGCGAAAATTTCTGACAATCGTAAATTTGGAGCGTTGCTTGAATTGAATTGTGAAACGGATTTTGTAGCTAAAGATGCAAGTTTTATAGCATTCGGTAATGAAATATTGAAATCCGTTATCGAAAATAAATCTTCAAATATTGATGAATTAAAGACAAAATTTGAAGAACAACGTACAACAATTGTCAGCAAAATTGGTGAAAATATTAATATTCGTCGAATCGAGATTATAGAAGGTGAAAAAATCGGCTATTATTTACATGGTTCTCGTATTGGCGTTTTTGTATCTGCTAAAGGTGCAGATGATAAACTTATTAAGCATATTGCGATGCATATCGCAGCGTGTAAACCCGAATGTGTTACACCGACGGATGTGTTAGCCGATGTTCTTACTCATGAATATCAAATTCAATTTGACATAGCAATGCAATCTGGTAAGTCTTGTGAAATTGCGGAAAAAATAGTAACTGGCCGCATGAATAAATTTATTAATGAAATTTCTTTAACTGGTCAACAATTTATTATAGATCCAAGCAAAACAGTTGGTGCGTTACTAAAAGAGAAAAACGTAACAGTGACTAACTTTATCCGTTTTGAAGTTGGTGAAGGTATTGAAAAAATAGAAACTGATTTTATTGCTGAAGTATCGCCAATAAGTAAATAATGATACCATTTATTAAAATGAGCCAATAACAAACAGTTTTATTTTAGATAACTTTAAAATTTTTAAAACTAAATTATTATATATGTAAATATACCATTAAATTATTTAATTTGACATATGCTTTAATCTAATAGATTAAAGTTAATTTTAAACTAAATTTTCTTGTTTTAAAGAAATAAAAAACTTAATTATTTAGTTGCTGATCATTATATAGATCTTCGTCGTTGTAGGTAACCCTATTCATGTCTTATATCACTCTGAGAGATATAGTTAAAGCAAAATATTATGATGCTGACGCTACACTCCTCAGCTAACTACAACACCTAAAACTCTCCTGCTATTCAGATCAATAAAGATCCTATATCTATTTTAACTAAACGTTATGACATATATCAATTTATAGTTGCTAAATAGTGAAAACGAGATCATGTTGATGATCATAGCTTATATTTACTATCGTGTTTTTGACGAAAAACCTTTTTGCTTCCCCCTTAACAATATACTGATAGTAGTACGCGAATTCTTTAACCCCACATAATATTTTATCTAGTCAAATCCTTGCTTACACAGCTTCGGTAGAGAAGAATTTGCGTAAAATGAAGAAAGAAGTCTCCTGCTTCGCATCAAGTTAAAACATAAAGGATTTAAAATCTATAAGCTTATCCTTATCCTTCACTTAGATATAAATATCTTCTGAAGATACCAAATAAAACTTCACGATATTATCTTTTTCTAGATAAATATCATGGCACTAAATTGTCTTATATGTTTTTATAATTATGAGACCGCGGACTGCACTCTCAACTCTTTTTATGTGATCTTAATCAAGTATCTACACATAGCTATCCATCAGATACTTACAGATAATAAGAAAGAATTTATAAAACACCTTTTTTATCTACGAAATATTTATCAACCGGAAAAATAGGAATTCACCTATTTGTGTGCAGAATTTGATATAGAACACTAACATAACTCGATTAGGCATTCTAAAATAAATGCCATAGTTGAACGATTTAATCACATAGTTATAGAAGATGAGCTGCAAAGCTATTATTTAATTCTAGTGAAGAGTTTAAGATCACTCTGCATCGATATGTTTTAGTGTACAATCAGGAATTAGCACAATTAGTAATTAATAGTAAAACTTCATTATAGTCTATAAAAAGATAGATTCAAAGTTAAATCTAAATTATTTAAAAAACTATACTATCTTCTGGGAAGTAATAAATAATTAAGTATTTTACATTTATATTTTAAATTAAGAATTTTAAACCTTCAATAATTTATCTGTTCAGGATGAAACACCATGGAAACTAATACAAAACCCGTATATCAGCGTATTTTGCTTAAGCTTAGTGGCGAAGCTTTACAAGGTTCAGAAGGTTTTGGTATTGATGCAAGCGTTTTAGATCGTATGGCATATGAAATTAAGGAACTGGTAGAATTAGCAATACAGGTTGGTATAGTTATTGGTGGTGGTAACCTATTTCGTGGTACACGGCTAGTTGAAGCTGGTATGAATCGTGTTGTTGGCGATCACATGGGAATGTTGGCGACAGTAATGAATGGATTAGCCATGCGTGATGCTTTACATCGTGCATATGTTAATGCCAGACTCATGTCTGCAATACCATTAAATGGTGTGTGTGACAATTATAGTTGGGCTGAAGCAATTAGCTTACTTCGTAATGGCAGAGTTGTTATTTTCTCAGCAGGAACTGGAAATCCTTTTTTTACAACAGATTCAGCAGCTTGTTTACGAGGAATAGAAATTGAAGCAGATATTATTTTAAAAGCAACCAAAGTTGATGGTGTTTATTCCGGCGACCCATCAAAGCATTCAGATGCTGTTTTATATAAAAATTTAACTTATCAAGATGTATTAGAACACGAATTAAAAGTGATGGATTTAACAGCGTTTATTTTGGCTCGTGATCATAATTTGCCTATTCGTATTTTTAACATGAATAAACCCAGTGCATTACATCGAATTATGATGGGTGAAAATGAAGGCACATTAATCTCGCGTGATTAATCTATTTAAGAGACATAGATGATTTTTGACAATTAATATTATTAGCATCGTTAAAATAATTGAATTAGGTATCGGTTATAGCCTATATATTTATAACCACTTATAAGGGTTTAAACGTGATTAATAAAATTAAAAAAGATGCTCAAGAACGTATGAGAAAAAGCGTTGAATCATTCAAAAGTCAAATTAATAAAATTCGTACTGGTCGGGCATCGCCAAGTTTATTAGATGGTATAATGGTTGAATATTATGGTTCTGCAACTCCATTACGTCAGTTAGCAAATATTACAACTGAGGATTCATGTACACTCGCCATTACTGTGTTTGATCGTACGTTAGCGCCGGCAGTAGAAAAAGCCATTATAGCATCAGATCTAGGTCTTAATCCTTCTTCAGCAGGAACCATTATACGCCTGTCTTTACCACCATTAACGGAAGAACGACGTAAAAATTTGATTAAAATTGTCCGTAATAATGCTGAACAGGGGCGCGTATCTGTTCGTAATGGACGGCGTGATGCGAATGATAAGATTAAGATCTTATTAAAAGATAAAAAAATTAGTGATGATCATGAACGTAGAGCACAAGATGAAATCCAGAAATTAACTGATAATTATATTATGAAAATTGATAAATCTCTGGAAGAAAAAGAAAAAGAATTGATGGAATTTTAAATCTCTTATAATAAAGTAAGTATGGATTTATTATATCTTTTAATTTATTACTCTATGTATATATCTGAGTTAGTTATAATTCTTTATTAATTAAATATTAGAGCATATATATCAAGATGATACGTCTGACAATTTTAGGCTCGACCGGTTCAATTGGCAAAACAACACTATCAGTAGTTAAAGAAAATCTAGCAAAATTTAAAATTATAGCATTAGTTGCACATAAAAATGTGCATACTATGATTCAACAATGTTTAGAATTTCAACCACAATATGCTGCTATGTCAGACGAAAAATCAGCCAATAATTTAAGAAATATACTAAGCAAACAAGGATGTAAAACTAAAGTTTTATCAGGTCAAAAGGGAGTTTGTGAACTAGCGGCACTTGATAATGTTGATCAAGTTATGTCAGCAATTACTGGAATTGCTGGTTTAATACCAACATTATCTGCGATCCGTCAAGGTAAGCGTATTTTATTAGCTAATAAAGAATCATTGATTACTAGTGGGAAATTTTTTTTTGACGCAATTAAAAAATATGGTGCTCAGGTGCTGCCTATTGATAGTGAGCATAATGCTATATTTCAAAGTTTACCAATTAAAATTCAACGTAATCTGGGTTTTTCCAATCTTGAAAAACACGGAATAACGCGCATAGTATTAACTGGCTCTGGTGGCCCTTTTCGTGAAATTCCGCTCACTTATCTTAAGAAGATGACACCTAATGGAGCTTGCAATCACCCTAATTGGTCTATGGGGCGCAAGATCTCGGTTGATTCAGCAACAATGATTAACAAAGGGCTTGAATATATTGAGGCACGATATTTCTTTAATGCTTCAGACGATCAAATTGAAGTTATCATCCATCCGGAATCTATTATTCATTCAATGGTTCGCTATCAAGATGGAAGTGTAATCGCTCAATTAGGTACGCCTGATATGCGAACACCAATTTCTTATAGTATGGGTTATCCAGATCGTATTCCTTCAGGTGCAGCTGAACTCGATTTTAAACAATTATCTTCATTGACTTTTATTGCTCCAGATTATCAACGTTATCCCTGTTTAAAATTAGCGATTGATGCTTCCCAAAATGGGCAAGCAGCGACTACAATTTTAAATGCTGCGAATGAAATTTCTGTTGCTGCATTTTTAGCAGGAAAACTTCGATTTACTGATATTGCGCAAGTTAATATAGATACAGTAGAAAAGTTAAGTTTAGCTGAACCTGATAGCATTGATGCAGTATTAGCAATTGATAATGAAGCACGTCAAATAGCAATAAATTATATTAAAACATTAGTTATGTCATATTAATAAATAATTTGACCACTTAAGTATTTCTATATTTATTCCAGGTTAAATTTTTATAAAATTTAATAGCTTCAATGGTATGAAATATATAAAGTACTAATTATTAATTAATAGTATTAAATATTAATTTTTTAGATTTAAATTAAGTAATTTCATCTTTATTATCTAAAGTAATTTTAAAACAATAGAGTTGTTAGTAACTCTAGTATAATTATGGTCATTCTTTGCTATGATTACTTCGTGAATTTATTATCCATCCATCCTTAAATTGAACGTTGTTTTGTTAGTATGGTCAAGCAGGTAAAATTCTCTTATCCAACTTAAAATTTTCTAATCAACTTGAAGAAAATCCTAAATAATTTTGAAATGGTTGCCTTTCTTGAACTATAGTGCTTCGTACGTTGGATTCGTAGCCTCACTATCACAAAAAATTTAACTCAATTCAATTCCTCGCTCTTATTTACCCCAATGCGCTAACGGGAAGACATGGAATGCTAATAGCTATTCTCGCTCTTTCTTTAGATTTTTCATCTCTTTTTTAAGATACGCTGAAAAACATTTCCAACAAACTATCAAGGACTTTATCAGCAATATAGTGGTCTTTGGTAGTCAGAAACCTTCCCGTAGCTCACCTTAACTTTCTGTATTGAATGGCTTTTGGAATGAAGTTTAACTAATTTTGTTTCTAACTCTCAATAATCATCTTCAACGCCAATCTAGCTCCTTTATGTCTATGCGCAGTCCAGCGGACAATATAAGCAGTAGGCAAAGGTGATCAACTTGCCTCACAGAACGAAAAATATC
>JBQMRQ010000004.1:0-35017 GCA_052174535.1 Arsenophonus sp. NC-WZS1-MAG3 | reverse complement strand
TGGTATGATTATTATGCCGTGTTCAATAAAAACATTATCTGGCATTGCAAATAGTTACAACGATACATTAATTACGCGAGCGGCTGATGTGGTTTTAAAAGAAAAACGTAAATTAATTCTGGGTATCAGGGAAACACCTTTGCATTTAGGTCATTTAAGATTAATGATAAACGTTATAAAGATTGGTGCGATAATTTTTCCACCGATACCGGCCTTTTATTATCAACCAGAAACCGTACAGGATATTGTTGATCAAACTATCAATCGAATATTAGATCAATATGGTATTACTTTATCGAAAACCTTATTTACACGTTGGCGAGGCGCTAAGTAATTATCTCTTGGAATGTAGTTAACAGTAATGACTTGAGTGCTTATATTAATTCAATATAGTGAAATTTAAATCTAACATCTTCAATATGTTTTAAAATGGCTTGTTATTCACTTAACATTAATGCAGAAGTTTCTCTCATAATCAATTTAATAGCAAATTTTGGAATTATGTTCATTTCTGGTATATGGAGTTTCGAAGATGCTGATATATCCTGCCTTATTTATTTCGTAAATAATTTTAACAACAGAGGAATAATATGCCATGAAAAGTCTACCCTACAAGGTATCTACAAAACTAGATATTATCTGTAATCCCTTCCATGAACTTATTCGTAATTGTTACTAGGCAATTCTCCTAAGCTTACTATAGAAGACGGCGCCATTGGTTTTGAATGCAATGGAAATATATTTTGAAGATGTAGCGATGTAGCACCAACTCCATTAGCTACATAAAATAGTTGATGTGCTAGATTCACTCCTCCAAAAGGTATATAACTAAAAGTTAAGGTAGGTGCTGGAAAGTCTGGCTATCAAAGAATCATAATGCCATTAATAATGTTTGAGATTTTTGCAAGGTTTTTTAGCGATATACTCATTCAGCTATGAAGAAGCTGTAGAAAGAGCGAAAAGAGCTATTGGCATTCTACGACTTTCCAATCAGCGCATTGGACATCAATAAGAATGATGAATCTAATTTAGATATCAGATTTTAGAACAGCGAATTTATGAAGCTAACAGGTGAAAGCACTGTGCTTCGAGAAACAACCCTTTCATAGTATTGAATCTATTTCTGTCTGCTTAGAAAAGCTAAACTAGTAAAAAATTTGATCTGCTGATGCTAGTGTTAAATAACGTTAAGTTAAAGGTGAAGAATAGAATTCATAAAGAGTCATATCAAAGTCTAACCGTCATATACTACATTTACTAATATTCGATGTGCTAAAGTTACTTGATCTACAAAATTTTTTTTGACACGTAAGTATTATCTGCTTCTAGTCACAATTATTCAAAGTTTTAAGAAAAGGCGCACTCCAGACCAAGAAAAAAGAAAGGGTAGGCCAGCTAAATAACGCTGCATACAACACAACATTGAAGGGTAATTAATGAAAGTATGCTTTGGCGATGAATTCATCACCTATAAGAAAATTAGGATAATCCCTGTCTCCTTTGCTCCTAAAACAAACATAAAGATAATTGAACCGATAGATCTCAGGAATGCAGACAGGATGACGATTTTATTTCTCTAGTAAGATACTTAGAGAGAAATTTAGCTAGATGTATATCTTCCGAAACCAATTAAATTTCTTTCCACCATTCATGACGTCTGAAATAAATTTCTTAAAATATAGTGAAATATTAATTAGTAGACTCCTTATCTGTAGAGTAAACTGTTGCCAGTAGGACTTTGTGTAATATAGTTTATCTCATCGCTCTATTACTGTGCCTATAATGAATGTTTCCATCGACGTTTTCTATCAAAGCTGTAAATCAAAAGCCTGAATTTTATATAGATTCAAAGTTACTAAGCGCTATTAGGATAACAGATTCATATTTTATCCGACTACAACTAGCAACAGATTACTTTTACTATCTCCCATCTTATTAGGCCTTTCAACAATAACTGTCTGTTACTCAACATTCTGTTTTAGCACCTTCAGTACCCCATCTTATCCTGTAGTTGACGCACGCAAATAAGGTATCAAAATTAGCATCTTCATGCCTTGCACACTTATGGTCAATAACTTAATTAACATCTACATGCCATCTATCCCTTACTTGTGTGGATTTGAATATTAAATATCCTGTATTGGCGTGAGTTGTTATTAAAAAATAACGGCTAAAAAATCTAACAAAGACGCTATTATCCGTGCTATAGCATTACAGCTATAACATGATAAATTTTAGTCTATTTCTAGTCTTAGAAGTATCCTTATCAGGAAGGAATAGGACAGTGTACCCTGAACTACAGTACAGACGTTACTGGAAAGTGCACTTCGCTAAAAAGACGAAAGTGATCTAGCATAGTATGTGAAATAGATAATTTATTAGTAAATCTGGTATATGATGGTTAGGCTCTATTCTGATGCTTCATAAATCTATTCTTCATCTTTATGACATTATTTATTACCAGAATCAGCACAGGTTAAATCTCTTGATCTGGTTTAAGCTTTCTGAATAGACGGGAGCAGTTTTAAATACCATTAAAATGGTTGATTTCTTCTAATTACAACGCTTAGCACATGAACTTTATAACTTCATCATCGCAATAGCTATTCAATCAGATTCGTCATTCTTATTGAAGCCAGTGTGTTAACAGAAAGCCATAGGATACTAAGCAGCTCTTTTCAATCTTTCTATAGATTCTTTATTGCTGCTGGATACGTTGAAATCTTATCAACAAAACATCAAAAGCTTTATTATCAGGATTGCAGCTCTCTGGTAGGCAGACTTCTTCTGTAGCTTAGCTGCTTTAACTTTCGGTATTGCATGCCTTTTGTGAAGTTAAAGATAACATATTAGCTGTTTTTATACCTACAACATCATTTCTACTGCGTATTCGAAGAATATCTTTTGTCGTTGCATTCTGAAAACTAAGGCACCGTTTCTCATAGCAAGCTTGGAGATGTGATTAAACTACACGCTCACCAGCTATTGAAAAGTTAGGTCCAGTGCACTTCTTATTTTTAATAATTTTCTTAAAACGCAGCACGCTCATTACAATCATATGCAGTATCGTCAATAATGAATAAACAGGCAAATGTGATCAACTTGCCTGATAGGTTGGTATATTATACCAACAGCCTAGAAACAAAGGTAGCGCATATCGATCAAATCATGCAGCGTGATCGCTTATGCTCTTCAAGTCATTGCTATTTCAGTCTGCTTTTATGGCACTTTGTAAGATATCATATGCTTTTCATCGAAAAAAGTTAGAGCTTCGTGAAAATCACCACTGTAGATCTCCTCACAACTATACAGCCATAGTAGCAAGTTTTCGCCGCTTTTCATACCTTAGATGAGGTGGTAGTAATGTGCTTTTGAAATATATTTCATTGCCTGGTTATCTCCTATATACACCCGATGACATTCACCACTTTAATCTTAGCATCGCGCATATTCTCACCTTCTAGGTTGCTACGACAAATAACCGTTACGGATGACGACGGGTTGGTACCTATAGATAAAGTGGTGATTGAGAATGTTATCCCAACCATGGCTTCTAGCACCGTTTTAACAGGGTTGCATGCCTATCAGCTGGCTTGTCACAGCATTACGAATGCGTTCATGTAAGAGATAAGGGTAATATTTAGTTTTTTAGATACTTGTAGCATAGACTTTTCATAGCATATCATCTCTCTATTGTTAACATCATTCATGAAATTAATCAGCAGGGATACGCTATCATCTATAAAATCTTATATATCAAAAATAAGGATAATTCCTAGGATAAAAGTCTCAGAAAAAACAATACGATAAAATGGTATTTCATCATCTACAGGCAGATAGACAGGTTCATTATCTCTTTTAATTAAACGTATGCGATACTTTTTTTTCAAAAAAAATGCTAAATATTAATAATATTATTATAATCATCTTTTTATGTAAACTATATTTTAAGATTAAAAATCTAATTCACCACATTGAGCTCGATGGCGTAAAAAATGATCGATAAGCACAATTGCCATCATTGCTTCTGCTATCGGTACAGCTCGAATACCAACAGAGAGATCATGGCGTCCTTTTGTTACTACTTCGACCTCATCACCTTGTCGATTGATCGTTCTACCTAGAATACTAATGCTTGAAGTTGGCTTAAAAGCTAAATGAGCAATAATTGGCTGGCTATTACTTATACCACCTAATATGCCACCGGCATGATTACTGATAAATCCATCACGGGTTATTTCATCCCGATTTTCATTTCCTTTTAATCTGATCACTTTAAAACCAGCACCAATTTCAACGCCTTTAACCGCATTAATACTCATCATTGCATGAGCAATGTCTGCATCCAATCGATCAAAAATAGGTTCACCTAATCCGGCTGGTACATGTTTTGCAATTACAGTTACTTTAGCACCAATAGAATTACCTTCTTTTTCCAATGAACGTAATAAAGCATCCATTGCTTTTAATTTTGTTTCATCAGGACAAAAGAAAGGATTTTGTTCAACTAAATCCCAATCTTTTAGTTCACAAGAAATATCTCCAATTTGACTTAAACAAGCCCGAACAGTTATACCTAGTGTTTGTTGCAAATATTTTTTTGCAATAGCACCTGCAGCAACACGCATTGCCGTTTCACGTGCTGAAGATCGTCCGCCACCACGGTAATCACGTAAACCATATTTTTGTTGGTAAGTATAATCTGCATGTCCAGGACGAAAAATATCTTTGATATTAGTATAATCCTGTGATTGTTGATCCTGATTTTCAATCAACAAACCAATAGGTGTTCCTGTCGTTATACCATTAAAAATCCCCGACAAAATTTTAACTTGATCAAGTTCACGGCGTTTAGTTGTATAAGGAGAAGTACCAGTACAACGACGATCTAAGTCAGTTTGCAGATCTTTTTCTGATAATTCCATACCAGGCGGAACGCCATCAACAATGCATCCTAACGCTAAACCATGCGATTCACCAAATGTAGTGACACGGAAAAGCTGTCCAATTGAATTTCCTGCCATCTCCTTTATATTTCCTGTTTTCTCATTGAGATTAATAATTAATGAATAAATTATTCATTGCATGAAAAATATAATTACTGTTAATTGTTAAAAAATTTAAATTTCTTTTGATATTCAATAAGTTATTTTTGTGTTAGAATAACACCTTATCGCTCTTATTAGCGAACTTCAACCAAGTAAAAAGGAATATATAGATATTGTTCAATAAGGTATAACACACTATTACTAACTTCATAAATAAGCACTACGTTTTTTGTTAGGAGACTGAGGTATTGGTTAGAATTCGTCTGACAAGTTTTAAACCATTATAGCCTGCTATAAGAGCTAATTTAACTTCTATCAGATATTCAGCTGCTAAATTAGAGATATCTTCAGCATCTATATAGTGAAGCTTAATAAAATTATGTTAGGAAAATTTGTTAATAGAAATAAATCCCTTATACTGTAGGAAGAATTTTCGCTATATAGGTTAGCATGAAAGCAAGCAGTTATACAGATCAAAGAGATTCTTTCCTCGCTCTCTACCAACATAAAATTGCATCTTATTAGTTAGTTCGATAATAATCTGTTAGATAATCTTAATTCATGCATTGAAGCAACTTATTTAATTTTCCTGCCCATATTATTAGGATGAACATATTTCCTGTTAGGGAAATTTATTAGAGTCCAGAGATAATATTGTAAATGCACGATTGCAGGAAAACATTTAATAATTTTACTGGAAGTCTACTCTACTGAAACTATATCACAAGGACAAATAATTTAGTTATCTATAATGTATTTTGAATAATTTGGCTTTAAGGAAGTCAGTAAAACAAACAGGCATTGATTTTAAATCGGTGTTTAGATAGTATCACTGTTTTTTTGCTTTAGCAGTAACAGTCAATTTAAGTGCATTAAGTGGTATTATTAAAGTCAACAAAATATTTTCTTGATCCTTTAAAGGGAATTATTATATTCTACATAGGAAATCTAGAAACGTGGGAAAGTAGAAATAAAATGAAAGAACAAATTTCGGTCTCAATCTCTCGAGATTAAAAAGGTCATGTAGCGATAAGATTCTTGAAGAGTTTAATGTAGAGTATATTATCTTTTTTCTTAAGATGATTATGATAAAGAGTTCATCTCTTTCTCAGATAAAGATGAACGATGCAAAACTTTTTACAACGACCATAAAATTAATCAGTACCCCCTAATAAGGCTGGGGAATCAGAAATTATTGCAATAAATTCCATATTTAAAATATTGACAATTATATTAGTTGATTAAAAGGATAGCTAAGTAGATTTTATGGTATGGAATCAGTTTATTTATCCAATTATCTGGCTTATATAAGATTGTTTAAAACTGCAATAATTGAAATACAGTATGGATACAAATCGCTCTTCGAGCAAAGTAATAACATTTGTTAATATAGCCATTAGTAACCATTAATAGATTTAATCAATGAAATACTCAAAAATAAGTTCGAGTAAATAAGATAAATTCAATCTAATTGGAGAATTTATTAGCATAATATTTATTTAGTACTATAAATATATCAAAAGAAATATCAACTACATCAATTTATGCTTGTGGAAATACATAGATACAGGCAATAAAAATACATATAGTACCACTATATATCTAAATATTTATTAAAAAGTTATCGGCTCATAATAAATGAGCCAGAAAAATATTAATTAATTAGTTCTTCTATCGTAGAAGAAGAGATCAAAATACGTTTATTAATATAAAACTTATATCCATAAAACTAGCCTTTATTGATTAAATAATCAATAGGAATATATTAATTAATATTGAGCAACATTCGTTCAACAATATGATAATGTTTACTTAAAGTTAGTTAGAAACCTAAAATTGTTCTATGGATATCTACAAGAATAAAAATGATGGGGAAATAAGTTGTAAATCTTCATTCTAACAATTCTCCATGCTCCATAAGCGTAATAAATATTTTCTGCATTAAACTAACTTATTACCAAATGCAACATATATTGAATTGTATGTAGTTTAGTAAACGCTTAATTAAGAAAAATTGTCTCTAAGACGCCCTTTCTAGCTAATACAAAGTTCATATATTTAATTACCGGATGTTTTACTAAGGTAAACACCTAAGAAAATAAGGTTATTATTAAGAAATTTTATACCAATCATGTTAATTAACATTAAAATATTAACAATAGTTTATAAAACTTGCTGATTATAAAGGAATATAATAACAGGGAATTAAGATGAACTTAATAGAGTAGTTGACTAATGGATTAATAAAATAACATTAAAAATAAGTTTAAATTAAGTAATAAGGAAAATTTTTATGATTAAATAATTGATTACTGGAGTTAATCTTTTAATATATAATATTATTAGTCATCGACCATCATGCCATATTAAATAAAATTAAAACTTGTAATAAAATATTTTCTACAAGAGGAAACTTAATACTAGTTATTATTTTTATATGAATATTAACCTGTGCTTGAATAAGATGAACTAGTTTTATAGTTATAAACCGATATTAATTTTTTTAAATTAAAAATATATCAAAGTGATTATAGTTAATTATAGTTTCGAATTATTTTTTAGGTTATATAACTTACTAAAATAATAAGCTGAACAAAAATTAAAAAATTATTAATCGCAGTTTTCTGCTAAAGAAAATATCTATTATGTGAATATTATGCAGGGTTATATGAAAGCATATTTTAAAATAGAAAATTTCCTTTTGATTTGCTCAACATTTTAAATATTATTGCTTTCATGAAGCTTTTAAAGTTTTAAGTAGTAGCGCTTTATTACTAATCTTGATCTAAGCAGATGAAACTCAGCGTAGACAACACATGAAATCAAACTAGAAATATAACCCTATTTTATTAGCACCTTGCAATATTTGAGAAGGTCTCCGTTGCCATCTATATTCAGAATGCTGGATTTCTGTATTCATCTCTACATAAGCAATTGTAGATGTAGCAAACATAGGTGGAATTTCTTGTGGACATAAAGCTGATATCAAATAACTAACTAAAGGCAAGTGAGAAATAATCAATATTGTTTTTATACCTACATAGGAAAGTAATTGTAAATAATTAGCAATAAATTGCGGATCTCCATTAGGAGTAAGTTCTGCTAATACTTCATGTTCACTTGAACATGATAATAATGGTTGCATTGCTTTATAAGTTTGTATTGCTCTTACGTATGGGCTAGTAAAAACTTGCTCAAACACTGAATTTTGTTGTATTAGCCACTTGGCCATTAATTTAGACTCATTTATTCCTTTAATAGTAAGTTCGCTTTCTTTATTATTAATTGCATTTAACGATGAGTCACCATGACGCATAATAAAAACTTGCATATTCCTCCATATTAGTAATATATGTTTACTAAAATCTCAACATAGGAGCAGCTTTCTCATTACCAGTAAATGGTTTTATCAGAAAATATATACATGGCAAAAGCATTGCCAGTTTTTTACTAAAATTAAAAAATAATTTTTTCATAAAAAATATTTTTATAAAATTAAAAAATTACATTTAATACAATAATATTATTAATCTTTAATTATACGATTAAAAATTAATTACTAATGAAATTTTTTATTTAATTTAGTCATTTACACTAGTTATTAACATCAGGAAGATAGTATGATTTTTTAATAATTCAGGGTTAATTTAAACCAATATTTCATAGACTGCAATAGAGTTTTATTAGTCAATATTGATTGAGGTAATTCCTGGTTGTACAACTAGGAATATCGATATAGAATGATTATAAGATCTGTACAGAAACGCTTTGAATTCCTGTTTTATAGTATCTAAGAATTTTTACAGACCAAAAAAGATAATTTGTAAATTTTTTGCTATTTTTTTATAAATACCTCATGGATATCTAAGAATATATTAAATTAAGATCATGTAAAAAACGTCAAATATTAGCTTCAATCTTTGCCTTGCAAAGATGAATAAAAATCATTAAGTGCATATGATGCGATCTAGATTTTTACTTATAAAAAGATAACATCATGAATTTTGTTTAGCATTTTTGGAAGATACTTCACATCTTACCTGAAGATAAGTAATCTCGTAGCTTTTAAATATTTTATGCATCGACTTCATAGCTTCTTCCTGCCTCATTTTATGCAAATTTCTCCTGCTCCTGTATAAATAGGAATTTAGACTAGATAGAGATCAATATAGGATTTAGGAATTTATATAGGGGGCTACTTGCTAGCATATCGTGAAGAGGAAGGGAAATATTTTTTTCAGAAAAACAATTGCAGCTATCCCTATAAGCTGACGCCTGGGTTGGTCATCGTTAAACGATGGAGAATATTTCTGTGAAAATTAACATCATCTTATTTTACCTTTTAAAAGGTAAAATAAGATGATGTTAACGATCGGTTATGGTTAACAAAGGTTATTATTTGTTAGGAGATCCCTTATACTGTAAGTAGGATTTATCTGCAGAGGTTATAATGAAAGCAAACTGTCATACAGATCAAATATACTCTTTTCTCACTCCCTACTAACATAAAACTGCATCTCATTAGTTTGGCTTGGTGGTTATCTGTTAGATAACCTTGATTCATGTATTGAATCAACTCAATCCACTTTATTTTATTTATATTACACAATGAATTATTCCCAGTTAGCTAAATTCATTGGGGTTCAGCGATATTGTTATAAAATCTTCAATCGCAGGAAAAGATTTAATAATCTTACTGGAAGTCTGATGAGGAAATTATATCACAAGGATAAATAGTTTAGTTATTTGCGATTTATATTTAATAACTTGACTTTACGGAAGTAACTAAAATAGATAGGCATTGATTTAAAGACACCCTTTAGATGGGTGTTATTGCTTCCTTGCTTTACCAGCGATAGTCAACTTAAGTGCACTAAGTAGTATTTGTTAAATTTTAGAAAATATTTTCTTGATCCTTTAAATAGAATTATTATTTCCCACATAGGAAAGTTAGAAGACGCGGGATAAGGAAAAAATAAAAAGAAAGAACAAGTTGCTGCCTTAATCGCCCAAGATTGAAATGTTCATATTAGCAATCAAATTCTTGAAGAGTTAAATAAAATCTGTAGTGTTAGTTTTTTTAAAATTATTTTTAATAAAGAGTTCATCCTTTGTTGAGAGAGAACTAAAGGATAGCTCCCTTTGCTATGGAGTATAAATTAATCACCATCGCCTAATAACGATGGATAATTGGAGAGTTATTCTAAGAAATTCCATATTTAAAATATTAATAAGTTATATATTAGCTAATTTAAAGGATGATTAAGTAGATTCTATAGTGTAGTGTTATTTTATTTATTGCATTTTAATAAGAACGACGAATCTAATTAAGTCGGCTTTTGCGAGACATTTAGCCTATGAAGCTGATGTGCGACGCACTATGATTCGTAAAATAACCATTTAAATGGTATTAAAACTGCTACTATCAGATAAGAATAACTGGAACTAGCTAAGGGATTTAACCTTCTGATTTTAATGGATAAGCAATATCCAATTTAAAGATGGATAATAAATTTACGAAGCATTAGAATAGAATGGGTATAGCCTGACCATTCTACACTAGATTTGCTAATAATTCTGATATTTTTTGAAGTAAATTATCCTATGTTCTTTTTTGGTTCTTTTTTGTTAGAGAAGTAGAAGTAGTTATCTTGATCGCATTAATCAGGTCTATCAGTTCAGTTATTTTTGTTTTTTCCTATGGAGTAGGAAAAATGACGATAATCTCTAGGTTCCGTATAGATGATGAATTCATAAGTAAGCATACTTTCAGTTATTCCTCTCACCTTAAATGCAGAGGCATCCATTGTCATTGCCTTGAGCTGATTCGAGTTGCTCAAAACCTAGGATAATCGTGTGACTAGAAGTAAATCATACTTGTGTATCAAAAAAATTAAAAACTTGGGATCGGACACGTTACTGTATATGGATTTCTTTTAGAACGTTATGAAAAATTCAATCAGTCTATCCTTATTTATTTTAGAGGAAGATCTCATAAATCGCTTCAGATAAGCTGGTAGTCTGTCTAACAGATGAAGTTACGTGTTGTCTTTCTGATTTACCTAGTTTAGAATCTCTAAGAGATTTATTACAGCATCTTGCTGAATTCCTTTAATATTAATATATTGCAGAATATAAAACAGTACTTAGATCAGGAACATCCTTGAAACGGCGGCATGTACTCCCACTACCGGTAGGTACCCTGATTCTTACATTATAAGATTCTATCTGATTGCATCTTTTTTATAATACTGCTGAGTATATCAAGTATTCGTAAAAAAGACCTGCAGAAATTATGTAAAAGATTTTCTGGAAATCTGAATAAAAATGGGTCACAACGTTAAATATAGCTACTCATAATATTGCTCAAAAAAGAACAGTTTAAACATATGCTTAATTATTTATGTAAATCTGTTTGAAATAGTTAAGTTTGAACGAATAAATTACCCGTTTGAGACGAAAAATAAACAGTAAAATTATATCACACTGTGCATCATGAAAACAAAACAAAAATAATGTACTGAGGCAGCAATATTGCTAATGAGATTAAATGTAAAGGTGTAAAATTGGTAGTGTGATAAAAATGCATGAGAGAAACCTCTACAGTAAAAGTATATCTGAATGATAAGAAAGGTAATAAGCAGGGATGAGTTAGAATAAAAAGGTAATAACTGGTAAATTAAAAATCAGAACACAATGAGAATAAAAACTATGCTGATTGATAAGCATGCAAGCGATCTACTGGGTTATCACTAGAGTAGTCATTGTAATAAGCGCGGTTTCTCTCGTTTAAAAAAAATTAATAAGCTACGGTTAAATTTCAAAAACAAAAGTGAAATATTCACGTTGGGATTTTAAGCATTATGAAAATAAAGTTGAGGTTTATCCTTCAGGATAAGATTTTTTGATAAAAATAATTTCTCAACATGTGATAGTTTGTTTAAACATTCCTTGGTGATTGCAATTCCATTGCAATAGATTTTTATAATTTTGAAAAACTTTGTAAGTTGTATGATCTTAATCCATTAGTAATAAAATCGATAGTTTTATTTAGCTAGATCTGTATAGCTACTAGTGCTCGAATATACTATCTTCGGTGAAGACGATATCAGAAATTGCATCTCTACACCGTTATCGAGCACTAGAGCTTCTCAGAAAATCTGATGACATTTAGATTTTTAAGATATACGATTTTTGTCATGCAACGGCAACTAGAATACGATAACAACAACTTGTTAGTAGTGATGATACTGGTATTGTTTTTTAAAATAAAACTTCGTTATATCCTTATAGGACATAATTTATTAGATTGTTTTCTTGATCTAGAATTGGCAAGAGAATCTGTCTATATACAGGGGGATTCTTATTGGTTGATATCACGACAATTTCGGGCAAAGGAGGATATCATCCATCGATATGTTATACTTATGGAAATGATAATGAAGCATATTTATATCCAAGACATATTAAAATTAAGTTAGTAGATAACAGGTTTGCTCAATGAGTGTGAGTATTGTAATCTGAGCTATTCTAAGGATTAATCTTTTATTTCAGAACGAGAATATACTTCTAATGCAAAGAAATTTGCATATTGGGGATGATATCGATGATTATTCAAGAGCAGCTATGACAAGAATAAAAGAAACAAGGTACCTTAAAAGACTATTAGGAAGGTATCAAATTTAGTAAACAAAAAGGTAGGCAAGAATTACCCGGAACTATGACGTTTACTTTTTAGTCAACAGAGTTGATTGGGTATGATGATAGTACAAATATTAGCTTAACTGCTTAATGTTGAGATCAATATACTTATGGATTAATTGATATGTCTACTCATGTTATTTTACCACGCTCATTTTATGAGCGTGGTACGCTTTGTGTAGCAAAGGATTTACTAGGAAAGGTTTTAAAGTTTTCTGACTTTTACGGTGTTATCAACGAAGTTGAAGCCTATATAGGGCAGTATGATCCGGCCTGTCATGCCACAAGAGGTTGTACTGCACGAACAATGGTCATGTTTGGTGCCGCTGGGTTTTCCTATATTTATCTTATTTATGGGATATATTATTGTTTGAATATTGTGACTGAACATGAAGGCTTTCCAGCTGCAGTTTTAATTCGAGGCATTGATTTATACAGCCCTATCCGTCTTTCTTTAGACGGTCCGGGCAAGTTATGTAAAAAGTTAAATATTACAAAATATAATAACCAGATTGATTTAACGCAATGTCATGATTTTTGTGTTTATAGCTCCACTATTCAACCAAAATATATTGCAACACCAAGAATAGGAATAAAAGTTGGCATCGATAAATTATGGCGTTTTAAAACAATATAAATTCTTAGCATAATTTTCAAAATATACTGACTCCATATTAAGATATACTTGCCGCTTTTCTATTAAGTTGTCACTATAATAGAAGTGTTAATCCTCAATGAATTATTGAGGATGAAAACCCGGTATTTTCTTTGGCAAGGAAAGAAGGTATTTGCGTTTTTTTATATCATAAAAAGATTAGTATGCTTGTAAGTCAATGATGGCTCAAGGGGGGGGTTCCGAACACCGTAAGGTAGATATTATCTAAGAAAGCCGGTTTCTTAATCTTGCCTGACTACCACATCTAGTGTAAGAATTTAGTGGCAGCGCATCTAATTATTCCTTTGAGTTGCTCTCAAGACTGTCCTTCATTAAAACATATGTTAAAGCGTGTATTTATTTTACTAACATCTTTATAATACCAAAAGATACGCTATTTTTGCTAAATTTAGCAAATTTTACAAAATTTAACACTACGTAAACGTGCATTCCTATTAAAATAGGAATTATAGGATGAGATCTCAATCACGTGATTTTACAAAAATCTCATATCCTCCATGAGGGTTTATACCAATGATGTAGTGACAGATATTTTAGAGATTACAGTTAAATCTTATCTATTACTACTGGATATTTTCATGTGAACGAAGATGTTATATATGATAAGAAATTATGTTATCGCTGCTGAGGTACTTTTATTCGGTTGTTACAAAGAAACTCTTTAACTTGTACTGGTAGCGGTTTGATTTTTTCTTCCATATTTTATGAAAAGAAAGTTTACTAAGGAGTATTTTATGCTCAGTTATTTTTATATTTGCTTAATGATTAAGAAATTAAATCGCCCCTTAAGAGAAGTTCGAAGGCCATCCTTATTCCTAAAAGGAATAGGAATAGTTACTGGGTCCTATTGTAAGTTATAATTTTATCGTGTGTGTATTTTTTAATCTAATTCATTAATTTTAATGATATTAAATCTAGGGTTAGCTTAATAACTCTTATTTTTATTTTATGTATTCTTTTTGATAACAATTCTATTTTGTTTGCTTACTAAGCTGATCATTGATGAAAAGTGTACTGTAGCCACACAGAATATATTTATATGAATTTGTGTGTAGTATATTTAATCAGAACTAAAAATCAGGTTTTTGAACCCTTGTCCTTCAACATCTTATACAGATTCTGTAATAAGCTGCCTCGTTTACGATTTAATAAGAAACTATAAATAACGCACTATATTAAAATACTTAGCGAATATAGTTAATATAGCGCCGATTGTTTCTTCTTGTATCAAGGTTACTGTTAGTATTGTTTAAGTCTAGCGGTTTTATACCAATGATGTACAACACTTCTGCATCTGGGGATACCAGAGTTCTAACATGAATGTTTAGGGTATTTAAGGTAGTACTAGAGGTATTTAACGTTATGGCACCGGCATCCATTTTATCTTTATTAGCGAAGCTCACTTTCTTTAGTAGCATCCGTACTTGTGACTTCAGGTAACGCTACCATTTCTTTCTGGAGCAGATATACCTAAAACCAGAAAGACACTAGGATTTATCAGGTTATAGTTATTACACAGAAGACAGATGATATCGCCTTACCAGATTTCTTCAACCGATTTTTTTGAAAAACACCTCACGTAATATAGCATAGCATTTTTAATATCCAGACAGGCACGGGGTTGACCGGAGATATGAAAATGCAGATGTTGATTGAGTTGTTGACTATAAATATGCAAGTCACAGAAGATATAAATTTAATACTCTGTTTTGCATGCTTACTGTAGGATAGCATAGAGTAGCAGCGCGAAACAAAACATTGAGTTAGATCAATTTTACGGCCAAGTTATCTTTGTGTTTGTTTAGAGGATGAAAGAAATAGAGGTTATCTTTAGTTACCTATAGTGATGAATTTATTGACAAGTATATTTTAGTGATTTCCTTTCAATTTGAAATCCAGGTATCATCAGTTCGGCTTATAGGAGTTGCTCGAAACTTCAGATAATCTTAACTAGAGCTGAAAGGGATACCCCTTCTTGTGTATTAAAAAAATTCAATTGGCCTGTCATGTTTTATTTTTAGAGGGAAATCATAAATCACTTCGGATAATTATAAAGATAATACGTGAACTCGCGTTTTATTTTCCTGATTATCGATTTATGTTTTCTATGAGATTTCTTTTCAAGCTTATTTAGATAAATTCCTAAAAATTAACATATCGAAGACTATAAAACAGTACTTATATCATGAATATGCTTAAAGTAACGTAACTGTGCTGTTTATACATAGTGTGTTACGTTAACTTCATCACTCCGTGTGGTCTGGATATTAAAGCTGTATGGCATAAGTTATTCTTAAAAAAGAAAGGGCAAAAAATCTGATCAGACGTTGTATTCAGCTTTTGTATTACACCTATAACCAGCAAATCTCAATATTCTTCTTAGTCTTTGGGACATCCACAGATCAGGAAGCAGTGATAGCGTTAGCTAAAGACATAAGTAAGGATTATTACTTATACTTCGCTAAAAATATGAAAGGGAAGTAGCATAGTGTAGATACTTCAGTGTTATCTTAACCCCCACGCGCTACCCAAGCAAAAACTGCAGCATTACTGAGCAGAAGATTCTGCATAATTACTATTATCATCGGATTAAGTAGTATCAAAAGTAAAACTCTGCACAGGAAGAGATAATCAGGCACTATATTAAGTATATTTCGGCTAGGGATTTTAAAATGGTGGGTTACTATGATTTTTTATCGAATCTTTAACGAGGGCACTATTATAAAAGGTATAATAGGATCTGGAGATGATTTATAAAAAGTGGAAATTTAGTATTTGCCGTTCTAATGAAAGAATTCTACACACAGATCTCCGTAGAAATATATTCTGTGTAGCTGGTGAGACAGGGTACTTTTTTATTGATACCAATTTGACTAGCAAGTGGTAGATACCGGAATTCTTCTTAGAAAGAATCCATAAAATAAAAACAGGAGTTATTAAGCAAAAACCCTAGAGTTAACATTTCTAAAATTAGTGCATTAAGTTAAATAATATACACTCCAATAAAATTTTAACTTATACTAAAATCAGTAAACCAATTTTATCTGATTTTAGCAATAAGGGATGGCTTTTGGTCTCTCTTAAAAAGAGATTCAATTTCTTAACCATGAATAATAATCTTTTAATAGTGTTTAATTTATTTCAGGCTGTTTAAAAAAACTAAAAGCAACTAACTAGTTTTAATCTTCTCACCCTTAGTGCTAAACAACGTCCAATTTAAGGGATTGATAACAGATTAACAAAGCATCGGAATGGAACGTAGCTTAATCGCCATACACCAGATTTTCTAATAATTTTAACATTTATGAACACCATCGATAAGGTAGTGTTAAGCAAGTTATCGCAGCATGGATTCGAGCTCAACCTTAATATCGGTGCCTATCAGCTACCTACCACTATTACGGATAAGTTTATGTAATGAAATTGAGATAATATCTAATTTTGCGGATACCTGTAGGCTAGACTTTTTTATGAGATATCATCTCTCTATTGTTAAAATCATCCATGAAATTAATCAGTAAGATATGCGATACCATTCCAGAAACCCTATACACCATAAATGAGCATAACTCTAAATTTCCTATCTCATAAAATGAAAATATTAAAACAAATATAAAGCACGCCTAATTTCTTTGTTTATATTTTAACTTCAGGCTGGGGAGGGGAACCCATAGGTATTAGTATTAATGATTATTTTAGAAGTGATAAAATTGTATGAAAAACTATCCTTAAACAGCCCTCTTGCATGCAAAATATTTAGCGAATCTATTAGATTTATCAGGTTTAAGTATTACAGAAAATAATTTAGATTTACAGAAATCCATCGAATATGGGTTTATTGTACTGAACAACATGCATTATAAGTCTGTGTTAGGTCACAATAACTCAGGAATACATTTCTATATTTCCTGCGAGTTATCCTTTTAATACTTAGTGAGTAAGATTAGGCATAAATACAATGACGTTTTTAAGTTTTTCAATAAAAATAATTAAAATGGGCCACTGGATGGTCTGGATGGTATAGATATTCCACTTAATAATGTGCAGCTGAAAAAGTATTTAAAAATATGCAAAATCTTATACAAGAATTTTCTATAAAAGATGTTTATTTTTTTAAAAAACTGCTATACAGGACAGTGAATATCCAACCTTTTCTAAGAAATGTTGGATAATAGAAATGACCGTGTAAATATCATTCTGATTTATGTTGATGAACAATCGCTATAATTCTTAGCATTTAATGAGAATAAAGAAATTTCTTTTTATTTAAATTATTAGCTGATACCGGAGTACATCATAAAGTGCCATTTAATTAAAATAATAATGTTAGTTTCTATATTTCAGAATTGATCTTAATATGTGAAGATCAAGCTAATGACGCATCGCTAAAATTTAGTATTTTAGAGATTATCAGTTAAATGCTCTATTATTGTTATTTAACCCATAAAGGTATTCGACAATTAAATACCGACCTGATATACATTGTCCTCCTCCCTATTGAAACTTTGTATCCCAAGCCTTATCAATAAAGTCTTCACTTCCATACAATACGGAAACTCTCCTCTTCCTATTGAAGCATTGATTCCTTTTAAAAAATCTACCTAAACGAAATCTGTGTAACGATATAACTCTTTGATAGAGATCATTGAAAAGATAACTGCATTAAATAATCATGAATCATCCATATGAACTGCCATTCAATGAATTTGAATAATCTGGTGAATAATACATAACTTTTGATACAGCCCAAATAGCACACTAATCTCTAAATTAGTGCCTTCTTCAATAAAAACTATATGATCTATAAAAATTTAATACTCTTTATTTGCTAACATCTAATTCTAATTGTTGTACACTAAAAATACCTTTAGTACATTTGATACCTATCATTATCACTTATTAATTCCATTAGCAATCCTGATACTTAATTAGCTACATGAGCATACTGATCAAAGAGAATCTGATCACAGGCCTGGTTACAGAAATATATGGTAGGCTACATAATTAACATAGCGCCAGATGAAATAAAATATCAGATTCCTTACTAAATATAAATGACAGACGCGTTCTGTTAAAAGATTAATCGTAGAGTTTTTTGCCAACAATTTCATTACCTACTTTTGCCTTATATAGTTTTAATTGATAAGATAAACCTAAAGTTAGTTTCTCTAAAAAGATCAATTTTCATTTTTACTCCTTAATAATATTAAATCCGACTATTGAGATTGGTTAATGTTTTTTATATTGAAATTACTTTAATGTGGGTGCCTTAATTAGGATGTAAGATGATATTTATCATTATAAGATAATTGAGAATTCTTTTTTGAGATTTATATATAATTTTTTATTATTGGCGTATACTTCTACTTATTTTTAAAAATTAAAAAAGTACAAAAGTATGAAAAGTATAGAAAACGATAATAGTAAAAGAAAATAGAATGAAGAGCTTTAAGCTATTAGTAAATCTGCTGTATGGCGATAGGTTCTGGCTCTGATGTTTCATAAATTCTATTTCCATTTTTAAATTAGATGTTGTTTATAAGTCTAGGGTTTGGAGGACTTAATACTCTTAAGTTTCGGGTTTCAGCTATTATTAGGAGATGTACCAGCTGAGATATCATTAAAATGCTTATTTTTTCAAAATACAGTGCTTCGTATGTCATCCTAATAGTCTCAACTTTTACAAAAAACTAATTCAATTGGATTCCTTATTCTTAATTGATACCCAGTCCGTTGATAGGAAGTAATAGAATAGCAATAAGCTCTTTAAGCTCTTCTTTTAATCTTTCTGCAGCTTTTTCATTATTGAAGATAGTATTTTCTAAAAACTTTATCAATAAAGCATTAAAGTTTCTATTAGCGGCATCAGGGCTCTCTGTTAACCAGACATCCAGAATCTTACCATCAAACTTTCAGTTGTATGCCTTTTTAGAGTAAACCCAGCACATTAGATGTTTTATGTATCACTAAATAGCATTTATGCTGCATGCTAGAAGGTATAATCTTTGTCATTGCATTGCAAAAATTAATGGCAGAGTCTTCCGTAGTAAGGATGGTGATACAGTTAAATCAGGTGTTCGCAGTCATCTAGAAGTTCAGTTCAGTTCTGTTCTGATTTTTAATAACCATCTCCAGCTATAATCAACTCTTTACATCCATGCACATTGATTCCAATAATTATCAGCAGATAAAAGTGATCACTTGTCTAACAGGACGGTTATGACATCGCCCTAAAATGAAGATAATATATATCGTTTAAATCACCTAACCGCTATTCCTCCCTATACTATTTAATCTATTGTTATTTTAATCTGTTGATGGTGCTATTAGAGAAGATATGCACTTTTTTATCGAAAAGCACTCACAGAGATTCGTAAAAATTGTCGTTGAATTAATGCCGCCTTCTTTAGCAGGTACAAAACTATGATGGCAATTCTTCTATATTTTGCACGCTTCAGATAAGGCAAATAGTGAGCTGTTGAAGAATATTCTGTTTTCGCTGCGATCCATAACCTTAGTTACTTTAAATCTCAACATCGTCAATACCCGTCTATATTAAGTTTGCTGCAAGAAATAACCGTTACAGATAGACAGCAATAACACCAATCGAAAAAGCAGCGTTCAGCTTGTTATATTGCAGTATATCTTTAATCTCCGTTTCAACAGCGGTGCCTATTAGATGCTCTACTAACTATTACGGATGAGTTCATACAATGGATAATAGTATATCTAGTTTCGTGGATAACCTGTAAGAGTAAATTTTCATAGCATATCATCTCTCTGATGTTGAAATAATTTATGAAATCAATTAGTAGGATACGCTACAATCTCCTAAACTGCATACAATATAAATAAGCATAACTCCTCGTTATAATCTGTCTCGTTAGGTAGATTTTTTTAAGGTCAAGGAAAAAATCCCTTGAAAAAAAATCATTGATCCTCATATAGGTTAGTAACTAGATTGGTTAAGAATTCGTTTTGGAGGCTGTTTAGATGGGTAAAATTATTGGGATTGACCTGGGTACAACTAACTCTTGTATAGCTATAATGGATGGTACAAATGCCCGGGTATTGGAAAATAGTGAAGGTGATCGTACCACACCTTCTATTGTTGCATATACCCAAGATGGTGAAATTCTTGTTGGTCAGCCAGCAAAACGCCAGGCAGTGACAAATCCACAAAATACTTTTTTTGCCATTAAGCGTCTGATTGGACGTCGCTTTGAAGATGAAGAAGTTCAACGTGATATTTCTATTATGCCTTATAAAGTTATTTCCGCAGATAATGGTGATGCTTGGTTGGATGTTAAGGGGCAAAAAATGGCTCCTCCTCAGGTTTCTGCTGAGGTACTAAAAAAAATGAAAAAAACGGCGGAAGATTATCTGTCTGAACCAGTTACTGAAGCTGTTATTACTGTACCAGCTTATTTTAATGATACTCAGCGTCAAGCAACTAAAGATGCAGGCCGCATTGCTGGGTTAGATGTAAAACGTATTATTAATGAACCAACAGCGGCAGCGCTTGCTTATGGTTTAGATCGTGAAGTGGGTAACCGTACCATTGCAGTATATGACTTAGGTGGTGGTACTTTTGATATTTCAATTATTGAAATTGATGAAGTTGATGGTGAGAAAACCTATGAAGTACTGGCAACTAATGGTGACACTCACTTAGGTGGTGAAGACTTTGATAATCGTCTAATTAATTATTTAGTCGATGAATTTAAGAAAGACCAAGGTTTTGATCTACGCAATGATCCACTAGCAATGCAACGCTTAAAAGAAGCTGCAGAAAAAGCTAAAATTGAGCTTTCTTCTGCTCAGCAGACTGATGTCAATCTACCTTATATTACCGCAGATGCAAGTGGTCCTAAGCATATGAATATTAAAGTGACTCGAGCAAAACTTGAATCACTTGTTGAAGATTTAGTTAAACGTTCAATGGAGCCACTAAAAGTTGCGTTGCAGGACGCTGGCTTAAATGTTAATGATATAAATGATGTCATTTTGGTTGGTGGCCAGCCGCGCATGCCAATGGTGCAAAAAGCGGTTGCTGATTTTTTCGGTAAAGAACCTCGTAAAGACGTTAATCCTGATGAAGCAGTTGCTATGGGTGCGGCAGTGCAAGGTGGCGTATTAGCCGGTGACGTAAAAGATGTCTTGTTACTTGATGTAACTCCACTATCTTTAGGTATTGAAACTATGGGTGGTGTAATGACAACTTTAATTGCTAAGAATACCACTATTCCGACTAAACATAGTCAGATATTTTCAACGGCAGAAGATAATCAGTCGGCAGTAACCATTCATGTGTTACAAGGTGAACGTAAGCGTTCAATTGATAATAAATCATTAGGACAGTTTAATTTGGATGGTATTCAAGCAGCGCCGCGTGGTATACCACAAATTGAAGTTACATTTGATATTGATGCTGATGGTATCTTGCATGTATCAGCTAAAGATAATAATACTGGCCACGAACAAAAGATTACCATTAAGGCATCTTCTGGTCTAAAAGAAAATGAAATTCAAAGAATGTTAAATGATGCAGAAGCAAATGCGGAAGCAGATCGTAAGTTTGAAGGATTAGTTCAGGTACGTAATCAGGCTGATCAATTAGTTCATGGTACACGTAAACAAATTAAAGAAGCGGCTGATAAATTACCTGCTGATGATAAATCTAAGATAGAGAAAGTTATTTCTGAATTGGAAATAGCGGTAAAAGGTGAAGATAAAGGCATTATTGAAAAGAAAATCCAAGATTTAGTTCAAGCTTCTGCCAAACTACTCAAGTTAGCGCAACAGCAGGCTCAAGCAGGAGCAACTAATGCTGGTGCAAGTGCCAAGTCTAAACAAGATGATAATGTTGTTGATGCTGAATTTGAAGAAGTCAACGACAAGGATAAAGATAAAAAATAGTGGGCCCTTAGCTGGCACAGTAATAGTATTAAAGATTATTTTCTCTGTTACTGAAAATTGAATACGGGCGTTTGGGGCAACTCTACGCCCGTTTACGTGTGTTAAGAGTAAAATAAACATGGCAAAAAGAGATTATTATCAAGTTTTAGGTATAACTAAAACCGCTGACGAAAAAGAGATTAAAAAAGCGTATAAACGTCTGGCAATGAAGTGTCATCCAGATCGTAATCAAGGTGATAAGGAAGCAGAAAGTAAATTTAAAGAAATCAAAGAAGCTTATGAAATTTTAACTGATGCGCAAAAACGCGTTGCTTATGATCAATATGGACATGCAGCTTTTGAACAAGGTGGCATAGGTGGTGGATTTAGCAGCAGTTTTAGTTCTGGCGCTGATTTTAGTGATATTTTTGGTGATGTATTTGGTGATATCTTTGGTGGTGGCGGTAGGCGTCAGCGATCGGCTCGTGGGGTAGATCTTCAGTACGAAATTACATTAACATTAGAAGAAGCAGTTTATGGTATTAGCAAAGAAATCCGTATCCCTACTTTAGAGAAATGTGATATTTGCAACGGAAGTGGCGCTAAACCAGGCACGAAACCAGAAACTTGCTCAACTTGTCATGGTTCAGGTCAGATTCATATACGGCAAGGGTTTTTTGCAGTTCAACAAACTTGTCCAACTTGCCATGGACAAGGTAAAGTTATTAAAGAACCTTGTATTAAATGTCATAATCATGGCCGAGTAGAGAAATATAAAACTTTATCAGTAAAAATTCCACCAGGAGTTAATACCGGTGATCGTATCCGATTAAATGGTGAAGGTGAGGCCGGAGAAAATGGTGCTCAAGCTGGCGATCTATATGTTCAGGTTAATGTAGCAAGACATGATATTTTTAAGCGCGATGGCAATAATTTATATTGTGAAGTGCCAATTAATTTTGTGATTGCAGCTTTGGGTGGTGAAATTGAAGTAGGAACATTTGATGGTCGAGTAAGTCTCAAAATTCCAGCAGAGACACAAACCGGAAAAATTTTCCGTATGAAAGGGAAAGGTGTTAAATCTATTCGTGGTGGTATAAATGGAGATTTAATGTGTCGTATTCTGGTGAAAACGCCAGTTAAATTAAATGAAAAACAAAAAACTTTATTAAAAGAATTTGGTAAATCCTTGAATGGCTGGCTAAATTGATGCGAAGAATAACTTACGTTTAAAGAGTTTTTTAGGATAGTATAAAAAATTTTTTAATATCTGACTAAGTGATTTACTCTATATTTAGCTAAATATAGCATCGATAGAGTCAATGATCGATGCTATTTTATTGATTGAAAAAGATTATTTAATTTGGTTTATATGACTTATTAGTAAGTCTTGGTATATAACAGTTAAGGTTACGTTCCATTCTGATCCTTCATGAATCTGTTCTCCATGATTAAATTGACTATTGATTACCACCAAAGGTCAGCGTAGGTTAAATCCTCTTTAGTCAGTTTTCAGTTATTTTAAGTAGACGAGAGCAACTTAAATACTATTGAAAGGGTTATTTTTGGAAGCACAGCGCTTTCGTGCATCGGATTCATAGCCTTACTGCTGTGCAAAACCATTCATTAGATTCGTTGTTTTTATTGTGACGCCCAATGCACTGATGGAAAATCATAGAATGCCAGCCATTTTTCTCGCTTTTCATCATCCTTTTATCACTGCAGAATACGTTGAAACCTTACCAACAAAACATCAAAAGCTTTATTACCTTATTAATAGTATCACAGTTCTCTGCTAGCTAGAAACTCTCTACATGAAGATCAAACCCTTAACTTTTGTTGCTGCATGCTTTCTTGGAGAAAAAAGACGATACATGAACTATTTTGTATAAACAGCATTAAATATTGCATATCCAGGAATATTTTTTATATGAATTTCAAAAAACCCAAGGAGGTGACACGCACAGATATAAGAAAATATGATTAATCTTCGCGCTCACTAGCCATTGAGGAGCTCGGCCAAGGTTATTTTCTAACTTTTCATAAGCATTCTCAACCAAAAAAAGCTCCTTGCCATCTTATGCAGTGATGGCAATAATGAAGTAGCAGGTAAAAGCGATCAACTTGCCTAACAGGACGGTATGTTCCATCATCCAAGAAATAAATATATTAGTATCGCTTAAATCATACAGCTGTCCTTGCCTATGTTAGGAAGCATTGTTATTTTAGTCTTCTGATGGTATTGTAAGTGAAGATGGTGCACTTTTTTATTGAGAAAAGCCTACATAGGTTTGTGAAATCATCGGTGGGTAATGCCTCCTGCCTTACAGGTGCAGGTCATAGTAGCAATTCTTAGATGTTTTTATTCAGATAAAACAGTAGTAATAAGCTGTTGAAGGATATTCTGTTGTTGCTGGAATTCTCCCTCTATCTTAGATACTTTAAATATAAATACCACTAATACCAGTCTATATAGTTCGATTTGGTAAATAATCGTTATGCCGTTGACATGGGTCAATTCAGTATCTACTATCAGAATAGCTTAGAGGTTCGTCTAAACAGCGAATCCTATGACCTACTTATCATCCACCATTACGGATTGATTTATGCAAAATAGAACATAGGTAATATCTGATTTTGCAGATTACCTATAGATAGACTTTTCATACCATATCATCTCTTTATTCTTGTAAAGATTTATCAAATCAATCGCAGCTATCCGCCCCCCATCATCTTTAAAATTCAATATATCAGAAATAAGTATAATTCTAATTATAAATTAGTAAAATATAATCAAAAAAATAAAAAGCTAAAACTAATTATTACTTAACTTTAGATTTTTATTAATAAATTTAACTAAAAACTTAGAGTATTAAATTCGGTTTTATAAAACCTACTTTTTCATATTACCTATCATATTTTCAGGGCGAACCCAACTATCAAACTCTTCGGCTGTTAAATAAGCGAGTTTTAATGCTGATTGCTTAAGTGTTAATCCTTCTTTATGTGCTTTTTTGGCAATTTCAGCAGCTTTATCATAACCAATGTGCATATTTAGCGCAGTAACTAACATTAATGATTTATGTAATAATTTATCTATCCGCTGACGATTAGGTTGAATACCTTTAGCACAATGATTATTGAAACTAAGCATACCATCTCTCAATAAACGAATTGACTGTAAAAAATTACTTATAATCATAGGTCGAAAAACATTAAGTTCAAAATTACCTGACGCACCACCAATATTAATAGCAACATCATTACCCATAACTTGAGCACAAAGCATAGTTAATGCTTCAGACTGGGTTGGATTAACTTTACCTGGCATTATTGAACTACCAGGCTCATTTTCGGGAATAATAATTTCACCAATGCCACAACGTGGACCTGACGCTAACCATCTTACATCATTAGCAATTTTCATTAATGAAGCTGATAAACCTTTTAAAGCACCATGGGCATGAACTAAAGCATCGCATGTAGCTAAAGATTCAAATTTATTAGGCGAAGTGATAAATGACTGGCCGGATAATTTTGCAATTTTACTGGCTACCTTAATGGCATATTCAGGATGTGTATTGAAACCCGTACCAACCGCTGTTCCACCTAAGGCAAGTTCAGAAAGATGAGGAATACTCTTTTCGATATGTTGGATATTATGAGCTAGCATTGCTCCCCACCCCGATATTTCTTGTCCTAATGTTAATGGTGTTGCATCTTGCAGATGTGTACGGCCAATTTTAATAATATCATTAAAAGCGTCAGATTTTTGCTTAAATGTAGCTTGTAGTTCTTTTAATATTGGTAGCAGATCTTGATGTAAAGCGATAACAGCAGCTACATGTATTGCTGTTGGAAATACATCATTAGAACTCTGACTTTTATTTACGTCATCATTCGGATGAATTAAGCGTTGCTGTCCTCTTTCCCCGCCTAAAATTTCACTCGCTCTGTTCGCCAATACTTCATTTATATTCATATTAGTTTGCGTACCAGAACCCGTTTGCCAAATTGCTAATGGAAATTCAACCATATGTTTATTCGCTAAGATTTCATCAGCAGCAGCGATAATAGCATTAGTCTTATCCTTGGCTAACAATCCTAAATCATTATTTACTTCAGCTGCTGCTTTTTTAGTTAATGCCAATGCTTTGATCAAGGCAGCTGGCATTTTTTCCACTGAGATATGGAAATATTTCAGCGAACGTTGTGTTTGAGCGCCCCATAGCCTATCTGCTGGTACTTTAATTTCACCCATTGAGTCTTTTTCAATACGAAATTCTGACATTATAATTATATCCTTTAGGATAAAATAATTAGATATGCATAATTTATCTTTATAATTAAACTAATTGTACATGAAATCATGTACTATTTTTAATTTAAAATATGAGAGAAAACAAGTTTATTGGATTACATGTCACTTCCTGGAAGATAGTATATTGTTTTTAACAATTCACGTTTAACTTTGAACTAATTTTTTATAAACTGCAATGAAGTTTGGCTAGCAATACTGATTGTAGTAATTACTGATTGTACAGCTAAATATATTAATTCAAAGTGATCTCAAACTCTTGAAAAGAACTGAAATGATGACTTTGCAGCTCATCCTCCACCATACGCCCATTAAATTGTTCGACAATACTATTCGTTTAAGGATGGCTCGGATGACTAAATCACTGTTCTATACTAAGCTCTTTACACAAATAGGTTAATTTCTGTTTTTCCAGTGAATGAATATTTTATAGAGTAAAAGGTGGTTTATAAATTCTTTGCCATTTTCTATAAGAATTCAATGGATAGTTATTGGAATGCTCGGTTAAAATCATGTAAAAAGCATTAAGCGTTAATTACAGTCTGATATTCTAAAGGCGAATAAAAATCAATTCAGAAGCGTGATTTATTCCCATAAAAATATAATCTCGTAAAGTTTGCTTAGCATTTATGGAAGATATTTATATTTACGTACAAATAACTAAGCTCGTAGCTTTTAAATGATTTACGCTTCAGCTTAAAGGCTTTCAGCTCATTAACGCAAATTATCCGTATGAGCGCTACCTGCGTAAACAGCGATCCAGAGAAGATTGAGATACTAATACTTGAGTTCAGACAATTTACGTACAATGCTATTAGTAGATTATCGAGAGTAAGAAAAAAGTTTTTAGTAGAAGAATGATTATATATTCCTGAGCAATCAATAGAGCATTTTTAGTAAACGATGGAGAATATGCCTGCGATCATCAGACTATGTTGGTAAGATTATTGGTAGAAATCTATTATATTATATGGAAAGATTTTTACTATAAAAGTTGCCATAAAAGTTATTAGTGAATCTAGTGGTGGTTAGGTTACCACATTCCATTCTGATACTTTGTAAATCTTATTTTCAATCCTTAAATTAGTCGTTATTTATCATCAGGATTAGGAGATTAAATTTCTTATCTCAGCTCTAGCTTCTTTATCGTTGCAGGATGATGCCAGATACTTCGTTGAAAATTTTTCAAAAAACATCAAGAACTTTATTTAGTAGCATAATGGCTTTATGCTAGCCGACTTCCTTCAGGTTTCAACTTTAACTTTCGGTTTGATGATTTTGGAGAAGTAAAGGAAGTATATTAGATATTTTGTGTAGCTAATGGTTGTTGGTACTATATATTCAGGAATATCTTTATCATTGCATTCCAAAAACTAAAGGTGTATTTCTCTGTAAGAAGTCTGATAGATGCAGTTAAATCTCCGTCTGTAGGCAATCAAGAAGTTCGGCCCAATTTACACTTCTGACTCTTATAACCATTTCGACCGAAATGAGCTCCTTATCCATTCATTGTAGTGCGTGAATAATGAGCAGGAAGCAAAAGGTAATCAGCGTCCCTGACAGGACAGTATATGATGTCTTCAGTTAAGAAATAAACGTAATGCGTATCACATAAATTATATAGATAGCATTCATTTATTTATACGCTTAAAGCTATCTCTATTTCCAATCCGCTGATAATATGCGGAGAGAGAGGTATGATTTTTTACCAAAAACCGCCTTAGAGCTTTGTGAAATTACCCTTAGATTTACCTATTAAGTATAAAGGTATGCTAATAATTTTTTAGACATTTTTCACGTTTCAGATAAAGCGGCAGTAATTAGCTGTAAGGATATTTTATTTCTCCTATGATTTCCTATAATTTTAGGAATTTTAATCTCAATATTGTTTAATACTATAGCCTGTATAGGTTTGTGTAGCAAATAGCCATTACAAGCGATGGCATAGCGCTCGTTGACAAGGTAGTTTGTTTGCATGTTATCGCAACTATGACTTCGCGAGCTCCACCTCAAGAGCGGCGCCTATAAGTTATCTATCACCATTAATGTATGAGTTTATTTAATGGATGATAGATTATATCTAATATCGCTGAAGCTGTATGGTAGATTTATTCATGGCATATCATCTCTCTGTTGTTAAAATCATCCATGAAATTAATCAGCAGAGATATACTTCTACCATAGCTAAAAGCTCATACTAGAATAAATATAATTCTTCCCATGAAAAAGCATGCAGTTATATAGCTCAAAGAGATTTTCCTCCCCTTTTACCAATATAAAAGTGCATCTTATTAGTTTAGCTTGACGATAATCTGTCGGATTATATCGATCTATTCATTGAAGCAACTCATTTCACTTTATCTCCTACTTATATTTTATCACACTGAACATGTTATCCGCTGAAAACATTCATTAGATTTATACAGTAATTTTGTTGCGAAATCCCTGATTGCAGAAAAACATTTAATAATTTGATTAAGAAGTTCTCTGATGAGATTACATTACAAGGAAAAATAGTTTAATTATCTATGATGTATGTTGAATAAGTTAATTTTATTGGGAGTAAATAAAACAAACAAGTATTGATTTAAAGACAGCGTTTAGATAGGGATTGTTGTTTTTTACTTTAGTAAGGACAGCTAATATAAGTGCCTAAGTAGTATTAATTGAAGCTAACAAAATATTTTTTCTAATCTCATGAAAGGAAGAAGTGTTACTTTCCATATAGAAATCCAGAAATCACGCGAGAGTAGAGAAGATAAAAAAGAACGAATCGTGCTCTTTTAATCGCACAAGATCAACGTGGTTATAATGAGGTATGAGATTTTGAAGAGTTTAATTCAAGAATGTATGTTAGCCATTTTTTTGAACCGATTATCGATAAGAGTCGATCTTTTACTCGGATGCAGGCAAATAGTGTGAAATTTTTGCTATTGAGCAGAAAATTAGTTACCCTCGCTTAATAAGGTTGGGTAAGCAGAAAGTTATTGATAAAGAATTTCACATTCAAAATGTGAGCAGTTATATCAGTCTATTAAAATGATGGCTGAGTAGATTCCATGGCATAGGGTCTTTTAGTTTACCGAATTATCTGCTTGTAGAAGATTATTTAAAACCACGATAATTGAAATACAAATGTGGTTAAAAATTGACTCTGCTAGGAAATCAGGAATCTTTCCAGCATAGTTGATATTAAATCATCTTTTTGCCATTTAGCAACAGTAAGTTCGGAGATGCCATAACGCTTAGCTAAAGTAGACGCAGATTTTTTGCTTTCCTGAAGATTGCTTCTGATTTTAGGTGTTATAGTTGCTTGACGATGAAGTCTTATATCATGATATTTTGCTATTAAACTATATCCTCAGTAGCCATCTTGCCATGGATAAGATATGTGCAAAGAGAATTTATATATTGATCCAATATCAAACAATTATAGTTAAAAAAATTTATCAACTAAGAGCAGTTTAATATGTTTAAAATGATTAATAAAATTCAATACTATGACTGGGGAAGTAAAGATGCCTTAACTAAATTTTACAATATCAAAAATCCTCAGAATTTACCGATGGCTGAATTATGGATGGGGGCACATCCTAAAGCTAGTTCAATTGTTGAAGATTTTAATAACCAGAAAAAAATATTGTTAGATAAACTAATCGCAACTGATCCAACGTATTATCTTTGTGAAAGAATTGCTAAAAAATTTAATGGATTACCTTTTTTATTCAAAGTACTCTGTGCAGCTCAACCACTTTCAATTCAAGTACATCCAGATAAGATTGCTGCTGAAATTGGATTTAAGCGTGAAAATGCAGCTGGAATTGCCATTGATTGTTCATATCGTAATTATAAAGACGATAATCATAAGCCTGAATTAATTTATGCTTTAACGTCTTTTAAGGCACTTAATTCATTTCGCCCTTTAAAAGAAATTGCTAATTTATTATTACTAATTTCCGAAGCTTCACCAGTTATTCAACTATTTTTAAATACCCCAACAGAAGCTCTACTACCACAACTTTTTAATCATTTATTAAGCTTGAGCGTAAGAGAGAAGGGACTGCTACTTACAGCATTAAAGTCTGTTCTACAGAAAGAAAAAGGAGAACCTTGGAGCACGATAAAAAAGATGCTATCATTATACCCTGATGATAATGGATTATTTGTAGTATTGTTACTGAATATTATTGAATTGCAACCAGGTGAGTCAATGTTTCTTTATGCCAGAACGCCGCATGCCTATATTCAAGGTGTCGGATTAGAAGTAATGGCAAATTCTGATAATGTACTGCGTGCAGGATTAACTAACAAACATATTGATATTGCTGAATTACTAGTTAATTTAGATTTCATTTCCAAACCCTGTAATACATTATTGCTAGAACCAACTGTGCATGATAATGAATTTTGTTATCCCATTCCCATAGATGATTTTGCTTTTTCCTTATATCTAATTGATAGTCAATTAACTACAATAGTAAACAGTTCAGCAACGATTTTATTTTGTGTTGAAGGTAATATATCTATAACCTCAGAAAATCAAACTGCCGATATTTTATCTGGAGAATCTATATTTATATCCGCATCTGAAAAACAAATTTTTCTTAGTGGAAAAGGTAAGCTGGCTAGAGTTTTTAACTATTAATAAAAATTAAATATATGTAAAATTATAAGAGTTATTAGCAAATCTGCTGTATAATTCAAAGTTTATGTTTCACTCTGATGTTTTATGAAACTATTTTTAATCCTTAAATTTGATGTAGTTTACCTGTTATACGGTAAACTTTCCAATAACTCCGTATTTATTGATAATAAATTTCTCTTTTGTCCTTCGGAACGTTTCACCAATAACCTACGACGTTCTAGATCTATCTTACTTTGATGTAAATACCGAGGCGATACTGTCCTTTTGCGTTATTCCATTCGAGTACGGCATTACCTAGTTGTTCTTTTGTACTGTAAGTTAACCAGCAACGCGAGTACGCCGGAGCACCACACTCTAAACAGTTTAGAGTGATGGAATTACATGAGGCTGGACTGATTGATAACTTTGATAACTTTTACGATAATCTGATTATCAAGTAAAACAAAAATAACTGAAACCGAGTAGACGGGCTATCTAAAATCGGGATGTAGTCAAACTAGTTGCACATTTTCGCAGAGCAGATCCAGTTTATTTGTAATGAATACCGATGTTATTTAAAAAGTTCCAATAGGAGAAGAAGGTTATTATCTGTGTTAACGAATAGGCATAATGAACGATGATGGCTACTTTTAATCTTTCTGAGAAAAGCGCAAGAAAATTATCAATGTACAAGTTTTTAGGCCTATAAGACGATTCCTATGGGGGTCTCGGGGACGCGATGAAAATAAAAGTTTTTACACGGAGTTATAACTTGCTGAGCGCAGAAATTATAACAATTGACAAGAGATCACGTTGGAGTTAAAAGCCAATTAAAGTAAAATAAGGATAATAAGCAATGCCTGGACAAGGCGGAAGAGTTTATAACTGATATAGAAAATTTTTGCCTAAATTCCACCCTAATTCATAGCTAGTGCGTATTATAAAAAACGAGAATAACATAGAATATAGAAAATACAGACGAAAGCGGTACACGAGTTTGGAATGCTTCTCACTGGTGTATCGCCAGCGTAGTTAACGAACTGCCACGATGGTAACTAATTCTGGTTTAACAGTCTAATCACCTGCACCAATAATGACGAGCACGTTATACGAATAACACCCCGCGGCTATTAATTGATAAAGATATTATTAATGCCGAATTAGTTAATGAGCGCGCGTTGAAAAGTGCAAGCAGTTTGAAGTTAATGGAGTTCTGCCTGTTATAAATAGTTGAATTTAAGCTTACTGCATCGGTAAAGGGGGGGTTCCTATCCAACTCTAGAAGATAGAGAAACTCAATGGCCCGTGTTATTGATATTGTAATTAGAAGTCTGTCGGAATAAAATATTCAATGGTTTATGATTGCTCAGTATTTGGGCAATATCGCGCTGGATGGTCAGTTGATGGTTAACTCAGGAAGACTGGATGAAGTACAGGAAAAAATTGAGAGGAAGAAATGGTCTTTGATCGCTTGCTATGATCACTAAGTCAAGTATGGGGACGGGACATACTGAGCGCTTTCCCTTCGTTAATCTGGCTCTACTAATATTGTCAGAAACTAACTCACTTATTACAGGTTGAGTAACCGATAACCGGGAAAGCAGGTAAAATTCTTCGTGATTATTGATCTATTAGGCAAACCCTCCTTTCCGGTAGGTATAGCTATTCGATTAAAGTCTGATACCATGACGTCCCGATCCTTGCCGCATCATGCGTAGTCTAGATATTTAGGAGAATACTCTGTGAAGTTAACTTAATCATCTGGGCCATCAAGACAAAAGCATCTTTAGTAATTACGCTAAAGCTAGCATCAGTGTTATCTCGCTTTTTTAGCATATTGATTTATGCCATAAAGCAATCTGTAATGACGCGTAGCTCATTTACCGGTGTATAGATCAAAGGAAGGGGGATTGCTAGCTGATGTGTTAGTCCTGAAAAAGCCTATATCAATCTGGATAGATGACGCTGGGAAATTACAACATTTGTCTAAATGTGTAGAATAACAAGAATAAAGGGTGCGGATCGATAACTATATTTAGTGAATGACAAAAATACCAAAAACATTACCTTGGATTTTAAATGGTTATTTAAGAATACAGGACCAGCTGTAAATTTAGGATGAATCGAAGAGTAGATGAGGATTTTTGTTTGCATGCTGGAAGTGAATTAGGAAATGATTTACTGGGATTAAGTCTATTTTCTTCATGTTTTAGGCAATGTGCGGAGAGAGGACAAGTACGCATAAAAAGATGCAATAAACTTCTGGATGGAGAGATCACCTCATAATTTTCTGATACAAGGCGGCTTTTCGTCGTAAAGCAAAAAATCAGAGGTTATTAAAACAGCTAAAAACCAAATTAAAAATTTTCTGAATTTTGTTGGTTAAGTACAGGAAAGTGGTTTACAAGACTAATAAGCTAACAATTTTAATACGGGTATTCGACACATCTCTCGCTGTGGCGAGACGTTGTTTAAAATTACCTGAATCTAGATCAATTCTAAACTGATGGCATTGCGCAAAATTTTCTACGGCAAACCTTTAGCACTATCGGCAACCTAAATGCAAATACGCCAAAAAAACCATTATGATAATTTATATCGCCTCGAAGTTTGTCAGTATCGATATAGCGATAGTTTGCTCCTGAACCGTTTCGATGTACGGAGCAGTATAACTTAGCCGGTTAGAATGTATATCAGAAACTGACTTATGAGCGGTGTTAAGGTAAGCAGCGATATACATATATTGATGGTAACGCTTGCAATCGCTGTAAAGTCTTCCGCGTATATTTTAAGTCCTTTAGTAGACCAGATGTCGCATTCTTCTATGTAGAAGAATGCGCAGTTGCCTGATTAGACGCTCGGCCAGCGTGTTTTGTGAGAAATTCTCTGTCTGTCTGTCTGTCTGTCTGTCTGTCTGTCAGGATGAGATATTTATGCCAAGTGAAAAAAGAAGGAGGAGCAATAGATAATGAGGTAGCAAGTAAAAGCCCAAGCAGATATGCGTATTCTGCTGGTGAAATCGGGATTAATACTCAAGAACAAGTACCGTCACCGACAGAAACCATTTGCTTACAGCTCAATGTGTAAATGGCAGCAACTATCAATATTTCTTAAGGCGCACAGATAAAAGTAGTAGTACGGGTTCGTTTTTGTAGCGTACCTTTCTGAGTTTATAAAACTAGCGTAGTTGCCGGTTGTCGCCTAGTTCGTACAACCAATGCCTGACGAGATGTTTTACCAGTACTATGGTATGCTATTACACGTGGTGATTAGTTGAATAAACTTTAAAATCTGCTACAGTATCAATAAGCAGCATTTACTGGAGTTTATTATACCACACTTGGTGCCGATTGCTAATAAGATTTTACTAACATGGAGCACAAGATATCACTGTGTGATTTAATCGCTAGAGCGGACTAAACACTGATTTATTTTTTTTAATCACTAACTGATAGCTTAGAATTTGCTCTGTATGCCGTATAGGCGTTTAACCATGCGTTAATGAGAAGGATAGGATGCTGGAAAGCGCTATCAATGTCTATGGTTTCCCTGATCTGCAGATATTTCTGCTTCATTACACTGCGCTGAGAGGTAATATCAAGGGGCTTCAATCATCTCCGACAGACTGACACTGGTCTTTAAGTGGTTTCTTAAAGAAATATAACGTTTGTTGGTTTTATCCAATAGCTGGAAAGATAAAAAATTAGGTAAGCGCACTAATCTCCATGTAATCGCCGCACTCCAGCAGTAGA
>JBQMRQ010000003.1:0-7190 GCA_052174535.1 Arsenophonus sp. NC-WZS1-MAG3 | reverse complement strand
TTATCTATGATCTTCAAGTTATTACTGTTTTAATCTACTAATAGTAATAGAAGAGAGGAGATCATGTGCTTCTCATCAAAAAATCCCCTTAGTGCTTTGTGAAATCACCGGTGGATATTCCTCATAGGTATATATTAGGCATGAAGAGCAGATATTTGTAGCTTTTTCACACTTCAGGTAAGGTGTAACAAGAAGATCTTGAAGGAATATTCTGTTGCCGATACGATTTCTGACCTTAGGTATTTTAATCTCAATATCACCAATAGCAATTTGTATAGTTTGTTATGGAAATAAATAACCATTATGGATTGGGCGTCTACATGCCCACTATTAGCAGGATACGCCAGCATATCAAAAACCTGATCATCAAGAAGTGAGTATAACTTATCACCTATTATTAATTGTAAATATGAATGAATTCATGAATGATGATATACATAAATATAATTTACTAAAGATATATTATAATAATATCAATTAGATGCCTTAAAAGTATGTAACTGGTTTACTGCTTTATCAACTCCTTCATTAAGCAAGATCGATGTGCAACGTATTGCTTCATTAATGGTATCATCGATTAATTTTTGTTCTTGTAAAGTAGGTTTATTTAATACAAAACTGGCAACTTTATTTTTATCACCTGGATGACCAATACCGATGCGTAAACGGTAAAAATTAGGATTGTTTCCCAGTTTGTTTTGAATATCTTTAAGACCATTGTGCCCGCTATTGTTGCCACCTAATTTTATTTTAGCGCTTCCTGGCATTAAATCTAATTCATCATGAGAAACAAGAATTTCAGATGCTTTTATGCTATAAAAATTAGCTAATGCTAATACTGATTTTCCACTGAGATTCATATATGTTGTCGGTATTAGTAAGCGAATATCATTATTTGCTAAGTTAATACTAGCAGTATAACCAAAAAATTTATTTTCTTTTTTTAGTAATTGATTACATTGCTTGGCTAATAATTCGACGTACCAGGCACCGGCATTATGTCGAGTCAGTATATATTCAGAATCTGGATTAGCCAGACCAACAATTAATTTTATTTTATTTACCATATTCTTTCACTATTTAGTGGTTTTAATTAAAAAACATACTTTATCGTTTCTAATAATCGAGTACAGAGTTATGTTCATTTTTGGTGCATGGAGTTTCAGAGATGTTGATGTATCTTGTTGATTGATATCGTAAATGATTTTAATATCAGAGAGATGATATGCCATGAAAATTACCCTACAGATTTTGCTGAAACCAAATATTACCATGATCTATTGCATGAACGCATCTGTAATAATGCCGCCTATCTAATAGGCACCTCTATTTAGACGAAGCTCGAATCTATATTACAGGAATATGCTCAATACTGCCTTGTCTACAGCGGTATCATATATAGCTTTGTTCATAATAGTTATTTGTTACTTCGAATCATAAACTAGTATTTGGTCATTTTGAGATTAAAATACATAAGATTAGGGGATTCCAGGGATAATGAAATATTCTTCAATAGTTCATTGGTAGCGCTTTATCTGAAGCGTACAAAATATCGAAGAGTTCCTACTGTGAGATATCTGGCAAGGCATATACATCAGTAATTTCACTAATCTCTTGAGATTATAGATAAAAATTACATACTCTCTTTCTCTGCAGTATCATCAGTAAACTGAAACGGAAATTGATTGAAGAGCGTAGATAATGGTACCTACTTAATTTAAGCGATACATTTACGTTTATTTCTTCTCTTGATGGGAAACTCTATTGTTAGGAACCTCATCGTCTTTGCCTACTAGTTATATCAGGGCTGTGTACTGTGCATAAACGTAAGGAGACCTAATTATAGTTGAAGATGTTTATCAAAACCAGAAGTAAACTCATCCGAACTTTCTTAATGAGCTTTGCGAGTGAAGATTGCTTAAGCGTACCTCACACAGGCTTGCTGCGGAAGATTCTCGATGCCATTAGGGTTTTAGAGAAGGAAAACGGTAAATATATTTCAGAACATGTAGTACAAACGCTATTAGCTACATAAATAGGTAATGTGCTACCTTCACACTTAAAGGCATAGAATTGAAAATTAAGGGTTAGATGCGGAAGATTTAAGCAGCAGAGAGCCGTAAATGTCTCTAATAAAAATTTTTGATATTTTATTACTAAGGTTTCAACGTATCCTGTAGAGATGAAGAAGTTTGAGAAAGATCGAACAAGAACACCTGGTGTTTTAGGTTTTCTGTGAGAACATTGACATCATAAGAAGGACGAATCTAATTGAATTAGCTTTTTATGATAATTGAGGCTATGAAGCTGATGTGTTAAAAGCGCTATGGTTCGAAAAACAACCTTTTAATTCTATTTAAGTTGCTACAGTCTGCTCAGAATAACTGGAACCAACTCTCACAGGAGGTTTAATCTGTTATGACTCTATTAGTAAATAATATCTAATTTAAGAATGGAGAACAGGTTAATGAATCATCAGAGTAGAGTCTAACCATTCATGCACTATATTTTCTAATAACTCTTGAGTATAAAAATTAAATTTATGACATTAAAATAAATTAATTAGATTACCTATATAAAAGCTATTTTTTAAAAAAATACTTTTGTGTATAGATTTGTAATTTAAATCACATCTAATGTGAGGCGGGTTCCTCAATCTTTATTGGAAAATTATTACTCTAATATAGGTTACTTGCTATAAGAAAGAATGATTTTTTAAATAATCTAAATTTAACTTAGAAGTAATCTTTTATGGACTGTAATAGAGTTTTACTACCTCAATACTGATTGAGGTAATTTCTGATTGTACAGCCAATTATATTAATGCAGCCTTGATATCAAGCTCTTGAGCGGAATTGAAATAATGCCTTTGTAGATTTCTTATATGCCATTAAATCTCTCGACCATATAATTCATTTGAGCATGAATGGGCTGGGCGGTAGGCTAAAGTTAGTGTTCTATGTCAAGTTCTATACACAAATAGTTAAATTCCTGTTTTCGGTTGCTGAATATTTTTGTAGCCTAAAAGGCAATATGTAAATTCTTTACCATTTTGTAAGTACTCGATGGATGGTCATGTGCATTCTTGGTTAAAATCAGGTAAGAAGCATCGAACATTGACTGTAGTATTAAACTTATGAAGATAGGTAAAAACTTATTTAGTTGCGTAACTTATATCTATAAAAAGATAACATCGTGAAGTTTCTTGTTTAACATTTGCAGAAGGATATTTCATATATATGTCTAGATTAAATAGATTTCTAGCTATAAATACTTTATAAATTTGTTTTTATCCTTTTCTTGCCTTATTTTATGTAAATTTCTTCCTGTGCCTGAATAAACAGGAATTTAGACAAAATGTGATTAATACAGGATTTAGGAATTCGCATAAAGGGGAATCTGATAGCAGAGCGTAGAGAGGAAGAAAAATGTTTTTCGCAAGAAAACAACTATGACTTCTTGAACAGGTAACAGTGTCATTTGCAAATGATGAAGAATATGGCTGTAATTTTAGAGTATTTAGCAAGAATTGTTAGTAGAAATTTCATATCTTATATTAATGATTTTCGCTATAGAGGTTAGCATGAAAAAGAAAATAGTCATACAGATAAAAGAGACTTTTCTCTCTTCCTGACAACATAACGATATATCTCATTAGTTGGTTCAGTAATAATCTGTTGGATTATATGAATTCATTGATTTAATCAACTTATTTTAGTTTATCATGCCAAATATTCTCATAATGAACATATTATTCGCTGGATAGCGTGCTGCACCCCATGCGTTAATTAATATTAAAACAATATTGTTATAAAATCCAAGATCGTATAAAAGATTTAATAAATTTACTAGAAATCTGCTGAAGAAACTACATCACAAGGATAATGGTTTAGTTGTTTGTGATATATATTAAATAATTTTACTTTACGAGAGCCAGTAAAATAAATAGGGATTAATTTTAAAAACAACATTGAGATGGCGTCCCTACTTTACTTCTTCAGTAGCAACAGCTAAATTAAGTATATTAAGTGGTATTATTGAAATCGACGAAATATTTTCCTTTGAATCCTTTTAAAGGGATCCTTTATACATAGAAAAGCTAAAACATGCAAGAGTAATGAATAAAAGGAAAGAACGAATCTCATTCTTAATCGCTCAAAATCGCCATGGCCATGTGAGAAATGAGATTCTTGAAAAGTTTAATGAAAAGTACATTAGTCATTTTTTTAAATCAACCATCAATAAAGAGTCAATCCTTTGCTTTGATGGAGCAAAGTAGTATGAAATCTTTGACAGCAAGCATGAAAGTTATCATTCTCTAAATAAAATTAGATTATTAAAAAGTTATTGATAAGAAATTCTAGATTTAAAATATGAATAGTTATATCAGCCAATTAAAAAGTTAGCTGAGTAGCTTCCATGGTGTAGAATCGTTTTATTTACCGAATCATTTCTCCTAGAGAAGTTTTTTAAAACTAGAACAATTAAAATATAGATGTAGCTACAAATTTCTCTGTGAGAAAAACAACAATCTCTACCAACATGGACGAATCATCAACATCATTTTGTTTTGCTATTTAGCAATGGTAAATTTAGAAATGTTATAATCCTTAATCATAATAAATTAAGCTTATTTATTGTCTGAAGAGTAACGCTGATTTTAGATGTTGTACCTATCTGAAGGTAGGGATTCATCATCATATTTTCTATCAATTATTTTCCTAAATAGTCATCTTTCTATAAAAATAACTGTGCACGCTAAAGATCTATAATTATCCGGGACTAAATAGTTAGGGTCTGCTAGAATATTTAGCAGAATATCATTAATCAATATTTTTATTGGCGTTCTGATTTGATTAGGGAGTTTCCCATGATTAATAGTCATGAAGGCTACTGATTGTTATTGGTGATTGGAAAATTTTGATAAACGTCGTCGCTGATGACGTGTCTTGCATAAATAAAATTCCATGATAATATCAAAGGGTTTTCAGTAAAAGTAAGTTAATAAATATAGTTATTAAAAATTTAACTAAACGTAGTTATTATTTAGTGTTCAAACATCGCTGAGATTGACTCTTCATTGCTAATCCGGCGAATAGCTTCAGCTAACATGCCTGATAGTGTTAAAGAGCGAACCTTATTGAGTTGTTTAATTTCAGTTGATAGGGGAATAGTGTCACAAACAATAATCTCGTCAATGACTGAATCTTTAATATTAGCAACAGCATTTCGAGAAAATATGGGGTGGGTAGCATAAGCAAAAACTCGTTTAGCCCCTCGTTCCTTAAGTGCTTCACCAGCTTTACATAAGGTACCTCCAGTATCGATCATATCATCAACCAATACACAGTCTCGATTAGCTACATCACCAATGATATGCATAACTTGGGAAACGTTTTCTCTTGGCCGACGTTTATCAATAATGGCCATATCGGTATCGTTTAATAATTTAGCAATGGCGCGGGCGCGTACAACGCCGCCTATATCTGGTGAAACGACAATCGGATTGTTTAGATTTTGTTGTAGCATATCTTCTAATAAGATCGGACTACCAAAAACGTTATCTACTGGAACATCAAAAAACCCCTGGATTTGCTCGGCATGGAGATCGACAGTTAAGACACGGTCAACGCCAACACTGGAAAGAAAATCGGCCACTACTTTAGCTGTAATAGGCACACGCGCTGAACGTACACGCCGATCTTGACGTGCATAACCAAAATAGGGAATGACAGCAGTGATTCGAGCGGCAGATGCACGACGTAGTGCATCAACCATGACAACAAGCTCTATTAAATTGTCGTTTGTTGGGGCGCACGTTGATTGTATGATGAAAATATCACCACCACGGACATTTTCATTAATTTGTACATTAACCTCACCATCATTAAAACGACCAACCACAGCGTCTCCAAGACTAGTATAAAGTCGATTGGCAACACGTTGAGCAAGTTTTGGTGTTGCATTACCAGCAAAAAGTTTTATATCAGGCACGTAAAAACCTCATGATTTCGTCTATAAAGATATTATCGACCAAAATATTATTATATTGATTTAATAGTTGGAAATTCCAGCGCGGAATGTATGTAAAGGAGACTGGTTAACGCCTTGCGAAACGAATCCCTGCACCCACTCTGGAGCTTTATTTAATACTTTACTGGCATCAGCTTCAGTTTCAAATTCAGCAAAAACGCAAGCACCTGTGCCGGTAAGACGTGATGATGAATATTCTAGTAGCCATAAAATAAGCTCTTTAACCTCAGGAAAATGTTTTATTGCAATTGGTTCACAATCATTTGTGAATGGTCTTTGTAATAAAGTACTTAACAAGCATTTTTCTGAATTTCTTTTTAATTCCGGATCAGAAAAAATTTGTTTAGTAGCAATATTTATTCCGGGGTGAATCACTAAATACCATTTTTCTTTCGGATTAACTGGAGAAAGTTGATCACCGATGCCTTCTGCAAAAGCAGCATAACCGGTTACGAATACAGGAACATCTGCACCGAGCTGACGAGAAAGATCAGCTAACTTATTATCATCAATATGAGTTTTCCAATAGTAATTTAAAGCAATTAATGTGGTTGCTGCGTTAGAGGAGGCGCCACCTAATCCAGCACCCGTTGGTACTCTTTTATTAACATAAATATCCGCACCTTGATGATCATCAGCGCGGCCTATTTTAATGCAATAATGTTGTAATAAACGCGCTGCTTTAACAATAAGGTTATTTTCTTCTGGTAAATTAATAAAGGGTGTAAGTAGCCGAATTTGATTATCTTCACGTGGTTTAATCGTAATCTCATCAGCATAATTAAGAAATTGAAATAGGGTCTGAAGCTGATGGTAGCCATCAGCTCTACGTCCGATAATATAGAGAAATAAATTAAGCTTTGCTGGTGAAGGCCAGGTTAATATCATTCGTTTAGTGTCCAATTGTCAATTTTTAACTTAATTCATTATTTACCTTGCGTTAATTTAATATGACTTAATAATTTAAGTTGACTGTTTTGATTATAGGCAAGGTAGTTTAAATGCCAAGTTTCGCCATTTTTCCTATATTTAATGCTTTTAACAACCTATTTTTATCTAATATAAATGATGTAGCGTTAGTTAGTAAATCAATTAACCAATATGGCAGATTTTTAATTAGGATATTCATATCTGTTAATTGATAAATCATCTATATT
>JBQMRQ010000002.1:0-117774 GCA_052174535.1 Arsenophonus sp. NC-WZS1-MAG3 | reverse complement strand
ATAATCTTCGAGGTTAGTTTCAGCAGTGCTGCTATATCAGCTATCTGGCACAGCATTACGGATAAATTCATGGAGGGGGGAATCACAGGTAATATTTAATTTTGCGGATACCTCTGTACGCTAGACTTTCATGACATATTATCTATTCTATTGTCGACATCATCCATGAAATCAATCAGACAGGATGCGACACTATCTATAAAATCCTACATACTAGAAATAACCATAATTCTATTTTGCTATTTATATACGAAATGTAAAGTATCAATCTGATGATTTTTATTACAGAAATGATTGACTAATACCCTTTTGCATTAGTCTTTTTAGATAGTTAATATCGTTTCAACACTTAAAATCTCTTTATATATAAGAGTATTAAATTAATTAATCCAATCTGAAGATTTTATTATTATTTTTTGAGCACACATTCTATTACCAAATATGAATAGAAATATAATAGTTTATATTATAATGTATTATACAATAATGGATTATAGTTATAATAGTTAATATACTTATTTATAACGTAAATTTATCGATTTTTTAGTTTATAGCGAATCAAATAAGCTTGAATTCCACATGACGTATTTATTTTGTCATCCCAAAAAGAGGAGATTTAATGGATAATTCAGAATCATCTCTCATACCAACAATTGTTGGTGGTTTAGCTCTTTCTTATCTATTTGGTATGATTGCACAACGACTAAGAATATCACCGTTAGTCGGCTATTTATTAGCTGGCGTTCTTATTGGTCCATTTACGCCAGGCTTTGTTGCAAATACAAATTTAGCCAGTGAGCTTGCTGAAATTGGTGTTATATTATTGATGTTTGGTGTTGGCTTACATTTTTCATTAAAAGACCTTTTAGCTGTAAAATCGATTGCTATTCCTAGTGCTATCACTCAAATAATTATCGCCACCTTATTAGGCCTTGGTTTAGCCATGTTATTTGGTTGGGGGATATTTGCTGGAATTGTTTTTGGCCTTTGTCTCTCAACAGCTAGTACTGTAGTACTATTAAGAGCATTAGAAGAACGTCAACTTATTGATAGTAAACAAGGCCAAATTGCTATTGGTTGGCTGATTGTCGAAGATTTAGTCATGGTCTTGACACTGGTATTACTACCAGGAATTGCCAGTATTATCGATAGCAATAATGTTAGTTTTAATGAACTCGTAATTAAGTTAATCGTTACCGTTGGTAACGTAGCTATTTTTATTATTATTACACTTTTCATCGGTCGCCAACTTATTCCATGGATACTAGCCTTTACTGCGGCAAGCGGCTCTCGTGAATTATTTACACTAGCAGTTTTAGTGCTAGCGCTTGGTATTGCCTATGCTGCGGTAACTCTATTTAATGCTTCTTTTGCCCTTGGTGCATTTTTTGCCGGTATGATCTTAAATGAATCTGAATTAAGTCATCGAGCTGCACAAGATACACTGCCTTTGCGAGATGCATTTGCGGTTCTGTTTTTTGTGTCGGTTGGTATGCTTTTAGATCCTATCATATTAATAGAGCATCCGATTGCTGTATTAGGAGTTTTAGCAATCATTACTATTGGTAAATCACTTGCCGCATTATTATTAGTTAGACTATTTGGTTATAATCGTCGTACTGCTTTAACTATTGCGATAAGTTTAGCACAAATCGGTGAATTCTCCTTCATTTTGGCCGGAATTGGAATAACACTCAATATATTTAATAGTCAAGCAACAAATCTAGTTTTAGCCGGTGCGATCGTATCTATTATGATTAATCCATTACTATTTAGCTTACTTGACCGTTATCTAAAAAAAACTGAAACAACAGAGGAAGAATTATTAGAAGAAACGCAGGAAGAAATCACGCAAATTCCTATCGATATTTGCGGTCATGCAATTATTGTTGGTTATGGTCGTGTTGGTACAATCCTGGCCAAAAAATTACGTCAAAAAGATATTCCGATTGTTGTTATCGAAAATACACGCTCTCGATTTGAAGAATTAACTAAAAATGGCTTTTCCTCATTAATTGGCAATGCGCTAAATAAAGCACTGATGAAACTGGCTCGCATAGATTGTGCTCAAACACTATTAGTCACCATTTTAAATGGATATGAAGCAGGACAAATTATTGAAAAAGCTAGGTCATTAAACCCTGATATCACTATTATTGTTCGTGCTCATTATGATGATGAAGCTAGATATATTCGTGAACGTGGTGCAAATCATATCGTTATTGGTGAATATGAAATTGCTAAAACCATGGCGCATTTCCTGGCTAAAAAGAAAGCACCCTGTTGTGCTATTAATAATCAATGACGAGAATTTATTATTAAATACTAAAGATTTAGATAAATACTTAAAATCTGATTCGGCTCTAGCTGGCCATTAAAAATAAATGAGAGGAATATTAATATCGGCTTTCTTCTATTTTTTAAAAACTATCGTTCCCAATAAGATTCTTCTAAACTATCTTCTTTTTCAGGCAAACTTCGCGTTAAACGTGGTGAATGCTGTATAAGTACCTGATAACTAACTCTATTAGCATATTTACATACTTGTGCTAAGGAAGAGTATGTCAAATAGGGTAGAAAATGTTTTGTTGAATTAGGAATATTTAAACGATGAAAATGATTAGCAGTAATATCGTGTAATAAAGCAGACAGTGCACCATCACCAGCTCCATTGGTATTCATAATTTTTTCTGGTCCACCCATATAAGGCTTAATATGGGAATAGATTCTGAAAGGAAACTGACAATCTTTTTTCCTTATCGCCCTGCTAAATTCATAATGATTAAATTGTTTAATGGCACCAAATAATAGAGGATGCTGAGTTTCTCTTTTATAAGTTGATTCAGTATAACCAGCCATGTAAAGTCCGTCAGAACCAGCAGTACAAAGTACTAAATCAACTAAATCAAGTGCTTTATCGGCAGCTAATAGTGGATCATTAATGCCCGTTAACTCTAACGCTTCATCTTCGTTCATTGCCACAACAGAAACATATTTAGCGAGAAAATTTTGCCAAAAGTAGGGGTCATCAGCAATAACAAATTTAGTACCTAATGTCAGTACCACTGGTACATCATGTTTTTTAGCATATTCTATTGCTTGTATCGTTGCAGCTGGCATTGGTTCGCCAGGTTGACAGCGGATAAGATAAGCAGTAATAACTAATGCTGATGCTTCTGCAATAATTTGCTCTGGGATGCTATCAGGACGCAATTGATTCATTAACCCAGGACTAATTGCAAATGTTCGTTCACTATTTTCCGTAATTAAGGTAAAGCAACGGCCAATAGGACCATCAACACCTTGTAAATAATTTAAGTCCATTCGGCTCGAAGTATGGCATAAATAACGATATGCATAGCTGCCAATTTGAATGTTATTACACATCGTACCCAATAATACAGATCTATCATCAGCTAATAACGAGTAATTATGTAAAGTATTCCCTATTGTACCACCAGCAAATTCATGACTAATAAGATTAAACTCTGTTAACTCACGATAAAGTTCTTCAGCAGTAATCTCATCAATAACTAGTGAATGCCCATGACTAAGTTGATAACGTTGAATAAAATCATCACTAACCTTTGCTTCAATATCAACCAAGGTTTGATCTATACCAACTATATATGCATGATCACTTTCACTATTGATTAACTCTTGACTGAATAATAATGGATCTCGGAGACTAACAGGAAAATAGTGCTTAGACTTGCGTTGACCAGGGAATTTCATAATAGGTAGATTAGTATAACAAAAAGAGTAAGTTTAACATAACTGATAGTATTGAGCAGCAGGAAATTACCTGGCGCTTATATAAAATTATTTCATCAGACTTTTTATTTGAGACTATTTACAATATGACGTAATAAAAGATAAATACAAACAAAAATTAAAATAGATATCCTAACTAATACTACTATACGTTTTTTTGGAGGTCTGCTTAGAAATCAGTAGAGTTGGATTTGCATATATTTCACCGACCAGAACTAAATAGATTTATTGTTTAATATCTGTAATTGTTGGATATATTGTTAGTTATTAAAAGGTTTAGGATTTTAGATAGCTGATCATTATACTTTTCACAAAAATAGCTAATTTTAAAATAAAACTTTTAGAAAATAAAATATTATGCTCTGTGAGCGGCGTAACTATCTTGTTTAATAGATGTTTATGATCTGAGTACTGTTTTATACTCTTCGAGATATAAATTTTCAGGAATTTATTCAGATAGCTCAGGATGAATTCTCCTAGAAATTATAAACCGGGTAAAATCAGCAAAATAAGACACAACTTCATATCTTAATACTGTCTGTGTACCTAAAGCGTTTTATGATCTCCCTCCAGAAATGAATAATCATAGATCGACTTGATTTTTATGACACAATAAAGAATGGATACAGTAATCATAGGACTTGCTCCACAATTTTTCGATATGCAAGTATTATCCATTTTTAATCACGATAATCCAGAGTTTTTATTAACTCATAGAACTAAGCTGATAACGTTGGATATAATTTAGATTGAGTGGTAATAACTGAAAATATCCTTAGTCATGATTTTATATCACTTAAAAGGGAACTAGGGATAATTCTCCATCTCCTTCGTCTCCTGGAAGAGACGCAAGGATAACTTGTCTGATAAGATCAGACGAATATAAACAGTATAAAATTTCTATTTCTCTGGGTAAGAGACCAAGAGATTAATTTATTTACATTTACTAAATATCAGCTAACTAAAGTAGTTTTTACCATTGATGATGTCTGGAATAATTTTCTTAAAACACGTTAAAAGTGTAAACTCGTAGAGCTGTTTAGCTGTCAAGTGAATGGTTGCCTGCAGTACTTTTATGCAATTAATGTATCCGGATAGCTACTGCTCTGCGCCTTTTTTGAATGTTCCCATCGCTATTTTTCTGTCAAAGCTGCAAATCAAAATCCTGCAGTTCATGTGGCGTCAAATCTATCGAGCAATGGTTAAGTATAAGCAGGTTCATATTTTATTCAACTGTAACTGGAAAATATTACTTTCACTATGTCAATCTTCTTTGACTTTTTTTAACAATAGCTCATTGCTACTCAACATTTTGTTTCGCGCTCTCACATACGTTATGCTTCAGTGGGCATGCAAATAGGATATCAAAATTGGCATCTTAGATGCCTTGCACACTTATAGTTGAGAACTCAATCAACATCTGTATCTTTATGTCTTCGTTATCTTGTGGTGATCTAGATATTAAATATGCTATGTTTGTGTGAGCTGTTCTTAAAAAGTGGCCAAAAATCTGTTTAGGCCATGTCATCCGCCTTCTGTGCTACAGCAATGACATAATAAATCCTAGTTTTTCCTGGTCTGTGGAATGTCCGTGTTATGAAACAGCGGCAGGGGTGGTTACCCCCTGAAGACATAATAAATACGTTACTGAAAAGTGCACTTCGCTAAAAAGATAAAAGAGGATGGTATAGCGTAAAATCCCTCAAGTGTTATCTTAAATGTTTTGGTATTCACGTTAAAATTACGCCATCACTGAGAGGGGGGTATGTTATATATCATACTATGACCACCTGATTAAGTAGTATCAGTAGCAGATCTTAAGGCAGGAAGAGATGATTTGGTAGTATATTAGCCATATTTATACCGTGTCATGTTAAGGTGATCCATTATTATAGTTTCTTGTTAAAACTTCAACGAGGCGAACAATTACCGAAGATATATATAAGGTGTTAAAGATGACGGGGCATGCAAAAAACCGGAAAACAAGGGGTCGGGGGATTCGTCGTTCTGATAAAAGGATTTCTGAAAACAGATCTCATATAAATGAATTCTGTATGGCGCTCAGTCTTGAGAAGCAGACAATAGAATTATTGTTAGAAAGAAATGCATACTCCAATAAAAGTTTAATATACAATAAATCCAAACTGATTTTATCTGCTTTTAACAGAAAAACTGACTTTTGATGTGCTCTTAAAGAAGAAAATTTATTTCTAACCATGAACTTTATATAATAAGATAATCAAGATTATTTTAAATAAATTATAAGTAGTTAAAACCAGTTTTTATCCCCCAATACATTACATACAATACATTACATAATAGATAATGAATTTTTAGCCGATGAACTGCAAGCTGATTAACTTTTTTTAAAGTTGTTGAATTATTAGTAAATCTGTTATCTGCTAATTAGGCTACATTGCTGATGCATCAATAATCTGTTCTCCATCCTTTAAATAGGATGGTGTTTATTGGTTATAGGATAAAAAAGTTAAATCTCATTAGCCAGTTCCAGTTCTTAATCAGACAGAAGTAGCTTAAATATCATAAAAGGATTATGTTCTTTAAACGACACTTTTCACGTATCCATTTCATAGGGTCAGTCACTGTTGCAAAAATCAATTCAATTAGATTCGAGCGTTCTTATGATACCAAGTGCGCTAACGGGAAGGAATAGAATCCCAGTAGTTCTTTTTTTTGATTATTCTCCAACATTCTCATCGCTGAATGCTACCCTGAAATCCTTGCCAACAAATCATCAAAGACTTTATTAGGGCATCGCAACTTTCTACTAGATAAATATCTGCAGCTCACCCTTAACTTTCGGTTACATGCCTTTGAAGTGAAGCTAGAGGATTAGCCATTTTATATGCCACCCAACAGTATTTATACTACATGTCAGGAAATATTTTTACCATTACAGTTTAAAAACTAAAAGGATCATCTCCCGTAGTAAGCCTGAAAATATGGTTAAGCCATGCGCATTTGCGGTCATCTAGAAGATTGGGTCCAGTTCCCATTTTTTAATTTTCAATAATCATTTTCAACTGCGACGGACCTCCTTACATCCTTCTTTAATACGCCAATATAACTAGCAGGGAGAGGCGATCAGGTTGCCTGACAGGAGATGACATATATCCTTCCGAAAAAATAAACGTTAAGTGTATCGTTAAATCATGGAGCCTGCCATTAGTAATACTCTTCAATCCATTACTGTTTCAGTCTGCTGATGGTACTGGCAAAAGACTATGTGCTTTTTAACCAAGAAGCGCCTCAAGGCTCATGAAAACTACCGTTGCATGGGTAGAACAGGATAAGAGCAAATTTTTCGTCATTTTTTCACGCTTCAGATAAGGCGGTAGCAATGAGCTGTTAAGGTATATTTATTATCATTCTGATCCTAATCTTAGAGTATTTTAATCTCAAGATCGCAAAAATACCAGTTTTCTATGGTTCATTACGGCAAATAATCGTTACAAACGACGCAATGAATGCTAATCAATAATGGAGTGTTTAGCACGTTATCACAGTATGCTTTCAAGCTCATCCTCAACAGTGGTGCCTATCAACTATCTAGCATTATTACGTATGAGTTGATGCAAAAGACATAAGTAATATCTAATTTCATAGATACCTTTATGGGGTACACTTTCATGCTATATCATCTCTCTATTGTTAACATTATTTACGAAATTAATCAGTAGGATGATAGGCTGTCATCTTTGAACCTTATATACCAGAATAAGGATAACTCAAGATATAAAGTTATCATTTCAATTCTGCTCAAGAGCTTGAGATTGCTCTGCATCAATATCCTTTACTGTACAATCAGGAATTACTCAATCAGTATTAAGTACTAAAACTCCATTGCAATCTATGAAAGACTGGTTTAAAATTAAAATTAAATTATTAAATTCATACTATTTTTCAGGAAATGACAACTATTCTTATAAATAAAAGCTCGATATAAAGATTGAATTATCATCATTTTATATTAAAAATTAACTGACAACAGATCCCTTTAATAGAATTGAGTTAAGAACATGTTTGATAATTTAACTGATAGACTTTCGCGTACATTGCGAAATATTAGTGGTCGTGGAAGATTGACTGAAGATAATATTAAAGAAACATTACGTGAAGTTCGCATGGCATTATTAGAAGCTGATGTTGCTTTGCTAGTCGTACGTGATTTTATTCAATCAGTAAAAGAAAGTGCAGTAGGTCAAAATGTCAATAAAAGTCTAACACCAGGCCAAGAATTCATTAAAATTGTACAAAATGAGCTTATTAGAGCGATGGGTGAGGATAATAGCGTTTTAAATTTATCCGTACAACCTCCTGCTGTTATCCTTATTGTCGGATTACAAGGAGTGGGTAAAACCACCACTGTGGCTAAATTAGGAAAATTATTAAAAGAAAAACAGAATAAAAAAGTTTTAGTGGTTTCTGCTGATATTTATCGTCCTGCTGCTATCAAACAATTAGAAACATTAACTCAAATGATCGGCATTGATTTTTTCCCATCAACTTCAAGCGAGAAGCCTGTTAAGATTGCAACTAATGCCTTACAACATGCAAAATTAAAATTTTATGATGTGCTAATTATTGATACTGCTGGGCGCATGCATGCTGATGCATACATGATGGAAGAAATTCATGCAATCGATTGCGCTATTAATCCAATTGAAACCTTATTTATTGTTGATGCAATGACCGGGCAAGATGCGGCTAATGCCGCTAAGTTATTTAATAAAATGTTGCCATTAACCGGTGTTATTTTAACGAAAATTGATGGTGATGCTCGTGGTGGTGCCGCATTATCGATTCGCTATATTACAGGTAAACCTATTAAATTTTTGGGCATAGGGGAAAAAATTGATGGATTAGAGCCTTTTTATCCTGATAGAATTGCCTCTCGCATCCTTGGTATGGGAGATGTCTTATCGCTGATTGAACAGATAGAAAACAAAGTTGACCGTGATAAGGTGGAAAAGTTTTCTCGTAAACTTAAAAAAGGGAATAGTTTTGATCTAAATGATTTTCTTGAACAGCTTAAACAGATCCGTAATATGGGTGGTATGGAAAGCATGTTAAGTAAAATGCCTGGCATATCCCATGTTCCTGATGTAGTTAAATCACAAATGGATGATAAAGTGTTGATTAGAATGGAAGCGATTATTAATTCAATGAGCAGTAAAGAACGACAAAAACCAGAAATTATTAAAGGATCACGCAAAAGACGCATTGCAACTGGTTCCGGCACACAGGTACAGGATATTAACCGGATACTTAAACAGTTTGATGATATGCAACGCATGATGAAGAAAATAAAAAAAGGCGGATTAGCTAAGATAATGGGCGGGATGAAAGGTATAATGCCACCAGGTTTCTTTAGTGATTAATAACTAACTTTTAAATAAAAGTTAGTACTTTTAATTGCTTTTTATATTAAAAAAGTATAAAATAAGATTTTATAGACAACTAGACTCTATCCTCTCGATAGAGTCTAGTTGTTTTGTTAATTAATGAGGGACTAATGGTAACAATTCGTTTAGCTCGTAGTTGTGCAAAGAAGCGTCCGTTTTATCAAATCGTTGTCACAGATAGTCGTAATGCACGTGATGGTCGATTTATTGAGCGTATAGGATTTTTTAATCCTATTTCATCAGGTAACGCAGAAAAATTGCGTTTAGATTTAGATCGTGTTGACCATTGGGTTGGTTTAGGTGCAACAGTTTCTGATCGTGTTTCTACATTGATCAAACAAGTAAAAAGAGTGGCTTAATTTACTACGGTGGTAATGAGTAAAGACTTTTGCTTTAAAATCCCTTATAATCCTATAGTATTAGGCAAATTAGGCTCTGCATATGGAATTCGTGGTTGGATCAAAATTTTTTCATTCACTGAATATACCGAAGACATATTCGAGTATCAACCTTGGTTTATTCATTATTCAGGTCAGTGGCAACAACTGGAATTAGAATGTTGGAAACATCATAATCAAGATTTTATCATCAAAATAAAGCATATTGATGATAGAGTTTCTGCTAATTTAATGACTAATTGTGAAATTATCGCTGATTCAGTACAACTGCCTGAACTTGAAGGTAATGAGTATTATTGGAAAGATCTGATTGGTTGTCAGGTCATAACTACTAAAGGTTATAATTTGGGTTATGTTAAATATTTAATAGAAACAGGATCAAATGACATACTGGTAATTAAAATAAATCTAAAAGATCCATTCAGTGTTAAAGAGCGGTTAATACCATTTCTTGATAAACAGGTAATTAAGAACGTTGATCTTTTTACTAAGATAATTAAAGTAGATTGGGATATTGATTTTTAAATGCTAATTAAAGGTTTATGGGTGGAGCGCAAGATGATGTGGATTGGGATTATTAGCTTGTTTCCAGAAATGTTTCGCGCAATAACTGAGTATGGGGTGATAGGTCGTGCAGTAAAAAATGGCCTATTGAATATACAGTGCTGGAATCCGCGAGATTATACTCACGACAGACATCGCACTGTAGATGGTCGACTTTATGGTGGCGGTCCAGGTATGTTGATGATGGTACAGCCTCTTAGAGATACTATTCATGCAGTAAAATCTAAGATCGGTGAAAATGCTAAAGTAATTTATCTTTCACCGCATGGATATAAATTTAATCAACAAGCTATTTGCCAATTGAGGACGAACAAAAAGCTTATTTTAGTTTGTGGTCGATATGAAGGTATCGATGAACGTATTAATGAAACTGAAATTGATGAAGAATGGTCAATTGGTGATTATGTTCTTAGCGGAGGAGAATTACCAGCAATGGTGATGATCGATTCAATTTCTAGATTTATTCCTGGTGTATTAGGTCATCAGTCATCAGCAGAGGAAGACTCTTTTATGAATGGATTACTTGATTATCCTCACTATACCCGTCCTGAGGTGTTAGAAGGTATGCAAGTTCCAAGTGTCTTATTGTCGGGAAACCATGCTAAAATAGAGCATTGGAGAAAAAAACACTCATTGGGCCGAACTTGGCTTAGAAGACCTGATCTTCTAACAAGTTTAGCTCTAACTGACGAGCAAAGAATGTTGTTAGCAGAATTCCAACAGGAATATAAAGAACAACATAATTAAGACAAGATATGACACTGTCTTGTATATATCAGTTTACTTAATGTGAAAGAGTGATTATGAGTAATATTATTAAACAGCTTGAACAAGAACAAATGAAGCAAAACATCCCTTCATTTCGTTCAGGAGATACCGTAGAAGTTACGGTATGGGTGGTTGAGGGTTCTAAAAGACGTTTGCAGTCATTCGAAGGCGTGATTATCGCTATTCGTAATCGTGGTTTACATTCAGCATTTACTGTTCGTAAAATTTCTAATGGTGAAGGTGTTGAGCGGGTATTTCAGATGCATTCACCACTTATCGATAATATCACAGTTAAGCGTTGTGGTGATGTTCGCAGAGCTAAATTGTATTACTTGAGGGAGCGCTCTGGTAAAGCAGCTCGTATTAAAGAACGCTTAAACACCAAATAATTTGCTTCACTACATCCTAAAAATCTTTAAAGCTTGCAAAAATTTTGAACTTTTTCTTTTTTTATTACTTATTTTCAATTTAATAGATTATTATTAGTAGTTATTTTTATAAAATCCTTTTTGTAATTTGTTACAAACGGAGAATATTTTTTATCATAAATATGATTTTAAATTTGATTTAATTATATAGTTATGTTGTGTTCTATTGTATTCTATTCTGTATTAGAATAAGCAAATATTCTTATATTTATCATTAATTGATTATAATATTATAATTCACGTTATCGAATACCTGAATCACAAATCTGTGTAATACATACAGAATAAAAAGTTAAACGGGTAAGGGTAAAAGCTAATGATCATACAAAGATAAGCTTAATAATGTTGATATTTCTTATCAAGAAATTTTAATTAAATCGAAATAGCTTAAAAATATGATCCATTGGATAAATAATTACCAAATAATTATGAGTTATTAGAAAATCTGGTGTATGATGATCAGATTATTCTCTGCTTGATGCTTTATAAATCTATTCTCCATTTTTAAATTAGATGTTGTTTACCACCACAAGGTCAGGAAGTAAATCTCTTGTTATGCTTATTTCCAGTTTTCTCTGAGCAGACGAAAGTAACTTAAATACTATAAAAGAATTGTTTTCTTCGAATTACAAGTCCTTTATGCACCGTCTTCGGTAACCTAAACATTACAAAAGTTGATTCGATTGGATTTTTCACTCTTATTTATTACTCACTGTGTTGACGGAAAGTCATAGAATATCAGTGTTCTTCTTGCTTTTTCTCCAGCTTCCTAATCGTTGCAGGATATGCTAAAAACCTTACAAAAACTATTAAGTTTTATTAGCGATATTACAAATCTATGGGGGTATAAAAATCCCAGCAGCTCAGTTTAGCCTTAAATTTTAAGTTATATGCTTTTAGGAGTAGTTTAGCATAATCTTGTTTTGTATATCTAATAGCATTCCTGCTAGAATATCCTGGAATATTTTAGCCGCTATTAAATTACAAAAAACTAAGAATCGGTGTCCCTATCAAGTCTGAGAGATGCGGTTAAACCATGTGCTTGCAGGCAATTAAGAAGTTAATTCAGTTTATTTTAACTCTTGATAAGTATCTTTAACTGAAACGAGCTCCTTATATCCATGTGCAGTACCGTCAATAATGAGCAGTAGGTAAAGGTGATCAGTGTCCCCCTGATAGAACGATATATGCCTTTAGTCAAGAAATAAACGTAGTGTGTATTGCTTAAATCACGGAGCTACCATATTTACTTATGCTTTTCAAGGCATCGCTGCTTCAATCTCCAAATGGTACTAAAACAGAGAGATCATGCACTTCTCACTGAGAAGTTCCCCTTATGGCTTCATAAAAATCATCGATGCAGATGCCTTGCAGGTGTAGCCTGTTTTTATGCTCCCTGAGTATCGATAAAAAAGTAATCTGTTGCCATACAGAATGCATTTGTATGGGGATTCATGGTATGGGGGGGATCTCTCTGTACGAAAGAATCATTTTATCAGAATCAGAAACTCTAATCTAGTTTCTGATTTTTTGCAATCCTTGTGTCATCTTTGGTGCCTTATATATCTTTAGTATATAGTATACCTTATTTATGATTTAATAAAAAACTATAGTAATGCATTATCTTAAATGCCTCGTTGAAATATGCTAATATATATAGTGCCTAATCATCTTTTCTGCCTCAAGATCTGTTGCCGGGTACTACTAGTTCGGTAATCGTAATAATTATGTACAAGCACTCTTCTTCCTCAGTAATTCTGCAGTTTTTACATGAATACTAGTGATCATTTAAGGTAATGCATGAGCTATTTCACGCTATACCACCCTCATTTCATCTTTTTAGCAAAGTGAACTTTTCTTTAGTAACATCCGTACTGTGCTTTCAGATAACCCTGTCACTTCTTTCTGGCGTAAATATGCATCAGACCAGGAAGACATTAGGATTTATAAGATCACAGTTGTGACGTATTAGCTGAATAACAGTACTTCACCAGATTTTTTGACCGCTTTTTTAAAGAATAGTTCATGCCTATGGCATTGTTAATAACTAGCTCATTGCTCATTAATAAGTATGGAGAAATAAACATGTGGATATTAATTGAATTGTCGACTATAAGTATAAAATGTACAGAATATCAATTTAATACTCTGTTTTTGTGCCCACTGCCAATATAGAACAAGTCTGTGCCATTTGGCATCTAATAGAGTATTTAGTAGTAGCCAAATTATTTTGAAAAAAATAAAGAAGATAGTGATATAGTAAAAGTAATGTATTGCTAGTTTACAGTCTAATAAGCTATAAATCTGCTATAATAATCACTTCTCGGTAACTTTGACGCTATATGAACTGCAGGATTTTAACTTACAACTTTAGTGAAAATGACTGTGGAGAAGAGCTCATTCAGGAGAGGTGCCAACATTATCCATCCGGGTATAGCAATGGCACAAGTACTGTAGGCAAGCATTTGATTGATAGATAGACTGATCTACGAGTTTATGCTTTCATCATATTTTCAAAAAAATTTATTCTAGTTATTATTAATGGTGAAAACCAGTTTAGTTGGGTGTAGTATATAGTAGATCTAAATAAATTACTCTCTTGGCATCTTAGCAGAAAAATGGAAATGTTATATTGTTCCCATTTATCAGGTTTATCGGCGTAGTTATCTTTCTGTTTCTTCGTAGAAGAAACAAGGTGGGGGTATTCCTAGCGGTTCCTTATTAGTAATGAATTCATCGACAAGCATATTATCAGTCATTCCCACCTCAATGCAGTTGCATCCAGCGTCATTGGATTGGCTTTATAAGTTGATAAAACTCTATCTAATCGTAACTAGAGACGGATAATATTTGTGTGCGACAAAAACAGGAGATAGAGTGGACCCTATTGTTGTATAGTTTCTTTTGGATATAATAAAAAATTAGTTGGTCTAATCCTCATCCATTTTGGTAGGGAGATCATAAAATTCTTTGGATAAAAAGATAGTGTAACACGTGAAGTTATCTATTGTCTTCTTGATTGATTTACAGGTTTACGCTTTCTAGAATGGGATTCGTACTGAATCATCTGAATGAATTTCTGAAAATTCATATATCGTATACTATAAAATAGTATTCAAATTATGAAAATTTCTGAAGCAAGATAGCTAGAGGCTCACAGACTCACATAGTGAGCCGCATCTTATTAGTTAAAACAACGAATACAGTATTAAGAAATTATATACTAAAATTCGCTCAACTCTTAAAGAGCGTATTAAGCCTTAGAAAAGTAAGCTACTATAAGGTAAATTGATGTCTGAAGAATTATTACAATTACGTAAACAGATTGATGAAATTGATAAGTCATTACTAAGATTACTAGCAAAAAGAATGCAATTAGTGACGGCAGTTAGTGAAGTAAAAAGCCAACAAGGATTACCTATCTATATGCCAGATCGTGAGGCTTCAATGTTAGAAGCGCGATGCAAAGAAGCAAAAAAAATAGGTATTGCACCTGATCTAATTAAAGATATCTTACGCCGCATTATGCATGAATCATACCTATATGAAAATAATCAAGGGTTTAAAAAATTAAATGCTGATCTAGGGCCTATTATTATTGTAGGTGGTCAAGGTCAAATGGGAAAATTATTCAGTCGATTATTTCGACTCTCTGGATATGAAGTTTATAGTTTGAGCGAAGAAGATTGGAATAGAGCTGATGAATTATTGGCTAATGCTGCTGTAGTAATGGTAAGCGTGCCAATTCATTTAACACTAGAAGTTATTAATAGATTACCGAAATTGCCTGAAGATACATTATTGATGGATATCTGTTCTATTAAGGAATCGCCACTTAAAGCTATGTTATCAGTGCACAATGGGGCTGTTGTTGGCTTACATCCCATGTTTGGATCAGATGTGAATAGTATTGCTAAGCAAGTAATTATTTATTGTGAAGGGAGAAATCCACAAGCATATCAATGGCTATTAAAACAATTGAATCTTTGGGGGGCTAAATTATATAAAATTAATGCGATAGAGCATGATAAATATATGAGATTTATTCAAGTACTTCGCCATTTTACTACTTTTGCTTATGGAGAATATTTATCTGAACAAAAAATAGATCTACAACAGTTATTAACGTTTTCATCACCTATTTATCAATTAGAATTAGTGATGGTTGGGCGTCTATTTGCTCAGGATCCACAGCTTTATGCAGATATTATTATGGCAACTGATGAAAACATTGATTTGATAGTTAAATTTTGCCAAAGTTTCAGTCATTCTGTAGCATTGCTTAAAGCTTATGATAAGAAAAATTTTATTGCTCAATTTAAAAAAATTAGTCAATGGTTTGGTCAGGATGCTAAACGATTTATGCGAGAAAGTAATACTTTATTACAACAAGCTAATGATATTAGCCGTTAATTTATTATTGATGCTTTTAAAACTCCTTATACAGCCGGCTTTATAGAAACCAAAGTTATTAATAAATCTGTTGTATAATGGTCAAGATCTATGCTCCGCTCCGATGATTCAGAAATCTCTTCTCCATCCTTAAATTAGATGTTATTTACTACTAACTAGGGGTTAAATGGATTTAATCCCCTTAGTAAGATCAAGATTTTCTGAGAAGACGGAAATAGCTTAAATACTATAAGAGTTATTTTTGAACCACAGTACTTTTTTGTGTCAGCTTCTTCATAGCCTTAACTATAACAAAAGCTGATTTAATTAAATTCGTCGCTCTTATAATACCTAACGCGCTAACAGGAAGCCATAAAATGCCAGCAGCTTACATGGACTATTGCCCGATTCATGTGCTTAACCCGATTACCACGCTACTACTTGTATTATTATATCTGGATAAATATATATTGGCATGTTTGTTAAACTTCTATAAGGTATTGCATCAGAATTTTTGCTATGTTTATTCTGATAAAAAAGAGAAAAATTAATGGATTTATTAGATAATAACACAGCGGCATTGTCACTTATCAGCATATCGCTGTTAAAGAAAACCAGAGCATCATGTCGTTATGATTTATTGAAAGTGATGGTAACAATATAATTAGTTGATTAAAGAAAGATTGGTTCAATATACAGAAACTAAATATCTGGCCTTGTTGGAAGGCGCCGTCCGTATGTATAAGGATAAGCTAAAATAGCTGAAGATGACTTATCCGTGCAATTTATCGATTAGGAGGTTGCTATTAAAAACAGAAGCATTTAGCGGAAATTATTGCAGCGGGTAATGATAAGTCCAGAAAAAGATCCGCATTCATATTGAACTTAGCAAAGTTCACCTCAGGATGATATTAGAATGCAACACTTCACCGTAAAATGATTGCGTAGTTAAGACTACGCTGCCAGGTAGTGAAGAAAGAATCTCTTGATCTATATGCCTATTTAATTTTTTACAGCAACCGCTGTAGTGAAAATTCTTCATGATGCAGTATTAAGAAGATTTCTATGAAGAATCTTTACCAACATAGTCCTTTATGTACAGTGAAATCGTTCTATTTAGCTCTTCTTGGATAATATAAGACGTCAGCGATATTGACGATGAATAAAAGGTGTTATAAATTATAAAATATCAATTATAGTGTCTTAATTAGATTCATAATACTTAATATGTAAGATAATAATCATTGATTAAATAGAGATATCAGAAGATGTTACAAGAGATGAATTACTTTTGCTGTTACTGGTACCCGATTGTTGGAAAAAGCAGATGCGATTTACATTAAAATTAAGTATCTGCGTTATAAATATTTAATAAAATGAAGATGAACATTTCCTCACCTAGCTGTCTCTGAGTACTAAACTAAGATCAGTAATGAAATGTATCAATACATCCTGTATCCTCATATCGCTAAACCCCATGTTCAATAATAATTGGATTATCGGATGCAGCTTACTCGAGATAATAGTAGAAATTATTGCTTCCTATTTGGCCGCATCATTGTAACAAGTCGTCATTATAGATAAGGATTTATTAAAGATTTATTAATAATTCCTGACTACATCTTGTTCTAGTATTCTAAGGAGTACCACAAAAATTTAAAATTTAAATAATCTTGATTTTTATTTCTAAATAATTAGATGTTTTTTGATCACCCGCTACTTAATTCTACTGTCCATTGTTATGAACAGTATTATTTTAGCGTCAAAATATATGATGTGCTCTGCATGCTAAAAGCAGATCAACCGGAGTTTAGATTGCAATATTCTCTCCTATTATTCTCATGGAGAATAATTAGCGCGTACATTAGCAATGATATGAATTAATTTCTGTCTATTTCTTCTATCTGCGTAAATTCATGTTCAACCCGTGTGTAGTTTTTGTAATCTTGTGGTGTGTACCTTTTCTGAGTTTTGGTACCGGTTTGTTTCTATGGCCTTTACGCTGAATATGTCTACTATAATAGTTTGCTATTTTTAAACTTCCTATTTTCAGATAGGTAATCTAGATCGCATAGATATTGTAATTTATCTTAGCCTTGTCAATGATCCTTTTAAAATACTGACTATCGTGGATATGATAGCTATTATTAACGATTTTTCTAGTTATGTTTTTTCTTGTGTATAAGATTTAGGGGATGGTAGCGTATTCTGCTGATAATTGATTTCATGAATGATGTCAACAATTAGGGTGATATGTAATTAAAAATTTCACTCTAAAGTACCCCCCTATAAAAACTAGATATTATTTGTGGTCCTCTGCATAAAGTCATCCGTAATATTTCCAGGAAGCTGATAGCACCGTTGTTGAGGATTAGCTCAACTCGAAGCCACGGTTGCAACAAAATACTTAACGTTACTTTGTTGATGTAGGAGAGGAGAGGGGCCCCCGTCCATAAATGTCCTCGTTCGTAACGGTTATGTCCAACAATAAACCATACAAGGTTGATATTAGCAATATTAAAATTAAAGTGCTGAAATTAGAGATCACAGTGCTAACAGAATATTCTTTAACAGGTCATTGTTTTTGTCTTATCTAAGCGTGCAAAAGGACGAAGAATTTTTAGCATGGCTGTATATCTGTTAGGCATCTCTACCCGTGATTTTCACGAAGCCCTAAGCCTCTTATCGATAAAAAGAACATAGTTTTTCTTCCAGTATTATTAGCAGATCGAAACACCGATGCCTTGAAGAGCACAGGTAATATGTGCTTACGTGATTTAATTAAGATACACACTACATTATTTCTGGATCGATGTCATAAATCGTCTTATCAGGTAAGATGATTTCCTTTACCTGCTGCTCATTATCAGTAACACTGGTATGGATATAAGGAGTTAGGTTATGGTAAAAGATGCTTATCGAGAGTCAGAAGCAAACTGGGTCTAACTTCTAATGCCCTAACGAGCAGACAGTTTAATCGTATATACCAAGCTTACTAATAGGAGAGACGGGGATGCTCTTGATTTTAATGCAATACCAAAGATATTACTGAATATGAAGGATCAACATTGCTGGGTACATAAAATACCTAATGCGCTACCTTTACTTCACAAAAGCATGGAGCACAGAAAGTTAAGGATGAAATGCGAAAGTTTGGCTAACAGAAATTTGTTATGCTGCTAATAAACTCCTTGATATTTTATTGTTAAGCTTTTCAGCGTATCTTACCAGCGATGAGGATGTTGGAAAATAATCCAAAATAACTACTTGCATCCTATGACATCTCGTCAGCGCGCGCTTGGCATCATAAGAATGCTGAATATGATTGAATTGAATTTTACGATAATAAAGATAGTTAAGCCGATAGGCGAAAAGATTTAAATCAAAAACAACCCTTTAATATTATTTAAGCTGCTATCTGTTTTCTTAAAAAATGGAGAACTGAATAATGGAATTTTAGCCTTGATCATGAGTGGTAAACGAGGCCTAACTTAAGGATGAAGACAGATTTATAAAGCATAAGAGTGGAATATAGTCTGATCATCATACACCAGATTTGTTGATAATTCTTATTTTCTGATTAACTTGTACTTTATTAATCTATGTTTATTAAAAGCTTATAGCCACACTATAATGGCTATTAGCATGTTTTAGTCCACGGTGATTCTAAATATTTTTATCACTACTTGCTGAGTTTTAATGAGTAAGCATAGCTTTCTTAATTAAGTTATTCTTTTTTGTCCTTTTTAAAGGACTACTTCGTAGCAAGTACGAAGGGGGTAGTATTGATGATTTATCTACCACAAGCTATAAATTTTTTCTTCAGAAGTTTTGAAGTTACATTATTAAAAATAGTTTTAAAAGTTCCTTCATCTATTCTGTTTTAGAACTTACAGACACTTCGTACGGTTTTAAGATACATTAATAGCATGGAGTAATCTACAGAATCGCTTAAAGCTACTTCTGTTTGAAAGCTAGTTATTCAAGTTAATTGTCAGATAATTTATAAATACGCCTTAAAACTAAAATGCGAATCATACTTTCAGTTTAAAATACCGGATGTCCTCTTTTTTTGACTAGGGTATACTGCCACGTGGTCGATTTTTACTGATAGATGCACAGAGTTTATACAGGTTTTAAGCTTGACCAGATTGAGTCTGGCAACTTGTTAATTATCTGTATGTGATACTAGGCTGCAAAGAGATTGTTCTTAATGACGCTTCGTTTCTGCATGGTGATCAGATCAATATGTTAAGTTTTTGATAATTTTATCTATAAAATAAAAACTCTGATTAAATTTTTCTATGAATATACTAAAGGTTGAGTGCTGATTGGCATAATGCTCTGTGAAATATGTTCTGAATCCTAACAACAGTGCAAAAGTACTCATCAGTACGGGGATGTGAGTATGTCAAGCTTAACTGTTTGTGTTGTATGGATGGCGTCCATAAAAACTCAGTGTTACGAGCGATTCAGTTATGGACTGAAAATTAATAAGATTACTTTATTTTTAAGTTGCAAATAGGTGCAATCCTTTGCAGATAAGCGTTATGAACTTAAGACATGGTGTTATCAAGGCCAGTAATTTTGAATATATCTGGTAATATTACTCATCATATTATGAATTTGATGATGAGTGATATCACAAAATAGCACGCAACGCAGTTAGGCGAGGTAGTAAGCAAGGAAGAATATCTGAATATGACTAATATACCGCGTAAAAACCCATCCCATTGCTTCTGGTAGTTTTGATATATATTTTTTAGAGAAGCGTATGAAGAAGCGCCTCAATACAAACTTACAAAAAGTATAACCTTATTTATTCTAAAATAACAATTTTAAAATTAAGTTCATGATATCTTTAAAAGAAGTAAGATAGTTACTTCGATATATCAATAGTATCAAATAACTTGCCTTTATGTATTTTTGAGCATATCAAATATTTTGTCTTTCGATTATCAAATAATTTGTCACATTATATACCTAAGCACTAATATCGCTGGAATTTTACAGATTAATATTATTAGTAATGAAAATTAATAAATAGTTTATTAAAGATACAAATAATAGAATAAATACGAAGTTAATTAATTGGCTTAATAAAACGATTTATTGGATGGTAAATCAAGAGGATAGTAATAATGATTAATATTACCGAGTTTATGGCAAGTGTTCATTAATTTTTATCTAAACAACAAAATCAACGCTAAAAGTTTACAACGATATGAATTTGCTTTACCTGCTGATATCATATTTCCAGCTTTTGATCGACTAGCTAATCAGCAATTTTATCCTCAATTTTATTGGTATCATCGCGATGGGCATGAAAAAATGGTTTTACTTAGTGAGATAAAACGTTTTAGCAAAATTGCTGCTGTGGAACGATTTTTACAAGAACAAGCAGAGACAACAACCATGCAGATTTAGAGATTGACAGCCTGGAAGTCGTTACCTAATAATGAATATTATGCTGCTTTTGTTGGTGATGTTAGCTATTTATTTTTACTGCGAATTTAGTTTCATTATTGTCAGGGAAAGTAGATATTAGCTACGAATATTATTGGTCAAGAACATCTGCAACAGGATTTGCAATTTTTATCCAAATTGAAATCAGTTAATCTTATTTCGCTTCTTAATAGCTGTATTAAGCGAATTCAACATCTTCCTGATACCAACAAAATGGCAGGATTTAACTACTCAGGCAATACAACTAATTAATAGCGGGGTTATGAATAAAGTAGTGGTTGCTGCCAAACAGATATTGAATTAACAAAACCGTTAAATGGAGTAAGTCTGCTGTCAGCTAGTAAAGCAGTTAATTTTCAATATTATTATTTTATAATCTCTTTTAATCCTCAATATACCTTTTTATCATCAACCCAGAGCGACTTTATTATCGTAAATTTCAACACCTTTATACAGAAGCATTAGTTGGCACAGTAGTCAATTCATCAGATCCAATACTCAGAAAAGTTAATTCTCATTGGTTAATGAATGATGATAAAAATTAGGATGAAAATTTGTTTGGTGGTAGATGATTTTTATCAAAAGTAGCAAAATAATTGTGAAAATTAATGTTTTCTCAGTTAATATTATTTTTTACGTAAAATTCAGCACTTGTGTCGTTTTATTCATATTACGTTATGATATACCAGTAATAAGGGGATTACCTGTATCGTTTACAGCCAATCGCTGCAGTTGCTAGTGTACTGAGAAAGTAGCTAAACATTTTTTACAGAAAAATTAACCTGTTTGTCGCGGTTGGTACGCAAGTAGTGCCGGCTATTTATCATTAAATCAAAATGAATTTATTGTTTTATTACGTTGTGCGCAATTAATAATGATCATCTTCGGCTTTATGCTAAAGATGGAATTGTTAATAATTCAGATCTATAGAAAGAATGTGTTGAAGTTGAAAATAAGACTGCAGGTTTACAACCATTACTAAATACCGAAATATCTTGTTGTAAAAATTTTTTTAACAAAAAATAATTTTTACCATTAGTTTATTGAATTAAAATAAGGAAAATAACATAATTTTACTTAAAATTGGTATTATTTATTTCTTATTTTGTTTTAAGTAATGTATGTCGTTTATTTTAAACCATTAATGGGCCGAAGTCATTTTAGAAACATTAACACGACATGGATTAAGCCATGTTTGTATTGTACCAGGTTTTCGCTGTACGCTATTGACGTTATAGCAACGATAACAAATGCTAAATTAATTTGTCATACTCACTATGATGAACGTGGATTAGCTTATTTGCTTTAGGTTTAGCGAAAGCTGTTGTTAGTAAGCCGGTGATGCCGGTTATTGTCACTTTTGCTAGGTGCAAAGTAGCTAACTTATATACTGCTTTAATAGAGGCAGGCTTAACTGGTAAAATATCATTTTTTAACCGCTGATAGGCCGCCTAAATTAATTGATTGTGGTGCTAATCAAGCGATCAGAAAAACTGCTATTTTTCTAATCATCCAGCACAAATATTAGCATTACCAAGCCAAATGCAAGATATTAGTGCGCAATATTTAGTGAGTGTTATTGATAACACTATGAATGATCTTTTACATGGTATTTTACATAGAAATTGTTCATTTTATGAACCTTTATATGGTGAGACGTCAGCAAAAATTAATTGGAAAACTCATTGAATAATTGGTGGCAATCTTCTACACCATAGTTAGAAGATTCTAGATCCTGTTCGTTAGTATTAGCTAATGATTGTCATGGTTGGCGACAAAAAAGGTCTTGTAATTGCGGGAAGAATACGATCTGATGAGGGAGAAAAGTTGCCAAGTGGGCAGAAATACTAGGCTGGTCAATTATTAATGATTTTTTATCACAAACTGGGCAACCATTACCATGCGCTGATCTTTGGTTATCCGTTATATCGGTAAAAAGATTTTCTAAAATGGACAGTTAGTCGTTCAGTTTGGCTCAAGTTTAACCAGTATACGTTTATTAGAATAGCAAGCACAATACCAATCAGAGGAATATTGGACTATTGATCGTATTCCTGGTCATTTAGATCCGACTAATCATTGTGCAGGCGATTAGTCAGTTCAGTGTCTGACTGGTTAATTGCCCATCCTGCTATAGCTGGATTGCCATGGGGCATTCATTAATAGAAATTGTCAATAATGTTTATAGTAGTATTAGTAAACAGCTTGAACAACAATTTTCAGAAGCCGCTATTGCTAATCATTTTGTGCAATTATTATCAACAGACGGACAAGCTTTTGTTGTTAACAGGATTAATTATTAGATTAATTGATGCCCTTGCTCAATTATTACTGAGTTACCCAATTTATAGCAATCGTGGAGCTAGTAGGATTGATGGTTTAATTGCCACGCTAGCGGGTCTTCAAACTGGCAATGAAAAACCCATGTTAGGGATCATCGGAGATATTTCTGCGTTTTATGACTTAAATAGTCTAAATTTATTACGTAATAGCGTGTCACCTATGGTGTTGATTGTGGTGAATAATAATGGTGGTCAGATATTCTCTATGTTACCTTCTCCTGAAATAGAAGGAGAACGTTTTTATTACATGCCTCATCATCTACAATTTAAGCATGCAGCGGACATGTTTAGTCTATCTTACGCCTCACCGTCAAATTGGCATCAGTTGAAAGATACCATTAACAATTATTTCCAACAGAGCGATAAATCATTGATGATTGAGTTATTAGTACCCGGCAATGAAGGTGCAAAACACTCAATCAGCTGGTTAATCAGTGATGAAATTATGATGCTATATATTCTATGATACCATGAAAATATATTTGAATATAGTTAGTTTAGTTGCATGTTCTGCTTAGAAACGGTAGGGGAAGAATGGCTACCTATTATTGAATAATGCACTAATCGTCCGTCATTGACAGTTGATTTACCGGGCATGATGATGTTTACCTTGTATTTAGTTTAGTTAGCAAGAATTTTTTACGTAACCGACTAATTAAATAAGCAATTGTAGATAATTAAATTGATAGTTATTATTTAATTGGCTAATTGTTTATAGATAGAATTATTATGTATTTATACCTGTCAGTTTAATCATCCTAAATTAAAGGCATTCATTATTAAGAGATTAATGCTGATTTAACATACTCAATGAATGAGCTGATAGGTTAAAAGTATGATTAATTTTTGATAAAAGGCTTTCAATATCAATCCATACTCATATCTTATCTAATTAGTGTTAGTTATGTTGTTTTTGATGATTTATCTGCCAAGTGTAACGACGACAATTAATTACAAAGAGTGCTAATAATCAAGATAAATATGTTATTTATTTACTGAAAGCGACTTCATTAGATTAATAAATTTTTAGTCAAAAAATTATTATAACGAAATTACTATTTCATCTACTTCTGCTGAATATAAGTAGAAGCTTTAGGCTATCTCATAGTAATTCTTTATTACTATATATTCGAATACTTAAGGCTGAATATAATGCTCATCGTAGTAATCTTGTTGTTTATGATACAGCAATGAAGGACTTTTTAATATTTTCTGATGAAAGGAAATAAATATCCAATGTCTAAATAAAGAACAACTTTGTGCTACGGCAGAATAGCAGAATTATTCGATATCATTTGGAGATATTCTCTATCATAAAACAAAAGATGGAATTGCTAAAATTACCATTAATTGTTTTCATGTCCGTAATACGTTTCAGGCCAGAGACCGTCAAAGAGATGATCCAGGTATTATGCGATGCCCATTACAATAATGCGATAGGTTGTATTAATTTTAATCGATTAAGGAGAGAAAGCTTTTTGTGCTGGCGATGATCAAAAGATTCCTGATGATTATGGTGGTTATCGAGATAATGATGGCGTCCATCACTTAAATATTTTAGATTTTCCAATGCCAAATTCGAACCTGTCCAAAGCTGATTATCGCTATGGTTTTCGGTTATGCAAACTGTGGTGGGGCATGTATTACATATGATGTGTGATTTAACCATTGCTGCTAATAATTCCATATTTGGTCAGACAGGCCCAAATATTGGTTCATTTGATGGGTGGTTGGAGATCGTCTTATATAGCACGCATTGTTGGATAAAAAGTGCGCGAAATTTAGTTCTTATGTCGTCAATAAGATACTAAGTCAGCACTGGAGATGGGGTTAATAAATCAGGTTGTACCTTATGCAGAGCTTGAGCGTGAAACAGTTAGTTGGTGTCGAGAGATGCTAAAAATAGTCCAATGTCACTATGTTGTTTAAAAGCAGCTTTGAATGCGTATTGTGATGGTCAAGCAGATTACAAGAGTTATCCGGTAATGCAACCCTGTTATTCTATATGAGCAAGGAAGATCAGTAAGGTAGAAATGTTTTCAATGAAAAACGACAACCTAATTTTTCTATCTTTGAGCATAATCCATAATGCGTAAGGCAATAATCTATCAATTTAGTCTATCTATTGAATCAGGGATGATATTAGGACAACGAAAATTAAAAACCTGTGATGGTTTTCTTATTTCATTTATAGGAAATAACTTCCAAGGTTGGAATGAAATTTCACCTTTATCTGAATTTAGTATTGAAATACTGGAAATAGCTAGAGGATCACTACAAGCAGACTTATATGACTGGGTGCCATGGTGCAACAAGTTAAAAAGTGCCATATTCCATCAGTGTATTTTGGGCTTAGTTGTGCGCAGACTGAATTAAGAGCTGAGCTACCTAAAATAACCTATTATATAAAAGTTCTTCTTTAATATTGGTGATCTGAATGCGCTTATTTTACAATTAAACGCTGATAGCAGTGAAAAGTGGCTAAAGTTAAGGCTGGTCTTTGTGAGTCAGTGAGGGATGGGATAGTAATTAATTTGCTACTTGATCCTGTTCCTTCTTTACGTTTACGTCTGGATGCCAATCAAAGTTGGCACCAATCAAAAGTTACCGCTTTTGACAAGTATATTAATCCAGATAATTGTAGTAGAATTGATTTTATTGAAGAACCTTGTAAAACCATGTAAAATTCGTTAGCTTTTTACTAAACAGACGGGGATCGCTATCTCTTTGGATGAAAGAGTCCCCGTGAGCTAGAGGCTTTCAACTTAAAAAACAGCCAGGGATGGGTTAGTACTATCATTATTAAACTCAGCTAATTTGGTACCTTAAATCGTTGTAAACAACTTATTGATGATGATCTGGATTTCGATTAGATACCGAAATTAGTTCTAGTCTTGAAAGTAATTTTAGTTTTACGCAATTAGCAAGAATTAAAAGTTAGTTAACACCGAAAACCGTTCCCGGTTTAGATACTTTGACTCTATTTCAGGCTCAACTAGTTTGTCAATAGCCTAAAAATTTATTGCCTCTAATGGGATTAGAGGAATTAAAATTAATATGGCAAAATAAATGATATTTAATGAATGGCCCTGGTTCTATTTGGCGTCAAAGTTTCCTGATGATATTTCGTTGATAACTGAAAATAGACGATATAGTTGGTGTCAATTAGCGGTAAAAATTAACGGTGTTACCAGCAATCTTCACTATCAGTTGCTTGCTCCTCAAAAAATGAGTGTAATGCTAAGTGGAAAAATAGTCTTTCTATCCTGTTATGTCAATTAACACTATTATAATTGAGTGCTCGTGTTTTGCCCATTAATGCACAACTGCCTGCGAGCACGGCAGAAGAATTAACTGCTGATTTAGCAAATGATTGTGTAATTGATTTTACTAATCAACCATTGTTTTATCAAATATAAAGTTATTAGATTATTATCCAGTAATGGTAACATCGATTAATTATTCAGATAATATTACTAGGGCTATGCCTTTTATGCCATTCCTGCCGGCGACATTAATATTAACCTCAGGTTCAATGGGTTTAGCGAAAGCAGTGGTGCATAATATCACTGCTCATCTTAACAGTGATAAAGGTGGACTTTCGTTAATGCCATTTGAATGTCAGAATTCTTGGTTACTTTCTTTACCGCTTTCATATTCTAAGTCAGGGGATTATTTAGAGATGGTTATATCAAGGAGCAAGATTGGCAATAAAAGCAATTGTTTCATTGCCGCAAGCATTAGAGGGATGTAGTCACCTTCTTTAGTACCAACTCAATTACGGTTTTTATTAAAAATAAAAAATGTTGAACAAAAAATTAGTTTACAAAATGTATTATTAGGTGCTGAAATGATCCCAGAGTGGCTAGTTGTTACAGTTAAACAACATGGCATCAGTTGTTTGGCTTCTGGGTTATAGGGTATGACAGGAAACGGCCTGCACGGTTTGTGCAAAACAAGCAGATAGTAGTTCAGATATTGGTTTACCTTTAATCAGTAAGTCTTTTTCTTTAGTGAATAATGAAATTCATATTCAAGTTGATAGCTTGGTATTAGGTTATTGGTCGCAGGGTGAAATCTTATCTTTAACATTAATTAATGGTTGATTTCTAGCCCTGATAAAAGTATTCTTTAGGGTGGTGAATGGCGGATATTAGGTCGATTAGATAATCAATTTTTAGTGGTAAGGAAGCTATTCAACCTGAATAGCTCGAATCGGTATTGAATAGTCATCCTAATATTAAACAGGATTTGTTATTCCAATTGTTGATAAAAATTTGATCATTGTCCAAGTTGCTGTCATTGACTCTAATAATCAATAGTTAGTAACTAATTTAAATCAGTGGCTAATCTATCGGTTAGCAGCTTTTCAATGACCTATTGCTTATTATTCATTGCCTGAAATGTTAATGAATAATGCTGACATTAAATTTCACGTTGTGATATAAAGAAATGGTTTTTACAGTATCATAATGATAATAAACTGCATTATGATAGTCTGAGGTGCCTTTAAAGCCATAATAGTTTATAGGAATAATATTTCAAAAGTAAATAAAATTTTTAGAATGTCATTCAGCATAAAATAATTCAGAGAATTTTATGTTTTCCAATAGATAGTCAGCAGTTTTATTTATGCAATTTTTACTGTTTTTCTAATGCTTTTAAACCTATTCACCATATTTAAGGGGGTGACCTTGTTAAATAGCGCAATCATTTACACTGTTGTTCTCAATAGATATTTCAACTAATTCACTGGCAATTTTGTAAAACATAAGTTTATGTTCGTGTTTACTAAGCAATTCATAAAGTTGTTCAGGCTAATTATAATAATCTTCATCTTCTATATGATTCTAATGACGATTGTTCCACATAATTATATGGCGTTCTTTAAATTAAGGTTATTCTTGAAATATAGAACAGCACTATTTGAATTGTAAGTAATCTCATTGTTATTACCATCATCTACTTAGATTAGTTCCTATTATATGATGGTAGTTATGAAATAGATAGCAGCTAGCAAGTTGGTTTATTCAGTAAGATCTAAAAAATGACACGCCTAACTGATAAAACGATGCGCCTCTCTATAACAGAACAATCAGCCTTATAATATTTATTTAGTGAAAACTAATACATGGCAAGATATTCTGTGAGTTAAATAGCGGATTATTGTATATCAGTAAAATAGTTATCAGGAATTGTGGTTAAATTTAAATTTACTAATATCTATTAATAGGAAATATTTATGTTGCGATATTTTGCTAAAATCAAATAGATTGCAAGGCAGTTTAGCTATATCAGTTTTAGATATTACGTAGATTTATAATTTACAACGTAGATAAATTTTATTGTTAATTGTTTGGTCTTAAATTATTATATAAACCCTCATATTATAGCTTTACTTATAGTAAGAACAGCTGCTGAGGGATATAGTTAATGACAAAATATCATGATGATTAAGTTACATTATCAGGCAATTCTAACATCTAAAATCATTGGCTGCTTTCAGGCCAGCGAATAGCCTGCGTCTACTTTAGCTAAGCGTTATGACATCTGTAAACTTATCTTTCCTAAAGGTAAAGATAAGATGATATTGATAATATCAGCTATGCTGGCAAAGATTCTTAGTAGAAATCACTTTTACTAGTATAAAGGATTTTTGCTATAGCGGTTTATCATGAAAAACAAGCAATTATATAAATTAAAGAGACTTTTTCTTGCTTTCTATTAACATAAAGCTGTATCTCATTAGTTTGGTTCAGCGCGACAATCTATTGGAGATGATCTCGATTTACGTATTGAATAAACTTAATTCACTTTATTCTAACCATATTGTCACATTGAACATGTTATTTGCTAGAAATATTAATTAGAGTTACATAGTAATTATCTCCTTGCAAAATTTTCGATTGGAAGAAAATATTTAACAATCTTATTGGAGAAGGAATTTAGCGAAACTACATAACAAGAATAAATAGTTTAGTTATCTTCGATATATATTGAAGAGATTGACTTTACGGGAGTCAATAAAACAAATAAGTATTGATTTAAAACAGTATTTAGATGGGACGTTTCTGCTTCCTTTTGCTTCAGCAGGAACAGCCAATTTAAATATACTAAGTGCTATTATTAAAATCGATGAAACATTTTTCTTTAATCCTTTAAAGAAAAGAATTATATCTTGTATAGGAAAGTTAGAAAAATATGGGAGAGAAAAAAGAAAAGAATGAATTTGTTGCACTAATCGCCAGAGATTAACATGCTCATGTGAGCAATCAGATTTTTAAAGAGTTTAATATAAAATATGTTATTAGCTTATTAAGCTAATTATCGATAAAGAGTGTATCCTTTACTTAGATGGAATAAAATCGTACTAAACCTTTACCAGCAAGATTGAAATTAGTTACCATCGCCTAATATGGTTGGATAATTATAGAGTTATTGGTAAGGAATTCACATGAGTTATGCTAATTTCTGGTGTACGTAATTTCGCAGATAGTGCCGGTATCCTGATAATTAATTTCATATATAATTTCAATAAGATAAAAATGATATGCCATAAAAGTCTACCGTACAAGTATTTATAAAACTAGATATTACTCTAGCGCCTTGCATTAATTCATCAGTAATTATACTAGGCAGCTAGTAGGCACCGTTGTTGAACCGGAGCTTGAAATCATTCTGCTTAAACATGCTTAACTTCGCCTCTCTCAAAGAGGCGATCCTCCATAACCCGTAATGGTTTTTGTTACAGTAAACTATACTGAATGATGTTGTATTTTGATTAAAATGCTTAAGGTTAAAAAATTATAGTGACAATAGAGTATCTTTCAAAAGCTTGTCTCTACCGTCTTATCTGAATCGTACAAAAACGATGAAGAATTGTTATCATGGCCTATATTTGCAAGAGATTATCCACCAGTGATTTTCTAGGATCTAATAGCGCTTCTAAATGAAATGTATATAATCTCTTTCCCAATAATCAATGAGCAGACTAAAACGCTGATATCTTAAAATCATAGATAAATGGGGGGTATCTGTATGATTTAAGCGATATGTAACTACCTTTATTTTATGGCGATGGTATATGATATTCTATCAGCTAAGTTGATCGCTTTTATCTACTAATTATTATTGACGGAATTGCGTATGGATATAAGGAGTTAAGATTATTTGTAGTCAAAAATGGTTATCGATAGTCAGAAAACGTGGGGCAAATTTCTAGATGGGGGGCTGCAAGCGATGGACTTAACCATATCTCTTAGGCTTACTAAGAAAAGCCTGGTCCTTTGTTTTTAAAATTCAATGATACTCTAAAAGATGTTCCCGAACACACAGCGCTAACTCCATTAGTTAGACAAAATAGAACTAATGTACTGGTTTCAGTCCCTCAAAAGGTAGCCAACCGAAAGTTAAAGTTGAGCTGCGAGAGGATCTGGCTATCAGATAGCTGCCTGATCCTGTTAATAAAACTTTTGGTGCTTTTTTGGAAAGGTTTTTAGCGTATTCTGAAGCAATGAAGAAACTGAGAAAGATTGAGAAGAAACGAGTAGCATTTTTTACGACTTTTAATCATCATACTCTGTATGGGAAATTGAGTTTCCCCCATCAATAAGAAGGACAAAATCAAATTAAATCAACTTTTTCAAGATGTAAAGCTATGAAGCTGATGTACTAAAGAAATTTTGATTCAAGTAAAATAACTTTTTCAATGGCATTTAAGCTGCTCTTGTCTCCTTAGAAATCTGGAGACAGCTCAGTGAATTTGATCTGCTTGACCTTGTTTGAGGGTAAAACAACATCTAATTTAAGGATGGAAATAGATTTATAAAGTATTAAGAGGACGGAGATATAACTTGATCGTCATATACCAGATTTATTAATAACTCTGATATTGGTGAAATATATGATTATTGATTTGGATTTAAAGTAAACATTAGTACTCCTGAAATAACCAAAATAAGCCGTTGAAGTAACTATTTACGATAAAATTAAGAAATAAAAAAGATAGGATGTTGATGTTCAAATTAGGTCTTCCGGTATTGTTAAGAGGATACATAAAATATAAATAACACTTATCAATAATTTCCTTTCTGCTTTCCGTCGTATTCAGAACGTGAATTTTCTGAGAAAATATCACGCTTAAGGAATGTTTAAATCCTGCAATAAGCAGGTAGTACTCGCTGCTATTCCGTATTAGTAATAAATCAATCAATCAATCCATTCAATCAGTACTTTTTATTGAGTTAATTATTTAATTAATAAGCATATTGCTAGTTTTTACTATCAAAATATAGTCGGATAGTGCAATAAAATAATCAAGAATTTATCCATATCCATAGTAATTTATTATTACTAGCTATATAAATTGGCTACATAGTATGGCATTTGTGATTAATAGAAATCATGTAGCTCTATATATTATAATATCGTGTACTAAATAATGAGTAATAGAATCTGACAACTACAATTGAGAAAATCTCGATCCGTATTCCATATTAATGGTGCTTAAAAGATGGCGCGGCAAGGTTAACTATTGCTGTTAACTATTGCTAATGACTTGGCAGAAATATTATTGGTTTATCACAAATCCTGCATAAATATCAATGATGGTATTTTATTGCAAACAACAGAGAGAATCCATTGAGCTAGGTGACAGATAAACTAGATCCAATAATAAGGTAGTTAAGTGGTGTAGGTATTAAATAATAGAAATTCTGAATACGATATTAAAAACTTTGTAGCAAGATAGAGATCATATCCATTGTATAGCAAATGAATTTTAATGGTATAAAGGTTTTTGCGTGACAGGAAAAACACTATTATAGGTTCTGCTAATTATAGCAATATGATTGTGGAATTACTAGGCAATCAATTAATACGTCAACCTTAACGATCACGCGTTTGGATTAACCAATCTATTCATAGTATTATCTAATTAAGTAATCCATTAATACAGCTATAATAGCACTTATGTATATCCTGATTGTAATATTAATCTTTCTTTTCTGCTTAAGCTTAATAATAATTTATTAGCAACTGGTTTATTTATTTAGTTGTTAATAGTAAATAATATAAAATTACTATATTATCTCAGTCGAGATAAATGCGATATTTAGTTTTTATATTAATTTTAAATTCTATTAAAAAATTGATAATACTACTTGTCAACTTTAATGCTGATGAATATCCTCTCTCTACGAGAAAAATAATTTACTCTACGATAAGCTGGCTATCTGGAACGCCAGCATTATAGGTATCTAGAGGTAAAATTCATATTATGATAGGAGATTATAAATAGTGGCACATTTGAATTATCTGCTGTACAAGTATAACCCGCTATCATTGATAATATCTTAACCTACATTAATAAGGGCTTATTTAGATAAATAGTTATCTGTTACATGCAAGAAGATGCTTTTGGATTTTTTTTTGAAGAGCTCAGATTTAACTTTGAACTAATCTTCCATAGATTACAATGTAGTTTTATTACTTAATGCTGACTGAGTAATCCTTGATTGTACAGCTAAATATATAATGTAAAGTTAATCTCAAGCTCTTGACAAGAGTTGAAATTATAGCTTTGCAGCCTATATTTTATATGTTCATCAAATCGCTCAAATCATACCATTTGTTTAAAGATGTATCAGCGGTAAGTTGAAGTTATATACTAATCTCTGCACACAAACGATTGAATTCCTATATTTTGGTGGCTAAATATTTCGCAGACCAAAAAGACGATCTGTAAATTTTCTATTGTTTATAAGTGAATAATGGATAGTTATGAAATATGTTTAGTTAAGATCACGTAAAAAGACTCAAACATTGCCATTGTAAAGATGGATAAAACCTATTTAATAGACATCTTTTCACCTATGAAAAGATAACGTCGTAAAATTTTGTTTGCCATTTACAGAAGATATTTCAACATCTACCTGTAAATGAGCGTCCTTGTAGCTTTTAAACACTTTATATATTTTATATACTTAGGATAAAAAGCGTTTCATGCTTTATTTCATGCGAAATTCTCACTCCAGACAAGATCGAGATATAACGGGTTTAGAAATTCGCGTGACTACCAGCAGATCAGCGAAAGAAAGAAAAACATTTTTCAGGAAAATAACTAAAGTTTACTGAATAAACAGTAATAGGATCGTCGATCAACCATGGAGGAGAGTATGGCTGTGATCATTAGGCTATGTTGACAAAGGTTGTTCCTTTACTTGCAGAGTAATTTGTAGTCATCTCTATATTACAATTGTTGTGGTTCAAATAATCTTCTACAGACAAGATAATCGGTAATAAAAATGATCTTACACTATAGCTAATTTACTAAGCTCATTCCCCTTTAATCAGCTGATAAAATTATTCAAATTTTGAATGTGGAATTTTTAGGAAATAATTCTCTAATTATCTAATCTTATTAGTCGACAATAACTAATTTCATACTCTCTAACAAAAGTTTTATACTATTTAGCTCCATTTGAACCAAGGTAAGGATGAACTCTTATCGATAATTAACTCAATAAATAGCGAATCACACACGCTCTACATTAAACTCTTTAAGAGTTTAATCCTCACATGACTCTATTAATATCTAGTGATTAAAGACCGCAATTCGTTATTTTTTCTTTTCCATAATTTTTATTTTTTATGTGTGAGATATAATACTTCTCTTTAAAGTATCAGAAAAAATATTTCATTAACTTCAACAGTGCAACCTAGTACATATAAGTTGATTTTGCTATTAAAGGAAGGAATCGATGTCGTCACTTAAAAACGCTGTTTTAAATCAATACTTGTTTATTTCGCTTGACTCCCGTAAAATCAAGGTAATTAACATGCATCGCAAATAACTAAATTATTTATCTTTGTGATAAATATTCGCTAGAAGCTCTTTCTTCCAATAAGATTATTAAATATTTCCTAGAAATTGGGGACTTTGCAATGATATTGCAATAACCCTAAATGAATTTTTTCAAAAAAATAACATATTTACTATGATAATATAAGTGGATAAAAGTGGATTAAGTTGCTTTAATGCATGAATTAATATTATCTAACAAATTATCGATGAGCCAACTAATAAGATACAACTTTATGTTAGCGGGGGTAAAGGAAGTAGTCTCTTTGATCTGTATGATTTTTTGCTTTTCATGCTAATTGCTATAGCAAAATCCTTCTTATTAGTATATTAGGATAAGAGATTTTTACCAACTATAGTTAATAGTTGTCAACGATAGCCGATATGATCAACATCATCATCGTTTTTACCATTTATCCATTTAGGTATCCATTTAGCAAAGCTAAATTTCAAGTATACCATAATGCTTATCAAAAGTAAACGCAGGCTATTTTCACCTGGAAAGCATTCACTGATTTTAGATATTAGAATTATTTGATGATGGAGCCTCATCATCATGATATTTTGTCCTTAACTATATCTCTCAGTAACCATATTATCATGAATATGGCTTCTGTAACGAGTGTCTATATAATGATTTTGGATTTAAACGCTTTAGACAATATCGCTAAGCACTTGTAAGCTGCTCGTTAGCCATATTCAATCTGCTGATTTTGCTTGGGAAGTTGCTAGTTTAAGTAAAGTGTAGATTTTATAACAGATGGAAAAGTCGATATTTATGTTGGCCAATCAATCAGTACAGGTAGTATTAGCTTTATTAAGCTGATCGTATATTACTAATAAATTCAATATCCAATCGATTTAAATTATTTAAAAATAGTAGATAGCTAAAATAGCTTATTTAAATGGCTATTTAGCCATCACTTTAGTCTTATTTTAGATAAGAAGAGCCAGTTATAACTGAAAGGTGTTAACGGTGAATGATCTTTATACTAGGTATTGGATAATTGAAAAATGTACTATTGAAGCGCTCTCTATTCCTTTAGAGCGTAATAAGGCATTAAAACTGCAAATGAGACTATCAGATAGTCTACATAACTGTATGATTTAATTTAGGTCGGAGATAATTAATTTGCTTGATGCAGTTAGAGCGATTTGATATTATATAAGGTTACATCATTTTCACCACCTATATGCAGTACACAACCCGTTCATGAGTGTCATATCAGATAATTTTATATGTTCACACCCACTCCTTGACATAAAGCCTAATTAGGGTTTCTGTAGTTGCGGTTGTTAGGTATATGAGAGTATACTAAAGTGATAGAGCAGTTTTAGTAGGCCGTTGTTAGGATTGATTAGCAATTGAAGCAATAGATCACTAATAAATTAGACATTGGATCTATTGGAATATCAGCAGTAATTATGGAATACCAATAATACTCAATTATGATTTATGACAACTGGTATAAAAGTTCATGGTGGATAGTTATGAACAGATTATTGAAGTTGACGACGCATAAATTCACTGCAAACTTTAATAGAAACTGATATTCATAAAAATATTATAAAAGCGATAGAATATTCCCTGAAAGTGGAAACATAGTTTTGATGCTCTCTTATCAAAAAAATTTAAATCTGAAAGAAATAGATTCCTGTTGAATTTCTAGAAACCCCCGAGTCAGCAACAATTATATTGTAAGAAAATAAAATAGATATGAACCACGCTTAAATCCAGGTATATAATATTTATTTTTTTATTTATGATTATTTATATACAGAACTTATTTATTATATCTGATTTTAATCAGAAGAATCAGCCGTTAAGTCGTTATATTAAAGACTATAAACATGGTTAAATTAACTGTGCGTGCAGTGTAATAAAACTCTTGATTGATTTCATTGGTATTTAATGATAAAGTTTTTGGCAAAGAAATCATTTTAGGCATGTCTAAAATGTCTGATAGTCAAACTTAGGTAGAATTACAGCATAATTTATTGTATTATATTGTTTTGTAGTGAAATATATTGTAATAGTGATGCTGGTGGTTATTTTGACATTATGTTTTTTAAACAGTATCTATTTAAAGAGATACAGATGAGCCATAACATTATACGTGAATATGTGGTGCGGTTGTGTCGACTAGATGAGTTATTAATTAAAGCACAGTTTTCTGTTACTGAAGTAGCGATTAAAAATTCAAGTTCAGATGAAGGATTAAATGATAGAGTCTACTTTTAGTAATTACAACATTGCCTTGAGTGAATATGACCAGTTTCTTAACTCCTAGTCTAGTCACTCAGCGTAATATTTTCATCAAAAGTAACTAATTACTTAACCATTATTAGATAGTTACTACCTTAATAAACTACCAAGGCTTCATTATTACAAATAAAAAATTATTCAAGTGCTAATTGAATTAGCATTACTCCCGATAGTTGCGGTATTATGCTGATATCTCTTTTGTAGACTAAACGCTCAAGTAATATCTGGTTATTACCAGATCAATATTATTCTTATACTGAATAATTAGTCTATCGCTGTTTAGCGATGACTGTACAATCGGTTTCTAACTTGATATCTATATAAAATAACAGGATTAAATTGATAATTTGGATTATTCCCAGTTATTGATTAGGGTGGTCATTTTATTGATAAACGCAGGTAAAATATCACACAGTTGCTATTGCGTGAGATAATTTGATCATGCTATTTGGTATCCCCCCATCCTAACATCCTGGGCAGATCGATCAATATCCCCTGCTATTTTGTTTCTGCCTGACATAAAATTTAGCGCATCTCACTAAAATATAATTATGTTCTTCAGATGGGCCAGGAAAATAACGGCACATCCTCTGAGTGATAATTTTTGATAATGGTAAATAATAGAAATAATTGTTTATCATATCGTTTTTCAAATTATAGAAAGCAGCAAATAGTGTTAATTGGTTCAATGATAATTTTAGTAACCCCCTTCTAAGTGAAGGGCAATTATCTTGTTACTTAAATACTTTATTAATAACGGTATCTGATACTAAGGAAGTAATTGATAGAAATAAATCAGTCCACTGGTTTTTTAGCTTGATATCCGGTGATCTTTTTATCATTAAACAATTGTATGCTAAATAACAACTACTGCACCGAGAATATTATTATTAATATAAATTTACTATTTTTAGTTGTTTCTGACTAACCGTAAGCAACAGTTTCATCAATACAGATATTTCTAATCCTTAAATTAAGCTTATAGCCTGAGTTATTAATTTGTTTGATCAGCTGATCTAATTCATGATCTTTTAAAACATATAAACATATAGCAAGTACTGAACTAAAATTTTTCTTTTTTAGTTTATTAAAATGGTTAATTTTAATTAAGGTGGTGTGTCTGACAAAAGTTGCCTTCTTACCATTGATTATCATTATGTTGACTAGATTTATTAACATGATAAATAGCTTTACCTGCATATCGCATTTTGCAATGCGTTGTTCAATATTCTATTGTATTTCATAATCAATAACTGGATAAATATTGGTTGCCATCCCGCTAGGAGATTAATACTCCGGTATTCTGTCATTGTAATTTTTAACATGATTAATATGTGAATTTAGCGACCTTTTTCCTAGATGCAAAAAATACGTAAAGCAGAAAAGCACTAACCGGGTGCCCTATCAAAGCCTGAAATGATAACATCATTTATCACTTGTTCAGTCAGATAGGTTGAATCAATAACCATGGTATTTAAGGTAACTATTTTCAATATCAGTGTAATTTGACTGTTACTGAGCATTAAGTTCCTCAACAAAATTACGGTGGATCAGTTTGTATACCTAGAGATTGAATTGTTAAACATCACACAGTTTGTTCGTTGATTGCTAATCGATTTTTACCCACTTACTTGTCTTTACCGGGTAGTAAGTTGGAGCATATCAGGTGGTATGTTGCTTGCTGTAGTAACTTAATACCTAGCACATGGTAATAATCGGTGTTTATTTAGCCGATTTATAATCAGTAAAATTACCAGTAAAAATTCCGCAGGTTAATACAAACCACTATCTCCAGTGGAGAAAATATTTTATTATTAAAATTTTACTGATCTGTTTGGGATAACAGCATAGAAATTTCTCGCTTCGTGCACTTCAGTAATAATATTCTAAAAGCTTTGCTAACCTCATGGATTAATAGCCGATTAAACGCGGAATTGCTCCTCTATCAGAGTAATTGTTTATTACAAAATAGTAGCTATTTTTATGGAGGCGAGGTAACTGTTCAGTGAGTATTATAGCATTAATGACAACTTTAAATTTATGCATTACTTCATTCATGGTTATTTCGTGAAATATAGCCGACTGATATATCGCTATAATTATCTTCCTGACTGAAATTTTATACTATAAATACGGTTTTCCGATTAGTAAAGGTTTAACCTTATAAAGGAAATGGTAGTGAATAGGGTTTGCATTAGCACTCTTCCAATTCATTCTTATTAGTCAGATTAATATCAATAGCATTAATGTGCTATGTGCCATATAGTGCGAAAGGTAGTAAAATTTTCGCGGGTGAGGATGAATCCAGTTAGCTTTCTATTTTAGAAGTACTTTTTATACTGAATCAGTCACTAGTTCATTCAATGAAATATTATGATCGCAATCCTATTAACAGATAATATATTTGTAATATTCGCTATGAAGCGCAACGGTACCCCCAGAATAAACAAACAAGATTTGATGCCTTATAATAGGTGTATAAATGTGCTAAGGGTGTTAAATTTACAATCGGAAATAGAATTAACAACTTTTTGATAGAGACCTTTCGTCCATGCCGTGTAAATATTGAAATTCATATTAATTAGAATAATAGTTTTATCCGCAATATAATAAATACTAGCTAAGGTATGGTATTATAGAGTACTAAATTGGGGGATAAATTAAATTGAGTACCAATAGCAGTTTATTGTTACAACCCAAATAATTAATATAAATATAGATTTTTATGTTATAAACCGGATAATTTTCAAGATTGTCTATTTGCCTGCCTTTAATTTCATTATCCTAATAAGTTCCTTTCACTAATTTGTTTATTAAACGTGTTGATTATGGGTTTGCTAAATCAATAATTTTGTTGATAACATAAAAGCAGTGATTTTGCTAGGCTTTAATAACAAAATAACCCCATCACTCCCAGTCAACCAGTTTCGGTTGGAGGCATTGTTTTTCCAGTAGATCAAGGAAAATTTCTAGCTTATTCGCTTCCTCAATATCAATATTAATGTCATCATCGTAATGATGCGCTTATAAGGTTAATGTTAGCAGAGGAAGGTAAAGCTTAAATATAAACTATTCCTATTAAACTCAGCAATTTAATTAAAATGCTTAAGCTGGTATAAATATTTTTGCCGTGCTAAGCTATTCAAATCGCATTAATTGCTTATTGATAAGCGGTTATATAAGGTTTTAGCATTTTCAGCAGTTAGGTTGACTTAAGTTAACATATTATAACAGTAACTGTTTAGTTCAGAATCATTATATAAACTCTTGTCGCACAAGATTATTCAGGATAGAATCACTACTGAAAGGGATATAATTAAGAATAAAATATCATGATAATGATTCTATGTCGTTATGCAATTTTAACACTTAAAATCAGAGCTTTTCTTAAAGCCAGCTAAGGAATCTGTATCTACTTTAGATTAAATATTATGGCATATTCGAATTCACCATTATTAAATGGTAATATTAAGATGATGTTGAATGATCGGCTATATTAGCAAAGGTTATTGGTAGAAATCCTTTATACAGTATAAAGGATTTGTCACTACAGAGAAGTTGTCATGAAAAAGCAAACAATCATAAAAATTAAAGAAACTTTTTCCTTATTTCCTATCAATATAGGGGTGCATCTCATTAGTTATATTGGTGATAATCAGTCAGATGATATCGATTTATGCATTAAAGCAACTTATTCCACTTAATCCTACTTATATTGTCATAGTAAAGATTTTATTAGCTTAGATATTCATTATGATTACAGCGATATCCTTGCAAAATTCTTAATTGCATAGAAAGATTTAAAAATCTTACTCTGGAAAATTCTCTTATAGAATTATATCACAAGAATAAATGATTCACTTATCTATGATCTATGTTAAATGGGTTATTTACGGGACGGGAATTAACAAAACAAGAAGATATTAATTTTAAAATATAGTATAATTTAGATTTCGTCATTGTTTCTTCACTTCAGCAGCGACGACAGCTAAAAATAAATACATTAAATGGATATTCTTGACGTCAAAAAATATTTTTTCTGAATTCTTTAAAAGAAGCCTTTTTTTATATAAAAAACTAGAAACGATGGAGAGGAGGAGGGGAGATAAAAAGAAAGAATAAAATCGCCCGGTCTTAATCAGCAGAGATCGACAGGGGGTTCTCCCATTGCAATGCCGATGAGATTCACTGAAGAGTTTAATGCAGAGTGTATTAGTTACTTTCTTTAGTCGATCATCAATAAAAAGTATATCCTTTACTCGGATAGGACTAAATGATATGTAATATTTACTAGCGAGTATGAAATTAGTCACTATTGCCTAATAAGGTTAAATAATCAGAGATTTATTGGTAAGAATTTTATATTTAAAATATGAACAGTTATATCAGTTGATTATAAGATATGTCTGAGGTTAGTTATTAGTAAATCTAGTGTATGATGCTTAGACTATGTATTTCGCTATAATGCTTCGTAAATATATTATCTCTCTCTAAATTAGAGATTGTTAACACACAGGGTTAAGAAGGTTGAATCCTATTAACCAGTTCTAGTTTGTCTGAGCAGACGGGACCAGTTAAATACCATTAAAATAGTTGTTTTCTTGAGTAACAGTACTTCGCGCTTCGGCTTTATATGTTCACTATTATAAAAGCCGACTCAATCGGATTCATCGTTCTTATTTTCCCAGTTTGCTGATTAGGAAGTCTGTAGAATGTCAACACCTCTTCTTGATCTTTTTCAGTTTCTTCATCTCTGCAGTATAATTTACTAAAAATCTTGCAACAAAATATCAAGGATTTATTAGTGGTGATTTACTCATTTCTAGTCCATGGGATTTTAAAGATGTTCATGTATGCAGTTAATTAATTTTGTGGATGATTTCAGCAATATAGAGATAATATGCCATGAAAGTTCTACTCTACCATGTATCTTTAAAACTAAAGATTACCCTGATCCATCACATGAACTCATCTATAAGTGATGCCATTGGCTGGATAGATACGGCTAATGAGGATAAGTTCGAAGCTATGCTGTACTAAGATGCTTAACGCCTACTTATCAACAGACTGCTTATACCATTGTCCATAACGGTTATATTTCACATAGTAAACCAATATAAAATGATATTATCTATGTTGAGATTAAAGTGCATAAAATCAAGGATCGCATCGGCAACAGAATATCCTTCAACAGGTCATTGCTATTGCTTTATCTGACGAGTGTAAAAAATGTTGAAGAGTTGATACCATAATACTACCTGTTCCATTTATAATGGAAAAGATATAGAGAAATTGATTTTTGGTTATCATTAAATTTTTTATACTTTTACGTTCTATATGGGAAGAGATTAAAGTTCTCAGTATACATGTTATTTGAAATAATTGCTGCAGAATAGCAAAATTTCTCAAGTCATTTGAGATTTAATTTTTAAAAAAATGCTATCAACAAAAATTTAGCTAGCAAAAAATCAATTATAATGTGTTTTAACCTTAATTAAGAAGTTATGAAAAATCTTTGGTGGGATATGTAATGGATAAAACTGAGTGTGTGGTAAATGTGTTGAAGTATATTCTATTTTATCTTGTCAATTGAAGTTTTTATCTAAAAAGTGGATTTTAAGGATTTATTTAAATATTGCTGAGTTTGGAGGGGGTATGTTTTAGCGTTAAAAGCGACAAATTTTTTTTAAAACTTAGAATAATCAATTAAATGAAGTTAAAGCTGCACGATTAGCTGTTACTTTTCAGAAGTTATGGTATATTTTAAATAATTTTAGATTTAACTTTGAGTTAATCTTTTATACATCACAATGGAGTTTTATTACCTAATACTGATTCGGATAATTTGATTATCCAGCTTAAACATATCGATTCAGATTGATTTAAAGCTCTTGAGAGGAATTTTAAAATGATAATTTGTAGTCTTCTATCATGTGCCATTAAATCGGCACGACCATACCATTTGTTTTAGAATGCCTTGGTGGGCTAAATCGGTGTTCTATAGCAATTTCTTTGTATATAAAGAAATTGAGCGAATTTTTATTTTCTGATAGCTGAATATTTTGTAAACTAAAAAGGCTGTCTGTAAATTTTTGCCATTTTCTATAAGTATATTATATGGATAATCATGGCACACATACTCGTTTAAAATTATATAAGAAGTGCGAATATTTGTCACTATGTCTTGACTTATAAAGACAGATAAAACCAATTGAGAGATGTGATCTATGCCTATAAAAAGATAACATCTTAAAGTTTCGTTTAGTATTTACAGAAGATATTTGCACTAGATGCAAATAAATAAGTTAGTAGCTTTTTAAGCGCTTTATACTTCGAATCAAAGATTCCCCTGTCTTGTTTCATGTAAATTTCTCACCTCTGCGGTCTACATAGACAGCGATCTCAAACTAGATTAAGATGCAATAAATTCAGGTCTTCGCATATGGAGGAAGACTCATTGCCAGCAGATTGCCGAAAGAAAGAAAATCGTTTTTCGAAAGAAAAACAACTATAATTTCTTGAATGGGAAGCACCGTTACCAGTAAACCATAAGGAAAATGGTATTAATCGTCAACATTATCTTATTTTGTTATTTAGTAACAGTAAGTTTATATATACCATAATGCTTAGCCACAAAATATACGCAGACTATTTGCTGGCCTGAAAAGTAGCTCCAAGTTTATATGTTGAGTTACCTAGCGATGGAATCTCATCATCATGATGTTTTGCCAAAAACTACATTTCTTCAGCTAGCTATTTTCCCATAAATAGGCCTATGCAGAGAAGATATATGTAATGACCAGGAATCAAAGAATTAGCTAAAGTTTTGCCAAATCCGTTAGTTTTTTAATTAAAAATTATCTAATGAATTATTAATTCATTAAGCATGAATATTCAATAAATTCAGCAAGATGGGTTGTTGAGAATTTTTTAAAAAATCGCTTCATTGCTAAATAAATATTATTATAAATTACAATAATTAAATTAGTATTTTTTAGTATTTTATTATTAATAAATAAATTTTATTAAAAGTTTCAGATTTAATCAGTAAATATTAACTTTAATTATTTTTTATTTAAAATAAAATAAAAAGTTCTGGATAAATAGTGGTTTCTGATTGTTTTTTGATAGAAATAAAATTAACTAAATAAAAATTAGTTGATAAACATATTTTCTAGAATCTTAGTTAGAAGGATAGTTAATTCACTCACTGAAGGATAATAATATGCGCTTTTAAGCGTTCCGTTAACTTTTTACCTTAAAATAGTTAAAACAAACTTTTAGCTTTGAACGACTATTTAAGTCGTGCTATTAACAGTATTAATTACAAAGCCTTTTTTATCTTCGATAAGAAGATAGCATTTTATTAAATTTATCACATTACTCCACAAAACTAGTTTTAAATTAATGAATTTACCTATAAACAGACTAAAATAGGAATTTTGAAGTTATCCTTATTTCTAGTGTACGTGATTTTGGAGATAGTATCGGGTATCCAGCGCTGATTGATTTCATAAATGATTTCAACAACAGAGAGATAATATACTTTTAAAAATCTACTGCATGTATTTGCAAATTAGATATTATCTCTGATTCTTTGCATAAGCTCATTCATAATGGTGAGAGGAATCTGATAGCAGCGCTGTTGAGATAGAGCTCGAAGCCATGCTGGACAAGATTTTCAACCCCGTCCCTTTTATTAATAGACATTGTCCATATTATCATCCATAATGCTTATTTTCTGAAGCGAGCTATGCAAATACAGGTATTCATGATATTGAGATTATAAAGTAGCAACATGATATGATTGCTTTCATAGCATGCTAATAATTTAAATGCTAATAAACGCCCATCATAACTAAAGCTTTGCTTATAACATATTTTCCTTTCTTTAAAATATATCAAAATTGTCCTTTAATATCAGTTTAAATAATTGACTAATCCCATCTTATAACTGAGTTTACTTAAACATTAACGTATAATGTTATGTTATTCGTATTAATCCAGAATTTTTCACAAAACCGAATATCAAGAGATTAAAAACAACTAAATAGCTCTCTTTCTTCCCCTTTAATTGGGTTTATCTCATATTGTAAAATGCTTGAATACGTGAAATTAAAGAGTCTTCAATAAAATCATTAAACACTCTTCTTTACTAGAGAAGAGTTGATGAAGTGTTTCTTCATATGCATCAATCTGATTTATCAACTTAGCTGTATCAATGTGTTAACTGCCATAATTCGTTTTCAATATTTTTAAAAGCAACCTTACATGTAAGGTTGCTTCATATCTATTTTCTTCTTTCTTATCTCTTTTTGTCATCCAAGAAAAGATTCTTATAAAAATAACAAAACAGAACACGCAATTTTTGCTTTACATCATTATAAAGCAAAAAATTCAATAAATTTATAGTAGTTTATTTATAGTAGTTTATAAATAACAAGATTATTATTTACTTCCATAATAATAAAGGTCATCACTATCACATTTATTGTTTAAAATTTCATACCAGCTTTAATTTAGATTAACAATTGATACAAAACCATTTGTGCTATACGCTCACCATGTTTAATAGTAAAGTTTATATCACCACGAGTTCTAGACCGAAATTTTAATTCACCTTAAAAATAAAAATCAATTAAATAAATTAAATTTCTCAATACAACACCATATCTATGCATAAATCTGAACGAGGAAGAATAACTACAGTCAATTATTGATCTGCAAATATGTACTACTAATTCCGTAGGTAGCAATATAGTTTGATTTAGTTCCTATTAAATTGGCTAATCTAAGCTAGTAGATCCTTCTGTTTCAGAAATTAGTAAAAGAAATTTGTTTATTACACGATCAAAAACTTTAATATCTATTTTTTTCTTTATAATGTTGAAGTATCTCATCGAGTAAACGGTAACTAAGTAGTAATTTATGACTATGTGATAAATGTATCTCTTTATTTTCCCAAAATAAATTTAGGGCATTATTTTCTGAATTAAATCCATGATTAGCTAATGAAACATTATTTGCACAAATAAGATCCAGATTTTTTTTAATACGCTTATTACGAGCATATTCTTCTATATTTTCTGTTTCTGCTGAAAACCCAACGACATAAGGACGATTTTTAGTTAATTTACCAACACTTGCCACAATATCAGGATTTTTTACTAATGTCAGAGTAATTTCATCTGCCTGTTTTTTAATTTTTTCTTTTGTAAATTCTTTTGGTCGATAATCAGTAACTGCGGCGCATCCAATAAAAATTTCTTGTTTATCAATTATATTATGTACTTTACTATACATCTCCAACGCGTTATTAACATTAATACGTTTAACGCCTGCTGGTGTTGATAAATTAACTGGACCAGTAATAAGTGTTACATTAGCACCTCGCTCTGCAGCTGCTTGAGCTATCGCAAAACCCATTTTCCCTGAACTATGATTAGTTATAAAACGAATAGGATCAATTTCTTCTTGTGTTGGCCCTGAAGTAATCAGTAAATGCAGGTTTACCATATCTTGTTTATTCTGAAAAATATTCTCAGTTAACTCAACAATAACTAACGGATCTAACATTCGACCAGGACCAACATTTCCACAAGCTTGACTCCCTTCATTGGGTCCCCAAATTAAAATATGACGCTTTTTAAGTATTGCAATATTTTGCTGGGTAATATTAGCGAGATACATTTGTTGATTCATTGCCGGTACAACAGCTATTTTTGCTTTTGAAGCTAAACAGATCGTTGTTAGTAGATCATTAGCCATACCAACAGATAAACGAGCAAGCAAATCTGCAGTTGCTGGTGCTAAAATAATTAAATCTGCCCATCTTGCTAATTCAATATGACCCATTGCAGCCTCTGCAGTAGTATCTAATAAATTATTAGCAACTGGATAGCCAGAAATAGCCTGTAGCGTCAGCGGTGTAATAAAAGATTTAGCGGCATTTGTCATTACCACACGTACAATTGCACCATGATCACGTAAACGACGAACTAATTCTGGTATTTTATAAGCAGAAATACCACCACTAACGCCAAGTACAATATGTTTAGCTGTAAGGTCTGCCATCATATATATCCAAATTCAAATGATGAGTTTCCTGATATTACTATATGTTGAAGTTTAGGTGAGAATATTATGCCATGTTATCAAAGGTTCTTCTTTAAACGGAGAGAAATTTATAGTCACGCATATATTCAATTGTTGTGATTTTAAACAATCTTCTTCAGTATAGACAATTTGGTAAATAAACGACCCTATCATGGAATCTACTCAACCGTCCTCTTTTAATTGTATGACATAACTGTTAATATTTTAAATGTGGAATATCTTAGTAAGAACTACTTGATTACAAAATATTATTTATACGATATTTATACGATGCTTCCTAATTTCATCCTACCTAGCAAAGATTCGTGATATTTGGCTTAATCCAAGTTTGAGGATGGACTCTTTATCGATGATCAGTTTAAGAAAATAGCTAATGCAGTCTGAATAAAACTCTTTAAGAATTTTATTGCTCATATGAACCTCTTAATCTTGGACGATTAAGACCGCAATTTATTCCTTTCTTTTATCTTCTACTCTTTTACGTCTTCTAGGTTTCCTATGTGGGATATAATTTTCTCTTTAAAAGTAAATTAAAGGAAAAATATTTCGTTCACTTCAATAATACCCACTTAGGTATTTATTAGTTCTGGTCGCTAAAACAAGAAAGCAATAATGCCCATCTAAACGCTATTTTTAAATTAATGCCTATTTGTTTCGCTAATTTCCGTAAAGTTAAGTTATTCAACATACAATTGGAGAGATAACTAAATTAGTTATCATTGTGATGTAGTATTATCAATAAACTTCCAGTAAATTATTAATTTTTCTATAATTGAGAATTTTGCAACAATATTAGTAACTATAATAAATATGTTTCTAGCGAATAACATGTTCATTGTAATAATATGAGTAGGATAAAGTGGAATAAGTTCTTTCAATACATGAATTTACATTAACTAACAGTTTCTTACTTAGGCAAACTAATGAGATGTTGCTTTATATTGGTATGGAATAAGTAAAGAGTCTCTTTCATCTGCATGACTGCTTGCTTTTTATGACAAGCTCTATTTAAAATCTTTCATATAGTATATGAGATTGTTTCCAACAAACTTTGCTAACATAGCCGAATATCATAATTTTTATTTATAAAAACTTTTTGTAAAACTCTACGCAATTATGCTAGAAATTTATCTCATATTTTGGTATACTATATCCATAAAAGGGTAATATATGAGATGAAATAAATTATGTATCTCAACCTAAAGAGAAGCGTTTAACTTACAAGGCATCATCATTAAGTAATAATGAACAAAGAGCTTTTGGTCATTCTCTACACACAGCTTTACCTGGATTTCCAGTTTTAATATTGGTTTTATATCTATTAAAGGAATTTAATTCTCTTCACAAATTATCAACTCCTGATTATCAACAATTTTTAGCGCTTAAGGGGATTAAGATTTTATAACTATTCAGAATAATAAGAGATTGATGAGGTTGCTAAACAATTTACTACATAGTAACTTTTAATTAAAATCTTATAAGAAGAGAGAAGCTTTAGTATTTTAAATATCTATTCAATTTTTATCTTGGATAAAAAAAATCTTTATCATTTCTTTCTTAAGCAATTAAAATAAAATTATCAGCTATTAATGAAATATTTAAAGGAACTATAAATTAAGTAGAAGTTACATCCAAGAGAAATTTTAAGATAAGTTGTTAATATTAACGTAAATGCAATAGCCATTATTATTCAAGTTATTAGCAAATCTAGGGTATGGCAGTCATATTAAATTTTATTTTGATTATTTATAAATCTATTATCCATCCTTAAATTAGATATTGTTTATCACTATGATAACAGGTCATATCCCATTACCTAATTCCTGATTTTTAAGCAGGCAGGACTAGGGATCTAGATTAAATAGTATTAAAGAGTTGTTTTAAACTACAGAGGTTCAAAGGTTGTTTTCTGTATTCTCACTGTCGTAAAAGCTGGATTCAATTAGATTCTTTGTTTTTATTGATGCGTTTTTATTGATGAGAAGCCGCATCCAGGTGCGCTGACTGGAAAGTATATAGAATGTCAGCTATTTTCTCGATTTTTCTTCAACCTTCTCATCGCTGCAGAATATTCTCTAAAACCCTTGGCAATAAAATATCAAGAGATTTATTAGCGGCATCAGGGCTCTCTGGTTAGACAGATCTCCTTTCCTGCAGCTCTCATCCTTAACTTTCTATTGCATGCCTTTGGGGAGTGAAGGCATACATTAACTATTTTGTGTAGCTAATAACGTTAGTACTATATGTGCAGGAATATTTTGCCATTGCATTCCAAAAAACTAAGCACCGTCTCCCTCCCGTAGCAGTAATCCCTGGAAGATACGGTTAAGTCCAGGAGTTTGGAGGATATTAAAAAGTTTATCTAAGTTTTTAACTCTTGATAAACATCTTTGATAACAATTGCTTCCTTTATGTCCATCCGTAGTTCCGCCCATAATGAGCAGCAGGTAAAGGCGATCAGCTTGCCTGACAAAATGGCATATATCTTCAGCCAAAAAATTAATGCGTATGTTTTAATTATACAGCTACCATTACCTATTATGCTCTTCAAGTGATCGCTGTTTTAGTCTGTTAATGTAGTCTCCGGCAGTGGAAAGGAGGATACCTCTGCGCTTTTTACCAAGAATCGCCTCAGAGCTTTGTAAAATCATCGGTGGATATTGCTTTGTAGATATACTAGCGCATAGTAGTAATTCTTTTCCGTTTTTTAGACGACTCAGATAGTGGAATAATATAATAAGCTATTAAAACATATTCTGTTGCTTCTGCGATCTTCCATGATCTTAGTCAGTTTTAATCTTAATATCATAAATATCCGTTTTGTAGGTTCGTTATGATGAGTAATCATTATAGATGACGGTATTAGGCGCCAGTTAATAAGGTAGTGTTTACATCTTTGTCGCAGCATGATTTTAAGCTCATTTTCAACAGCGGCGCCTATCCGGATTTCCTATTGCAATTACAGCTAAGTTCATGCAAGAGACCCATGATAATATTGAATTTTCGAATACCCTATATAGGGTGACTTTTTATGATATATAATCTCTCTGTTGTTGGCATTATTTATTAAATCAATCTGAAGGTATATTATCATCTCCAAAACTCAACATACCAGAAATCATCACAACTCATTATTCTAGTATATTAATCATTAATTAGATAATTCATATCCCAGTTTATCGGATAAAATTGTTACTGAGGAATCGCTAATACTTAGTACATTTAGTAGATATAAATGGTTTAACCATTTTCTCGTAATTTATGAAATGCCTTTTGTTTGTCGAACTTGCCTATATACTCTAATACCATATATTAGCTTAATAAATAGCAATTTTATTAGTTTTTGACTTGAATGAAAGGGTTAGAGAGTATATTATTCATTAGATTTTAAGATCTAGAAGTTGAGTTTGACAAAAAACCTATCTCAGTGAGATTATTGAAGTTAATTTATTTTTATTTTAAGAAAATTGCTAAGATAGGTTTTTAAATTTGACGAAGAAGTAATTCCCGATGTAAAGCTTGATCTGATTACATTTATGGAGAAATAAATATGTCACAAGTATGTCAAGTTACTGGTAAGCACCCAATGAGTGGTAATAATCGTTCACATGCAATGAATGCAACTAAACGTCGTTTTCTTCCAAACCTGCACTATCACCGTTTTTGGGTTGAGTCTGAGAAACGTTTTGTAAAACTTCGTGTTTCAGCAAAAGGTATGCGTATAATTGATAAAAAGGGGATTGATACAGTTCTTGCTGAACTGCGAATTTGTGGTGAGAAATTTTAAGGAGCTAAAGAATGGCTAAAGGTCTTCGTGATAAAATTAAACTAATTTCTTCTGAAGGTACAGGTCACTTCTATACTACAACAAAAAACAAACGTTCTATGCCTGAAAAATTGGAAATGAAAAAATTTGATCCAGTTATTCGTAAGCATGTGCTTTATAAAGAAGCTAAAATTAAATAACTTTTTAATAAAAACCGAAGTAAGCTATAAAAGCTATATATAGTATTTTTACTGTAAAATAGCTTTATATTGTTTATATTTTGTTCATCCCATTCTATGGGATGAATCTATATGTCTATAATTTGATGAATTTATATATTATTTTAATAATTTATTGATTTTGAAATAAAGACATGGCTACATATTGCTCTATGAGAAAAGCAACAATGTTGCCAACATAGCTATAAATTATATGTTGGCATGACCTAATCTAATGAAGAAAACGATTAGAGCTCACAGAAAGCAATAATTTAATGCCAAGAGCATTAAAACTTGTATAAAAATCTATCGATTTAAATTTTCTTGTATCTTATACAAGAAGCTTTACTTTTTTTAGTAAAAAATAAGGATACATACTGTATATCTATAATTATTATGCATCTTATTAAAGATCTAAAGTAAAAAAGAAAAGTTTGCTAACTAAATGTTTAAATTTAATTAGAATTTACAAAATATACTGAGTGAGTTAAAATATTAAAGATATCATTTTTAATGATAATTTTATAGCCCAACTTCCACAAATTTTTAAGCATAAAATAACCCTAGAAGAAAGGGTTGTTTCGTAAATAAATAATTTTTAAAGGTACTACGGTTGTGAAGTTACCTCTGTATAAGTACCTTGAATCTCGATTTCAACTCGACGATCTAGTGCTAAGCAATTAATTAATGCTTGACGAGACTTTATATTATTACAAGTACTGCCGGTTATTGAATTTTCTTCTCCGCGACCTTGTGAGCTAATTACATTCCTTGGAATACCTTTAAAAATTAAATAGCTCATAACTTCATCTGCACGTTTATGAGATAAAGGTTTATTGTAAGTTGGTGAACCAATACGATCGGTATAACCAAGAACCATAACATGACCTTGAATTGGATCAAGGTCAGTTAATTCGCTATATAACTTATCAAGTTTAACTTTACCTGCTGGTTTCAGGGTATGATTATTGAACTTAAATAAAACGTCAGAATATAAAGTGAAATGTTTATTTTTAATTGGTTCTCCTACAGATGCTGGTACAAGCATAGGTGCTACGTCTTGATTAAATCGATATCCAATACCAAAGCTCAGTACCCCATTATCTGGACAAATAGGCAGTGAATCTTTATCTCCAATATAATTTACCCATTGATAATCTAAACGAGTTATCAATTCTTTGGTAATGGCATATTCAAGCCCTAGCGCATAAATTGGAGAAATACTAGTATCATACTCTTTAAAAGAGGCTTGATTATCTACGTTTTCTTTTGCCTCAGTAGGCCAAATCATACCACCGAGACGAGTATAAATATCTAATTCGTCTGTAAGCGGATAGCTTAGGCGAGTGGTTAATTGAACACCTATCGACTTCAAGCTCTCATTATTTGATTGACCAGAATATCTCATTTTGCCAAATAAGTCATAACCTAATTCAAAACCAAGATATTGGTTATGTTCATAACCAAGATAGACACCAGTGCTTACTTGGTCACGCTTAGTTTTGAGACTGTCAACATTTTTACCATAAGGATAAAAGACGGTATCTTCAAAGTGTAACCAACCTAATTTAGCACCAGTATACCAGATATTATCTTTGGGTGCCGCCTGAGCTGCAGTTGCGAAAATTGCCAATACAATAGCTATTTTTTTCATTTTACGCCTCGTTAATTATCCAATATAGGAGATTCAACTTCTTGAATTTTTTATAATCCGTATGGTTTAAAATACTTATTAAGTTATTATGCTTTATTATCTTTGTCTCTACTTTATTTGTTTGAGAAATTATTTAAATAAAAAGTAGAATAAAAGTACTACCTTTGTATTGTAAAGGTAGTAATGAACTTAAAAGTTATAATTATAGGAAATATTAATCTTATTAATTTTTTAAAAAACATTCAGTGAATTATAGCTATATGCCATAGTTAAACAATTAAGTAAATGATTTATATTATTTTTTGTTTTATTTATTGTAGTTATAATTTACCTAATAGATTAGGAATAATCTTAATCTAGACTGGTGATAATATTAGAATAAATTTAAGCAGAATGCCCCGCGTTTCTGCTAGCAAAATTTTTATTTTTAATCAATAATAAAGACAATACTATTTTCTATCTTTATTAGATGATCTAAATGTTGTACATGATTCTGATAAAGTCAGTAACCAGGCTAAAACAATACTATAAGTTACTTCTAGATAATGCTTTTTCATGGAAAAATACTCATTTCTTGGTTTGATGAATTTATTTGTATCATTTTATTTAATGATAGATATAAATTAATTAAGGTTTAATTTCGATTAAGATTTAGCTCATAACCAATGAAATTAATTGTTAAGTCGGTATTATAGTAATATCAGTAATACTTTAATCATAGGTGTTATTTTCTGAATAACATGGTAGTTGAATAGTTCAGGTTTTAATTTGAAATAATTTCTCATAGATTGTAATGGAGCTTCATTATCCAATAACTGATTGAGGTATTTTTTGATTGTACAGCTAAGCATAATTAATTCAGAGTCATCTCAATATCTTGACCAGAGTCAAGATTACAGCTTTACAGCTCTTCTATACGCCTATTAGATTCCCTTCAAGTATATCAATTTGTTTGATGGGATACATAGGCTGGATAAGTTGGTGTTCTATACAAAGCTCTGTACACAAACAAAAAATTCCTATTTTCGATGGCTGAACGTTTTTACAGACTAAAAAGCGGTCTATAAATTCTTTACTTATTTCTATAAGTACCTGATGAAAACTATGGGGGGGTGTATGCACGATTAAGATCACGTAAGAAGCATTAAGCATTAACCACGGTTTTGTTCTTATAAAAACGGATAAAATTTATCGAGTAGCACAATCTATACATATGAAAAGGTAATGTCGTAAGGTTTCGTTTGGTATTTGCGGAAGATATATTTTATATCTATATGGAGATAACTCAAGATTATAGCTTTTAAATGCTTTATACTTCTGCTTTTAGAGTATAGGTCTTTTTCTTATCTCATTTAATCTAAATTTTTACTTCTATACGCCTGTGATAAACAACAATACAGATCAGATTGATTACTATACAGGGTTTAAGCATTCTTGTACGACTAAACCAAAAAATCGTCAACAGGGAGAAAAACATTTTTTGCAGGAAAATAACTACCGATTCCTGTAAATTAGTGACGGCGGCGTCGACAAGTAATGGAAGATTTGGCTATGATCATTAAATCATCTCCTTTTTGCTATTTAGGAACAGTAAGTTCGGAGCTGCCATAATACTTAGCTTAGCTAAAGTAAACGCAAACTCTTTGTTTGGCTAAAGAGTAGAGCTAATTTTAGGTGTTGTAGTTGTTTGATGAGGTAGGATAATTATCATGATATTTCACTCAACATACCGCAATCGGTGTTTATATTGCTATTAATACGGTTTGTGACATAGAGTTATTAGCAAACCTAGGGTATGATAAGTTAAACTTAGCTCTAATACTTCGTAAATCTGCTCTCGATTTTAAAATTAGATGTTATTACCACCAAGAGTCAGTAGGTTAAATCCCTTTAGTTGATTCCAGTTTTCTGAGCAGACATGAGTAGCTTTAATATTATTTAAAGGGTTATTTTATTGAACTACAGTGTTTGAAAATATCTTTGCCATTGTATTTCAAAAAACCAAGCATTGTCTCCTATAGCAATCCTGAAAATACGGTTAAGCTTCAGCGTTTACCAGCTATTAAAAGTTATGTTCAGCTTGCTTCTGATTTTTAATAACTCTCTTCGAACGCAATAAGCTTCTTACGTCCATGCGCAGTCCCGCTGATAATAAGCAACAGGTAAAGACGATCATCTTTTTTAACAGGATGATTTATGCTTCAGTCAAGAATAAACATTAGGCACATATCACTAAATCACGTAAATATCCCACCATTGCTAATGATTTCAAAGTATTACTGTTTTATTCTGCTGATGGTATGGAAAAGTGATCATTTGTTTTTATAGATAAGCTCTTGCAGAGTTTCATAAAAATCACTGGTTGAGATGTCTAGAAAGTAACGAGCTATGATAATAGCTCTTCGCTACTTTTGCACGCTTTAGATAAGGTAGCAGTAATTAGCTATTGAAAGCGTAACACCATTGTCGCTACCGGATTCCCCTTTTAATCTTAGAAAATTTAATCTCAACATTGCGAATACTTATCTGTATAGTTTTTTGTAGCAAATAACAATTACAGACGACATCTTGCGCCCAGCGACAATGCAGTGTTTACATATTTATATCAGTATCGCTTCGAGTTGAGTCTTAACAGCAGTTACTATCAGCTTTTTGTCAGCATTATAAATCAACTCATGCAATGAAATCATAGGTAATATCTAGTTTCGTAGATACCTCTAAGCCTAGACTTTCATGGTATATTATCTCAATTTTATTGAAATCATTAACGAAATTAATCAGTAGAATATGCTATCATCTCCCTTTTCTTGTACACTAAAAATGAGCATAACTCATTATTTTCACTTTATTTCTATTTATTATTGTTTCTAACATTTTTAGTATTTCGTCTTTTGGAAGAAAGTTGTTATTTTAAATAAGGTATTTGTGTATAAATTTACCTTGACGGTACAAAACTAATTAGATTAATAATCTGTTTAGTTAAAAATATTTTAGCATGCTATTAATGACCGTTATTTAGCTATAAAATTGACAAAGAAAGATTGTATTATTTATTATTAATGATGGTCTTGTAATTTTGTTTAGTTTACTAAAAATATGAGAGTTTTTATCGTTATAAAGTCTATTTTCGTTAGAAAAATTGCAGTGCTAAGATATTTTTCCTTTCTTTTCTTTCTAATGTTAATTATGTAGCCGTGGCTAATTACTAATTCTGACAATTTTCGTTTAAAAATTGAGATTAACAGAAGAGCTTCAAAAAATTTTACATTCAGTTCTTAACTATCACTCAAGATAAAATTATTACAGATGTCTGTTTATTATGTGAGAGTTAATAAATCAATTCGTTTACAATTAAGGTTATTGGATTATTATAAACCCATTATTGAATTTTCTTATCAGGAATTTAAGCCTCCTTCTTAATCTGATTTGATATGTAAAGTTGATCTTGCAAAACCTATTTATGCTGTAGATATTAATATAATGCTAAAGAAAAGGGAATTGGCTAAATATGATAAAAAGTATACAAAATAATAAATCCGTAATACAACATTAAAAAGAATTATTCTTAATAAGAGTGATTACGAAGATTTAAAAGAGGGATTTAATTGTTTGGTGTGTAGTATCGCAAAGGTTATTTTGATATAGAAAAGGAAAAATCAGTTAGAGGTTTTATTGACTCATAAGGCTTTTTACTAGATATTTGGTTTTAATAGTGGCTAGGCTAGCGTTATCGTTTCGGCACTTTTAAATATAAAGATGCTCAAGTTCACGAAGATTATTTAAATAGTCTTATCCCATTTAAGTAGGGAGACTATCAAGCCATGAACAATTGTCTGAATTCAATTAACGGTTAATTAATAGTAATTGATTTAATTTTGCGATTGTTACATCTGAATTAATAAAGGACGTAAGAAAGGAATGCAGGATTAAAACTCTACGAACGTATATTTATGTTAAATTATAGGGGTGGTTATTTTACCGATGCAGGATCTCCTCGAGTTCAATCATTTGAAATAAACTCTGGATTAATTTCTAGAAAACAGAACTTTATTTCTATCTTTAATTTTTTCGCAATCTAAATAAATTCTTGATGCAAACTATAAAATTCCGTTAAAAAAATCCATTAGAATAATGTTATGTTGTTTAGGAAAGATTTTAATGTACTGTCTAAATGGATACTCAATCTAATACGAAAATCCTGAATTTATTAAGAAACTAGGATTTTTATAAAAATTAGCAATATAGTATTAATTTGCGCTGAAATTTTTCAGCTATCTTCCTAAAGATTGCAATCAATACTGCTACACTTTTATATTCTAGAGGTACTTTCAGGATAGATCTGAAAAGGTGATGATATTACTCCACTCAAAATTGGAGATAGTTAGTGATATATATTGATATTTTTAATATTGCCTGGATTTATATATCAATTTTATTATATTACAAGAACAAAATATTTGGATTAAGAACACCCTAAGAAGGACATCATTTTATAGTAAGGGAGGAGAGCCACCTTGATTGGATAAAAGCTAATCAATTTAATCAGGTTCCAGTTGATCTGTGTTTTTATTGATGGTGACTTCGGTATTAGAGATTATAATTATGAAGAAATTTCATTTACAAAATAACTAAGAAAAATTAACCGGTGCTTTAAATTAGCTATTTGTTCATTGGAATATCAAGTTAATAATCTAACGAGTAACTGGTATAGCACAATATTTATTTGATACTGGTTAGGAAAATAATTTTCATAAAGATAATTTTAAAGTCAACAATGGCGTTATTGGTATTAACTGGATTTCACCAGTTAGCCAATTAAACTGGATATTGCTGCGCCGGTAGGTGATTTTGATCATAGCAAAGTACAATTTTATATTTTGTTAGAGGTGCTAGTTTATGAAAATTGGTAAACGTATCAGTCTAGTTTTATTATTTTGTTATTAAAATCATTAACGATGATTAGTTGGTAGTTATCACCTGAATTTTCTCTTAATACAGTGATATATTGGTTATTAGGATTAAAAATGCAACTATTTTCGATGGGTTTGCCGCCTATTTGAGTAATTTAAATTTATAGAGAGTTTATTATCAATCATAAAATACTCAGGAGGAATTAGTGATCAATCTCAAGTTATAGTAAGTGGTAATATGATTTATATTTTCAAGTTAAAGACATAAGAATTTTAATTCTTTTTCTACATTAATCCTAACCTATTGTTTGATGCCTAGATTGTATTTAGAAGTTGTGCCTGGCGTTAATCAAACATTAATCTATTTTATTAATTTGAGTTTTAATTATGTGTATAGATTGTTTATGCCAGTTTTTAAGGCATAAACAGAGAAATCATTATTGAATGATATATGCTCAGATATTGAAGAGTTTATGTTAAAAGATTATAAGGTTTATAACTTAGATTATAACCTTGAAGTTATACGTGATGAAGGTAACGATAAAATATAAAACTTATCGTATTACACTATCAATGTTTATTAGCTTGATGAATTAAAAAATTCTCAAGATTATAAAAGAAAAATGATGTTCATATCTTATAGTTAGTAAGGCCTTATTTTATCTTTATAAACTTTTAGTAGATGGTTTAGTTGAATTAAAAGTAGTTTTTGGATAAAACGAAATAGAAAAAGTAAACAAATTTTTTCTAATTAGATACTTTTTATCAATGATAAAGAGGATCTAATTAAAATTAGATAACGATTATTTTTTAGTTGCACGTTCAAAAGAAGAAAGAATCTCAGCTTTTGCCGCATTAATATTTTTCCAACCTTCTACTTTTACCCATTTGCCTTGTTCTAAATTTTTATAATGTTCAAAGAAATATTTAATTTGAACACGTAATAATTCAGGTAAATCGTTAATGTCTTTAACATGATCATATTCTTTAGTTAATTTAGAATGAGGCACCGCAATCAATTTTGCATCTTCACCAGATTCATCGGTCATCTTTAATACGCCGATTGGACGACAACGGATTACCACACCTGGTTGTAACGGATAAGGTGTTGGAACTAAAACATCAACGGGATCACCATCTAGAGCAAGAGTATGATTGATGTAACCATAATTACAGGGATAAAATATAGTAGTAGACATAAAACGATCGACAAAGATAGCGCCGGAATTTTTATCTACTTCATATTTTATTGGATCCGCATTCGCAGGAATTTCTATAATGACATAAAAATCTTCAGGAAGCTCTTTTCCTGCCGGTATATTATTTAGACTCATAAAAATCTCCTTTATTTAAAGCTAGAAATTGAGTAGAGCTATTATAGTCAAAAATAAAAGAAAACTCACTATTAGATAGACTCTTCTTATTAAGAAGTTTAACTATTACTTATCGGAAGATAGTATGATTTTTTTAAATAATTCAGGTTTAATCTTGAACTAATATTTTTATAGATGCAATATCTAATTTTACTACTAATATTAATTTTGAATAATTTTGATTATACAACAAACATAATATCGATCTAGAGTAATTTCAAGCTCCTGACCAGAATTAAAATGATGATTTTCAGCTCATTTTCTATAATACTCTCATTAGATTTCTCAAGCATACCATTTATTTGATGATGTATATTCAGGATAAAATTGATATACTAACCAATCTCTGTATATAAACGGTAGAATTTATATTTTTCGATAGCTAAATATTTTCGCAGATCAAAAGACGGTCTATAAATTCTTTATTGTTATTTATAAGTACATGATTGATAGTCATGGATTCGGAATTATTATGAAGTCTGCTGATAACCAGACAGGATCTTCTTTGTTCTAAACTCTTTATGAATCTGTTATTTCATCCTTAAAATTTAATCTTGGTTACCACTAGTATTAGCAGGTTTAACTCCATCGCATCCGGTCTCAGTTTTTCTGAACAAACGGGGAGCAGCTTAAATATCATTAAAGGAATTCTTGTTCCCGAACTACAGCGCTTTACGCATCAGTTTCGTATCCTCAACTGTCCAAAAGGAGTTATACTTATTTTAGTATATAGATTTTTGAAGATGCTGACGATATCCTATTAATTAATTTCATAGATGATTTCAATAATAGAGAGGTGATATACCATGAAAAGTTTACCCTACAAACATCTACGAAACGAGATATTACCGTAATCTCTTGCATAAATGCATTCGTAAATAGTGCCAGGAAGCTCATAAATACCGATGCTGAGGCGGATGTCGAAGTTATTCTAGGTAAGATGCAACTACCTTTATTAACGAGCGTCATGTTCGTTATCCGTAACGGTTTTTTGCTACAGCGAACCATACAGGCTAGCATTAGAAATATGAGATTAAAGTAGTGAAGATTAGGGAATTGTAGTAGAAACGGAGTATGCTTACAGCTCGTTGCTACCGCCTTATCTAAAACGTATAAAAAGCAGCAAGATTTGCACCATGGACCGTATACCTGGCCTCTAGGAGTACCTACTGCATCAGTAGACTGAAAGAGAAAATAGCTTGAAGAGTGTAGGAAGTGGTAGCTCTGTGATTTAAGCGATATATACTACCTTTATTTTTGGGGGCGATGGTGTATCCCGTTCTGTCAGGCAAACTAATCGCTTTTACTCGCTGATTAAAAGCGGCATAGGGCTTTCCGTATGGAAATAGCCAGATCATTGCAATAGAGGAGATGTTTATTAAAAGTTAGAAGCAAATTTATCTGAACTTTCTTAAATGGGGGTCTGTGAGCGTGTTGTTTAACCGTATCTCCCAAACTTACTATTGGAGGCGGGGTGCCATTAGCTTTAGAGTGCAATAGTAAAATATTTCTGAGCATGTAGCGTCAATGTTATTTTCTACAGAAAATAACTAATACACTAGCTTCTCTCCTAAAGAGAGAGAAGCGAAAGTTAAGGGTGAGTTGCGACAGGAGGTATAGTTAACAGAGAGTCACGATTCCGCTAATAAAACTTTTAATGGTTTCTTAGCAAGGTTTCAACGTATTCTGCAGCGATTAAGAATCTGGAGAAAGATTAAGAAGAACTGTTAGTAGTCTACGACTTCCGTCAGCACAGTAGGACATCATAAAAATGACGAATCTAATTTGAATATCGGCTTTTTCTCGATAATATGAGGGTATTAAGCTGATGTGAAAAACACTTTTGTTCAATAAAGTAATCATTTCAATGGTATTTTGAGTTGCTCTCGTCTACTCAAAAACTAAAACTGGCTAAATGGATTTATGATCTTATGCTGATACTGCTGGTAAACGCGTCCAATTTAAGGATAGAAAGTATATTTATGAAGCATGAGAGTGAAATATAGCCTAACCATCATGCACTAAATTTATTAATAACTCCAACCCTTATGAGGAGGGGTATTTAGAATTAAATTTAGTTCAATTATTATAAAAATTAACTGATAAAGCTGTGGTTTTAAAGAGGATTTATGCAATTTGACTAACGATACTTTAATCTACCATTTAAAATGCGTGAATCTCTTTACTGGAAGTTATGATATCTAGATTGAAAAGATTAGACGAAGATTTTAAAATAACGCTTTTACATATTCGTGATATAATTAAAAATTAGTCTGTAGTCTGATATAGATCAGAAAGTAATACAGTAGAGGTAGAGTGCTTTTCATTTTAAGATAATTATCTCAAATTTTAATTCTTGATGTGTTAATAGAAGTTGGATTTTATCATGATTCATGGATAATTGAGTTGAATAGTTATAGATATTGTTTACCAGTTTGTCCAGTTTGCAGATAAACAGCAAAAACATTAAATTGTGAAATTTTAATCTAGAATTGCATTGGAGGAGAGAGTCAGGACTCAGATTCAAGAATAACATAATTTATGTTGTCTTTGTATGAAGTAAGTTATCAGTTATTACTGCTGTAATTTCGATGTGTAAACTGTATTGAATATAGAGATTTTTTGTACGTAGTGTTTGTATTAGAGGAAATAATATGAGTCTAATAACTTATTATAGTTGAAATAAGTAGGATGATTAATTGTGGACGGATATATTGAATAAAATAGGCTGATATCAACACGATTTTTTCATCTGTCCAACTAACTATTAGAATTAATAAATATTTAATTACTCCTAATAATATTTTAGCTAATACTCCTTACCTCCACCTTCCTAAGGTGTGAGTTTCTATTGGTTGTTGATGAACTTATTGTTAAAGCAAAAAATATTAGTTGTACAACTGTATCGTTATCTTCGTTTACAGAATAATTATTATTCTGGTAATATTTATAGTGAGATGGTCTTTTTATTTGCTAACTTTAATTGGTTTTGTAATTGGCCCGATAATACAAGATTTGTAGATCAGTTTAAACGGCAAATATTTGGAACAAACGAATTTAAATTAAAATATTATTAGAATATTATTCTTATAATAACTAATTCTATAGAAGATAGTATGGAATTTTAATAATTCAGAATTAATTTTGAATTAATTTTTTATAAACTGCAATAGAGTTTTATTATTCAATACTGATTGGGGTAATTCCTAATTATATAACTAAAGATATTGATACAAAATGTGGTCTCAAATCTTTCATCAGAATTAAAATAATGGCTTTACAGCTCACTTCTATGCACCCATTAAATTGCTCGATCATGACGTTTATTTGAGAATAGTTTGCTCTAGGCTAAGTCAGTGCTCTATTATATCAAGCTCTGTAGATATAACAATTGAATTCCTATTTTTCGGTGTCTGAATATTTTCGTAAACTAAAAAGGTTGTCTGTAAATTTTTACTATTATTTATAAGTACTCGATGGATAGAAATAGACATGCTTGATTAAGATCAAGCAATAAGCGTCGAGCATTAACCGAAATTTTAGACTTATAAAGACGAGTAAACGCATAAAGTATAAAAAGATAAGGTCGTAAAGTTTTCTTTGGCATTTGTAGAAAATATTTACATATACGTGAAGATAAGCATGACTCTCGTAGGTTTTAAATGTTTTAGTCTTTGACTTTGCGCTTTTTTTGCTCATTATGACTTAATCTCTTTTCTGAGTTTATGTAAACAGCAATTTTAAATCAGTATAGAGATCAAATAGGGTTCAGGAATTTGTATTGAGGGGGGGTGTAGTTGGCTGTCAGAAAATCTGGAGAGGAAGAAAAAATTTTTGCAGGAAAGCACTAGGACTTCCTGAGATAGTGACAGCGCGTCGTTGCAAATGATAGGAAAATATGGTTATGATCATTAACATTGTCTTGTTTACACTTTTAAACAAGATGTGAGTTCGGATATATCATAACGATTAGTCAAAGTATATGTAGACTCCCCTGATTGCATGAAGGGTGTTGCTTGATTTTAGATTTTGTAGTTTCCTAACAATGGAAGTTAATCCTAATCATCAATTATATATTACTCCTTTAACTATACCCCCTCAGTAGCCATCTGACGATGAATTTTAAGGATGCACGACAGAGTTTATCTATAATAACAATTCGGAACTAAATAAGTATGTATGACATGAAAATTATTGCTAATTTAACATGAAAAATGTATCAGGGTATGTGTTCTAATGAAATCAACTGATATCACTGGTAAGATATTTTTATTATTTAAGTGTAACACTATGGTTTTTACCGCTAAGGGAGTGTTAATAGCAAATTTTTAAAGAAAAAAAGGGTTTTTCTGTTTAAGGTTAGGATCTAAAATGAAGTGAAAAAAGACAGGACAACAATCTAAACCGAGATATATAAGGTAATGCTGAATAATCGACGGATGTAATTTTAGAGACATTATTGCAGTTTAGAAAAACTGAAATATGCAACCTCAACTAGCAGAAAAATAAAATGCTTAATGCCCAGCAAGAGCTATTAAAGTCTCAAAAATTATTTCATTTAGTGAACAGACAATCGTTTTACAAAAAATAGATAAATTAGGAAAAAGTACAGTTGATACAACAGCTAAAAAAACTGGAAAAAGAGAATTTCTTTGTACGGTTAAGACAGGGATTATTAAAAACCCAACAAAATATGGGTATAGGTTTTATTAGCTTTTTTCGTGGTAAAAAAATTGATGATCAGCTATTTAATGAGCTAGAAGAACAACTTTTAATTGCTGATGTTGGGCTAGAAACAACTAGAAAAATTATAGATAGTCTAGCTGTTCAAGCTACTCGTAAAAAGTTGAATAATGCTGCGATACTTTATAGTAAATTGCGCGAAGAGATGGCTAAAATCTTATATGATGTTAATAAACCATTGGTTATAGAAAATAAGCTACCTTATGTAATATTAATGGTTGGGGTTAATGGGGTTGGTAAAACAACCACAATTGGTAAATTAGCCCATCAATATCAGACAAAAGGTAAATCGGTAATGTTAGCAGCTGGAGATACATTTAGGGCAGCAGCAATTGAACAATTACAAGCTTGGGGAAAATATAATAACATTCCTGTTCTTGCTCAGCATGCTGCTGCAGATTCTGCTTCAGTTATTTTTGATGCTATTCACTCAGCAAAAGCTAAGAAAATTGACATATTAATTGCTGATACTGCTGGACGACTGCAAAATAAAGCGCATTTAATAAAAGAATTAAAAAAAATTGTTAGAGTTATGAAAAAACTTGATCAACAAGCACCTCATGAGGTGATGCTAATATTAGATGCAAGTTCTGGTCAAAATGCAATTAATCAAGCTAAAATTTTTCATGAGGCAGTGGGTTTAACTGGTATTATTTTAACTAAATTTGATGGTACAGCTAAAGGTGGAGTGATTTTTGCTATTGCCGATCAGTTTAAGATTCCAATTCGCTATATCGGGATTGGTGAAGGAATTGATGATCTTCAACCATTTGTAGCTAATGATTTCATTGAGTCGCTTTTTGTCCGAGAGGATTAAAATCAATGATTCGCTTTGAACATGTCAGTAAAGCTTATCGTGGTGGCAAGCAAGCACTTCAGGGGATTGATTTTTATCTTTATCCTGGAGAAATGGTGTTTCTTACCGGTCATTCTGGGGCGGGGAAAAGTACTTTATTAAAGTTAATTTATGGTATTGAACGCCCAACTACTGGACATATTTGGTTTAGTGGTCATCATATTAGTCGTTTAAAAAAACGGGAAGTTCCTTTTTTGCGCCGACAGATAGGTATGATTTTTCAAGATCATCATTTACTGTTTGATAGAAACGTATATGACAATGTTTCTATGCCCCTGATTATTACGGGTGCTAGTTCTGAGGATATTCGTCGCCGTGTTTCTGCTGCCTTAGATAAGGTCGGTTTATTTAATAGAGCAAAAAGTTATCCAATTCAATTATCAGGTGGAGAGCAACAGCGAGTAGGTATAGCTCGCGCAATTGTTAATAAGCCTAGTGTATTGCTAGGAGATGAACCAACAGGTAATTTAGATGAAGAATTATCTAAAGAAATTATGCAATTATTTGAAGAATTCAATCAAGTTGGTGTAACAGTTTTGATAGCCACTCATGATCTTGAGCTTATTACGGATCGTCATTATTCTATTTTGACATTAAGTGAAGGAAGAATGATAGGAGGTCATAATGGCTAAAAATCTATCTATAAAACAGTGAAAATTAAGGAATTAAAAGTGGGGTGGCAACAGCAATGGCGCTATGCTTGGTTAAATATATTATCAGATATGTTGCGCCAGCCTTTGGCCACGCTTTTGACAGTAGCTGTTATAGCGATAACGATAACACTGCCTAGTCTTTGTTATATTGTTTGGAAAAATGTTTCACAAGCAGCACAACAATGGTATCCTACACCTCAATTAATCGTTTATTTAGATAAATCATTAAATGAAAAAGGCGCTGAGCAGGCAGTCGCTAAACTTAGAGAATTAGATGGTATTAAAAGTATTAATTACCTATCACGGGAAGAAGCTATCATTGAATTCCGTAATTGGTCAGGATTCGATAGAGCGTTAGACTTATTGGAAGAAAATCCTTTACCAGCAGTAGCAATTATCACCCCTAAAATTAATTTTCAAAATTCACAGTCATTGATAAACCTACGTAATAAAGTAGGTCAGTTATCTGGAATTGAAGATGTTCGCATGGACGATAGTTGGTTTACACGTTTAGCTGCATTAACAGGCCTAATTGGAAAAATTGTAATGCTGATTGGTATTTTAATGGTTATATCAATGTTTTTAGTGATTGGTAATAGTGTAAGGCTAAATATTTTTGCCCGTAGGGATACGATTAATGTTATGAAATTGATTGGGGCGACAGATGGTTTTATTATGCGTCCATTCTTAAATGGCGGTATTATATTGGGACTCTTTGGTGCTTTACTCTCATTAATGCTTTCTGCATTATTAGTATGGCAACTGACTGGCATAGTTACACAAGTAGTGGATTTATTTGGTGCTACATTTCATATTCAATGGTTTTTATGGGATGAGGTTCTATTAGTTATACTAGTTTCCGCGATGATTGGCTGGCTAGCGGCTTGGTTGACTACAGATCAACACTTAAGACGTTTAACATCAGAGTGATTTTTCTTTGTAGAAAAAATGATTCTGGTAATTACTATTGATCATAGTACCCTATAATATCCCCTTTAAGGACTGAGGTTCGCTATTTCAGAGATATTCATGATCTAAAAGTACCGCTTTATACTTTTGGTATGTTAATTTTTAGCGATATTCACAAAGGTTATTGCTTTGCTTACAGAGCAATTTACAACACATCTATATTTCAATTCTTATGTTTTCAAACAATCTTTCTCTGTACTAGAGAAAGAGATCAATAAAATGAGCTTACATTTATCAGGAATGCTATTCATCCATCTTTTTAATTGGTTAAAATAATTGTTCACATTTTGAATATGGAATTCCTATTAATAATTCTCCTGATTACCTAGCCATTATTAGATAATGGTGACTAATTTCATGCTCGCTAGTAAAGATTTTGTAGCATTTAACTCCATCCGAAAAAATGAACTTTTATCGATAATCAGCTCAATAAAATAACTAACATACTCTGTATTAAACTCTTCAAAAATATCATCGCTTACATGATCTATCTTAATTTTAGAGAATTAAGACCGCAATTCGTTCTTTCTACTCTGATCTCCTCTTCCTCCGTATTTTCTACCTTTCCTATCTGTTATATAACCGCTTTTTTTAAAAGATTCAAAAAAATGTTTCATTGACTTCAATAATACCAGTTAGGTATTTTAACTCTATCTCTATTGAAGGAAGGAAGCTAATGAGACCATTGAGGGCTGTTTTCAAATCAATCCCTATTTGTTTATCTAGTTCTCGTAAAATCAAGGAGTTATACTCATTTCTTGTGTATGAAATTTTAGAGATGGGTTACCTGCTAATTAATTTCATAAATTTCATAAATGATATCAAGAACAGAGAGATGATATACCATAAAAGTCTACCCTACAAGCTATCTGCAAAACCAGATATTACCTATTATTCCTTTGCATAAATTTGTTCGTAATTCTGACAGGAATCTGATAGGCGCCTATGCTGTTGAGGGTGATCTCAAAACCATACTTGCAAGAACATGCTCAACGCCGTTTTATCAACGAGATCCCATGCCTTCATCCGTAACAGTTATTTGCCGTAGCAAACTTAATATAGATGGATATTGACGATGTCAAAATTAAAGTACCTAAAGTCCAGGAATCGCAGCGGTAATAAAATATCTTTTAACATCTCATTCCTGTTGTCTTATTTGAAGCGTATAAAAGCATTCAAGAGTTTTACTATTATGACTTTGTATCTGCAAAGCATGGGTCCACCCACCCATTATTTTCACGAACTTCTGGGTACTTATCAATAAAAATCAGATTCTCTCTATTCAGTACCATATCAGTAGATTAAAACAGCAATATCTTGAAAATACAGCTAATTAAGAGTACAGATAATGCTATCTGCGTGATTTAACTGATATACTTAGGTTTATTTCTTAACTGATGGCATAGACTGTGACCTATCAGGAAAGCTAATGCCTTTGTCTGTTGCTTCATTTATTGACATCACTGCATAATAGACGTATAAGGAGATCCTTCAGTGAAAACATACTTATAGAGAATCAGAAGGAAACTAGATATATCTTTTTAATGATTGGCAAGTGGGTCCTTAAGTATATCTCACAAGCTTATTATGAGAGCCGATGTCATTAGTTTTGAATGTAATGGCAAAGATATTTCCAGAGAGACGCGCAGTACTAATGTTGTTAGTAGCTAAAATATCTTATGTACTGATTTCATTTTCTAAAGGTATCTCTAATTGAAAGTTAAAGTTAAAAGGCTGCTGGAACTTTACTAGCAGAGAGCCACAATGCCTCTAACAAAGCCATTAATGTTTTGTTAGCAAGGTTTTCGGATATGTATCCTGCTAGCGATGAAGAAGTTAGCAAAGAGCGAGAAGAATGGCTGCATTCTATTCCTTCCTATCAGCGCAGTAGCATCAATAAGAATGATGAATCTGATTGAATCTGGTTTTTTGACAGGTGAGCCTATGAAGATAACGCGTGAAGCACTATAGTTTGTAAAAAACCTAATGCTATTTAGGATGTTTACATCTCTTAAAAAGCTGTAATTGGCTCAGAGGATTTAACCTGCTCTAATTCTGGTGATAAACAGCATTCAATTTAAAGATGAAGAATAGATTCATGAAGTAATCAGAGTGAAACGTAGCCAGACTGTCGCATACAGTAGATTTTCTAATAACTTATTAGAAATATATTAATTAGTTGTTTAGAACAAATAATTCCTATAAGGAAGAGGAATATTCATAAATTATATTTAGTACCAGAAGAAAGTGATGTTAGTATTTGTATGTATGAAAAAAGCCTTACGAAGAGTTAAGGCCAAAAATATTTTATATATTAAATTATTAATTGATGCTTAAGCGTTTGAGTAATTAATGTAATTAATTACATAATACCAATATTATTTTTAATATTTAATTTTATTAATTTATTTATGTAATTTTTATTTGTATTAATAAGTTTTTAAAATTATCAGTTTAATAAAAGTTAATTTGCATCTATATTTGGAAATATCTTGTTTTACTTGTAATTTTATTGATTATTAAATTATAATCTTTTATATTACTAATTTTATATATTATGAATAAATTTAAATAAAATTACTAATTTTTTATTTTATTATAAATTAATTTCAAGGAGTTTTATAGCAAAACTTTTTGGCAATAGCTGCCCATTACTTTGATTAAAAGTATAATTTATTACGATTCTATTATCACCAATAGAATAGAGTAGTATTTTATTGTCAAGTTTATATTCAATAAATTGATTTTCCAGCTCAGTTAAAATTTCCGCTAACGGAGTTGATCAGGTTAATAAAATGACTCCAATGAAAGAACAGATTATTGTAGCTGAATTAGATAATCGATATCATTTTCATTTAGGAATGTAAATTGAACATCAGAAGTTAATGTCTCCTTTTTAAGGTATAAATTAATGATCAAGAAAAGATACTTATTTATGCTGTTGAAAAGTGGGGAAAGTTAAACGAATTTAAATAATGGATGAATATATCAAAACAGTATGGGAGACATAAATAGCAATACTATTTTCACAGATATACCAAAATGCAGTTCCAAGGTAGCTTCATCTTAATTTAAATTAAATTAAAATGTTAATCATCAATTGTATTTCTCCTCAATCTATCTATATCACTTATCGTTTTAATGGAAAACGGACTAGTCGTAAAAATTTAGTGCCATTAAATGATATTTTAGCTAATTAAAAAGTAAGTGGTATTATTGGTCTGCACAAAAATGATTTAATTTAGTAATTAATTATATTAATGTATTACATAAAATTAAATTGCTAAATTCTTTAATCAAAGAAGCATATTATAAGTTTATCACAAGAATTATGAGAAATTATTAGTAAATCTGGTGTTATGTCAGTCAGGCTGTCCCTCCCCTTTCTAATTCTTAATAAATCTTATTCTGCATCCTTAAATTAGATCTTGTTTAAGACCATGATAAAGATAAAATCCCTTTACCGTAGTTTCTAGTTTTCTAAATAGACTGTAGCAGCTTGAATAGTATTGAAAGAGTTGTTTTTCTTGAGCTACAGCGCTTAATACATTGGTTTTATAGGCTCACTGTGACAAAAGGCAATTTAATCGGATTTATCGTTATTATTGATGTTCAAGTGTGCTAACGGAAAATCGTAGAATACCAGGAACTCTTTTTGCTCTTTCTCCAACTTCTTCATCACCGCAGGAATATTTATCCTGATAACTTTACCAACAAAACATTAAGAGATTTATTATCGGTATCACAGCTCTCTACTAGCCAGAGGAGCTACTGTAGCTCACCTATTAACTTTCGGTGTATTCCATTGGGAATGAAGCTAGTGTATTAGCTGTTTTATGTACCAATCATCAGTAGTGCTGTGTATCCGAGAATATCTTTATCATTGCATTCGAAAAATCAAGAAAGAAAGTTTCCTATCAAGCCTGAGAGTACGGTAAAATCACACCCTCGTAGGCCACATAAAAAGTTATGACCAGTTCCGCTTCTGACTTTCAATAAGTATCTTTAACCGCAATAAGCTTCTTAAGATGCATGTGCACTTTGCCGCCTACTTTACCAGCAGGTAAAGGCGATTATATTGCATAAGAAGAATGGACATATGCCATCAACACAAAATAAACATAATGCATACCACTTAAATAACGCAGGCACCCATTGCCTGTCACTATTCAAGTCATTACTGTTTTAGTCTACTGATAGTACTAGTAGAGCTAGTAGAGAGATCAAGTGCATTTTATTAAGAAACCCTCCAGGGTTTCATGGAAATTACTGATGGATATGCCTTTGTAAGTATAAAATCCATGATAACAACTTTTCGCTGTTTCTGTATGCTTCAGATAAGGCAGCAACGAACTCTTAAAGGAATATTTTATCACCGGCTGCGCCACACATACCCTCAATTTCAGAAATTTTAATCTAAACATCGTCAATACCAATTTATATAAGTTTGATGTAGCAAATAACCATTATGAGGGACAGTTTGCTGGCATCGATAAGTTGGCAGTTTATATTTTTGTCATACAATCGCCTCGAGTATTGTTGCTTCAACAGCGGTGCTATCAGCTATCTGCCAGTATTAGGGGATGTGTTCATGTAAGAGATCACGATAACATCTGGTTTTTACGGATACCTTTATAGGGTAAACTTTTCATGACATATCATCTCTCTGTTGTTGAAATCATCCACGAAATTAATCAGAAGAATACGTCACTATTTTAAAAATCCTATATACCAGAAATTAGCATAATTCTACCATCTAAATGCTGTTTTAAAAATTAATCCCCCCCCTATTTGTTTGTTGACTCCTGTAAAGTCAAGCTATTCGACATATATAGTAGATAATTAAAGTATTTATCCCTGTGATGCAGTTTCATCAGAAGACTTCTCTTAGTAAAATTGTTAAATCTTCTTCTGTTATTGAAGATTTTATAACAATATCGTTGAACCATAATGAATTTCCTCAGCGATCACATGTTCACTGTGACGATATAGGTAGGATAAAGTGCAATAAGTTGCTTCAATACATAAATCAATATCATTAGATTGTTCCAGAATCAACTAGTTAGACCGTTACGAGTGACGGAGGCATTAATATGCGAATGTTAATTGAGTTGTTAACCATAAGTCAGCAAGGTTCAGAAAATACTTAATTTCGATTCCTATTTGCATGCTAACTGCTACTTCTTTCTGGTATAGATGAGGACACGAAACAGACCGTTGAAAGCGCCTAGTTATTGTTGAAAAGGTCAAAGAAAGAAGATGAGGCATAGTAAAAGTAATGTGTTGCCAATGGAAATCAGATAAAATTTGATCTGCTGCATTAATCACTGCTCAGTAGCTTTAAATCTGAATAAACTGTTTTTAATTTAGAGCTTTAGCAAAAAAGATAGCGATAGAGACATTTAGAATGCCTACAGGAAGATAGCGCTAAATACCCAATAAACAAGTTCTGCAATCAAGTATTTGTTCAACAGTATTATAGATGGAATCTACTATAAGTTAACACTTTCACCATATTTTAAGAAATTTATTCGAGTCATCATCAATGGTAAAAACAGTTTAGTTAGGCCAGGGGAAAGAGAGTTATGTTTCTGGGTAAATTACTCTATGGATATATTGTCAGAGAAATAAAAATCATGATCCTATCCGCATTTATCAGGTCTATTGGATAAGTTATTTTTATATTTATCCTAATGAGCGAAAAGAGATAGAGATTATTACCATAGTATTCCCTATGATGATGAATTTATCGGCAAGCAGATACTTTTTAGTTATTTTCTCCTTAAATGTAATTATATTCAGAATTATCTGATTTGTCTGGAAAATGCTTAAAACTTCGGATAATTGTGACTAGAAGGCGAATAATATTTGCGTGTGAGAAAAAATTCAGAACCTAGATCTTACATATTGCTGCATAATTTCTTTTGTGGTATTGATAAAGTATGTCAGCCTGACATCATTAATTTTAGGATGGAGACCAAAGCGCTTCGGATAAACAAGTGAAGTAATACGTAAAATCGTGTGTTATCTCCTGATTTACTCGGCTTCTCATTTTTAGGAGACTTATTCCGAGCTATTTGATTGAATTCCTAAAAATTAACATATTGAAAAGTATAAAATAGTGCTTAGGTCATGAATATCCTTGAAGTAGAGATAGCTACGCAGCACACACCCATACTGTCAAGTTCTTGATCCTAAAAGACGGTTAGAAAAGTAATGTGATCATGCAAAATTAATAATAGGATATTGCTCGCGATGAAGTGGGATTATGGTAAATTCGTTTTGAAGAGATGAGTTATTCTCATAATCTGGTGTATGAAATTTTAGAGAAACTGACGTATCTTGCTGATTAATTTCGTGGATAATTTGGATAATAGAGGAGATAAAAATGCCATGAAAAGTCTAGTTTACAGAGGTATCCATAAAACCAGATATTACATTATTCCTTGCATGAACTCATCTATAAGGGGTGAATCAGGTAACTGATAGCACTGTCGTTGAGATGTAGCTCTAAGCTATGTGCTGCAACAATATGCTCAACGCCGTCTTATCGGCGGCGGGGGTTATGCCCGCTTTGTTGATAACAGTTATGTGCCCAAGAACCTATATAGACTAATATAGGTAATGTTTATATTAAAAGTTCCTAAGATCAGAGATTGCGGTGATAATGGAATATACTTCAGCAGCTAGTTGCTCCGCTTCTTTATCTGAACTGTGCAAAAATATCGAAGAGTGTTACTATGCATAGCTATATCTACGAGGCAATCCATCGGTGATTTGACGAAATCCTAAGGTTATTTTCAGTGAAAAACATATAACTTCTCTGGAAGAGAGAAGCCCCCAATAAGTAAACTGAAATATCGATACCTAAAGAGATATCGATAATGGTAGCTGTGTGATTTAAGCGATACGTGTATTACGTTATTTTTAGATAAAAGCATATATCCATTCTGTTAGGCAAGATAATCACCTTTACCTACTAGCTATTAGTATTAGCGGCACTGAGTTATGGACGTAATGAGCTAGCTGCGCTTCAAGATGCTTATCGAGAGTTAGAATCGAATTTTAGGTTGAATTCCTTAATGGAATGAACCACGTGATTTAATTATATCTCACAGGGACTGAGAACGGGGACGCGCTGCTTAGTTTTTTGGAAAAAATAGCAAAGATATTCCTTGGCATCCAACATTAATGCAATGCTATTTGGTATAATATAAAATAGCTCATTCTTCACTTTACTAGTCAAAGTGAAGTAATTGAAAGTTAAAAGCTTGAGCTGTAGGAGAGGTGTTAGCTACCAGAGAGTCGCGATAATGCTAATAAACCCCCTTTCATAGGAAAAGTTATCAGTGAAGTGTGTTTTGCAGCGATGAAGAAGTTGGAGAAAGAACGAGAAGAACGGTTGTCATTATATATCTCAGCGTACTGGCGTCAAATAAGAAAGATGAATCTAATTAAATCAGGTTTTGAAACAGTGAGAATACGAAGCCGAAGTACGAAAATTATAGTTTAAGAACAACAATCATTTTAATAGTGTTTAAGCTGCTCCTCTCGTCTCTATTAAAATATAAAACTTCAGTAAAGGGAGAAGTGATTTACTGAGTCTTAAGTAACAACGTTAAATTTTAAGGATCCAGAACAGTTTCACAAAGCATTAGAACGGAGCGTAGTCTGACTGGCTATATATACTAAATTTGCCAATAACTAAAAAGAGTTTAATTAATTGATATCGTTAAGTCTACTAAATAGATTAGTTATTTTAACGAATAAATAATTTTAATTTATTAATATAGTGTGAAATTTTTTGTTATGATATATAATGATTAATGATTAGAGAAGTATGGTTAGTATCAGTGTATTTTACACAAAACCTTAAGATTGACTAGTTCAACGATTGACTGACGAATTAATATAGGAAACAAAAATGAATAAAATAGCTTTATTATTATTATGTATGTTAAGTTTTTTTTGTTCTGCGAAAGTAATTACTCATCAACAATTAACTGAATTATGGCAATCAGCAGAAAATGAAGCTAAACAACTAGTTAGTCACATGAATTTTGAAGAAAAACTAGGGCAGATGTTAATGTTAAGTTTTCGTCATTGGGGGGTTGACGCTAAAAAAAATGCTATGGCGATGACTAAGCTTAATCCAGAAATCGCTAATATTATTCACCAGTATCATTTAGGTTCAGTAATCTTATTTAGAGATAATTTAATTGACTTGCCACAAACCGTAAACCTAATTAATGCGCTACAACAGGCACGCAGCAACTTACCACTATTTATTAGTGTTGACCAGGAAGGTGGTTATGTTACGCGATTACGATATGGTACTGAGATGCCAGGTAATATGGCATTAGGTGCAACCCGTTCTAAACAGCTGAGTGAATTGGTTGGCATGATTCATGCTTATGAACTCACACATTTAGGATTTAATTTTAATTTTGCACCAGTTGTTGATATTAATAATAATCAAGACAATCCTATTATTGGTGTTCGTTCTTATTCAGATCGGTCACAGCTGGTAGCTGAAATGGCAAACAGTTATATTAAAGGGATCCATAGATATCCTGTTTTAACAGCAATTAAACATTTCCCTGGCCATGGAAATGCGAGTGTTGATAGCCATTTATCTTTGCCAACGATTAATATTAGTCAAAAACAATGGCGTGAATTTGAACTACTCCCATTCATGCATACCATGCAAAATACCGATGCAATCATGACAGCGCATATCGTAATGCCTGCATTAGATAATCATAAACTTACTACCATTGATAATCGAGTAGTCGGTATGCCAGCAACGCTTTCTAAGCCAATCTTGACAGGAATATTACGCAATAAACTGAATTATAAAGGTTTAGTGATCACTGATGCACTGGATATGGGAGCCATTGCTAATAACTTTGATAGTTACTGGGCTGTTAAACAAGCAATATTAGCAGGTAATGATATTATTTTAATGCCATTAAAAATTAATAATATTGAGGATGTTTCTAAACTGAAACAGCTCTATCATTATTTAAAAACTGAAGTGGAAAGCAATCCTGAATTAAATCGTCGCATTGATGAATCAGTTTATCGAATTGTATTTAGCAAGCTAAAAAATAAAATTTCTGCGATAGATAAGCCTATTGAGAAAGCACAAGAAGTTGTTGCAGCAAAAATAGATAAAGATATTGAAAATATGTTGGCAGACCATGCGATCACTTTAATAAAAAACAGTAACCTACTACCGTTTCAGTTAAAATATGATAATAAGATTGTCATCTTTTCAGATGAAAAGGTACGTAATCAATTAATTAAAAAACATTTACTAGCTATTGCTGATGAATTAAAAATTAATATTACTACCCGAGATAATGTGGTTACAATGATGGCGGATGATAGATCTGAAAATCAATTAATCGCAGAAATTCAACATTCTGATCTTATTATTTTAGCTACTTATAATCTAAAAAAATCACCTATAAATGCTCAACGCATACTCAATGTTGCAAATCGTAATGCGATCCCAACAATTGTTATATCTACCAAAAATCCTTATGATATTGCTTATTTACAAGACGTAAAAGCCAATATTGCCATTTATGGCATTACAGGTTTTGATGCGACTAATAATAATGGAAATAACTTAGAAGCCAATATTCGTAGTGGGTTAAGAACTCTTTTTCTTACCCCTAATAAGCGTTTAATGAATTCACCGACAGGTAAATTACCGGTTGATATCAAAACACCTGATTTAGACCGTACCATTTATCCTTATGGATATGGTTTAGTTTATAAATGATAAGATTACTTTAAGGTATTTTTATATAATTATTTAATGTTATGTCAATTTTTTGTTTTTTATCTTTTTATAAGATTTGAATTTATCTGTATAAGATAAAAGTATCTTTTATTTTTGTAATAGTTACATATTTTTATAGTGATATTTATCGCAAAAATATTGTTATTTAAATATATAAAATATTTAATTCATATAAATTTTATCAATTTTAGTTAGTATATATAGAGTAGCTATTAATTTCTGTGGCTGGCGGATAGAGTGTTTTTTAATATTCTTATTAAGACTCTATTTTAATATTCACGTTAATTATAGCTATTTTATATGTTATATGTATGACATTATTTTTATATAGATTATTAAGTAAATAATAAATTATTATTTATTCGACAAGAGTTATCTGCTTATAGATAAGCTATACCAAGCAATTTCATATAAATAGAATTTATTAATTTTAAAGTAGTTTACAATGACATATTTACAAAAAGCTGGTTTCGATAAGAGGACATAGCAGCATCTAACAAGCAAATTGGCTTGTTAGGTCAATTTATACGGACAATGGATTTCCTATTGAGGAAATACTTGATACTAACCATAAATCTGGAATGTAGCTATAAAACTTGAAGAAAATCGAAACAAGCAACACATATAACTAAACTTCATGATTAATAAAGTTTTGAATTCTTTATTATTCTTATAAAGAATCTTATAATGATTTAATATTCTTACTTAGTAAGACATCCAAAACTTATAAAGAAAAAGTAGCAAATGCTTATTGAAGTATTTAAATCACCTAGGCACTGAATCTTATTTTAAATTAGACGCGCTGCCGCATTGATAAAAGAAACGGTACTATGCCAGAGTTTTAACTCTATAACCAATGATGTGCTTAATTCTGATTAAAAAAGCTAAGATATAATCTTTTGCAATCTGCTATACAACAAGATTATGTTTTGTATAAGGAAAGCTCATGAATAGTACACACCATAAGAAGTAGAAAATAATTATAATGTTATTTGCTTTCAGGCAAATGTCTACAACATGGTTTTATGAAGTATTAAAACTATTTCATGAAGTGCATTTATCACTAAGGGACAAATTTATTTATCTCTACCCAAACAGCAGAGAAGGGTAGGTAGATAACAGTAAAAAACCCTATCATTCATCTTGACAACCGTAAAGAATGTCAGAATGTAGAATGATACATTTCTAAAGAAACAAACTATTAAAAAAGCGTAAAATACAATTAAATACATCAAGATTTTATCCGATTCTTATTCTTTATTTTTAATATTTAATTATGTACTTGAATGATTTACTGTTTTTTATAAAAATTCTGTTAAACGCATGATTTCATCACTTCAAAGTTTCATGAATAAATATTTTGTTAGTTATTAAAAAATCTCTACGTATAGTAGAGATTAGTCAGACTATATTCCACTCTGATGCTTCGTGAATCTTATTCTTCATACTTAAATTGAATATTGCTTACCAGTAAGGTAAGCTTTATTTTTCATTAACCAATCCAATTTTCTGAGAAAATTGGAGCAATTTAAATAGTATTGCAAAGATAACTTTCCTCGAACAACAGTGTTTCGCATGTCAACTTCGTGTATCCTCCTGCACTCCTGTAAAAGCCAGTTGAATCAGATCCATCGTTTTATTGATGACTTGGTGCGTTAACAAAAAATCGTAGAATACCAGCAGCTCTTCTCGATCTTTCCTTAGCTTCCTTATTATTTTAGGATAAACTGAAAATCTTTCCAATAAAATATTAAAGGCTTTATCAGAGGCATTAAGGTTCTCTGTTAGCTCAGTGGGCGTACAGTTTTCTCACCCTTTTAAAATTTTTGGTTACACATACTTTTGTCTAGCAAAACCACTATATCAGCTATTTTATGTACCAACAGAATTTCTACTACATATCTTTGGAAATATCTTTTCCTGTTACTTTCTAAAAATAAAGAAGACCATATTCCTCATACCAATCACAGGAAATATAATTAAAGTACATTGTTTACGTGGTCATCTCCAGAAGTTAAGCTCAGTTTATTCTAACTTTCGATAAGCATCTTCGACTGTAGCAGCTAGCTGCTTACGTCCATAAAGCAGTGATGCTGATAATATAAACTACTAGAAAAAGATAATCAGTGTCTCTAATAGAACGGCATAATACTCATCCGCCCTATGAATAAATATAGATGTATTACTTAAATTATACAGACACCTATTCCCTATTCTCTTCAAGCTATTGCTATTCCAGTTTTCTAGATGGTACTCTAGCAGAGAGATCATGTGCTTTTTATTGAGAAAACCTAGAGATTCGTAAAATCACCGATATCTTCACTTCATAAGTACATAACCATGATAGGAAACTCTTCAAGATTTCTGCATGCTTCAGATAAGGCAGTAGCAATGAGCTGTTGAATCATATTCTATTGACGCTGCAATCCACCTTTTTTTTAACATTAGGCACTTTAATCTCAACATCGCCAATACCAGTCTCTGCATGATTTTGTGTGGTATATATATAACTGTTAGAGATGAAGGCATGATGATATTCCCTTGATAAGGCGGAGTTGAGCATGTTATCGCAACATAACTTCGAGCTCCCTCAACAGCGGTGCTATCAGCTATCTGATATTATTACGGATAAGTTCATATAATGGATCACAGGTATAATATCTGGTTTTACGGATACCTAGTAGACTAAACTTTTCATAGCATATCATCTCTCTGTTGATGTAATTATTTACAAAATCAATCAGCAGTGTGTGGCTATACACTATCTCTAAAATCTCATACACCAAAAATAAGTATAACTCTATTTTCTAGGAAAATCAGGATAACAAATGATTATTTGAGCTTTCTTTTCATTCAAGCGTTAATCATTATAGATGCGTAATGCACTTCTCGTATTCATCTCAGCATAGCTGCAAAGAAATTAAAACGTATGACGAAAGTTATCATTCTTAAGTCTTATATGAAGTACGCTTATCAAAATTCTATGGTAAGTCTTAGTGCTATTAAATTTATATCTTATAGATAAGAGGATAAGAGAAGACGAGATATTGATAATTGCTTATCTTAGGAAAGATAATTGGTAGAAATCCCTTATCCTGCATAAAGGATCTTTACTATAGAGATTGGTATGAAAAGCAAAGAATAATACAGATTAAAGAAACTATTTTCTTTCTTACCTACCAGTAAGAAGAGCTACATCTTATTAGTTAACTCGATAACAATCTCTTGTATATTTTTGATTTATGGATTGAAATAACTTATTCTACTTTATTCTGTTTATATTGTTATAGTGAACATGTTAACCTCTGGGAAAATTCATTATAGTTACAGCAATATCTCATTGTAAATTCTCCAAATTTTCTAGAAAAATATTTAAGAATCTTGCTAGAAGTTTTATGGTAAAACTACATTACAAGGATAAATAATTTAGTTATCTGCGATGTATGTTGAATATCTTGACTTTATGAGAGTCAAAAGAAATAAACAGGCATTAATTTTAAAAACAGTGTTTAGATGATGTCACTGTTTTCTTGCTTCAGTGACGACAACTAACTTAAATATACTAAGTGGTATTGTTGAAGTTAATGAAATATTTTCCGTGAATTCTTTAAAGAGAATTATTATATCTAAAGCTAATAAAGCTAGAAAACGTGCGAGGAGAGGAGGATATAAAAAGAAAAACAAATCACGATCTTAATTGCCAGAAATCAACAGAAAGTTCATATTGAGCGATAAGGTTATTAAAAAATTTAATTCAAAGTGTCTTAGATATTTTTTAAGCTGATCATCGATAAAGAGTTCATCCTTTTATCGAATACAGCTAAATAGTACGAAACCTTTACCAGGAAGCATGAAATTAGTTACTATTAACTAACAAGAATTGGCAATCAGAGAATTATTGGTAAGGAATTGCAAATTCAAAATGTCAATAGTTATATTAAACGATTAAAAAGATGATTGAGTAGATTTTATAGTGTAAAGTCGTTTTATTTACCAAATATCTAGATTATATAAGATTATTTTGAAACCACAATAGTAAAATACAGAGATTTAACTACAAATTACTCTGTAAGAAAAATAACAAAACCTTTGATTTGCCAAGATAACCTGATAATTATACAAAAAGTGTGTTTATTTGTTAACTAAGATGAATATTGTAATGATAATTCAGAAGTTTGAGTGATGAGAGTAAAGAAAATTGATTATAACACTGCCACTAAGTATGGCAAGCGTGTACTGATTATTAATAAATATTAATAACTGTTTATATTCTGACAAACTAAATAAATAAATTCTCTATGAATAATATTAAAAATATACAATTTGGACTGCCTATGTCGCTAGTGAAACGCTGCTTTTTGTTTTTGGTACGCGCTATGAACTTAGCTAATCATTTTTAATTATGAGTATTATTTATTCAATACTGATCGTTTACCTTAACTACTACCGGCATAAAGAGTACTGATCTTAAACAAGAAATAGGTAATGAATTTTAATTTAAAAACGCCTTCTGCTGGCAACGGTAGGCAGTGTATTAGCAGTTTTTTCTACCCTTGGTATAGTTTTAGGTACGAAAAGATAAGCACTTATAAAAGCCTTATTGTGATAGCGTTAGCATCCTAACTGTCTGTTACTTTATACCGGTAAAGATATAACATTATGGGAAATTTATAATGAAAAATATAACATGTTGATGAAACAAGATTTTCAGATACGCGTATTACAGTTGAATATTATGTAACTGTTCTACTTACTGATTTACAGAAAGCCGCTTTAATTTTATTTATATACAATAGCGGTAGTGGATATTTGAAAATTCAATACTTCTCAAAAATTGAATACCGGAGATATTCGAGGCCATTATGAGCAGATTTGACAATATAAATACGATCAATAAAAGATATTTAAACGGGTTGATTAACTACAGTTAGATAGAACAGAAGAGCTTTGTTTAAATCCATATTACTATCCATTCAACCCAATGAATCTTGATATTGCTTAAGGCCTTATTATACTAATAATATTCCGCTGCGCAAATAATTGCGCATTGAACTTAAACTATTTGAAATGAGCTTTTGAGGAATTCGGTTAGTAATGGCGAGCCCTACGATGGACTGATTTTTGTGCAAAAACATTTATTTCAAAAGAAAATACAATGTAATATTTAAATGTTGTCTTGTCGTACTACCTGTATCCAAAAAACCCACTATCAGCAGTTTTGAGATGATTAAATATATTTCCTAGTAAACAATTGTTAACTTTTCCATAAGAACTTTATGGCGAAATATCAAAAGTACTCAGAGAGATATTGACTAAATTTTAGCCGATAATATCTAGATATCTGACAAACGGTGCTTAAGCTACTCATCAGATTTATCAATTTCCAAGCGTAAAATTGTTTAATGGTAATAAACTTATAGCTACTGAAACCATAAATAACCATGTTTGATGGAACAATTAAGTTCGAAGGGAAGTCAAAATATTAACTTTTTCTTAACCTGTTTATCTTAATAGAATTGACCATTAAAGTAGATGCAAGATAAAGATTGCACTGACTGAAAAGTATTTTTCATGAAGTATGCTTGAAAAGCAAAAGTTTGCTGCTACTACGCAAAAACAAAAGATCAATTAAAAACTGAATAACTGGTAAAAAATCTTATTTAATTCAAGTTGTATAATTTAGGTGATTTTTCTGAGATAGAAAAGAAAAATAGCATGAAAATTATTTCAAATTCGTTGAAAGTATGTAGTATACTCTAGTCTTAATTAGAGGAGGTACTAGCAATCAGTAACTTTAGTTAGGCAATCAGTAACTTTAGTTAGTACGGACATAGCAATAGAACGTTATTGTCGTAAATACCTGTCAGCACAAAATGTAAACGTTTATAGATTGCTTAGATCTTTTTAAAGCGTCTAGGCTGAAAAGTATTAATTTTAAATCAAAAGATAATAAGGAAACGTATTACAGCCATATGTGAATATTAATTTTGCTATGTTATACAGCTCCTCCTCTTTTTTGAGAAACTGATTTTTACTTGGTTAGTAGGCAAGAATTTTCATTAAAAGAATATTGTGAAAATTAAAAGTAAATATTTGAGTTAAATTTTAAAACTGCAAGAGCAATTAACGGATAGCTATATTGTGTAGAAAAATAAACTGGAAATTCCTCTTATTATTACTTTCCTACTAATCTTAATGCTAGAGTATAATTCTATGTCCACTGGACACACTATATTTTTTCTAAAAAACATAAAAAATTGTTATACCGAATAAGGAGAAGCAAGAAGTTGCTTTTAATCAGCTAAGTTAGCAGATAGAAATTATCACGACGTTGGGTATATAATACACAAAAGAACTTAAAGATGATAAGGAACTTTATTACCCAACTTAAATATAATATGGGTTCTAATTATCGTCGGTTGCAAGTGTTAATACTACTGTTACATAGTGTGTAAATTGGTAAGAGATTCTCGTTCGTATGAATAATTTAATCAGTAGATACTTAAAGATATCCGCTCAATAAAATTATTTCATTCTCCGAAATAGAATTAAAATTACAGAAGAGGAGATAAATGGCTTGCAGACTATGTGCGTCTTCTTATTTGATTTAATCAACAGGAAAATTAGAATTAATGCACTGGATTGGATTCTCGTATACTTATACGAGAGATTAAAACAATAGTTTTTATCAAAAGGATAAAAACTATCTGGTCGGTATTTATCTTGGTAATTTTCAATTACACTATGAGATTATTGTTAATGTATTTAGAAAACTTGCTATGCCAGCCACTGGAAGATGTCGTTACCTGAGTCACAAATTATGAATAAAAGCATTAAAAGATACAAAATATTAGAAATATAAGGTATTAAATTTTATTTAATCTAAGTCTTTTTAAGATACTGGATACATACCAAAAATATCTATGAAATGTCCTCATTTAAAGCATGAGAAAAATTCTATTTGATAAAATTAATGCTCGATATTTTATTTTTGAAGTCTATGAAATGTTTATATGCAAAGTGACTTTTAATAATTTTCTATGGAAAGTTACATCTATAAAATATTTACTTTTATTTTATTCTTTTATTTTAGCAAATTATTTCATCATTTTACTGAAATGGGGCCCCAATTGTTATTGGATAGTTACCTAGAAAATCACCCTGTTTAATAAACCTTTTGCACGAATCAAAACCATGGTTGCTAATTATACTCAATAAAAAACTTACCAGCGTCACCAATTGCATTTGTTTAAATTATTGTGTCATGCAATTCCATAAATGCATAGCACAACTAGTAGACTGGGGATGTCTGAGTCATTTTTTATCAGTAAAAGAGGAATATTGATAGCAAGAAATAGGCATGCTAGTGTTATGATTATTTTATTCATAAAATCTTTATTATTAGGTTAATTTATCACATTTCTTTATTAAGAATATTTATGATGTTAATCAACACGAAATTATGCAGAAATATTTGTTTATTAATATCTTTACTGCCATCTCTGTCTTGTAGTGTTACTACTCTACAAAGGGTGCAATCAATAGAAAATTTGCTATCGATCACTATCTATGGAGGACTTGGTACTAAATTATAAAATTGAATAATTGTTTTAAACCTGGATTCGAACACATTACCGCCACTTACGTACGTAATTTTAGATAATAGCTCAAAGTGATTAATCAAAAATTTTTCTCATTTAATATTAATAGTGAAAATAGGTAAAGCGTAATTTCTTGATTTACCTAATTATACAGCGTTTAAAGTTTTACTTTTTTAGGTGTTTTATAGTATCTTAGGATGTGATAGCTCTAAATCCAAAAAATCGTTATGCACTGTATTATAGCTGAGTTAAAATTATCTATAGCTGTTTTCCATACATCTAAGCTAGAGAACGAGAAGACAATATCTTTGCTAAAAATCTCCAGAAAGCTAAATTTTCAATAGACAAATTAAAATAGATTGATTATGGATAAAATTAGTTTAGCTTTTATGTAAACTAAGTTTCGATTCTAATTTTTTAAAAATTAAAAATTAATGCTATACAAGCCTTTTAATGCTACTTTTAGGAAATCACCCATCTTTCCAGTATCAGATTTTGATGTTTTAGAGGTATGGGTGCCGCCACCACAATAAGTTAATTAACTGCTTAACTCTCGATCAATATAGCTTATCCCATAACATGGCTGATTTAAACTTCAGCAGTTTTCACCGGTTTTCTACTAGTTTTTTCAATAGAGTAACACGGACGCGGTTGCATAAGACTAATAAATAGGTTATTCTTTCTTCTCTGACTACTTGCCTAGTAGAGAAGAAGTAAGCTTGTTAGTATGGCCCCCATTTTAAGTATAAAAGTAAAGTGCTTTTCGTGAGTACGGGGCAGTTATTTAACTCCTGTTTGAGCTGCTAACTCAAACAGGGAGTTTCTGTGGTGCTCTATTTAGTTGTAAAATTAGCTGCTAAACAGATAGCAATCGACTCTGACTGTGCTACCTTTTAAAGTTTGATCACCGTTATAAATTCTTTTGTTATTAATTGAGAACATCTAATTAATAACGTTTATGTGGAATTCGCTGTTGTGCAATTGATTAATCAGCCTTTCACATGTGCTGAATTATTAGCTAACTTCTTTAAGTTTTTTATATACTGTCTACGTTAATTCTTCTAAATAGTTCCTATTTTAGCATTAACGTATTGACATTATTAAAATTCTTACTGCTCATATCGATAAAGCTGGATGCATCCAATTTAATTCAGACTTATATTTTACCCGAAGCAGTAAGCAGATGGTTGCTTACTGTAGGAAACTATTTATAAGATTTTCGACGAAAAGATACAATGATAATATTCCCATGAAAGCAGTTAGAGAGCAAATTACATGCAATGACTTTTTCAATCCACTGTATAATTCCAATAGCAATGTTTTTCATTAACATAATATTGTCCCATACCGGTAATATGGGTACCAATCCCAGATGCATTCTTTTTTCTAAAAGAGATTATCGCCCTTGTACGCTCACAGGTCAGTATTTGTAGTATGGGTTAGTCTTTAATATTGTTTTTACTATCCAAGCTAGGTACTTTTGACCCAAATTATTTTTCTTGGTGGATAAGCCACCTATTGTAGATAATCCTTTTTAATTAGTAAAAATGGGGTAATACAATAGAGAAATAGTTTATTGAGTAATTTATTGCTATGGTCAGAAATCAATATACTACTTTAATGCTTCATTAAACTGACTGATATTGTGGGGGTGCCCGACCATTCTTTCTTATTCAAATATTTTTGTATTTTTCTGCACTTAACAGAAGCGGCAATTGCTATAATCACTAATACATCTGTGATCTCCGATGAGAAAGATCCGAGATGGATTTTTAACTTTTTTCGATTCTTTTTAAGAGGAACCTCCTAAAAATAACTTCTCATATTGCTAATATATGGCAAGGTCGACACGCTAAATAAAAACGACGTAAACAATACTTTTAACGATAGTAAATATTTTTACTATCGTCAGGGAGTGAGGGTATTTGCTTCATAGTAAAAAGAAGGAACCTGAAACAGTACATCATTGATAATACAAAGTACCGTCGAAAAAGAAAACTATATACCCTAATTGGCATTAAATATACATCGCTAAACTAAATTACACATAGCTATTAGCTATCTCGTTGTTAAGAGAAGAGGGGGCCATTGTATTATAAATACCAAAACTGTTAACTTAGTGAGTACAGGGGGGCGATTAATACGGTCTTCTGGAATAGAAAAATATGAGATACTTTTCCCATTATAAACTAAAGCTTAATGTAAAATAACGTGATAAATACCTGCTATCCGAAACTAAATAGATAAATAATGCTAAAAATCAAGGAAAATAAGAGGACTGTACTCTGTTTTGTGCAGAGCGACATAAACACGGCCTATAGAAAGTGGATAATTCGGTAAAAATTACGTGAGTGTTTACTATTATTACGCTCATAGTGATAGCTAATAATAGACGCTTGTTATGAAAAACTAGAAGTGTCTTACGACTTGCAATTCCGATGATTTACAGAATGACGCGTACAGCCAAATAATCAATATAAAACTCACCGCGGTTACGATTTCCTTGTTGTTACAAGATTATCACACCCTGTCAAGAATGTGTTTATAAAACTATTTAGGATATAGGGTAATCATTTTTTTATTGCAGGGATTAAACTCGCATTATACGACTCAAAGCAGGCCAAGTTTAACGTCAAGACTCATGTAGGTTATAGTATCCACCTAGTATTCTACGTACCGATTTTAATGTTAAAGCAGGACTGATTGAATAAATTTTGATGACTGTAGATCCACCCCCTCATTTTAGGCTTTGAGATATACGTTAAATTGACCTGCATCAGCTCATAATCGGTGTTCAACGCATCTTTTTATTTTGATTGATATTTATTGGTTTTTTTGATAGGCACCGGATTTCCTACTGAGCGATGGCTTTGAGCAGTTTCAGATCAATTTGAAATATCGTTTCTGGCTTTCATTAAAAAAGGTCTGTGTTGCCATGTTTAAGTTTATGGTAATCAAAAAGGTGATAATTTTCATTATATAGCATACTTCTTAAATGCATAAAAATAAATCTTCACTTTTTTTTATATTATAAAAAGAGTTTTAAAAATTAAAAAAGAATAGAAAAATTAATTGTTAGATTTAATATAAGGCTTAACCCCCAACCAACCCCTTATCTAATTTACATTGTGTACTGAATTCTTTGGTGGTAATGGTCAGCAATATTATTGGTACTGGAATCAAGATCTCATGTATCAGCACGTTAGCGTTAAATTTGGTGCCCATAATAATACAGATATTTTCGGAATATTTATACCTCATCGAAACCCTTTATTATTTACTGAATCTTAAATCTTTCCCGGGCAATAATCACTTCTCCTCTCCAGCATCTGGATATCTTGTCTGCGCCCATCATTTTTTATTACCATTAATGGTAATTCTGCTAGGGGTTTTCTCCCTTCCTCCTAAAAAAACTGTAGCAGTGTACTGTTAATTTTACAGTTTTAATAAACGAATATTCGTATTAAGTTTAGCATACTGCAAACTTAAGTTACTAATGTCTGTACATTGGAAATTTTATTATTTAATGATGCTATTATTAAATAGAATAGAGACGATGTCTCTGATAGCTAGCACAATAATGACCGCAATAATAGTCAATACCTTTCAATTGCTTCCAGATTTAAAAATCTTTGCTGCATGGTTGCCTTCTTTTTTATAACGTTCTCTTTATGGAGGTAAAATTATAAACAGTTTTTTATTCTTTACATCAATTTAATTGAGCATGGTATTTAAATCGCTTCTGGCTAGCAGTAGCCTATAAGAAAACACCAACAAGAAGCAGAGTTTAGTTAATTAAGCTAATGTCTTATTGACCTGTAAATAGTGAGATAAAATTATCGGTTAGCGTGCTGATTAATGCTATTTTTTGCACTTGCGTCCTTGATTAATAAGATCATGTAATTAATACACTCCCGTGTGGAAATTATGTCTGATACTTTTAAGATCAGTCTCAAGTGTTCGCCATGTTTTATATAATATAAAGTTTCATTAATGCGCTTTTTAACTACGGAGATTGGTGGTTTTATCAAGTATATTCACCACTTGTATCAGTAAGATGCTGATCAGCAGTAAGGAGAAATTTTTAATAAAAAAAATTCCTGTACGGCGAAATACACTAACTACTATGATAGATTCAGAAATTTTTTGCTTTGTTCAATTCTATATGGATGAGATGATAAGATTGCTTAGCAGCAGTAACTTAAATAGCAGTAATTATTCAAAGTTAACAAATAAACTCGGAAATACTGCTAAGTAAACCTGAGGGTGTAATTCTCCTATTTTTCTTGGTATCAATCATCCAGTTTGGAATAAATTTATTACAACCAATATCCATCCATTAGCGCCACGATACTCAATATAAAGTAGGGATAGATTGCCTATTGCGTTTAATAGGACAGATAATATGGTTTTTACCTTCTTTTACAACCTGACTAGAATCCCGCAGAGCATCAGAGAGATTTTGAAGGGCACACTATAAGCCAATTAGGGTTGTCTTCTGAACACCGACATCCATTCTAAGTAGTACATTTTAATACACCTTGCCCTAATTTACCACAGAGAAACAATCAGTCAACAGCATGGTGTAAGAGATGATGTTTGCAGAGAAATCGGTGACAACATTGCCAATAGCCATAAAGGGAATTACTACAACAATTTCTTATTATTCAGAAAAAAAAGCCTAACATCTTGTAGAACACAATACGGTCTTTATCGGAAAAAATTTTTTAGTAAATACATCTCAGTGTTCCGTGCGAAGTTTGACGGAATCAATGATTGATGTTAATGAGAGAAAAATTGTTTTTCTCTTATCTTAATAAGAGTACTTAAAAACATATTAATTCTCTTTATAATAAAGAATATAAATGTAGGATTTTATTAAATTCCTATTTAAAGGAAAATAATATGGGTTATCATTCTTTTTCTCTAATTCCAGTATTGAGAAATTATTTGCTATCTAATTGTTTTATGCAGATAGATGATTTATTTAGTCGTCTAACGGATTAAAAGTTTATTGCAGATATGCCTGCCTATAAGCTGTTACAAAAAGATAAAAGTATTATTGAAATGACGATAAGCATGGGGTTAGTACACCACCTTGGTTGTACATGTAGGATAAACTCAATATCTTGGTACTTAATAATCAGCTAACTCTTAGTAGTAAACTGAAGAGTGAAAAAACGGATACTACCGAAGTAAAGATGGGATTAAATGATTATATCAAAATATTAGAAAAGTACTTTTCCTTAAGTTTTAAATTTGAATATTAGATAACTATTCAACAAGGGAATTTGCATAAAGCATTATTAAACTTGTAATTTACTTATGATATTTCTGAATAGAAAAACAGTAGAAAGAGCACTATTTATGCTCAACCTAAATCAAGTAGGTGATTAAATATCATGTTGCTTAATAATGACGCTCATGATCGATGCGCTTTAATTTTCTAACGAAAATAACATATAACTATTTTATTATTCGATGAATAATAATGCGGTAGCTAACTGGTTAATTTTTCTGATATGGATATAGTGTAATACGTGCTGATTACGGATAATCTTACCTAGTATCGATGTCAGTTGATTTTACTGCTACCTTACTTTTAGTTCTGTACAGTTTAAAAAATTGTGCGTTCTGGCAATTAGTTAGTCAATCACAACAATGTGTTCAAGATAATCCAGCGATAACAGTGTTTACAACCTTCAATATGACATAAACAGCTTTCAAGCTAGTAGTGAAATTTAATCAAATCTCTATATCCTTGTCTCCTGCCTTAAGCTATCAATTAACCAGTGAGATAGGGAGCTTTATAATACGGATATATAACGGTGTATCAACCGTTGACTTATTAGCTTAATCCTTATTAAAAATCTTCCAGTAATCTGTTCTAATACCCCTTGCATTTACAATTGATCAAGGATATTGAGGCCATCTATTAGCGTTGTTATAGTGGTGGTCATCAGAATATGCCTTGTATGGTTGTTTTCAGGCCAATAAATACCCGAATCCATAATCGTATATTCGACTTTTTAAATCATATCTAGATTATAACACAAGACATAGATGATCAATATAACAGGTATAGGCAGCTTGATTTATTCAGTATTTTTTGTCGGTGATAATGGGTATCTGAATACTAGTATGAATACTGCCTATTCTGGTGTATCTTCTGTGATTAAAAATTGTCTTATCGGTAACTTATTGAGATAAATCCATAATAAAAGGTAAGAAGATGGTGGTGTGGATAACGTTTTTGATTTGCTTGATATCTAGATTTACCAGGATAAAATCATCATCCCTTTAGAGGGGGGGTATAATAGGCATCTCAGTACCTAAATTTGATCTGAAAAAAGCCTAGTAATTTAAAATTCGTTATCGCATCATCATCTCTAATTTAGGCGCATAGCTATTGCAGCCTACCCGAATTAGATATATGTACATATCTCGAATGCACCAAATATCCTCTAAAACAGAGGCTTTGAAATTATTTAGTAATACAGAAATTCTTATGAAGATTTGAATAAAACTATTTTTCGATGACGTTACACATTAAAAAATAATGCTGGAAGTTACCTTCATTCCTTTGTCCTTGTCTAGCCACTCCAGAGATTACAGTTCACCGTGAACCAATGCAATTTAACATAACAAAAGCACTCATTGCGCTAAATAGTGAAATCTATATCAGATTATGATAGCGCAATACCCTTGCGGAAGTAGCTTAATTTATTCATTGCTATAGTTAACTCTCTATAAACCAGCATATAGTTTGATGTAGTTATTGCTACGTTGTTAATTCATCCAGTGACAGAGGGCTTTTGTGGGGGTACGCTTCCAAAAAAGTTTTCTGTACCCATCTGATAAAATGCTAAACTTTAATTTTGTAATAATTGTTCACCATAAAATATCAATTATAGCATCCTATGAGTCTGTATTGTAGCTGCATAAAGCAGGGCTATATGGCACCGCAGGCTAAGAAAGTGTATTGAGCATCATGTTTTTTCTTTTTAATTAAAATACCTGTGTGTGTTTATTGTTTCCGTCAACCACGCAGAACACTTTGTGGACAAGTGAATGAACTCAATTAAAAGATTGTGCTGGAGAATTCTCTTGCTCTGCTTAAGTACGACTCAGTTGCTATTAAAAAGCAGTAGATGTGCTATGAGTTGTTTGCCACTTCCGTAAATTTCTTTAATTGACGTTAAAATCTCTGGAGTGGGTAAAATATCCAGGGGTTCTTTCCCAGTCATTGAGCGTGACTTTTTATCTTAGTATATCAATCCATTTTCTTCTAGTTCGTATTTGATGTAGGAGAAGGTGATTTTGGCTTCTAGCAGGATAGTTTTGGTTTATATCTGTTTTAATCGTTCCATAGTATACTCTTTTATGACTGGGCAATTGATGATTGTGTCGGAAAAATAGTTAGTGGTGTTTTAGCATAGAGGTTATGCTGCTTAATCCTGCCGAGATAAACAGAATACACGTTTATGATTTTACATATAATTTCCATTCGCTAACTTAAGTACTACTGATTGATGGTGATAATATACAGGTATAAACCAGATCGTCTACCTCATCAAATAACATGGTTGGTAGGATAGTAGTTTCTAGTGAAAAGGTAAAACTTCGCCACAGAAAAAATAGTTATTTACCATTAGCGCTAATCTGACGATTATTTTATTTTTATAAGTTAATCGGCAGATACATCTCAGTTGTACAAATGTGGTTAATTGCTATATCTGCCTATTAACATCCAATAAAAGGAATGGATATCCAGGGATGCAGTAAAGATCACTTGATTAATTAAATTAATAAGCGTTACCCAGAGCCGGTAAATTAAAATAAGGAGTTTCTTACTCAATATAAATCTATTTAATGTGGTAAACAAAATCGCCCACTGGGAAGGCGCCATCAAGTAGGTTTGTTATACGTCGTCAGTCGTAACTGTATCTTACTTTTTATAAAATACACTTCTTTAAACTGCCAGCTTGCCAGCGATAGCTAGTTTTTTGTTAACGTTAGACGCGATGCAAGAGTTAATAAACAGTATTAATCGGAGTATAAGTTATGGTACTATGATCGTAAAACCTGGGATGTTTGTACCTATTGCTGTTCTAGTCATACTCTTACGCATGACGGAGGCTTAACGTAACGTTTCCTGATAGGTCAGATTACTCGCTAACCAGGCAAATTAGCTAGCCAACATCAGGACGCACGCAGGGATAAACAGATCTAAAAATCGCCACTTGCGTGAGGTGATTTAAAAATGGGTATGCTATCGAAATATCTAACCTCGTTAGTAAACAGTTTAAATCAAAGAGTTGATTATAAGAGATATACCCCCATCTACCGGCGCGAAAATCTGCTAACCACACTCTTAACACAGTTAAACCGGAGAACTTTTTTATATTAATACTCTATTCTGTCTATATCATCAATCATATCGTTAATTAGAACGCCATCAATTTTTTTGATAAAGCTGTAATGCAACCTTCTCTATCTTAATAATCACATAGCTATTAACTTTTAGTTTCTGGATAATGAGCAGTGCTAGCCTCATAACTGTACTTTTAGTCTTTTAGAAAGGATAACTTTCCCAAATTAAGGAGTCATATCACTCACTGCGAATTTTCTAGCTATCCCTATTACGATAACTGACTAGGTAAGATTGCTATTCGTTCTCTTCAGCTTCACTTTTGATATTTTTCTCTGCTAGAAACATCAGAGTCTAGCTAGGCTATTCTAGCAAAAAAACACATCGGCCCCATTGCATCATAGGCGTTGGGGTAAATACAGCAGTATTGTCATCATGATTATTTCTACTGAAAAAGAGCAGGAATAATAAGTTAAACAGCATCTGATCATCGTCTTTAGCCTATTAACCAACCAGTTCATTCAAAGAACTACCTATTGACTGATGTGCCCTGTATATTTGCTATCTTTCTAGATAACTTGCTGAAAATCGGATAAAATCAATATTTAGCAGATTTTCATTTTCACGCGATTGTGAAGGTTTTAGTTGTGTATTGAATAGTTTGATTGAACTTTCCCATAAGTAAAAGTAGGGCAGTCTATCGATTCAAAATGGGTTAATAGCAAATTATAACAGTAGGTATTGGCTATTTGGCATCGTGTTAGTAGCAGATTTATATAAAATCCACTGGTAATGGTAGCAGACTGAATTGAGGTAGCGGGTACTTATATTTACTATTGATTATAGCGTTACCTTACGCTACCATAGTCCTCCTGTTCGACTATCTATTTGGCGATTAACAAAAGATTGATGATGTATTCGATTATTAGGTGACAAGACTCACTCTTGTCTACTCCGAAAGGGATTTAAAAAAAATTTTTAAGCTAAGTAATCGCTCATTGACAATTGAGAATCCGTTATTTTCAATATTATTGCTACAGCATTAAAGACTTGATTTAGTGACAAACCTAAACGTCTTTTATTAAAACATCGTTCAATTCCAGTTATAACTGCTCTCTTTGCTGTTTCAATGCTCAATACTTCAATATTGAGCACAAACTCCTGCCAGTCTAATAATTGGTTATACTCTTCAACAAAGCGCGCAACTACATCCAATACTCGTAAGCAAATCAATGAGGATCAGATTTAGCAGCATATAGGGAAACTATCACCCATAGTTTTTTGGTGTGAGCATCGATTTCAGTGTACTCTGTAAATCCACATACAAGTAGAAATGACTTAATGGTTGAGGTAGATTGTGGTGTGACAACATCACCATTAAGTATATTTTTCGTCTCTTCCGCTACACTGTTATCAATTTTTGAATGTGCTACTCACGACTCTGAATTGATAATCAGTTTATGAATTCATGAATTTTAGCATAAATAACCAGGTTTGCAATGCGTAGATAACAAGCTATAATAATTCATAGCACTACAGATATGATAAGACTACTGGCAATAAGTGTTGAGCAGCCAAGTTACAGTAGGGCCCCGTTTCAGTAAAGGGCGTTCAAATTTGTACCAGTGTTAGCAGCATCAGGAGTAAGATAATTCCGTCTTGATGACGGGAACATAGCGGTACTATGTTATTGATATCCTGCTAACAATATCGTTAATACATCCGGTATAATTATAGGTAAAATATAGCAAACACGATAATGCGCTCAAAAATGTTATGTAGATTAAGTGAGCCTTCTTGATTAATAAAAGGCTACAAAATCTGAAATGCCTTTTTAATACCCACCCGTTCAATAATTACTATAGAATTAATTAATCTACTACTGCTAGCTAGGGGTTTGGGTAATAATATTAACGGAAGCGTAGTTAGATTTTATATCTACTGCTTTGTTTTTACGTCTGTTTCCTCACTGCTCTTCATATCTTGATTGATGTGTTCATTACTGGTGTAGTCAGATAATTCCACTACACTCAGTAAAGGCCCAGCAGAAAAATTTTTCGCATGGATGACCACATTTGATGAAATAGGGGGATATATTATTTATAAAAAGAAAAATAAGGGGAATGAAATTTATTAATGATTTGTTTATTTTTTATCATGTTTATAGTAATTATAATTGAGTATAGTCTTTTATCAAAAACATAATCAAGGAAATTCTAGACCCAATTAAAGAAAAAGCATATTTTCTCAGAGTAAAATAGCCATTACATCTAATCAGTGAAGTGATGATGACGCCAACGATCATGAAAATGAGTACCGTTCAACTAAAGTAAATTCATTACTTTAAATGAGGAAAACCGATTGCACTAAAAATAACAATAAAAGGCAAAACGTTAAGTTCTTTCTTATACTCCTAATTAAGATAAACAATTGCCCTATCTGTGATAGGGACGATTAAACAACCTGTATATTTCTCCCTCTCTCATTATTATCAAAAAACGATGATTTTTAATTCTTTATAATAACTTAGAATGATGGATTTATGTTTTTAGAGCTGATCATTAATTTGAGTGAAAGAGATTGCCAGACAAAATACGCTAATTGTCAATCAGATTTTATATGGGGTGAATGCGCGTGATATCGATTTGCGCCACTTTTAGAAAAACTTTATTAAAATTCTTAGTTTACATCAAAGTGGAATAGAGATGATCATTAATCATGTTGATATAGTGAACAGTTTCTATTGACTATTGCATCGTAGTGATTGTCATTTTGGTATGTTGATATTACTAAATATTAATGTTAATAAAATCCAGCCCAGTAATAACGATTTTATTAAAAAAATATTAAATAGCTAATATTTACGCCTTTGGGTTGATTTAAATAATTAATTAATTCTTATCATAATATGATAAGGAAATTAATCAAAATTAAACATAGAAGAAAGTATAAAAAGTCAATACAAGGCTTAAAATATAATAGATTACAAAAAATTTAATTGCCTAAATCGCTGAAATTTTATTAAATACAGAGGAAGACTTCTTTTCTATTAGAAAAGAAATAAACTTTGTAATACCCATCGTTGTTAACAAGAACAAGATGGAAGAGGGAAAGAGTTAGGAAACATTCATTAATCAAAATACTGCGGAAGAGTAATAGGTAGTACCATCATGGCAATGATGGTTAGTTTATGAACAGCATGTAATGAAAAACAGTCTGAGAAGTTCTATGTATAATAAATACATAATATATTATTGCAACCCCCCATCACAAAAAATAAGATGGTACTAATGATTTTTTCTAAAAAGATGCTTTTATCTCTTAATCCTGCTTATTTTTAATAAAAACTAAACATTGCAGGATATTAGTTTCCGTATAAAGCGGTTTCTTATCTGACTGGTATAACTCAAAATACTTTATAATGCGGATGATTTAAATTATCAATGAACTTTAATGTTGTCTCAATCTAATAATTGACTGGTGTTTATCAGAACACCATCTAATTTTAGCACCGGAGATGTAAGGCAATTTATTACTTGTTCCATCACTATCTATTTTAGAGTCTCGCTTTTTCTATTTTCTATTTTATAGGTTTTGGTTGACTATTACTTTCATCAAGGTAAGCAGCTTATCTATGAATAAAGACGTTTTCTTTTCTGATCTAAAGATAAGGGGGGAGAGATCCTGAATGAAAATTTATTTTCTTGAGTCTATGACGAGTTTTTAATGCTAATAATTTTCGGTGGTTTAATTACCGTTAGCGGTTTATTGATCGCTTGCTAATTATTTTTTATAAGTTTTTTAGCAGGCAGAATCCGCTTAGGTTGTTTCTTTACTAGAAACAAAATGGATATCAATTGGTTTATCAATTTAATATATATAAATATAGATTTGGCTACAATCCCCCCTTACTTGATCTGATAATCAATACCTCTTTATATCCATACATTCTTAGCAAGTGTTTAACGTTAAATAACCTTCTGATATATTAGTTAATATTATAATTTGATTGACATAGCTTTTACGTCATAGTGTAAACATCTAGAAGATAGTTTCCTTTTTCTTCATAGAATCATAAATTGCTTTTACCCCAATTATTCTTAATAACGGGTTGACGCGTTATAACTACATTGTTTCTTGTAGTTCGATATTCTGCTATTGATTTTAATAGCAGTAGAATTTATCTCAGTATACTTACTGAGGTAGTGATGAAAATAACTTATTAAAGCATCGGAGAATATAAATAATTGATAAAATCTTTAGATACATTTAAGTTCTTCTAATACGACTTGCGATATAATTGGCGAAAATAAATATCATTCATACGCTAATATTTATATCAAGATGAATACTTATAATAACACCCAGATTATCTAAAACTTCACGTAACATAAACATGAAGTAGAGTTGATTATATTGTGAATTCTCGTAATAATAGGTAATAAAATTATTGATAGCTTTTTTTGCTGAATCTGCGTAAATTGAGGTTATTCTTTTTTCATATTCAGAGTAGGTGATTTTAAAAAATTCCACGCTTTCTCGCCGTGAACTTTTGTTAATAAGATGAAGTCAGTGTTCATATAGTAATTCTAATGAAAGAGACTTGCTGACGTGTTATGATAGCGTTGCCTTTTCACCTTGATAACTCAGATGAACAAATAAATAAACGTAATTTTGTGCTATAAATGTAATTTCATCCTTATTTTAATCGTTACGATATGGAAATACAGAAGACTAATATATAGTCAACTACATATTTAGGTAGGTTATTTATCTGTGCTGTTTTTATTCGCACAACAGCAATAGTTTATCATACTTATATGCACTTTTCCATGAAGTCCAGAATTGGAGTTCTCCCTTCATGAAGATAGATCTTCATCAATACTATATTGTAGGTTTTTCCTTGCTCTGTTCTGTGCACACGATGATAAAATACTGTATTAATATAAGAATTAATAAGGGATTTGTACCTTTAAAGGTTTATGGATTGTGATGGAGATACGACATCACTGATAAGGCCGTAGAAATTATAACCTAATAAAGTTCCTCTAATTTTAGAGTGGTAGATAGTTCCGATTTAATATTTTAGTGTTCTACTATGTTTTTTCTAAACAGCATGCAAAGTTATAGCTCTCTTCGTATGTTAAATTGATACGATGTTGCTTTCATTAGGCGTTTACTTTAGTAAATAATTCGTCAGAACGGTTAACTGAAATTTCTATTAATTCCTGAATATTTAGAAAATTACCAAAGAAACACAGTTTATGTTACTCTAGTTAACTATTCTTAGTTATTTTTGCTCTTAATGTATAGACTTTTGAAAAAAGCAACATGCTATACAGCATTAAGAAGATTAATAATTTCATTATGATTCTTATAAAGCCTTTGTGTAATATTAATGGTGTTTTCCAGCATAGCTCTTCTGTATTTTCTAACGGTTGCTTTCTCTGTAAGCAGTATTGCGGGTTTTTACCGATTATTGTTCGCCTCCAAAGTGCCTATATTGGGAATCATTCCTACCATTAATAGACTAGCAAAATCATTTCAAGAAATGATTGTCAAGATAATTATAAATATACGATTCAGGAAGTGTTACAGCGTCATAGATATTTAGATAGGAATACAGAAATAATGGGGGGGATATCTCCTTATTAACTTCGTTACTATAATAAAAATGTACTCTTTATTTTGCTTCAGTTCGTTAAATTGATATAATCTAAACACGGTCCATCCCCTTTTTTTAATCAGTTCGCTATTGCTGCTCGCACTCCATATATTCTTAGCAATCATGCAATATAGTTTTCCTATTTTGTAAGAAATAAATCTATAATTCGTTTAATAAGTGATTAAAATTTTTTCTAAAATATACAAATCAAGTTTATAGGGAATGAGCTTAATCAGTATTACTTTATTTTCCTTCTCTTTGGGTGATATATTTTTTGTATATTAGCTACTTTCCCTGTAAGCTTAGTCATCTATGAAATTAGTAGTGTGATTTTATCAATGCTAGATTTTATTGTATTTGTAATGTTGCACTGTTACTTGCATGGGTTAGAAATATCGTTTTATTTAAACTAGTATTTAGATAAGGGTTATTGTATTCAACGCTATTTTATTTTCTGTGTGCTTTTCTGTTGCTTCTGAGTCTTTTTCTTTTTTATTTCATTATTTTCCTGAGATTTTAGTATATTTACAATAGTCTGTACTATTTTTCTTGTCCAATTTACACTATTTTCTTGAATAAGGTTGTAGATAAAATTACAATAGATCCAGTTATTCAGTTATACATTAAAATAACTGCCATCATAATAATGGCAAGAAAGAGGAAGTGTGCATTACTATTTTCTTTTTTTAGTTTATTAATCATTGATTAAATAGGATAGCACTTTTATCTTCTTGCTCGTGTTTAAGAACCTTCTCTCGTTTTTCCACGCTTCACGATTCAAACACGTAATATTGTTTTCATTCCGTGCGGATAAAATCATGATTTTTTATTCTATAATTCTGCTTTTTATTTTTCTTTGATATTTTCAGCCTTTATTGTTTTAAATTTACTTTCTTTAACATGTTCGATTATGTCGATATTATGGCTTTGTCAGTTGTTGACATTTTACTGAAACTTAGATAAAATTTTTCTATATATTGTATCAATATAATCCAATACAATACTAGGGTGTGGTTTTGTTAATAACAAGTACGGTATAGTTAAATTTTTGTTTAATAAAACTATTAATAATCTCTTCTTTATTCCTCAGATAGAAAAGAGGAGACGGAATAGCTTTTTATTAAAAGCTAAAGGTAAAATGTCTGTCGTTATAAACGACATCAGATGCGATCTGATAAGTTTCTTTGCCTGTATTAATCCAATCAATTTCCTGGTGATTTCTTTGATCAGTGTCTTTCTAACTAGAATTTTCCTGCTATTGCGTCCATTTGAGATGGGGAGAGGCTTCTACTTCCTCCCTCACTTTATTCCTATGTTCGTTCTAAATAACGATAAGTTAGCTGAAAATCAGGCTGTTGAGCTGACATGTCATCAATAAAGCTCAATTTCATATTTTAAAATTGTTTGTTGGCGATGATGAAAAGGGTTGATACGCAAATTTAGTTCTTGTTATTAATGATATGATTTGCATCATATTACACTTTCTTATTCAAAGTGTAGCTTGAGAAAAGGCAACTTATCCAATATAAGCCAGTTTTCATTTATGTGTGATTCTATCCCTTCATTAAATTCGGGATGTGCATCATCCCCATCGTCGCCTCATCATCATAAAAAACTAGCCTTCTCATAAAACCGGATTTAGCATCAATCATCGTCTTATTTTATAAGATATAAATACTTGCTGCATTCTGGCATGGTAACAGCTATCTTGTAGCTTACGTAATTATTTTCTTACCTACCCATATCGAAGTTGCACATTAAATAGCACACATATTCCAATGATCTCATTTCATTATAATCTCCCATGAATTTTCGATCTCGCCGTTACTTTTCACTGTAAAAGTAAATGAATTGATTTCTCTCTCCGCCTTATTTATTTCTTTTCAAGATCGAATAGAATGTGAAATGAGAATCCCAATATTTATTAATAAAACTGTTATCTGCCACAGTTATGAATAATTTTCTTATAGCAAATCGTTGCAGCTTTTTGATAGAGGGCTATTGCTTCTATTATCATATTTAACAAAATCTCAATTTGACACCGTATGAACACCATTATTAAACACCTTATCTGAATTTTTATTATCTTCAAGACAGAAGACAGATAATTGTTATTAACATCCTGATTATTATAGATTTTTGCCGTATCGTCATTCTGCAATGAAGAGGTAATATAACGCTCATACAATTTAACCTAATGGACTGATGTCATCTTCTGATAATACTGCTCTGGAGTGGTGAGACGGGTTTCTGATGTACGTAGGTCATGCATGCTCAACTAGATTATCTATCATATACACTGCTATCTGGATTTTCTTTAGGATATCATGATGACTACGGTAATCAGTGATAATAAACCAATCAGTAATCCTGCTTCTTCTACAATAGAAATTGCCTTTAGTTATTTTTCTGTCGAGGAGTTATATGTGTTGTTTTTTAAAATTTTTTAATTATGTAATGAGTTTCTGATCATTTATAGTCGAAAATTTCTGCAATATTCTTTGGAGTATTAATTTATACTTTCCTTTTTTTGTAATTTTTACTGGCAAAGAGATTACATATACTTAAAAAGGGCGCATAAATACTAATGCGATAATGTAATTCATAATTTTTACCTTTTAAAATAAGTTAAAAGGTAAAAATTAGATATAATTCAATGGACTATCATGAATATAGATTTAATTTATGGTTTTCCTATTTAATCCTTTTTTTACTTCAAAGAAGGTTTTATTTTTTCAATAGGAGACGTTTTTCTTCCGGTATACTTAGCGCTTAATTTCTTGCTATCATCTGCTCAATAGCAGATTTTTTTGCTTTTTTCGCATTATATTTTGACCCAGAGCTACGACGGGTTTGGTTTATCTAAAAACTAGCAACATTACGAGCATTGTGTTTTTATATCTTGCCTCTGCGGGTTGATAACATTTTGTTGCTAACGCAACTACACTTATCCTAATCTCGAACAGTGATTGTATAGAAACTATTGCGATCACTTCAGATAAAGAAACTACTAATATTCTAAAAATAAATAAGTACAGTTGCACATATCCCTGCTAAACATATTGAGCATACAATCCAACTTTACTGGATTATGATATCAAAATAGTAACTTTTTATTCACTAATAAAAATAATTAATAATTATACTTAAAGATTAATGAAGAAGATAAAATCATTAATATTCCAGAAAAATGTTTTGCAAACAATCATTAAACATGATTCGTATAAAACTATAGATCAAATAAAATATAAATATGAATGGAGGTGTTATATACCTAATAACAAGATTATTACTTTAACTTTATTAATATAAAAATACAAACAATCATTAACATAAATAGACTGAGAAGTCATATACTGAGCGGTATATCCCTTCATTTTTTACAAGTATTAATTCATCAATGTCATGTAAAGTTTTACCAAGGATTTTTGCTTTATTCTATAAATTATTAAGTAATTCCAATATAGTACCCACTACTTAAACTATCTTTTATGCTATTGATGGCATATAATACTATTAAGATAACTATCTATATTCCCCACACAATATAGTAGAATTGTTATTCGCATAACATCTCATATTCTACTTTCTTTGGTATAGATAAATTTTCAGTAAGTGATATCCTTTTTTTGCATGATATCAATTGTGATTGATGTAACTAAAAATTCTTTAATCATAAAGAAGAAATGATGCATCATTAATTTTTTAAAGACATGAAAAATTTCCCCTATTAGATATTTTTACAGCAACAAAAACACAGTGACTTATATATTACTCCTCTAAGTTATTTAAGTCTGAAGTTAGAGCGTTCAGTTGATTTAACTGATAATGAGATGCATCTGTATTTTTATAGTTTTCTGATTAATTTTCTGATTTTTAATATATCTCATAAATAATTTTTAATTCACATGAATGATCCATTACACTATTTAGTAATTTCACTTTTTCTTTTTACATCCTACAAAATAAAGTTTTAAACTATTAAACTCAATAAAAATATTTTTTATGATGATATTTAGATTATAAATTATTCAATTTACTATTGCAGCTTTTAGCTGTCACCGATTTCAACGTTTAATACGCTAATCTTCAAGTAATTTTTCGCTAATCTACAGTTTTAATATTCATTTTCCATTATATTATCAATAGTTAAACATAACAGATTTTAACTGAATACTGTTCACCAAATCCTGTAATGCTTTTAAACCTGTTGATACGCAGCATGTTGTAAACGCTTGTTAATTTTATTAAATAAAAGACTTGCCTGCTTCTGTATTTTATCCAGTTGTTTCAACTGAATCGCCTTATTGATAACTTGTTGCTTGCAGTTATTTGCATATCTTTTAAATTGCTATCATTGTTGAAAGTATTAAAATTTTATATTTCTCATGCAACACGTTAAACTGATCAGGAGAACAACTAGAAAGAACGGAAGCTTATTCACTGCTTTCCCTTGTTAGCAAAGATTTTCAAGATCAATCCTGAGATTTTTAATTTAATCAACAAGAATGCTAATATCACAAATACCTATCGCAGTTGCCAGCTTCTGTTTGTAAACGGCTATTTGGTCTTTATAATTCTTGTGTCGCTTATAAGCTATTGTTTAGCTTCCTTAAGTCTCCTGCTAGGATTTTCCCAATTCTAAACATCATGTTAAAAACAGGAATACCACCCACTGTTGTTTGCAAACTGAGCAACAGGAAAGATAAAATTGCTATGTTAAATTATTTAGATTTCATATATCACCATATTAATTATATCTAAATACTTTAGAAAGATAAGTTGTTCAGCTATTCATGATGTTACCTGCCTTACCTGTAAAGTAATTTAGAGATTTCAAAATTGTGGCATTACCGCTTATTACTTTATATATTTCTTACTCTTCAAAGATTAAGCCGGGGAATATCTCCTGCGTTCGGAAAAACATTTTCCATGGTTGCACTTAATCTGGCTTTCAGAACAACATATTGACAAGATTATAAATCTTAGTTTTTTTAAAATATCAAATACTTGTAGCTCAATTTATACTATAAATAAAATATCCTTCTAATCTAACATTAGATTAGCCATTAAAATTTGTGTACCGTGCACTGTTCTGATAACCACAGGATCAATTTCATCTTTAATAATTTCAGATGAAGATTTGGTAGCGATAACTACCATTCCCATTTAATTACGGATAGTTTTTAGCTTGGTGTAGGTAAATTTCTTGAATAGAGGGTTTTTAATCTATTTTTAGAATTTATTCATGAAAATAAAGAGACGATAGCTCTTAATTAGAGCTGGGTTATGCGGTAAGTAAGTAAAACGGATATCGGTACATATATCGACATTATTCAGAAAATCCGTCTCACCCGATGCTAAAGTTATCAAAGTGGCTTATATATCGAACATATTAGGATAGTTATCGAATACCCAGTCAAAATCTCTGCCTTTTTCTCACTGAGAATCAGATATTTAGCTCATCTTCTCTATACATTCCTATTGGGAGATCCGGTTCCGCCAGTTTTTCCATTAGATGGGTAATAACAAAACAATGATTACCGATTCATCGTTCATAACGATATTAAGCAGATAGCTCAATTGGTGCTTCCTGCACTCCATCATAGTTACCTATTTATAGATACACAGTGCTTCATTACTTACTTAATGAAGTTAAGATTGTATTTTTGGGTACAAGAGAAAACGTATTTCAATCTCGTAAACTTATCACTAAACTTAAAAATAACAGCACCCTTAATTGCCTAGATTTTATTTTTGCTCCTCAGATCTTTATCTAGATAAATGCTCGTCAGTCGTTTTAGTTTTTATATCCGGCGAAAACTTTCCGGCAATGCATATTTTATTGTATATTTAAAGGAATCTAATTATTATTGTTTTTATTAAAAGTTCGCAACAAAATTGCTGTAATCAAAGAATTTTCTCATTAAATTAATCATTATCAGCTAAAGCGTGATAAGTGTATTTAAGATAACACCTCATCAAGCATAGGTTTACGTAAAAACAGCATTACATCTCTTTAAGTTATTCTATTGTGCTTACCTGGATAGCAGCATGCAGCATCGCTATATTTCCACGAAATTTGACTGCTAAGTTTTTCTTTTAGGGTTGTGAAAAGATAATTTCCTGGATACTGGGTATTACCGCCGCTGATAATAATAATGCCAAAATTAGAGTAATATAATATTATTCATAGCATTACAGATTCCCTAAGTATCAGTCACCAGTCCTTTCCAGAGAATTAGCATAAATCATCAATGAAAAATAGTAGTGACCGACCATGGACGATTTCACTTACATTAACAAATCAAGTGCCACATCAAGATTAAGACGTTGTTATACTGCACATCATTGTCGCTCATCAGAAGATAATAGAAGTGCGTTTAATGGTTTTTCACGCTTCATTCCAGGATATGCAAGTATAGGATTATATGATGATCTAATTATAGAGAACATGAAGCAATGTTATTCATCATCTTAGTCGCTATTTTTTCTGAAAACTTCTTGACTTTAAACTGTAAAATAATACTTGGTATTCATATATGGTTAATATTCCTAGATTCAACTAAAAACACCGCCGCCAAACTACTCTCCCGTATAACTAGGAGTACAACTGGTAATTCTAACATACGCTATTCATGTATTAAAAATATTTATAAAAATCCAGTTAATAATAAAAACCGATTAATTTTCAAAAAAAACCAATACCTGAGGGGGTGGCTTCATAACAATAAACTGTGATATCGAATAACACTTTGATTTTTGACATCTCTCTCAATGTCCCATCAAGATCGTATAACTTCTATTGTTCTTTAATTTTTTTTATCCAGTTTTAAAAGCGGTAGTTCTATCAATAGTAGGTATAGTAAGCTAATAAAAATAAGCGGTTGTGACGGAATGGTTTTTCTTTAAGAGAAAAATAGTAAAGATGAGTGATTTCATAGGTATGAGGATTATCAGATATTTTATGTAATGTATACTGGTAGTTTTTCACATTCTGCATATAAAAAGTCACCAAGTAAATTTTAAATGACTGTATATCAGGCTGGCTATGAAACTGATTTATCGCTGCTTCAAGCATTTCATGTAATTCATAATTAAATGGTATCCTAAGTAATTCCTATTTTCAGAACAAATCACTTTTTAGTGAAAGTATCTTATTTCATAAATAGAGGAGAGTTATTAGAGAATTATTGTATGGTGGTGATCAAGCTACATTTCACTCTGATTCTTCATAAATCTATTCTTCATTTTTAAAATGGATATTTTATTTACCAGTAAGGTCAAGTCCCTCTACCATTTTTTAACCAATTATAATTTTTATAAAAATTAGAGTAGCTTAATTAAATATAATTAAAAGAGTTGCTTTTCTAGCACTACAGTTTTAACCTTCTATAGGTTAACCTGATTAATTGCAAAATCCTACTTAATGAGATTCATCGTTCTTATGATGCCCAACGCTCTGACGGGAAGCATAGAATGCTAGCTATTTTCTCGTTCTTTCTTTAACTTCTTTATTGTTAGGAAGATATGTTAAAACCTTACCAATAAGGCATAAAAGGCTTTATTAGCTGTATCGTAGTTTTTGATAGCTATACCTATTCAGTAGCTCATCATTAACTTTCGCTTACATACCTTTGGAGAATGTAAGTAGCACATAAGCTATTTATCTACCCAAAAACATTGGTATTGCATACTCGGAAATAGTTTTGCTATTATCTTCCAAAGAAAAACCAAGCACCATCCTCTCGTAGCAAGCCTGAGAGGACGGTTAAGTCACGCGCTCGCTAGCCATTGAAAAGTTATGCTCAGCTTGATTCTGATTTTAATAACCCTCTTTAAGCGCAGCTACCTCCTTGCATTAATGCGTAGTGAGGTCGATAATGAGCGGGCAGGTAAAGGCGATAAGCTTTCTTGAGAGGACAATTATACTATCAGCTAAGAAATAAATGTAGGTATATCACTTAAATTACACATCTATATATTGCCTGCGCTCTTTAAGCTATCGTTGTTTAAATCTCCTGATAGCACTTTAGCAAGAATATTATATGTTTTTCACAGAGAAACAGCTTAAAGCTTCGAAAATCACCGATAAAAGATCCCTCGTAGGTATAAAATCCATGGTAGCAGCCTTTGACGTTTTTCGTGTTTAAGATAAGACGGTAGCAATGAACTGTTGAAGCATATTACGTTTCCGCTGAATCCCCCTGATCTTAAGTACTTTAATCTCAATATTGTTAATACCCCATAAAAAAGTCTATATAGTTTGCTGTAGCAAATAACTATTACAGACGATTATATAACTCTGTCAATAAAAGGCGTCGCTGAGCAGATTATCCCACTGTGGCTTCAACCACACCCTCAACAGCAATGCTATCAGCTACCTTCCATTATTAATGACGCGTTCATGTTAAGGGATTGTTGGTAATATTTAGTTTCAGAGATCCTTGTAGGATAGCCTTTTCATGGTATATGATCTCTCTGTTGTTGAAATCATTTATGAATAAATCATCAGGATACATTACTTTCTCCGAAACTTCATATATCAGAAATGAATATAACTCATTATTATATAATGAATTCAATTTTACATCTGATCACTTTAATAAAAAGTAATAATAATTATATTTATGCACCTTACAATTGTTTACACTAATATAACCTTAGCGTAAAATGAATACTGAACAAAACGACAATAATTACTTTTTCATTTGGGATCGCTAAATGAGACTTATAAAATATAAAGGAAGCATTGGAATCATTTCATTACTTGCTATTTTTTTCTTGCTAACTGGTTGCAATATGGTATTAATGGATCCCAAGGGTACCATTGGTATAGAACAAAAAAAATTGATACTGACTGCGCTTAGTTTAATGTTAATTGTTGTTATTCCAGTTATTTTTATGACTATTATCTTTGCCAGAAAATATCGAGCAAGTAACAAACAGGCAACCTACCGACCAGATTGGGCATATTCAAGCAAAATTGAGTTAGTTTGTTGGACAGTTCCTATCATCATCATCATCATTCTTGCTGTAATCACCTGGAAAACCACCCATCAATTAGATCCTTATAAATTATTAGAAAGTGATAAAAAACCAATTACTATTCAGGTCATTTCTACCGATTGGAAATGGATATTTATCTATCCAGAAGAGAATATCGCTACCATTAATGAAATTGCTATTCCTGTCGGTGTGCCAATTAACTTTAGAGTAACAGCCGAGTCAGTGATGAATTCTTTTTTTATCCCAGCACTTGGTGGTCAAATTTATGCGATGGCTGGTATGCAAACGAAGCTTCACTTAATTGCTAATAAACCTGGTACCTATAAAGGTTTCTCATCAAGCTATACCGGTCATGGTTTTTCAGACATGAAATTTAATGTAATTGCAACGCCTAATTCAGTAATTTTTGATAAATGGGTTAAAAAAGTTAAAGCATCCAATAAAACGTTAGATAGCATGGCTACATTTAACCAATTAGCTAAACCTACTCACAATGTTCCAGTTACCTATTTTTCAAGCATAAAACCAAACCTCTATGAAGAACTAATATTAAAATTCGGCCACAAACATTATAGCAATGATGCTAACAAAACCGAGCATGAAATATCTATAAATCAATCAATGAATATAAACCACTCTGCTCATATTGATGCTAAGGAATAAATAGTATGTTTGGTAAATTAACATTTGATTCAATCCCTATTCACGAGCCAATTATTGTCATTACTGTAATTTGTATTTTGTTAGCTAGTATCACTATTTTAGGAGTTATCACTTATTTCGGTAAATGGAAATGGCTGTGGAGTGAATGGTTAACTAGTGTAGATCATAAAAAAATTGGTATTATGTATATTATTGTTGCCATGGTAATGCTGTTACGGGGTTTTGCTGATGCAATTATGATGCGAGGTCAGCAAGCATTAGCTTCATCTGGTGAAGTCGGTTTTTTACCACCTCATCATTATGATCAAGTTTTTACCGCTCATGGTGTGATTATGATTTTTTTTATGGCAACACCTTTCGTTGTTGGCTTAATGAATTTAGTCGTGCCATTACAAATTGGTGCTCGCGATGTGGCCTTTCCATTTCTAAATTCTCTCAGTTTTTGGTTATTTGTGGTTGGCGTTATCTTAATTAACTTGTCATTAGGTATCGGTGAATTTGCTCAGACTGGCTGGCTAGCTTACCCTCCATTATCAGGTAAGGAATACAACCCTGGTGTAGGGGTAGATTATTGGATATGGAGTTTACAAATTTCAGGAATTGGCACTACTCTAACTGGTATAAACTTTTTTACTACCATTCTTAGGATGCGAGCATCTGGCATGTCAATGATGAAGATGCCTGTTTTTACCTGGACAGCTATTTGTACTAATATACTGATTATTGAAGCTTTTCCTATCCTAACTGTTACTATTGCACTACTCACACTTGATAGATATTTAGGAACCCATTTTTTCACTAATGAAATGGGCGGCAATATGATGATGTATATTAATTTGGTTTGGGCTTGGGGGCATCCTGAAGTTTATATATTAGTATTACCTATTTTTGGTATATTTTCGGAAGTTACAGCAACTTTCTGTAAGAAATGTTTATTTGGTTATACGTCTCTAGTATGGGCAACCATTGTTATTACTGTGATGTCATTTGTCGTTTGGTTACATCATTTCTTTACAATGGGAAGTGGAGCAAATGTTAATGCCTTCTTCGGTATAGCTACTATGATTATTGCTATTCCAACTGGAGTAAAAATATTTAATTGGTTATTTACCATGTACCATGGCCGTATCGAATTTAAAACACCAATGCTCTGGACTATTGGTTTTATTGTTACTTTTTCAATTGGCGGAATGACTGGTGTATTGTTGGCTATTCCTGGTGCAAATTTTGTTCTGCACAATAGTTTATTTTTAATTGCCCATTTTCATAATGTCATTATTGGTGGGGTGGTCTTTGGTTGTTTTGCTGGTATGACTTACTGGTTTCCAAAAGCTTTTGGTTTTATATTAAATGAAAAATGGGGTGTTCGTGCTTTCTGGTTTTGGATTAGCGGTTTCTTTATCGCGTTTATGCCTCTTTATATACTAGGTTTCATGGGTATGACTCGTCGTTTAAGTCAAAATATTGATCCACAATATCATCCAATGCTAATGGTTGCTTCATTCGGTGTTGCGCTTATTGCTATCGGAATCATCTGTCAAGTTATTCAAATAATTGTTAGTGTTCGTGATCGCCATAAAAATCGCGATTTCAGCGGCGATCCATGGGGTGGTCGTACATTAGAATGGTCAACATCATCTCCAGCGCCTTTTTATAACTTCGCTAAAGAACCACAAATTAATACACGTGATGCTTGGTGGAATATGAAAGTGAAAGAAAAAGAAATTGCATATCAACAACCAACTAAATATGAACCTATTCATATGCCAAAAAATACTTCTGTCGGGATAATTATCTCAGTATTTTGTTTGATCTTCGGTTTTGCTATGATCTGGCATATTTGGTGGCTAGCAATTATTGGTTTTGTGGGTATCATTGTTAGCTGGATTGGTAAAAGTTTTGATAATAACATTGATTATTATATCTCTGTAGAAGAAATTAAACATATTGAAGATCAGTATTACGATAAACTAAAAAAAACAGGTATTCATCATGTCAACTAATTCAATAATTAATCAACATATTTCCCATCAAAATCATGGAGAATATAATATAGGTGCAATAAAAATATTTGGTTTTTGGATCTATTTAATGAGCGATTTGATCCTGTTCGCTTGCCTATTTGCTACCTATGTTGTTCTAGTTCATGGTACTGCCGACGGGCCAATAGGAAAGGATATTTTTAATCTCAATTTTGTTTTGCTTGAAACCTTTCTGTTATTATTTAGTAGTATCGCTTATGGATTTTCTATGCTTGCTATGTATAAGCAAAAAATAAATTTAGTTAAGTTATGGCTATTAATTACTTTTTTACTTGGATTTAGCTTTGTTATCATGGAAATTTATGAATTCCATGACCTTATTTCTAAAGATTATGGACCTGATCGCAGCGCTTTTCTATCTGCTTTCTTTATGCTAATTAGCACACATGGTATCCATGTAAGCTTTGGTTTAGCCTGGATTATTGTAATGATAATCCATATATCACGTCATGGGCTCACTGTTGTTAATCAAACCCGTTTAAGTTGCTTAAGTCTTTTTTGGCACTTCTTAGATATTGTTTGGATCTGCGTATTTAGTGTTGTTTATTTGTTGGGGGCGATTGCATGAATTACACGAATACACCGAACTCTGGTGCTAGTCATGGTAGTATGAAGACCTATTTAATCGGCTTTATACTCTCCGTTATTTTAACGGTCATCCCTTTTTGGATGGTAATAAATAGCACTATATCTCATGACATCATTCTATGGATAGTTATTAGTACAGCAATTACTCAGATCCTGGTACATCTTATCTGTTTCTTACATATGAACACCTCTTCAGATAAGAGGTGGAATCTGGTTGCTTTCCTGTTCACAATACTTATAATTGCCATTATTGTTATTGGTTCGCTGTGGATAATGTATAACTTAAGCATCAATATGATGCTTAACTAAAGAGTTATCTATCTAAATGAAGCAGTATCTACTAGTGACCAAACCAGGCATTATTTTCGGTAATCTAATTTCTATTATTGGCGGGTTTATGCTTGCAGCTAAAGGTATAATAGATTACCCTTTATTCATTGCTACATTACTCGGTGTATCTCTGGTTGTTGCTTCTGGTTGCGTTTTTAATAATTATATTGATCGCGATATCGATCAAATGATGGAAAGAACCAAAAGTCGACCTTTGGTTAAAGGTCTTATTGCACCAAAAATTTGTTTAATTTATGCCAGTATACTTGGCATTTCTGGTATAACTTTACTATATATTGCTACCAATATCTTAGCAGTATTACTTACTATTATCGGTTTTATTATTTATGTTAGCATTTATAGTCTCTATATGAAACGTAAATCAGTTTATGGAACCCTGATAGGCAGCTTATCAGGCGCTGCGCCGCCACTCATTGGTTACTGCGCTGTTGCTGATCAATTTGATTTGGGAGCATTAATTCTGCTATTTATCTTTAGCTTATGGCAAATACCACACACTTATGCAATTGCTATCTTTCGATTCAAGGATTATAAAACTGCTAATATTCCAGTATTACCAGTAATTAAAGGAATTTTGGTTGCCAAAGCCCATATATTTCTATATACACTTGCTTTTATGGTAGCAACCATAATGTTAGCTATTACTGGATATACCGGCTATAAATATCTTATTGTAGCCATTACGGTCAGTTTATGTTGGATTGGTATGGCAATTTCTGGCTTCAAAAATCAGAATGATGATCTTCTTTGGGCAAGAAGACTATTTATATTCTCTATTGTAGCAATTACCGCTCTCAGCGTTATGATGTCGATTGATTCAGTTACCACTGACAGACTTTTATCTATTTCAAATAATAATTTATCTTGAGTAGTAGTAAATAATTGCCACTAGTTTCATGGTTATAAAACAGCTAAAATTCGAATGAATTCTCTATTTATTTATTCATTTTGCTAATGTTTGTTCAATAAATAGATTAACGAATTAATAAAACCATTTTATAATATCCTCTTCTAAAGATTCTAAGCAAAATTATAAATAATAATAAAATGACGGCAATAGAATTAAAGACAACTTGGAGTTATTGGCTGTATTTACATTATATATGCTGGTTATATGTATGGTATTGCACATATTAGTGAGTTATCTGCGTAAACTGAAAGATGCTAACAAATTGATTATTTCCTCTAATTATTGAAATTTATGTTATCAGTTATGCTATCTATAAAATTCTATTTAGTTTATTGTTTGATCAATTTGGTAGTAAGTAATTAATTGTTACTAACAGTGTGATCACAGCAATGATGATACTTTTTTTGAGATATCATTATTGCCAATTTCTTGTAAACTGCAGGAGCTATTTCTATCGCGATTATAGCGATATTTCCCGATCTGTTAGCGAACAAAATAGAATTAAACCTATAGCTTTTATAGAAATAAGTTTTAGCAATCTTTTTATATTGCAAAATTCTCTCCCAGATTATTACAATCTTATTAGTTTAGATGATATTTTTAAGAAATAAGCATATTTTCTTAATGGAAAAGAGTTATGTTTAATTTTTGGTGTATAGAGTTTTATGCATGGTATGGTGTATTCTGTTGATTAATTTTGTAGATAATTTCAATAACAGAGAGATGATATGCTATAAAAAGTCTACTCTGCAGATAAATACAAAATAGATATTACCTGTTTAAAAATCCCCCTTGCATAAACTAATTCGTAATTGTGCCAGAAAGTTGATAGTATCTGTCGTTAAGCCTAAAGCTCGAAATCACAGTTGCAACAACATGCTCAATACCATTCCTCAACGAGGAATATGCCGTCGACTATAACGATTATTTGCTATAGTGAATCATATAAACTGCTATTGGCGATCTTGAGATTAAAGTCCCTAAGATTAGGAAATTTCAGCAGCAACAGAATATGCTTCAACAGCTTCTTTCTGCCATCTTATCTGAAGTATGGAAAAGTAGTGAAGAGTTATTACCATGGTGGTCCTATTTAAGGATACTCACTGATGATTTTCACTAAGCTATGTGGAGAACGCTTCCACCAAGAATCGCATGATCTTTCTGCAGAGTACTATCAGGAGACTAAAACAGCAATTCCTTAAAGAACATCAACTAAGGCTAGCTGGGTGATTTAGCCATACGCCTAACGTTTACTTCTTGACTGAAGGCATATATAATTTTGTTAGATAAGCTAATCGCCTTTATTAAGTAGCGAGTAATGATCAGTTATTGTTGAAAAGGCCAAAGAAGATGAGGTATAGTAAAAGTAATCTGTTGCAAGTTGAAGTTGGGTATAACTATGAATCTGTTGTGCTAACTTACTGCTCGGTAGCTTTAACTCTGTATGAACTACGAGCTGTTCACTTACAATTTTAACAGAAAAATAACTGTGGGAGAACATTCAGGAGAGTTGCAGTAGTAGTCGTCTTGATAACTATAATACAAATGATTTAGAAAAGAATTCTTTCTACAAATAGGATCCCGTCTCCAAGTTGATACTTTTAACGTATTTTTAATAAAGTTATTTCAGCCGTAATTAATAATAAAAAGAAGTTTAGTTGAGCTGAGGAGATATACATATGAATAAATTACTCTTTTGGTATCTTTCCAGAAAAAAGAAATCTTCAGCTTGTCCGTATTTGTTCAGGATACCCTCACTTATCTTTGTATGTTTTTCTAAGGGTTAAAGGAGACTGAAATTATCTCTGGTTCCCTATAGATGATAAATTCGTTTGGAAGCATACTTTTTAGTAATTTTCTCTTTAATACAGTTATATCCAGCATAATCGACTTTGTCTTTACCTTTACTTAAAATTTTAATAAATCATGACTAGAGGCGGGATAATTATTACCTATGTGTCGATAAAAATTTAGGAACCAAGTCGTATATCATTGCCGTATGCTTTCTTTTGAGGTATTATGAAATTCAGTCTGTTTCTATCATCATTTATTTCGGTAGGAAATCATAAAGCAGTTCGGATAAATAAGTAGTGTAATAGGTGAAGTTGCGTGTTATTTTTTGATTTATTATAGTTTATGATTTTTATAAGATTTATTCTTAGCTATCTACCTGAATTCTTAAAAATTCATATATTATATATTGAAGACTATAAACAATACTTAGATCATGCAGATCCCGAAAGCAGCAAATTTCTCCCCTTTACATGTGGAGCAACGTTCGTTAATGTTATCTACCTTTTCATTCCTTATCGTTTTAATTTTTTGATATTGCTCATTGGTTACTCCGAATTTTTTAGTATTTCATTTTTACCAAAAAATTCTATGAACGGTAGCAGGAAGATTATGTTGGGAAAATTGCATATTTTAAGCAGGTAAATCCCTTAAAATATGTTAATATTATAGATTTTATATTTATTACTTTACTCTATAATCGATTAAATTCTCATGTATATTCGCAATGTTGACAGTTACGCAGGTAAATCACATTCTATGTTATAGAATGAGTTACACTCTGTGTATAGTTAAATAATTTTCATTCAATTAAATGACTATTCTACAGTTAGAAACTTGATTCTATATAATAGCATATTTATTATTAAATCTTCTGGGTGCTACGGTGACTTAACTAGATAGGTAAGGCGATATATTTTATATTATTCAATATGTTATAGACAACCCACATGAATATTAATGATTTCCTGGTTGGTATCAATAAGGATTGATCAAAATATATGCTTACTTATAAACAAAAAAGGCCGCAATATCAATCGATATTTTGCCTATTTAATTACCGTCAAGATTATCTTCTTACGATTCCCTCCTTCTCTCTAGTAAAAATTGACTTCCACATCTTAAATGCTTTTATACTAGCTGAAAGTGGGGATAAAAATATCAAAATGAGTGAAAAACAGTGTGATTATTTTTACTTGTTTATTCATCATTAGAGGTACTTTTACAGGAAGAGTCCCTCTTCTCTTTATTCTCTGACTAAAAACATGAAAAGTTCATAAAAAGATATGGTGTAATTATAAGAATTGATATTCTTATCGCATACGTATAAGAAATCAATCTAAAGTGTATAAAAAGTATAGTTATCTAGTTCCGTAAAGTACTTATCAAGATGATTATATATTATAATGCAAGCAAATTTTGCTAATCCTAAAATAAATCCCTTCACTTACTGGAATTAGGAAAACAAACAGGCATTGTTTTTAAAACAGCGTTTAGATTGGAGTCACTGTTTTTCTTTACTTCATCGGCGATATCTAACTTAAATGCACTAAGTATATTTTAAAATCGATGAAATATTTTTCTCTGAATCTTTTAAAGATGGATGTTATAATCCCACATAAAATATAGAAAGTGCTGGAAAGTAGGAGGTAAAAGTAGAAAGAACAAATTACGCTTTAAGCGCCTTATATTAATAAGGTGTTATTAATGAGCGATGAAATTTTTAAAAAGTTTAATGCAGAATATATTAGCCGTTCTCTTGAGTTAATTTTTGATAAGAGTCCTTTTTTACTTGGAAGAAGCAAAATTATACGAAATCTTTTCTAATAAGCATGAATTAGTCACTATTTCTTAATAAGGCTGAATATTTAGAGAAGTTATTGGTAAGGAATTCTATATTCAAAATATTAACAGCTATAATATTAGCTGATTAAAAGAATATCTAAATAAATTTCATGGTGCAGGATTGTTTTATTTACCGAATTATTTCGCCTGAAATAAATTATTAAAACCACAATAATTAGAATATGGAAGTGACTACAAATTGCATTGCAAACAAAACAACAACCTTTACTAACTATAGCCTATTTATATATTAAAAAAAGTATAGAGAAACTCTAACATCACACCTAATCATCTTCGTTTCTGGTGTAATGCTAGCAAAAAAATAGAAGCTTATAATAGTGATTGCTATGTTAACTAGATACGATATTCCAGTAATAATCGCGAATACCGCAGATAATAGCAAATTAGTATTAACCTTTCTTGCAGCTAAAAATTCTTACCGACACACCTTAATTAAGATTATTGAACAAGATTTTAGTGCCATTGAATTACTGGTGAACTAAAAAGTAAAGAAATGTTTAGTGATAAACTCTGATCATTTAAAATTATTAGCTCAATCATTTTGGGTAAATTATTACTGCAATTTATGTAGTTCTGAATGGATATTTGAATATCATATTTATTTATGATCGATAATATTACCGGTTTATTCTAGTTTAGAAAATAAAAGTTATCATCCATAAATGCGTTAATTCTTGTGTTTAATATAACGAACGCAAAATTATTTACTAGGCAGGGGCTAGTGATAACACCTATTGACTTTTACTTAAAATTATCTAGCTATTAGTTGTCAAAAAACAGCAGAAATTGTTTCGCAATTTTTCCTTTCACCTAGCATTTATTACTGTGCTAACTAATGATGATATATCAGCAAATTGTACATATTCTCTTAAATTGATTTATATCCTTAAGGTAAGGTGAATTAACTGATCATCACATTAAGGCTGATACACTTTTACATTTTTAAAACCTTGTTCATTTAAATAAATTACCTGTAAGCGGCTCATAATACCGTGATCACAATAAAGCAAATAGGATTTTTCTTGCTGTAACTCACCAAATTGGTTATTCAGCTTATAAAATGGCAATAACATTATTTTAACACCTTTAAGCTTGAGTGGATGTGTTTTTTGTTCATCAGGAGCACGAATATCCAGAATAATATCATCGATTGAAAATCTAGTGACAATTTCTACTTCTGGCATTTCATTTTGCCTATCATTTATTAGCTGACGAATATCAATATTTTGTGCTTTACTAACAAGATGATCAAGCAGAGTAAAATTAAAATTAGTTTCTTGTTCTTCAATTTTTATTTTTACTGCTTTCACCGTTGGCTTTTTAGAGATAACGCTACAAAATTCGGGTATTGTACGTGAAAAATCTTCAGTCCCTATCTCACGAGAAATATTAATAATACTTTCTTTATCATATGAAATTAATGGTCGTAAAATCAATATGTTAGTAACATTGTCAATTATACGTAGATTGGTTAATGTCTGGGTAGAAACTTGCCCTAACGCTTCTCCGGTTACTAATGCCTGAACTCCATAACGTTCTGCTATCATAGATGCAGCCCGTACCATCATTCTTTTTAAGACTACTCCCATTTGACTATCATCAATCTTTTCAAAAATCTCATTTATAATTGGAGCAAAATCTATCGCAATAAAACGCACTTTATGTGAACGAGCAAAACGATGCCAAAGATGATAAGCAATTTGTTTTACGCCAATATCATGATTTGTACCACTCAGATTAAAAAAACAGTAATGAACTCGACAACCACGCCGTATTAACATGTAGCTAGATACACTTGAATCAAAACCACCTGATATTAATGATAAAACATCTTCTTGTGTACCGATAGGAAAGCCACCAATGCCTTGAATACGGGATTTAACAAGAATAACTTTATCGTTTTTAATTTCAAGATTTATGGTGAGATTAGGCTTGTTGAGTTTTACTTTAGCTGACGAAATATATTGATTTAATCCCCCACCAACATAACGTTCTACTTCGATTGAAGTAAAATCGTGTTGACCACAACGTTTAACTCGTACGCAAAAAGTTTTATTGGTTAGAAATTTAGCATAACTTTCATAAGTTAATTCAAAAATATGATGTATATCACGGAATTGATGTTCTTCAACTAATAAAATATGATGAATACCAGGAATTCTTGTTAAGGCATCATAAATTTTATTATAAAATGTGTTTTTTTTAGTGCGAACTTCAATATTATCCCAATATCTATTAACGATAATTTCTGAATCTAACACCTTCAATATATTAAGAATATTGCTAGCCAATATTGCAATAAAGCGTAAGCGCACTGATTTGCTTTTAATAGTAATTTCAGGAAATAGTTTAATAATAAATTTCATAATTTTATATAAAAGTTGATTTTTAGTTTTATAAATAAACGTATATTATACATATAATTAGCGCAGGCAGAGCATTTAATTTAAATGGGAGAAATATATCTCACTTATATATTGTGCTATGTTAATCGTTAAAAATTATAAAAAGAATAAATTCTATGCATAATGTAGTAAAATAAACTACCTGGGCACGCGCATAGTTCATTAGATATTAAGGTAAATAAATATGGATAAAAAGAAAACATCTGATAGACAAGATCCGTTATCTTTTGAATCTTCTCTAACAGAGATAGAAAAGATTCTCACACGCTTAGAATCAGGTAAACTTCCGCTGGAAAAAGCATTAAGTGAATTTGAACATGGAATCCAATTAGCTAGAGAAGGACAAAAAGCGTTGCAACAGGCAGAGCAACGCGTTAAAATTTTATTACAAGCCGATGATAATGCACCACTAGATAACTTTAGGCCGGAAGATAAATAAATTATGTCTGAAATAGTGACTCTTTCCTTTGCGGAACAGCGCCAATGGGTACAAGATCGCGTCAATAAAATTCTATTAAACCAATTTCAGCGCCTTCCATTTAATCAAAGTCAACTAGTTATGGCGATGAAATATAGCACATTACTTGGTGGAAAACGACTAAGACCTTTTTTAGTTTATGCTATAGGTGATATGTTAAATGTTACCGTGGAAAATCTGGATGTACCTGCTGTGGTTGTTGAATGCATTCATGCTTATTCATTAATCCATGATGATCTACCCGCAATGGATAGCGATAGTTTACGTCGTGGTCAAC
>JBQMRQ010000001.1:0-73546 GCA_052174535.1 Arsenophonus sp. NC-WZS1-MAG3 | reverse complement strand
TATTTGTATTGCTATGGTAGGTATTTGGTGGTGGCAGGATTATAAAGCACAAAAACAAGAAATTTCCACTATGGCTGAACAGAATCGCTCTAATATTTCTCAAATACAAGTAGATCCACTTTCTTATACTTCAAATGTAGTAGAAACGACTGAACAAAATAATATAAATAGATTGTTGATAAAAACTAATAAGCAACAACCGGTAACCTCAGCGATAGCTAATAATGGCGCATTGCCAACATCTAAAACTGCATTATGTTCTGAAATATTAAAAAATAATGATATAAATGTTAATATCGAATTAGTAAATCCACTAGAAGTAAAAACAGTGGCACTGCCAGGTAGTATTACTGCTAATAATAGTAATTTAGAACGATATAGAAAAGCAGAAACTTTTGCTAATATTGATTATAAAAGAATAGAATCCTGTAATGGGGTTGTAATGAACTTTAAAGGAGAATCCTGGTTAGAAGTTAGTGATGCTAAAGGTAAGATTTTATTTAGTGGTATTAAAAATGCAGGTCAGAAACTTGAATTAAATGGTGAACTTCCTTACCAATTTAATATTGGTATACCAGCCAATGTTAATCTACTATTCAAAGGTAACTCTATTGATTTAAATCACTTTATTAAAGTTAATCGTCCAGCCAAGTTTAAATTACCTGGATTGTAAATAAATATTGTAAGGCAACGTCTATAAATAGTGATAAATTTTTAACAAATAAGAGAAGGCATTATTAATTCGATGACTTTAATTATAGAAATAATGTATATATATTAAATATGGATGTTGTAGGGAGAGTGGATGAATAATCAATTACCGATAAAAAGGCGTAAATCAACGTGTATTTATGTAGGTAATGTTCCCGTTGGTAACGGTGCACCAATTACAGTACAATCTATGACAAATACACGGACAACGGATGTTGCAGCTACAGTTAAGCAGATTAAATCTTTAGAACAAGTGGGTGTTGATATTGTACGTGTTTCTGTTCCTACAATAGAAGCAGCTAAAGCATTTAAGCTTATTAAACAGCAAGTTAATGTTCCTGTTATTGCTGATATTCATTTTGATTATCGTATTGCACTAAAAGTTGCTGAATATGGTGTTGATTGTTTACGCATTAATCCGGGAAATATTGGTAATGAAGAGCGTATTCGTCAGGTTGTTGACTGCGCCCGTGATAAAAATTTTCCGATTCGGATTGGCGTTAATAGTGGTTCATTAGAAAAAGATATTCAAAAAAAATATGGTAAGTCCACGCCGGAAGCATTAGTTGAATCAGCTATGCGGCATGTAGATATATTGGATAGATTAAATTTTCATCAGTTTAAAATTAGTGTGAAAGCTTCAGATGTTTTTTTAGCTGTAGGTGCATATCGTTTACTGGCTAATAAAATTGATCAACCTTTGCACTTAGGTATTACTGAAGCTGGTGGAGCACGTGCAGGTTCAGTAAAATCTGCTATTGGACTTGGAATATTATTATCTGAGGGAATTGGTGATACATTACGTATCTCATTATCCGCTGATCCGATTGAAGAAGTTAAAGTTGGGTTTGATATTTTAAAATCTCTTCATATTCGCTCGCGAGGTATTAACTTTATTACTTGTCCAACCTGTTCACGTCAAGAGTTTGATGTCATTGATACCGTTAATACACTAGAAGATCGGTTAAAGGATATTATTACTCCAATGGACGTTTCAATTATTGGTTGTATTGTTAATGGTCCTGGTGAAGCAGAGGTTGCTACCATTGGCGTAACAGGGGCAAGAGTAAAGAGTGGATTTTATGAAGATGGTGTTCGTCAAAAAGAACGTTTAGATAATGCTAATATAATCGATCAGTTTGAAGCTAAAATTCGGGCAAAAGCCGCTATTTTGGAAAAAAATCGGCATATTGATATCAAAAAATTAGATAAGTAATTTAATCATATTAGCTCATAAAGTAGTTAATAATAAATCTGTTGTATGAAAGTCAGGGTAATGTTTCACTTTGATATTTCGTAAATCTGTTTTCCATCCTAAAATTAGACGGAGTTTACCAGCAGAGTCGCAGTAGATTAAATTCGCTTAGCTAATTCTAGCTTTTTAAGCAGATTAGAAAAGCTTAAAACTATTGAGAAGATTGTTTTTCTAGAACTATAGTACTTTTTGCGCATCAGATTTGTAGGATTACTGTCACAAAATCCGATTTAATCAAATTGATTATTCTTATTGATGCTCAGTGCACTGATGGAAAGTCATAGAATATTAGCAGCTCTTCTCACTCTTTCTACAGCTTCTTCATCGCTGTATTGATACTTATTCTGATAACTTTCCTAATAAAAATATTAATAACTTTATTAGTAGTATCCAGGGCTCTCTCTGGTAACAAGATCTCTCACGCAACTAATCGACTTTAGCTTTTAGTTCTATCACTTTGTGTAGTGAAAGTAGTATATTAGTTATATTGTATAACTAATAGCGATGCTGCGCGCCCGAGAATATCTTTGTCATTGCATTCCAAAAAACAAGCACCATCTCTCGTAACAAAAGTATGGAGAGACGGTTAAGTAACATGCTCAGTTTACTTATAACGTTGAAAACCATATTTAATCGTAACAAGCTCCCTTACATCTATACACAGTGATACAGACAATAATCAGAATGTAAAGACAATTAGCTTGTCTGAAAGAACGGTATAGGCTTTTAGCCTAGAAATAAATGTAATGTGTATTGCTTAAATCACGCAAGGTACAACATCACATTTGCTGTATTATTTAAGCTATTTCTGTTTCAGTTTTCTGATGGGGTAACTGACAGAAAAGATCATGTTCTCTCGATGAGAGAAAATCTAAAGTTTCGTGAAAATCATCGGTGGGTATGATGGCCTTGTTGAATACCCATAAAGTAGCAACTCTTCGCTGCTTTTTATAGACTTTAGATAAAGGAGCAATAATAAGCTCCCCTTGAAGGATTATTTTATTGCGCTTCTATTCTACTACTTTAGTCACTTTAATCTCAATATCACTAATACCTCGCAATCTATATGAGTTCGTTTTGGCAAGTAACCATTACGGATGACGATCATGATACTCGTTGATAAGTCAGTATTCATTATGCCTTCAAGCTATGCTTAAACAGCAGCGCCTATCAGCTCCATGGTATAATTACAGATAAGTTCATGCAAAGAATCACAGGTAATATTTAGTTTTATAGATTACTTATAAGATAGGCTTTTATGGCAAAAAATATCTTTTTGTTAAAATTGTTTATAAATTAATTAGCAGAATACTCTATAATTTCAGAACTCGATCACCAGAAATGAGCATAGCTCTGTTCTATTCTAATCTTTAATAAGAAAGATTGAAAGGCTTTTTATGTTAACAATTAAAACTCATCAATTTAGTATAAGATTTAAATAATATAGATAATATAGCTAATTTATTAAGAATAATGTTATACATAGTACTATCTATCGGTTTTATTCTAACTAAGATCATATAAATCAATAACAATATATTAGCGAATGATTTAAATTTAATAATTTATTTTAAATCCAGTAATAATATTGATTCTAATGCAATTTCAACCATATTATTAAATGTCCTTTGCCGTTCTATTGAAGTTGTTTTTTCACAACGACGAATATGATCAGAAACAGTACAAATAGTTAATGCTTTTACACCATATTCTGCCGCAATGCTATACATACCAGCAGCTTCCATTTCTACTCCTAAAATGCCATATTTTTCCATTGTATAAAATACTTGCATTTTAGATGTATAAAAAAGATCAGTAGAGAAAATATTACCTACTCGAACGTTGAAATTTTTTGCTTTAGCTGCAGTAACAGCATTATGAACCAGATCATAATCTGCAATAGCTGAAAAATCATTATCATCAAATTTTAGCCGATTAACTTTAGAATCAGTGCATGCTCCAAGGCCGATAATAATATCGTGTAACTTTACTTCCTGGCTAATAGCACCGCAAGATCCTACTCGTATTATTACTTTAACACCAAAATCAGTAATTAATTCTTTCATGTAAATTGAACAAGAAGGAATTCCCATACCATGTCCCATTACTGAAATACTACGGCCTTGATAATTTCCAGTAAAACCTAACATACCACGAACATTATTTACCTGACGGCTATCGGTAAAATAATTTTCTGCAATATGTTTTGCGCGTAAAGGATCTCCTGGCATCAATATAACTTCCGCAAAATCGCCCATGTTAGCATTAATATGTGGGGTGCCCATAAATAATTTCCTTATATTACTTTTTAATAAAATTGGGAATATAAACAAACATTTTCTATCATACTTAAAATAGCGTTTTGCTATATGTCATATCATGTCATTGGCAATAAAAGAAAATATTGCACAATCGTTTAACCAGTATCAGAAAAGGTTTGTCTATAACCTAGTGCCCTTAGGTTTTACTTGTAGAGTATAAAATAAATAGAAATATTTTATTGTGTATTATTAGTTTCTAGCCAGATGGTATCTCAATCATGATCAGTGCTAATAATCAAACTATCCTAGTTCTCAATTAATACAAAATTTAGAAAACTATTATTAAATAACTATAGTCCAACTGCATAATCCGTAAGATTTCGACGAATCTATATGAAAACTTAAAATTTATAAAATTAGTAAATACCATCCTTAGGGTCTATCGATTTTTAATCTTCTTAAGACTAGCATAGTAAATAGTATTTCAATAGTGATTGCTTTACTTCCTTAGTATAATAATATCGACATTGATATAAATATCTATAATTTTGACAAGTGAAATACTAGCTGGCCGGCTTTTTCTTCAACTAGTTTTTAATATAGTTGTTAGTATAGGTTATTTAATAGAATAATCTCAAGAATTACCACTACTACTAGTACGCTAAAATAGCTAGTTTTATCATTGATAAAAGGACGAGCAATAAACATACCTTACGTTATAAGCATCTTCATGCAGCACTTTTCGCTATTTAACAAAACTAATAAGTATTTTAATATAAAATCTTCTCATTGCATGCTATTTGAAGAACTGAATCTTTTGAAATATAATAAATAGGCTTATCTATTTTTATGTTCTTAACCTAATTGATTTAAGAGAATTGCGCTGAATATTGATAATTACTAAGATAATCTAAAATTAGCATTTTTATAATTATCTGTTATACCTACCAAGGTACTATGATTTTTTGAATAATTCAGGTTTAACTTTAAATCAATCTTTCATATGACTTGAAATGGAGTTTTACTACCAAAAATATATTGATTGCAGTAATTTCTAATTATATAGTTAATAATATTAATGCGGAGTAATCTCAAGCTCTTGAGCAGAATTAAATGATGGTTTTGCAGCCTATTTCTTCCATATGCCGATTGAATCTCTTGACTATAGCGTTTATTGTAGTATACATCATCAGGCTAAGTTAGTGTTCTATAGCAAGGGCCTCCCTCCTCTCTGCACAAACAGGCAATTTATATTTTCCGTTTGCTGAATATTTTCGTAGACCAAAGACGGTCTATAAATTATTTTCTATTGTCTGTAAATACCATGAATAGCTATAGGAAATGTTTAGTTAAGAGCGCGTAAGAAATATTGAGTATTGTTCATCTCTTTGACTTATAAAGATAAATAAAGTCAATCAAAATAGGTGTGCAGCATATTCTTATATATCTTAAAGATAACATCTTGAATTTATTTGGCGTTTTTGAAAGATATTTCATATCTACATGGGATGGAAAAATAATTAGGCTCGTAGCTTTTAAATGCTTTATGTTTAAACTTTGCTGTGCTTTTTTCCTTATTTTTCATAATTCCTCTTTCTAGGAAAGGTTGAGTAATTGTAGGGATTTAAGAATAATTTGTGTATGACTGGCTAACAGAATCTATAAAGAGAAAGAAACATTTTTGTAGAAAAACTACGGTTTTTGATCAAATGATAGTGTCTATCGTCTGTAAGGAATAAAGAATATGACTATAATCATTAGCCTTTATTAATAAAGGCGTGTTGCTTTTCTCGTAGAGAAATTTATAATCACTTTATAATCACAATTATATTAATTATTATGATTTTAAATAATTCTCTTAAGGTCAGATAATTCGCTAAAAAACAATTCCGTACTATAGAATCTACTCAGCTATCCTTTTAATTTGTTAAATAACTGTTCATGATTTGAATGTAGAATTCATTTTAACAATAACTCTCTGATTATCAACATCATCAGGCGATTGTGGTAATTTCATGATCGCCATAAAATGGATTCCTTATTATTTAGATCCTATTTTAGCAAGAAAGAGACTCTTTATTTATGATAAATTCAAGAAAAATACTACTTTAAGACTCTGTCTTAAACTCTTCGAGAATTTTTATCACTCATACATGACCCTATCGATCTCAGGTGATTAAGATACAACTTATTTTTTTACTTTTATTTCTTCCCTCTCTCGCACTTTCTACTTTTCTTATCTGGAAAATAAAACTTCCCCTTGAAACCTTTAGGAAAATATTTCGTTAATCTTAACAATACCTTGCTGCGTTTATATTGGTTGTTATCGCTGAGGTAAGGAAGCAATGATTTAATATGAACGCTATTTTCAAATCAACTCCTGTTTATTTTGTTGACTCCCATAAAGTTAATGTATTTAGCATATAACACATATAACTAAATCATTTATCCTTGTGATGTAATTTTTCCTAAAAGCATCTTACAATAAGATTATTGAATATTTTTTGCAATTAGTGATTTTATAACGATATTACTGTGTAATCCTAAGATAAATATCTCCGGCAGATAACATGTTCACTATGACAATATGTGGCAGATTGAAGCGTAATGAGTTACCTCAATGCATGAATCGATATCATCCGATAGATTATCACCAAACGAATTAATAAAATGCAGCTTCATTTTTTCAAAAAGTGAGAAAAGAGGAGTCTCTTTGATCTATATGACTGTTTTCTTTTTTATAACAACCGTTGTGCGAAAATCCTTCTTATTAGTATAAGAAATTTCTACCAACAGTTTTTGCCAACATAACCGATAATGAACATCATTTTGTTTTTACTATTTTAACAACGATAATTTGAATATACAACTAACATCTAACTAAAGTAGACGCAACTTCTTACTCTTCTGAAGAGCAGATTTAATTTTAAGTATTGTAGTTTCCTGATGATGGAGTTTTATTAAAATAAGAATTTGCTATCAACTGTATCCTCAAGTAGCTATCTTGTTATGAATATATCCTTGTGCGACAAAGGTTTATATAATAGTCCTCTGGACTAAAACTTATACAATAAGTATTGCAGAAAAGTATTTCTCCTATTTAAAATACCTTCATTCAAATAAAACTGGGTAAAACTCTCCTAGGTAAGCTCTTTCTGAGCTGTATGGGATATTTTTTCAGTAAAATAACTAACTTACATGAACATAGGAAGCAATAATTTCAGTATCTTTATCTTACGCTAATTGAATATTCCTGCGCTCCTTTAACAGTTTCTCCTAATCTAAAATGCAATAAATTAAGTAAAGAGTTTATCTTATGATCCTTATCATCGTTTCCTTGTACCTAAATATATAATCAGTTTCAATATGTCACTAAAGTTTTTGCACTATCATGACTAAATTTATCAGTATCCGGTAATAGTTTTAAACAAAAATAATTAATAACTATAATAAATAGACATTTCATAGCTACTCTTAATTAGTAGTTCACTTTAATTAATTTAGTTTTAAATAAAAAAATGTATTCTATTATCCAAGTAGATAATAACTAATTGTTATCTCTTTTAAATATAAAATTACAATAAATATAATTATTAAAACTTTTTTATTTAAAGATGATTTATAGATTTTTAAAATAAAAATTTTTATATTTCTTCATGCTAACAATTACTAAAACATTGCATAAAAAAGATTAATAAAGTTAATAATCGTCAATTAAAAATCATCTATTTGTATCTTTATTTATATAATAAAATATATAATAAACTTTATATGATTAAGAAAAATAAAAATGATGAATATTAATCTATTTATTTTCCATGAAACAGATGCCAGCCATCTTATAATTTATGTGATTAGAAAATTTATATCTCGAATAATCTTAAATATAATTCAACCTTCCATTTAATCTGTATTTATTACAATTTTATTCATTGATATCTTAAGAAAATTAACATGGTTAGCAATAGCAATTTCTGTTACCTGTAAAATAAGGATTTTATTACTTTAATTTAGTGGATTTAATAATAACTTTTAGTAAAACACCTTTTTCGGTAGATAAATTTTTACATGATTTAACCAGATTAAAACCAATTTACTTATTACCGGGTTATAAATTTTTAATAAAAAATAATATTAATTTAATCTGTACTATAAGCATTATCAGTTTGTGTTTTAGTAATTCAATAGGAATACTATGCTCGCTAATTAAAAATTAATTAGCGTAGTAATGCGAATATTTGTGATGTTTTATTTAGTTAAAATCTTCCGTATTATATTAAATAAAGCAAGGATAAATATATATTTGTAGTAGTATATATTATAAAGTTTTGCTTAAATAGCATTATATCTTAATTTCATCAATATCGTGATCATTTAGTAAAGTTAAATCCATTATATTTAATGTGCATTATGTAGTTAGTTTTTATTCCATCATGTAATTCTATATAATTTAATATTATTGTTTTAGCGATAAAATAACCGTTTAATGTTTAATATAGAAAGTTAAATTAAGTTATATTGTTGCTAAGGATAAAAAGAATCCAGCAATAGTAGCACTCATTAGATTAGATAACGAACCGGCTAATACGGCTTTCAAACCTAATTGAGCAACATCTTTACGACGATTTGGGGCAATTCCACCTAACCCCCCCAATAGTATGGCTACTGATGACAGATTAGCAAAACCACATAATGCAAAAGAAATTATAGCCTTAGTATGCTTAGAAAGTACTTGTTTACCTGCAGTAATACCTTCATTATCAGGTTTTAAGTATTCGCCAAAATTCATATAAGCAACAAATTCATTGATAACTAACTTTTGACCAATAAACGAACCGGCAATTGATGCTTCATGCCATGGTATACCAATCAAATAGGCAATTGGCGCAAATATCCAGCCTAAGATCAATTCTAATGATAATTCTGGTATATGGATCCAGCCACCAATCACCCCTAAAATACCATTAAGTAAAGCTATTAATGCAACAAATGCCAACAACATTGCCCCGACATTTAAAGCAAGTTGCATGCCGGAAGAAGCACCGGTAGCAGCAGCATCAATAATGTTAACTGGACGTTCTTCACCACTCGCCACACTGATCATATTTATTGAATCATGAGTTTTTTCTGTTTCTGGTACCATTAATTTGGCAAATAACAATCCCCCTGGTGCTGCCATAAAAGATGCCGCAATCAGATATTCCATTGGAACCCCCATTTGCGCATAGCCGGCTAATACAGAGCCAGCAACCGAAGCTAGTCCACCACACATAACAGCAAATAGCTCAGAGTTTGTCATTATGGCTATATAGGGTCTAACAACTAAAGGGGCTTCTGTATGACCTACAAAAATATTAGCGGTCGCAGATAACGATTCGGTACGTGAGGTACCTAATATCCATTGCAATAGTCCACCTAAGATTTTAATAAAAAACTGCATAATACCAAGATAATAAAGTACAGCGATTAATGATGAGAAGAAAATAATAACCGGTAAAACACGTAAGGCAAAAATAAAACCATTACCGCCAAACAACTCAAACATTTTATTAGAAACTAAGGCACCAAAGATAAAATCCATGCCAACTTCCCCATAACCAATTACGGCAGAGACTGCATCAGATATATTTTTTAAAGTGCGATGCCCTGCAGGAATGTAAAGAACAAACGCGCCAATTGCCATTTGAATAACAAATGCGCCAAATACAGTACGGAATTTAATTGCTCGACGGTTACTGGAGAAAATAATAGCGATAAAAATCAATACTACCATTCCCAACAGGCTCATAATGAGTTGCATGAATATATCCCTGTGTATTTATATCAAATAAAAATTTCTATAGTTTAAAAATAAATTTCTAGTCTAATTCTTAGATATTATAAAGATTTCCCATTAAAAACTGGCAGTCCAGATCATAAATAATCATTATAAAAATCACGAAAAAATAAATTTTATAATACATATCACTTATAAAAACGATATTGCGATAAAAATTATCTAGATAAACATCATATTTATAATTAAATAACTTTGATATAATGATATTCCATATCAGACTCTTGAATTATTAGCAAATGTAGTGTATGTCGATCAGGTTATATTCTGCTTTGATCCTTTGTAAATCTATTCTTCATCCTTAAATTTAACGTTATTATCACTAAGATTAGTTGGTTAAATTCTCTCAGCCTGAATTCTATTTTCTCTGAGCAGATGAAAATAGTTTTAATGTCATTTAAAGAATTATTTTTCGAAGTGATCTGCTTCTTGCATAAGTTTTGTATCCTCATTATCACAAAAGTTAATTCAATCCGGATTCGTCGTTCTTATTGAGGTCAAATCCTACTGACTGACGGAAGCCATAGAATTCTCAGCCATTTTTCTTAACCTTTCTCCAACATCCTCACGCTGAGGATGCGTTGAAAACCTTATCAACAAAACAATCATTGGCTTTATTATGGCATCTCGGCTCTCTGTAGATAGACTTCCTAATAGATTAATCTTAATTTTCTGTGATGCATGATACTTTGGATAGTAAATCCAGCACATTAGCTTTTTTATATATTCAATAATGTTGATGTACGATCTCTAACCTTCAGCATGTTAATTTTAACATCGTCAATGCTAATCTATAAAGTTCTCTGTGGAAATAACCGATACAGATAACTGGTTGACGTCCATCAAAGAAGACGGGGTTCAAGTACGTTATCACAGGAATGGACTTCAAGTTCAGACTCAACAACAGTGCTATCATCTATCTGCTACCATTACAAATGAGTTTATGTAAAGGAATCATAAGTAATATCTGATTTTGGCAGATATCTCTGTAGGCTAGACTTTTCATGGCATATCATTTCTCTGTTATTGAAGTCATTCATGAAATTAATCAGCAGGATATATCATTTTCTCTGAAATACTATAGATCAGAAATCATCACAACTCACAATAACTAGCTATAACTCCAACACTTTGTTTTGGAATCGTTATCCACATTATGCTGCTATGGATACGGAAGATAAGGGTATCTAATTAATACCCTCTTTGCCTTTCACACTTATGGTTGATAAATCAATAATATTCATATGTTTATATCTGCGTCACTCTGTGGAGGTCTAAATATTAAGAATTCTGTAACGTGAGCTGTTTTTAAAAAGCGTCGAAAAATCTAGTAATACGTTATCATCTAACGACTGTATCAGAGGTTTAATCTGATAAAATTCTAATAGTCTTCTTTTCTACTCTATTCCATATCTGCGATAGTAAGCGATGAGGATATCGTTACTTAAAAGCAGAATACGTCGGCGTTACTAAAAATGCACTTCTCTAAAAAGCTAAAAAATTTGGTGCTGGTATAGCATGAAATATCTCTGATGTTAGACTTTAACCGGATAACTGGTATTTTTGCGTTAAAAACTGCAAGATTTATCGAATGCATAATAGGGGAGGTTCTATATCATTAGATAATTAACGGACTAATCAGTGTATCGGCAACAGATCCTAAGTCAGGAAGAAATGATTGAGTGCTATATTAATCATATTCTAGCGAGGCATTTTAAAATAGTGCATTACTTGATTTCTTATCTAATCGTAAACAAGGCGAACTATTACTGAAGGTATATAAGGCACTGGAAATAATAACGACTTGCAAAAAACTAGAAAACCATGGTTCGCCGTTTTTATAAAACAATTCTTTTCACAAAATATGAAAATAGATTCTATGTGGTGACAGATTACTTTTATTGACGATTATTTTAACAAATAGGCAAGGGAATTGTTATAAGAAATAATGTATAAAATAGAAAACAATGTTTATTAAGTCAAGCTTAAGGGTTATAATATCTATAAAATTATAGCGCATTAGTTTAAAGAATATAAAGTCTAATAAAATTTTAACTTAAATAGATATACCAGTAAAACTATTCTATTTGCTTTTAGCAAAATAGGGATGGTTTTTGATAGTTACTTAAAGAGTAACTTAAGTTCTTAACTATATTTATTCTTCTATTCTAGAGTCAATCATTAATAATAAATTAACAGAGATAATTGATATTTTCTTAATGCCAGTAAGAAAATATACCGCTAGAGAGTTATATCTTAACAAGATATAATTGATACTAGATTTGCTCAAGTTGAGCAAGTTAAAATTAATATTATCACTATTGATGTTAATGATGTGCTGATGTAACTATTAATGCTCAACATGGAAAATTACCATCTATTTTGCAGAGTTTAAGGTGCCACTACGTTCTACCAATGATGCAAGTGAAAAGTTTATACCTTTAATAATAGAGGTAAAATTGTAATTGGCTATGTAATAAAAGTTTTTTATAAAAACCTTATACTATATAAAAATAAAAGTACAAGAGATTTTGCTAGAGAAGTTATACTATTAAAAATAAACAACAATACAGATCAAAAAAACTCTTTCTTCACTTATAAGATAACATACAATATATTAGTTTTTGGTAAAAATGGATTATTATTGATAATCCATTGAATCAACTCAATCCACTTTATTTTGCCAATATGATAAAAGTAAATATGTTATCTATTGGGATATTCATGTTAGAGGGGTTCCAACAATATCGTTGTAAAATCTATGATTGTAGGAAAACATTTAATAATCTTATATTAGAAGATTAATAGAAAAACTATATTAGAAGGATAAATGGTTTAGTTATCTCCGATGTATATTGAATAGCTTAACTTTACGAGAGTAAACGAATTCTTAGTGGAGATAAATGATGAAAAATCTTTGCCAGCAATCATAAATTAGTTACCATTATCTAATAATGATGGTAATAAGAAATTTGTTAGTAAGGAATTCTACTTTAAACTATAAACAGTTATATAACCTAATTAAAGGAGATGGCTGAGTAGATTTTATGAATAAGAGTTTTTATTTACTGAATTAGCTATGCTATAGTAGCTTGGTTGAAATAATAATAATTGAAATACAGAGATGAGCTATATATTATTCTGCAAACAAAGTAATAACCTTTTCTAATATAATCTTATAATTACTGTTTGAGATTAAATTAAAGTGGATTAAGATAATCTATGCTAATTTAATTGTATTTAATAAATTAAACCTGATTAAAACTATAGACAATTAGTCATTAATTAGATTAGACTGAATGTTTTACCCTAACGCTAAACAATGTGATAGGGGGGTTCCAGTAGTGTTTTTTACTAAAAAATTACTTAATTAGGCACATTAAGTTTATAATAGGGAGAATATTTTAAAATCTCAGTTTTACTGTATGAAAAGTACTTATCTAAGTAAATTTATTAGCAATCGATGGATATGCTATTTCTCTTCCGTCAATAAATAAGGCAGAGGTTGAATAGTTAGCTTGCTATTAATTTCTCCAGTCAAACGAAAAATACTCTCTTTATCCATGTTATTATTCATGACAACTTGAAGATTAATTAAACCCTTTATTAAGCTAGCAGTAGCTAATACTGTTCCAGTACGTCGCCAGTTATCACCTATTTTCCACTCGATAGCTTCTCCAGCTTTTGGTAGAGAATTTCCTGTCCCTGCTAACCAAAACATGGCACGTTTGTTAGAACCGCGATATTTTGCTCTAGCGACTGTTTCTTGCCCACTATAGCAGCCTTTCTGAAAACTGATACTTGCAGGTAATGCTTGCAGATTAACGGCATGAGGAGTAAATTGTTCACTATTCTCAATATCAATATTAGCAATACCAGCAGCAATATCTAAAGCTAGCCATTGCTGACTATCCCCATGTTGAGGAAAATATTTTGTCAGTTCAGTAGCAGTTACACTATCAGTAATAATTAAAAAACGTTCAAACGGTAAACTAAAGTGCAGTAAAATTGTTTTCCCAAGATAAATAATAGATTTTTTCTGATCGGGTAAAAGAGAAAAGTGCTTGTTCAATGCATTGCGAGCTCCTTGGCCAGCAATACCTAACAAAATAATATTTGACTTCTGGCTGAGTATTATTTGCGAGAAAACTGCATATTTTTTTAATTCAGTTAATTGTTTTACTGCAACACTAGTACGTAAAATATAACCAAAGCCTTCGTTATAGTGAAATAAACGAAGTGTACTCCAAATTTTTCCTTTAGGATTACAATGAGCGGTAAATATATGTTGTTTTGCAGTTAATCCAATAATATCTGCAGTTAATTGACCCTGTAGATATTTTTCAGCATCAATTCCCGTTGCTGTGATAAAACTCCAGTCATTGAGTGACATTAACGTTAAGGGTAATTGATGGTTTATTTTGTAAGTTGCTGGTATAAATTTATTTGAGTTTGTCATGTATTTATTCGTAGTAACTTGGATAAAAGTAGTGATAATGTTAAAATAACTAACTGACAAAGCAAGTAATTTTATCAAAATTAACTAATAAATTAATATTGAATAATTTATTTTTATAATAAAGATTTTAATTAGTGGTTAATTATAAGTTTTTATTAAAATTTAACTTATATTATTTCGATAATAATTAAGAAATTTCTATGTTAAATTTTGATCTGGATCAGAAATTATTTACAAAAATTTTTAAGGTTATTTAATTGTATGGATTTTAATAATTAAACCTATGATTTACTAAGTTTTTTACAGAGAAAAGCGAGAGTTAAACATCGGTATTATAGTTTTTTAAGTATAAAGTGATTCACTTACAGACTTACAGAGATAAGAAATATCTGTTTGTTAGTTTACTAGAATGCTCAGATCCTGATTTGTTCAATTGGTTAATAACCCATGCGAATTCTAATAACGATGGACTTTATTATATGATTCAATTGATACGGAGTAAAATAAACACATATTTCTTTGGAAGTTTAATATCAATATTTATAGCCAATACAGTTTTTCAACGGGTATTCATATGCAAATTGGCTTATTAATTTTCTTTTTATCTTGACTGGCAAGATAATCTATTCACTTGATTGAATAATAATCTTATTAATGTAATAAATTTTTTGTAAGGGAATCAAGATATAAACCATTGTAAAATAGGTTAGGGTTTTACTTAATCGTGAAACCATAATAAAAAGAATGATTGATTATTAAAAACCTTGGTTTTTAAAAATCATAAATTTAGCTAAAAATGCAACACTTAAATCAGCGTAAAGTTAACGGCAAAATACTTGCTCAGGATATACAGTTAATCTCTACAGAGAGATATGCGATTATCTAGAAATATTATGTCTAGAAATTCCTTCCAATGTTTTCCTTGTCTGATTGACAACTGCCATCAGGTTGGTTTATTTAAAACAATGATACTTTTGATTAGTAAAAGTATCCGTTGTTAGGGTTAGCTTAATCTTTAGAGAAACTCCCTGGATTTATGTAGTAAATTTATTCGTAGTTAGGATGGAAGACATAATATAAAGAATAAGTAGCGACAGATAGAAAATTTTTGTGCAGTGGACAACTATAGATGACTAAATTATTAACTTAAAACTTTCTGCTAAAAAGTGGGTTTTATTGTAATTTCCGGTATGGGTTGAGTTAGCTACGATATGCCTTACCATTTGATTTTTAGCGGAATATAAATGCCATTTTGATTTATTCGCGTATAACAAGAGCTACCAAAGAAAACTATCCGGTAATATGCACCTTTTAACTACATTATTAAGAGCAGCTTGATTTTAATTTTTACTCTACTTTTGTAGAGTTTTTATCTAGTTAATAATAGTAGGTTGATAACGGTCTGCTTGTTTAACAAACATATGATATTTTTCCTTAATCTAGCAGTAAGATTTTTATATTACGTTGATATATTAAGATCTACTGTATCTTGCAAAGGAAAAGTAATTTTTTTCTTTTTACAAGTAGCTGACTCTCCTCTACTTTCCTGTTCCTCTAATTTACTAGAGGTATAAATACATTTAATAACTTATTCATCATGAAAAAGCATTCCCTATTACGATATCGATTCTTCTGAAAAGATATTCGACTTCAATCACTATAAATTCTGCTCTGAAGATGTATCTTAGATAATATTTTGTATAATGCTGCTTTTCATCATTGCCATTACATCTTTTTTAAAGATAGACTGACTTAAAACAGTTTCTATCTTTTTTATCAATAAAATACTAAATTGCATTAGAAAAAAGCTTATCAGAAATCTATAGACATATATTAATATGTTCAATATTTTTACTCTGAAATTGTAACTAATTGATTATTATTCATATTTAAAATTCAAATGTATTACTGACAATTTAGTTATTACTATCACTTTTAGCAGAAGTGATGATGATGGCAGCTATCTGAAGTACAAAATCTATCACAAAAACTCTCAGTTATCTGTTTAGCAATTAGTTATGACATCAAAATATACGATTCTTAACATAAGAAGAGGAAGCAAGGCATTACTCATACTATTATTCACATCCAGTCATTTAGATGTCTGCACCAGAATAGCCAATAAATATCGCCATTCTCTTAATAAGTTACAGTTCTACTTCGTACATAAAATGGTTAATTCTGTTTAAAGTGATTACCTTTATTGCCGGTTCTACCCGTGCGTTTATCTAGTGCATTTTTAGTACAATCTATAGTTTCTAATAAATCAAGGTTTTCATAAATTTATTTTTATCTGGGATCATTCATTAAACCCTATTCTATTTTTGCTAGTTTCTAATTCAAAAGTTGCATGACATTTTAAGATACCTTGGCTTATTGCTGATGGACTATAGCAACTTGTTCAGCATATCTAAATCAGATGATGTTTTTAATAACTCTATTCACTTAGTAATTAATTGCATTAGGTATGCGTGTATCAGTGGTTTAGTTCACGATGCACAGAGCACTGTTTAACTGTATATATGTTGGCAAAGGTATTTTTGGTAGACATCCCCATTATACTGAAAGATTTTTGCTACAAACAGTTACCATAAAAAGAAAACAGTTATATAGTTCAAATAAACTATTTCTTAACTCTCTGTCAACATAAAATTATATTTCATTAGTTTAGCTCGACGATAATCTGTCGAATTATGTTGATCTATTCATTGAAGCAACTTATTCCACTTTATCCTATTCATATTGTCATAGTGAATATGTTATTCACTAGGGGGAAATTTATTAGAATTTAGTGATATTGTTATAAAATTCTCGATAGCGGGAAAATATTTAACAATCTAATTGCAAGTCTTCTAGCAAAACTGTATCAAAAGGATAAATGTTTTAGTTATCTGCATCTATGTTGAATATCTTTATTTTAAAGAATCAGCGAAATAAAGAGGCATTAATTTAAAACAGTGTTTAAATGGATCGCTGCTTTCTTACTTCAATGACGACAATTAACTTAAATGCACTAAGTGATATTGTTAAAATCAATGAAATATTTTTCTTAATCCTTTAAAGAGGATTGTTATATCTGACATATATGAAAGTCAGAAAACGCGGGAGAAGAAGAGATGAAAATAAAAATAAATCGTGGTCTTAATTACCCGCGATCGACAGGGTAATGTGAGCGATTAGATTTTTAAAGAGTTTAATACAAAGTGTATGAACTATTTTCTTGATCCAATTATTGATAAGAGTCCATCATTTCCTTAGATGAAGTTAAATAGTATAAAATATTTGCCAGTAAGCATGAAATTATTTAGCATCGTCTAATAAGATTAGACGATCAGAAATTTATTGGTAAGGAGTTTCTCATATTAAAAATGTAAATATCTATTTTTGCCGAGTTAAAGGGGTGGCTAAGTAAATTCTATGCTGGAAATTATTTTTTCTATTAAATTATCTCTCTTGGAGAGAATTATTTAAAACCAGAATAATTAAAATATAGATGAAAATTATCATCTTACTCTGCAAGCAAATCAACAATGTTTATTAACATAGGCTTATAAAATCAGGATTTATCGCTCGGTCATCATTATGGTCAGAGCGTCTTGAAGGATTTATCTCATCATGAGAATAAATTAAGTGGATGTGTACTGCGTCGAGTATTCAAAAACAAATCGTGATCAGGATTATCAACGGTTGATCAGCAATACATTTTTATCACCTCTGATGCTGCAGCGGGGTTATACATCTAGATTATTGGAAGTAACGGTAAAGCGTTAATCGATCTGATCAAGGTATTATAGCGAACGACTTTCTTTTTTGATCTTTTCAACGATAACACGTACCTGCATGCACCAAGATAAATATTTAGTAACTACGACCTGTGTTGCACCTAGCTAAGAATATTAGGCTACTTTATTGAATTTGCTACTACCATTAGCCTACGCAATGACGGTAAATACCACATCCGAGTTGTTGATTATGAACTATCTGACTATTGAAGCAATATGTGGGGGATATCATTTCTTTTAGAACAGAATGGTATACTTCGGTATGAATTAGCGCGAGAGTGGATTTTTGTTGGCGTGGTTAATACGCCGCAGCTATCCTATTTCTGATACCCACCCTCCTGCTAAACTCATCAGTATCTGCAAGGAAACCTGTTTTATGGTGCTCGATGATGATGTTTGCAAAGGTTGTGTTGGTAAAAATCTGTTGTAGTGTATAAAGGATTTTTCCTATAAATGAAATCATAAAAAGTAAATAGTCATACAGATCAAAGAGACTATTTCATTACTCCTTATTAACATAATCTGCAATTTATTATTTTGCTTAGCGATAAGCTATTGGATTATGTTAATTAATACATTGAAATAACTTCACTCCACCTTATCTTGCCAATATTTTAATAGTAAACATCTTATCTGCTGGAGAGATTATAACAAGTTACACTGATATCATTGCAAAATCCTAGGTTGTAGTAAAACATTTAACAATTTTATTAAATATCCTCTGATAAAACTATGTTGTAAGAATAAATAATTTACTTATTTATGATATAGTTGAATAGCGTAAATTTGCAGAAGTTATAAAAACAAACAGATATTAATTTAAAAACACCGTTTAGATAGGCATTACTAGTCTTGTTTCAGCAGGAACAGCCAACCTTAAATATACTAAGTGCTATTATTGAAATCAATGAAACATTTTTTTTCTAAACCTTTTAAAAGGGAAGTGTTATATTCATATAGGAGAGATAGAAAACTTGGGGAAGTAGGAAATAAAAGGAAAAAAGGAATTGAGATTTAATCGTTTAATATTTACAGAATCATATGAGCGATCAAACTCTATTAAAAAGTTCAATATAAAAGTAATTAGCCGTTTTTAAGTTAATTTTTGATAAAGAGCTTATTCTTTTCTTGAATTAAAGCTAAAAATTAAAATTTGCCAGCAAATATAAAATTAATTACCTCATCGCCTAATAACGATGGATAATTAAATAGTTATTAATAAGGAATTCCAGATTAAAAATCTGAAATTATATCAGACATTAAGAATAGTGAGTAAATTATCTGGCGTAGTATTGTTTATTTATCGAATTATCTGGACTTGATAAAATTGTTTAAAAGCGCAACCATTAAAATGCAAACGTGGTTACATATTCTTCTGCTCGCAGAAAAACAACATTTTGCTAAGATAGTTAAAAATTAATATATCACAGAGTATGAAATAATATTTAGATCATGAATCTTCCTGAAGTAGCGTAGTATGTGCTACGTTCCAATGTCTCTATATCACTCTGTAGCAGTCTAAATATTAAATATTTTGTATAGCGTATCTACTTTTTAAAAGAGCAGTTTAAGAGAAATGTAGCAAATACTATCATCTGTCTTCTATGTTATAGCTTATAATTTAATATTCTCAGTTTTTCCTACTATTACTATATATATGCAGTAGAGGAAGCAGTAACAGCGTTATCTGAAGATATAACGTGAACCCCCTCCCCCTTACTGAAAAGTTAATTCGTTAAAAAGATAAAAGAGGCGAAGTATAAGCGTGAAATACCTCTGACTCTATCTTAAACGCCAGATACTCGCATTAAAACTGCAGTATTACTGAGAGAGTTTTTGTGCATCATTACTGTAATGGGATTGGATTTAAGCAGTATCGAAAGAAACCCTGATGCAGGAATGGATGATCTGGCGATATAAGATAGATTTTAACCAAACATTCAAGATGTTACATTACTTAGTTTCTTGTCAAAATCGTAAACTAAGTACATTTTTACCAAAAATATATAATCTACTTGAGATGACGAAAAGCAAAAAATTGAGATTCTCTGTTCTGATAAAAAGGATTCCTGCGCACAGATCTCCCCTGTAAAAATGCATTTTGTATGGTGATAGGTTATTTATCGACAATTAGTTTGCTAAAATAGGCAACAGAATTATTATTAAAATAATATTTAAAATAAAAAATGCTTTTTAAACTTAACTTATAAGTTAATGTCTCTAAAATTGATGATTAGATCAAAGAATTACACACTCCAATAAAATATTCTCTTATAATAGATGCACAGTAAATCGATTCTTATTTTTTTAGAAAAAAGAATTTTCGGTCTTTTTAAAAACAATTATAAATTTCTAGCTATCTTAAAAACTTAATTCGTGGTTTTAATTTTGATGTTTCTAGTCTATTTTATTGATTTTATTCTAAACTTTGCTATCAATTTGAGTAAATTAATAATTTTTGCTATAAATCTATGTTTAGTTATTGTTTTTAACACCATTAGATAATCTATCTTGCTATTTTAGCATTTATCTTCCATCTGAAAACTTTGTATGCTGATTTTGATTAAAATCTTACATGAATTTTAAATTTTTAAAAATCTAAGTTTGTTGGAAATGACAAATTTTACTAAAATACAATATCCAATCAGCATAAAATTAATGATAAAACATTAATTCAAGATCTGCATGCAGGTAACCTATCTATATAGATCTTCATGCTGTTACACTCGAAATATTGTATGTAGAAATCCTGGTAACTGTATTTGCTCTGGCGTGGTTTAGGAAAAGAGCGGAAACGCTTTTATTTATCTATAACGGGTGATTTATTCAATATGATAAATATCCGCTATTGGTACTTGTCTGTCCATCAGACAAACTCAATTATTCACGCACTGAAATCATTGGTGGTTAGGGAGGGATACTTGGGATAAATTAAATAATAGCTGTAAGATATTATGCGAGCAAAGCGTGATAGCATTCAAAATTCACGGAACAAATAATCAGAATTTAACTTTTTGAGTAATCAACAAGTAACGAAATTTTTAAAAAAACTGGGAAAAATAACATCACTTCAAGAGAAAGCAACATACTTTTTATCAATTGTTTAGAAAATTTCAGTCTGGTTTAAGAACATCCTTAGAAACCAGATAAAAAATGTGATGTTTAACTATATTCTTAGGGATTTTATAATATTTAATTAATAGCAAGCTAATTCATTCCCCATCTTTTCTACAATTTAATCGTTATTCTGGTGTAATCAACACTAATAATAAATGATTTTACTGATTATTTCGACATATCTGCTTAAATTATGTCCTGGAGCATTAATTTTATATTTTAGGTCATGGTTTCCAAAAGATAGAATGAGAGAGAGACGGTATAAAGTAAAGATACGGTATAAATCTATCCGGCATTAAGTAGTGTTATACATCATAATTCATTGATAAATATAATTTTATCAGATATTAAGCATCTGTTGATGATAAGGTGAGCAGTATTTTTATATCTTTTATATTGACGATTATTCGTTTCTGACTTTCCTATATAAGCGCCAATATTGCCTTTTAGTATATTGATATCTTCAATACTATTAAAGGTTAATAGTAGTAATTTTCTAACAGTTTTAGATGAGTTTCCGATAAAAATTACTATTATTAATATTAGCATGATTAATATATTAAAAATCTATTTATTAATACCTATTTTGGTAAAAGTTGTTATTTTGCTCGCAAAAGTTTATAATCACATCTGTATTTCAATTATTATGTATTCAATTAATATTCTCCAGGACAGATAATTCGGTAAATAAAACAACTTTATATCATGGAAAACACTCAGTCATCCTTTTTTATCGGCTAAAATAACTGTTCACATTTTAAATATACAATTCCTTAGCAAATAATTCTATAGTTACCTAGCATTATTAGGCGATTGTGGTAATTTTATAGATTACTATAGAAAAGGTTTTGTAATATTTATGTACATTCAAACAAAGTATGAACTCTTTATCAATTATCAGGTTAAAAAAATATCTAACACACTATGAATTAAATTCTTCAAGAATCTTATTGCTCGCGTAACTTTGTTAATTTAGAGCGATTAAAATCGCAATTTATTCTTTCCTTTTACTCTTATTCTCTCATATTTCTAGCTTTCCTATCTGAGAATATAACGCTTCTATTTAAAGAATTCATTAAAAATGTTTTATCGATTTTTTAAAATATACTTAGTGCATTTAAGTTAGATATCGCCGCTGAAGCAATAAGTAATTATGCAATTTAAACGCTGTTTTAAATGAATTTCTGCTTGCTTCTCTAACCTCATCCCGTAAATTCAAACTATTTAACATGCATCAAAGATAACTAAACCATTTATCTTTCTGATATAATCTCGCTAGAGAATTTCCAGTATTTTTGTTAAATAGTTTTTTATAATGAAGGATTTTATAAGGATATTACTGTAACCTTAATGGGGTTGGTTCTCCACTTAGCGGATAACATCTTACTAATAAGAAGATAGGCAAGATAAAGTAGAATGAGTCGCTTCAATGTATGAATTATCATGATCCAATAGATTATCATCGAACTAACTAATGAGATACAGTTTTATATTGATATGGAGTGAGAAAAGAGTTTCTTGATCTATATAATTATTTGATTTTTCATCGCAATCTTTGAAACAAAAATTCTTTATACAGTATAAAGAATTTCTATCAACACCTTTGCAAAAATAGCCAAAAATATACTATCTATATAATATTATATTTATATTATAATAAGCGTGGCGTTGGTATTTAGGAGTAGCTATGAAAACTAAATTAGATAAGTTATTAGAGTTTCCTTGCTTATTTACCTATAAAGTGATGGGGCTAGCTAAACCTGAGTTAACTGATCAAATTATTGAGCTGGTTCAACGGTATGTTCCAGGTAATTATTTACCATTAGTTAAACCAAGTAGTAAAGGTAATTTTTTTTCAGTATCAATTACTATCATAGCAACTAATATTGAACAAATAGAAAAATTGTATGAAGAATTAGCTAAATTAGAATTAGTTCATATGGTGTTGTAGGTATAAATTATAACTTTAAGCGTCACATTAACTTTTTTAGCAAAAATGATTTATACAGGTTATACTGCATAAATATTGTGTATCCGTAGTATCAATGGCAGGAAAATATTATTAAAAAAACTATTATTTTACGTCAACTTGGATTGCAGGTTTATTATATTATTTCTAATAAGATGCATCAATTTACAAAAAAACGTACGATTAATACACTAGATGAACTTTGGTTAGTGGAACATTATCCTGTTTTTACTCAAGGTCAAGCAGGTAAAAAAGAACACCTACTCATTCCTGGAAATATTCCAGTTATCCAATCTGATCGGGGCGGACAAATTACCTACCATGGTCCTGGTCAGCAAATAATGTATATTTTATTAGACTTAAAGCGTAATAAAATTAGTGTTAGAGAGCTGATTACTATACTGGAAATTACAGTAATTAATACTTTGTCTGAATTTAGCATTATCGCTTATTCTCAGCGCGAAGCTCCCGGTGTTTATGTTAAGCAAAAAAAAATATGCTCTCTCGGATTACGTATTCATAAAGGTTGCTCGTTTCATGGTCTAGCATTAAATATCAATATGGATCTTAGACCTTTTCAACGTATTAATCCGTGTGGTTATGCCGGTATGCAAATGACACAAGTTAATGATTTAGTTCCTTGCAGTCAAGTTAAGGATGTTGAACCTTTATTAATAAAACATTTCTGCAATCTATTAGAATTTCAACTTGCAGAATAAATTGTCATCATTTTTAATGATTTTTAAGAAAAAATTGAAACATAATATAAATAATAATTTATATCTATATAAGATATAAATATATCTATTATTAATCCCCAGTATGGGGAAATCCTCTAATGGAATTAGCAAATTATGAGTAGATCAATTCAAATAAAAGGTGCCATTAAATATAACGACATTGATAAAATAGCGCTGATCCCTATAAAAACAATAAGAACGGATCATACAAAAATTTTACCTAAACCTGAGTGGATAAAAGTAAAACTTCCTGCTGATTCCAGTAGGATAAAAGAAATAAAAAATGCAATACGTAAGAATGGCTTACATACAGTCTGTGAAGAAGCCTCCTGTCCCAATCTCGCTGAATGTTATAATCACGGTACCGCTACTTTTATGATTTTAGGAGCCATCTGTACTCGTCGCTGTTCATTCTGTGATGTTGCACATGGACGACCTAATGCTGCTGATTCGAATGAACCAGCAAAATTAGCAGAAACTATTAAAAATATGGAATTAAAATATGTTGTTATTACTTCTGTGAATCGTGACGATCTACGCGATGGTGGAGCTAAGCATTTTGCTGATAGCATCACTGCTATTCGAAAGAAAAATCCAAACATTAAAATAGAAACGCTAGTACCTGATTTTCGCGGTTGCATGGATCGCGCCTTAACGATTTTGGCTATTGCGCCACCTGATGTTTTTAATCATAATATTGAGAGTGTTCCACGTATCTATCACCAAGTACGTCCTGGCGCTAATTACCAATGGTCATTACAGCTACTAGCAAAATTCAAGCAAATGCATCCTAAAATACCGACAAAATCAGGATTAATGGTTGGGCTAGGTGAAACTAATAAAGAAATAGTTGATGTTATGCGTGATTTACGCCGGCATGGTGTAACAATGCTAACCTTGGGACAATATCTTCAACCTAGCCGACATCATTTATTAATAAAACGTTATGTAAGCCAAAAAGAATTTGAATATATGAGAAATAAAGCAATAGCAATGGGTTTCATACACGCGGCATGTAGTCCATTAGTGCGCTCATCTTATCATGCAGATTTGCAAGCAAAATTTATAAATCACTCTTAATTAAGAGTGATAGACTATTATAAATACTTATGGTAAAGCAAATAGCAATAATATGTTTATACAGATGGTTCTTTCTCCTCTTTAGGAGAAAAAACTTAATTTTTTAACTTTCAAAAATAAATCTTCAAATCTTTGGTTTAATAGATCTAAAGTGAACGAATACATCTTTAACTATCACTTCTGGAATGATAAAACTAAGATATTTTAATTCTTTGAACTACTTAATTTTATCTTCAATTTTTGATATCAAAATTACCTTTATATAAATAAAGGACACAGTTTATATCTTGTATAGTACAAAAAATTTTGCTCACTGATCTACTACCAAGATCAATAAAATTAATTCAAAATTTAAATATAGATTAATAATTTGAAATAATCAAAAAACTAATAATATAGTTTATTAATAATTATTAATATAGTTTTATTCAATTTTAACTATTTATAGTATTTTACAAGCTAAAACTATATTTTTTATTTAATTATTCTCCTGTATCTAAGCTATAAATTACTATTATGGTTAATAACACGATGATAACATGGAATAATAAGCGCATAAGTTGCTGGCATTTTATAATTCCAACATTTTTCGTAAGGAATTTTATTAAATTACTGTTAAACTCCCTTTTTAAAAAAGGTAAAAATAAGATTCAATTTGACAGAAAAGTTGTTTCTTTTACTAGTAAAAGATTTCTGTTATTTTATATACTATATAATATAAAATTATTATTTTATTTTTATCTGTGTTAATAAAATTAACACCAATGATTCTATCATTATCAGTGCAACAATTAATAAGAGGTTTTAGAAAACCTTTTTGGATAGAAAATAATGATAGTTATATGTAACAACTTTTTTAAAATAGTGAACTATTTTAATAATTCATTTTAAGAAAAATGAATTTCAATTCCTATTGAAATATTTGTTTATATAGTATAAATAGTTATTTTTATTTATTAATAAATAATTAAATTAGATAGAATCTCTACTATAAATTAGATGACACTATTAATATAGTTAAATAAAAATAAATTAAGATATAGTAGATATGATAATTGATCAATCATAATTCTGATTATTACTAGATTAAATTAAAGAAGTAATAATAAATTTATGTTTTACAATAAACAATATTCTGTCTAGTGCAATCTAGACTGTCTAGTATTAAAACATAAAAACTTATCTTATTGATCTCGTAGATTTAACCTAAGATCATGAAATGTTATGTTTTATTATCAGATTGAGTTATAAACAAGTACCCATTTTGTTATTAGCAGGTAAACAACCTTAGTCAGGTTGTTAAGGCTCCGTACTTGATGCTTTATAAATCTATTTCCATCCTTAAATTGCATGTTTTTAACATCAGAGTCAAAGCTAAATATATTTAGTCTAGCTCTAGTTTTCTGAAAAGACGGAAAAAGCTTAAATACTAAATAGTTTTTTCTTGAAGCACTGTGATTCGAACATTAGTTTCATATCCTCACACTATTAAGTAAAATCCGATATTCAAATTAGATTTATCATTTTTATTGATGCTCAGTGCATTGATAGGAAACTATAGAATGTCAGCCGTTCTTATCAATCTTTATTTAATTTTTATCGTTGCAGGAGATATTCGCTGAAGCTCATTACCAATAAAACATCAAGAAATTTATTAGCGGTATTATAGCTCTCTGTTAGCCAAATCTCCCGCAATTTCACCCTTAACTTTTAGTGCATTCCTTTTGGTGGAGGAATGACAGAGTATATTAGCTATCTTGTATACCCAACAGCGTTGATCCTGTATATTCAGGAATACTTTTGCTATTGCATTCTAAAAATCAATGACACCTATTCTTTATGGTAAAATTGAAGATGCGGTTAAACCATACGCTTATCAGTTATTGAAAAGTTATCCACCAGTTTTCTTATAACTTTTTAATAAACCTCTTCGAACGCAGCTTGTTGCTTATGGCCATATCCAGTATTGTTAATACTGAAGGATTAGGCAAAAGCGATCAGCTTGCACCTGATAGAACAGCATATGGCCTTAAGACAAGAAAGAAACGTTAGTTGTATTTCTTAAATCACGCAAGCACCCCATGATCTGTACTTTTTTGCCGAGAAGCGATATAATAGTTTTGTGAAATCATCGATAAAGATAATTTATAGGTATAAATAGGCATGGTAGAAAACTCTTTAACGCTTTTAATACGCTTCAGATAAGCTGAAGTAAGGAGATCTAGAAGTATATCTTGTTACCCAATGCAATCCCTTTAAACCTTTAAGCTTTTAATCTCAAAATCGCCAATATCCGTCGTCTTATTTTTCTCGCCGTGCCAAATAACCGTTTATGATCGATGGTATGGCTTCGCTAATCAATATAAAGTGGTATTGAGTATGCTTTTGCAGTATGCGATTCGAGCTTAACCTCAATAGGCGGCACACCTATCAGATTATTGGTTTCAATATGAATGAATTTATACAAAGGATCAGAGGTAATATCTGATTTTTTATATATATCATCTCAATAATATTGAGATGATATATAAAATTAATAATCTGGATATACCAATTTTTCCGAAAACTCATATACAAAAATAAGTATAACTCCTGTTTTATCTTAATCGTATAAAAATATCAAAGAGTCGCTATCATATCTGTATATCCATGAGTCATCTTTATCGATGATTTTCACAAAACTATTATATCGCTTCTCGGCAAAAAAGTACAGATCATGGGGTGCTTGCGTGATTTAAGGGATATGTGTTACATTTATTTCTTGGCCGGTGTTATATAACCTTGTTCTATCAGGAACAAGGTGATCGCCTTTGTTTCCTGTTGATTATTGGCATCACTATGTATGGATGTAAGGGAAGCTCATTGCAGTCGAAAATGATTATCGAAAGTTGAAGTGAGTTTGGTTAAACTTTTCAATGCTATGAGAGTGCGTAGCTTAACTATATTTTAGAATTACTACAGAGCACTGTTCTTATTTTTTTAAATATAACGCAAAAGATGTCTCAGATACGAAATATCAATGCTGCTTGATATATAAATAGCTCATATGCTTTATTTACTCTCCTCAAAGGCATTTAAAACTGAAAGTTAAAGTTTAGCTGCGGAGAGATGTCTTGATACCAGAGACGCGTAATGCCGCTAATAAATCCATTGATATTTTGTTAGCAAGATTTTCAGCGCATCTTAAATAAATGAAGAAGCTAAAGAAAGAACAAGAAGAATGGTTGATATTCTATGATTTTCCATCAGTGAACTGGATTTCAATAAGATAACTAATCAGATTAAATAAATTCTTATGTTTCAGTTTTACGAGTTGCTGCTACCTCTTCTTCTGCCATGAGAAGAAGAAAAGTAGAGAGTGTAGCACACTACCTGAACCGAGTGCTGATTTTAACAACTTTCCAAATTTCTGTATTATCAAAAAATTTTGATCCTGCCTTGATCATTCCATTCTCATTAACTTTAAAGGCAGGGGGGATTCTCCCCGCCAGTTTTACTGGTTCTACAAAAGGTGATTAATTCTAATATCAAAACATTATTTTTAATTATACTTTTTCGTCTATAACGAAATCTGTTGCGTGATCAAGCAATACCTAAGCAATATTTTTGCGGGATATGTATCAATACTAAAATAGATAAATATCTGACTTTGCAAATAAATTGCTAATTTTGTAATCCATTTTTTATAGTTAGTTACTGATACAATAATCTTATATAGCATGAAAGACTTTTAAATATAATAAAAGGATTTAATATTTATCATCTATTAGATTATGTTGCACGATAGGTTTAGATCATGAGTAACATAATCGATAATTTATTTATGTTTTATAGGGATCTTCTATAATTCTGGTAAATAGAAATTACTAAAATAGTGGAGATATTCAACTTATTTACTAAATATATCTAAGTGAATTATCAAGATTATTATATTTAAGAAATATATCATATAAAAACTAGTTAATATTAGTTCAACAATTTGCTAAGATTTAGTCTTCTTGCTTTATTATCATTTAAATTTTTTCAAATTCCTATCATGACATTTACATTTTATTAATTTTAAATAATTAAGAAGTACGTGTATCATTTAATTTCATCTTTGGTTTTGCGGCTAAGTAATGTATCTGCCGCTTCGAGTACATTTTTATTACCATATAGAACTTGATAAATTTGCTCGGTAATTGGCATTTCTACACCAATACGTTGCGCTAATGTACGGACTTCTTTAGTATTTAAGTAACCTTCAATAACCTGACCAATCTGTTTTTCTGCTTCTTCAATCTGCATCCCTTGGGCGATCAGTAGACCAAATCGGCGATTACGCGATTGATTATCAGTGCATGTCAAAACTAAATCTCCTAAACCAGCCATTCCCATAAATGTAGATGGTTTAGCACCCATAGCGATGCCTAACCGGCTAATTTCAGCTAATCCTCTGGTGATCAACGCTGTGCGAGCATTAGCACCAAATCCCATGCCATCGGACATGCCTGCACCAATTGCGATAACGTTTTTGACTGCTCCACCTAACTGAACACCGATCATATCTGGATTTTTATAAACTCGAAAGCTTTTACCATAATGGAAAAGTTGCTGTAGCTCTTCACTAAATTCTGTATTAGTAGCAGCTACTACAATAGCAGTTGGTAAGCCGGAAGCCAGTTCTTTAGCAAAAGTTGGACCAGAAAGAACGGCAAGTGGAATTTTATCTCCAAGCGTTTCGCTAGCAACATCTTGTAAGAGACGCCCAGTACCGTGTTCTAGTCCTTTTGTTGCCCAAATAATGCGTGAGTCTTGCGTTAAGTAGGGTTGGATGTTTTTTAAAACTTCATTAAATGCATGGCTTGGTACGACAATCAATATATTACGACTTGCAGTTATTGCTGTCTTCAAGCAAGATTCAGGTAATAAATTATCTGGAAATGGAATGTTAGGTAAAAATGCTTGGTTGCACCGGTCTTGTTGTAATTTTTTAATATGCTGAGGACTATGTCCCCAAAGCAAGACGCGATGACCGTTACGGGCAAGTATAATAGTTAATGAGGTACCATAAGAACCAGCACCAATAACTGTTATTGAAACAGTTTTCATTAAAATTCCTAATGAGTTTTCGAATTTTCAGTTTTAGCAGTATGCTGTTGTTTTAGATAGTTCATAAACAATGTATCAAAATTAACAGGTGCTAAATTTAGTTGAGGAAAAGTTCCACGATTAACTAAATTAGTAATACATTCACGCGAATATGGAAATAAAATATTTGGGCAGTAAACACCTAAACAATGAGCCATTTGGATTTTTTTAATACCATCGATAAAGAAAATGCCTGATTGTTGCACTTCACACAGGAAAGCGATTTCATTAACGATGCTAGCGGTAACAGTAACGCGTAAGATAACTTCATAAACATGCTCAGCTAATTCACTAGACGATGTATCCAAATCTAATTGGACTTTTGGTTGCCACTCTTGCTGAAAAATATTAGGGGCATTTGGTATTTCAAATGAAATATCTTTAGTATAAATTCGTTGGATTTGAAATACCAGCTCTTCATGACTTTTTTCTGACATAATATTAATTACCTTTTAAATGTCCTTATAACATTGAATTATATAAATATAATTTCTGTTATATCTGATCTATTACTTTTTGCCGCGGACTAGAGGTAAATTTTTGCTAGACCAGCCATTAATTCCTTCTTTTAGAATAAAAACACGTTTAAAACCATATTGTAGAAGTTGTTCAGCAGGTTTAAATGTTTTCATGCCATTTTCTGAAACAATAATAATTGGTTTTTTCTTATTTTTTTCGAATTCAATAATATTATTGCCTTTAATTTTTGATAAAGGTAGATTGATTGAATCAATAATGTGTCCTTTACAAAAATCGTCATGAGAACGTAAATCGATAGTAATCGCTTCTTCTTTGTTAATCAATTGTATCGCTTGAGTACGGGTGATATTTTCTATTTTAGAGAACAATCTCTTAAAGATTAAGGTAATTACAGCAATAAATAAAGCTATCCAAGCTAGACTAAGTATTGGATGTCGGCTAATAAATTGCATGATTTCATGAATCATGTGGAATAATTACTCCTGTAGTTAGTAATAGATAGATTTAAGTTGCAAAGTATATATTTATCGCTGTATAATTACAGTTAATTTTCATAAGATTGAGCAGATTTTTTTGCAAATTAAGGTTTATACTGATGATATTTATTAGCATTATCAGTTAATTGATACTACTTAAAAATAGCTAAATAAAAGTAGTATTAAATACTATTATATGGTTATTTAGGATTCCTTAGGAAAGGAATCCTGCTTTATTCACATAGTAGTTTCTAACTATATCTGCATTTCAATTGTTGAAGTTTTAAATAATTTTCTCCATGCCAGATAATTCGGCAAATAAAATGACCTTATGATATGTATAATCTATTCAGTTATCCCTTTAATCGTCTGATAAAACTCTTTACATTTTAAATATGGAATTCCTTACTAATAAATCTCTGGTTACTTTATCTTATTTAGTTTAGGCGATGATTCCATAAAATTTCATGCTCGCTAGCAAATATTTCGTATCATTTGCCTTCTACATCCCTATGGACAAAGAATAGACTCTTTATTTATTATAAACTCAAGAAAATGGATAATTAAACACTCTACATTAAACTCTTCAAGAATCTCATTGTTCACATGACCTTTTTCGATCTCTGGCGATTAAAGCCGAGATTTGTTCTTTTCTTTTATTTCCTTATCTTCTATATTTTCTGCTTTTCCTATGTTGAAAATAACACTTCCTTTTAAAGGATTAAGAAAAATATTTTATCGACTTAAACAAAATAGCACTTAGTAGATTTTAGTTGCTTCTTGCTACTAAAGGAAGGAAGAAATGATGCTCATCTAAACGCTGTTTTTAAACAAATTTCTGTTTATTTTGTTAACTCCTTGTAAAGTTAAGTTATTCAAGATCCACCATAATAATTAAATTATTTATCCTTTGTAATATAGATCTCCCTATAGGGCTTCCTAATTAGATTGTTAAATGTTTTCCTACAATCGTGGATTTTACGATGATATTGCTATAACCCTAATGAACTGGTTCCCAGCAAAATATATTCATTGTGACAATGTGAGCAGTATGAAATGGAATAGTTACTTCAATTTATAAATCAACATTACCCGATCGATTATCATCGAGTCAATAAGTAAATGAGACACAGGTTTATGTTATGAGGAAGTGAAGAAAGAGTTTCTTTGAACTATATTATTTCTTTCTTTTCATGGCAACCTTTAATAGCAAAAATTCTTCTCTTATAAGATAAGAGATTTATATCAAAAACCTTTTAAAATATCCTCATTTTATGATTATTTATATAAATAAAGAAATTAAGTTTCTTCAGTATTCTTCTATAAAGAAGAAGAAATGTTTACTAATTGTAGTAATTGTTAATAATTTTAAATGATATTGTTTCAGGATGCTGAACTAATATGAACAATATTAGTCGATATGGTTCAATCCTAATCCTTTTAGCTATACTAAAGAGAGTAGTGGTTAAGTTGTTACTCTTTGTTTTGCTATTTTTTATCTGGCCATTGATTACTATTGCCAATCCTATTAGTGATAATAAAATAAAACTAAAAGATCTTTTATTAGATATTATAAAAAAAGAGAGAAGTATTAAGCAGCAGAAAGCTGAGAGAAATCATTTAATTGAGCAATTAAAAAAACAAGAAAAAAATATTGCTGCTGCTGGGCAAGCTTTATATGAAATACGTGAAAAATTTTCTCAATTAAAAAAAGAGCTTGCTGAGTTAAATAAAAATATTAGCTGTTTACAACAGCAAAAACAGATCCATCAATTATTACTAGCTAAACAACTAGATGCTGTATTTCGTTTAGGTAAACAAAAAAGGATTAAATTATTATTCAAAGGTGAACAAGAACAACGAAAAGAGCGTATTTTAGCTTATTATAGTTATTTAAATGCTGCCAGAGAGAAAACGATTATTAAATTGCAGCAAACAACCAGCTTACTTTCTGAACAAAAAAAACAGAAGCAACAAAAGCAATTGGAAAAGAAAAAAAATTTAGCTAAACAACATCAAAAAAAGAAAATACTAGATTCGGCACAGGATGCTAGAAAGAAAACCTTATTATCATTAGAATCAACTTTAAAAGCCGATCGAAAAAGTTTAGTAACGATGAAACATAACGAAACACTGTTGCGTAGTAAAATTGTCAGAGCTAAAAGAGAATCAAAAGTTAGGGTGGAAAGGGAAACAAAAGAGGAAGTGCGTATTCGAGAAAAAGGAAGGCAAACACAGCAAAAAGGAACTACTTATATTTCAACCGAAGATGAGTTAGCTTTGATAGCGCGTGCAAGTGGTTTAGGTCATCCTGTCGGTCAGGTTTTATGGCCTGTTCGTGGAGAAATCCTTCATTACTACGGTGAAAGTATTTCCGATGAATTGCTCTGGAATGGTATGGTGATCAATGCCTCTGAAGGAACAGAGGTTAAAGCTATTTCTGCTGGCCGTGTTTTACTTGCTGATTGGCTACGAGGTTATGGTTTAGTGGTGGTTATTGATCATGGTCAGGGAGATATGAGTTTATATGGTTATAACCAGAGTGCATTGGTAAATGTTGGTCAACAAGTTCGCTCAGGTCAGCCTGTTGCATTAGTGGGTAGTAGTGGTGGGCAGCAGTGTTTCTCGCTTTATTTTGAGATCCGTCGTCAAGGTAAAACAGTTAATCCGCAGCTTTGGTTAAGGAGATAATAGTGCTAAAATGGATTATTTAATAATCATGGGTTTATTATTGGTTATCATTGAACACAAGTTGTTTTTGGAAAATTAGCCATTGTGATTGATAATATTTTTTATTTTAAAAATAAAACGGAAAACAATCAAGCATTAGTTTTTCCAGTGAGAATTTCTATTACTATTTTACTTGATTTTTCTTAAGGTAGAAAATAGCCATAAATTTATTAACTAAGGATAAGAAAATTTAATTCACATGCTGATGAAGCTGATTATTCATATCAAGATATAAAAAATATCTTAATACCTGAAGATGAGTGCCAGTGCAATATAGCAGAATATTATTGCTGCAATTAAGTAAGTATTTTATACTAAAGCTAAAAATAATCATATAGGTAGTGTAATGATATCTATTTAATAGATGATAAATGTTATACAAGTATTTTTTTATTATGATCTTTATCTTTCAATAAAGTAAAGATAGTAAATACTAAGGTTACTGAAGCGGAAAAAGTTTTATGTTGTTAACTTTACGTAGTAAAGTTTTTAGATTATGCAAAAGTAGAAGCGTAAATTTGTAAACAGTTTGTCATGTTATTTTATTTGATTGTAAGCGAAGCAGTATTATAGTTATTAACTATCCCCTTATCATGCTACTATTAAAGTATTACAAAAAAGATTATTTGAGTTATCTAGTGGTATTAAATTAGGATCGGTGTTAGTACACAATTTAATTGTTTATTTTTGGATTATTAGATGGATTGAATTATTAGATGGATTCTTATTACACAGTCTGTTCATGATGAAATAGCTACTGATAAATATATTGATGGTAAAATACCATAATAATAAGATTCCATCGTGAGGCAACTAGAATACCTAAAATCAGAGTTATTTCTGGTTAGAAAAGAGTCTGTGTCTATTTTAAGTTAATTGTTATTGGGGAGATATATTGGGGTAACTAAACTTTATCGTTCTTAAATGGAAAAAGCGAGATGATATTGATTATTAAAGCCATATTCTAATCTTTTGCGGACAACGTTACCCTCCGCTAAAATAAAACATGATCGTTTCTTGTAAAAAAGAATGTTCTTTCTCTCATTGATCTACTAGTAGTCATACTATAATTCTTGAACCCTGTTGTAGCTAAATTTCCCCCTCATCCTCTCTGTTTAATGAGAGATGATGAGGGGGAAATTTTTGTAAAATAAAGCAAGGCAAGCTCTTTTAATCTAAAGATTAAAGCATTTAAAAGCTACAAGAAAGTCTGGTCATCATTTTATACGTAGATGTAAATTATCTTCCGCAAATGTAAATAAAACTTTTACAATATTATTTTCTATTAGAATTATATTAAGTATGATACCCGATCAGTTTTATTCATCTTTACAAGACCAAGATAGCGCCAAATATTGACATTTTTTATCTGATCTTAACCGGAATCACGCCAGATTGCTATACATCGGATATCTACAGGAAATGGAAAAGAATAAATTATTAATAATCTAGGGTAGTTTACTACTAGACACGAAATTTTTTAATGATTCTATAATAGATTATATTTATTTTAATTTAACCAGGTCAGTTCAGAGAACTTTAATATCCTTTTTTCAGTTGATGGGTATCAAAAAAATAATTCGACTCTTTTTCAGCATAAAATAATTAAATTGCTGTAAAATAATTTATCTAAGACATTTAAATAAAATGACTAATAATTACCTTTACTAACAAATTCTAGCGGTTTATATTAATGTCAATTTAATTGACAGAAATAATATTCTGAAAACAGAGATGTAAAAAGAAGTGTGCTCCACCATATCGAGTAAAAATTTAATTTTCTTTATCTTAAGATTTATTGTGAGTATTGACACTGACATCAGAAAATATTAATATCCTTAAAAAGAGATACATTCGCCTTCAATAAGCGCAATTTAAAACAGTATTTTCGATAATGATTTAAGTTTACACTTCAAGTTGATTGCGATATTAAGTAATTTACGAAAAAAAGATGTAGTTCAATAATAGCAAATACGATGATAAGTAATATTATCGCGCTTATGGGTATAAATGCTAACTTTTAGTAGTCTTTTTATACACTTCTCCTTCTAAAAGAGGAGATACAAAGATAGTCTGCCGGTATCTTAATTACATTATAATGACATAAAACTGTTTATGATTATACAGTGTCTTAATTTTTATTTTGACCAGATTTGCTAATAAAAATTTCTATTTTGGTTAATAGGTGAGATTAACCACCATTAATGACCTCTGAAACCGTGCCTGAGGCAGCGACTAAATTATTAGAAATTAATAGTACGATTTATACGAACAATTTCCAATAAAAGTTCATAACAGACTGTTTCTACTGATTTTTACTATTTTTTTATATTGATAAGTTGAGGATTCAAGAGATAGAACATGTTAAAGGTTCTTATATGTTCTTTTTATATGTTATCTCCATTAAGTTCCTAAATAAGAAAAACTATTAATGGTAATTTTAATATAATTTTTTAACAAAAATTGTTTCAATGATGTTAAAATATTAACATCATTGTGCTTAGGATCAAAGTACATTAATATTATTTATAATAATACTCCATCCCTCTTATTTATCAAATTAAGTAACCTTAACTGTTTTCCTATGGCTTGTTAGACTTCAATATCAATAGTAAAATAATCTATTTCTTGTTAAAGTAATTAACAAGAGAATCAGCATTAATATCAATTGGTGATCATATCTTCAGGTTGATCATTAATAAGATAACTGCATATTTTAATAAAACTTTACGTTATAAAACGTATTTGATCTTGTTTTTAATATCACCGAAATCTATCATTAATAATGACCATTAATGCAGTTAATGGTTTACTGTTATTTCAAGGATATATTTATTAATAAAGTATTTCAATAAAATAAAAATCATCTTTGAATTACACAGATTTGATCTAATGAAGTGCCATAAAATCACGAATAATACGATGTACTAAAATTAGTTTAGTATAAATCTGAATACGAGAGAATATTTTACGTTTTTACGTTCAATAATTTTAGCTAAAAGATGATTTAAGAAGACTGAATCTTGAGTAAATTCATTATCACCTCTCCCTTTTCTTCTGCAGTACAAATAATCAATCCACTATTTTCATTATAAAAATAGTTCAATAATATTTTAAGCGTTTTTCGTTATTTTTTACATTCAATACATTCGGAACCTCTTTCCATGAGAAGTGAGGACATAAAAATCAGATAACAAGATTATAATGTGATATATTTCGTTAAATGATTTCCTTTTGTTCTTGTGAATCTTTAATCATCTATACCATAATATTTTCCATTGCCGAGCTAGTTAGCTAATTTATGTATGTGAAAATTTTTGTTTATTACCGGAAATGCATTTTATATGGAGTATAAATTAGAGATATGAAGAAAAGTAGATTTTTTAATTTAATATCAAAAAGCTGCCTATATACCCCCGATAAGCTTGATTTGTACGCCTTTATAAATAATTACTGTAATACCTATTTTAACTTCACGCTGAATATTAATTCTTAAATATGATACCCATCAATCAATATAAAGTCATCGACCTTTTAGAGAGAGTTGCATTAACTAATAGTTCAGTTATCATAGTTTTCTTTCTATTATTTAATTTTAGAAATTTAGTCAATAATTTATCTAGTTCAACTAACGGTAACTTTACTACGACGTGATATTATGATAATAATCTGCTTAACAAAATAACCATGTTTAAGCTGAGTAGCATAAAATTTTCCTTATTTATCAGTTCACAAAATAAAATCTATTGATTATTTTTTATTTATTAAATGTCCAAAATACTACTTTCATGACAATTAAATTATATAATATCTTTTGCTTATTTAAGAGAACCCGATTGCAGATATAACTTTGTGTGTTTTTCTTAAAAGTTATCGAAATATTACGCACAGTGTGATTATTTTTATCTTTAGAGCTTACCTAATATTTTTATTGTTTATAACAATAATTATCTGCACTGAACATTGAATAGGATTTTGCTATCATATTAATACTATTTTGAGATTTTTACATGTTAAGTGAATAAGATATACACTCTGTACCTCTCTTCTTTATGCAATGATTTATATATATCAGGGATATATGACGTCAAATAACTATTCTAGTTATTCAACTAACTTAGAGCTTTTTGATGAGCTGACCTAAATAAATTCTATTAAAAATAGAAAACTTTCAGAGAAAGTAAACAATTGACTGTTCGTTTTTAACGAACTAAAAACTGGCGTCGAACTTTGCGTAACAATAAAAAAATCCAAGGCCACAAGATGGCATTAATTAAACAGTTCCAGAATAATTTTGGATGAAATAATACAAGAGAAGAAAAAAACTCCGTCCAGAATATTATAAAGTTCATAATTACTGATAATCCAGCAATAAAAATAGATTGTTGCCACAATGGCATAATACGAAGAATCTGATGTTTATATGATGCTAAATAACAAAGTATGCTATAAGCTAATGGATGTACCCCAAGCGCTGAACCTTGGATTAAATCTATTAAGATACCTAAAAAAAATCCCGTGCCTACGCTAATTCGATGTGGCAAAGCCATAACCCAATAAATTAAAGTTAATGCTAACCATGTTGGCCGATAATAACTAAATTGATCAGGCCAGGGTACTTGTTCTAGGATTATCGCAATTAAAAAGGACAGGAAAATAATTCACTCTTTATTATTACGGTAATAATTCATTCTGTGTTTCCTTTAGTTGGCTTAATTTCACGGCAGAATATTCCTTACTGAACAACCAAAGAAGGTTTCTCTAGATTTTTTGTTTTATTCATGGTAATTGCGGCCATTGAGTCTCACTTTGATTAGGAAATACCTGGGGTAGAATCTTCATTAAACGCTCATTTGCTACATGATATACTTCTGATGGAGATAAAGGATAAGAAGGATCTCTAGAGTTTTCCCATAATAATAAGAGATAGCGTAGTCTTTGTAAATCTGCACTAGGTTGTGCATGGATAATCGTATAAGCGCGTTGGGTATCATGTTTTACGGAAGAAATAATCGCAACTGGATAACCTTCAGGAAAGCGTCTGCCTAAACCAGAAGTAACTATCACATCACCAATACGTATATCAATATTATCTGGTAAAGGTTCAAGTTGAAGATTATTGTTGCATCCTGTACCTACCGCAATAACCCGAATATCATTACGTAATACTTGTATAGGTAATGCATGTGTTATGTCACAAATCAATAAAACACGACTATTAAAGCGGCTAACTGAGATAACCTGCCCAACAACACCTTTATCACTAATAACAGGCTGGCCTTCATAAACACCATCATGTAAACCTTTATCAATCACAATTTGATCACGATAAGGTGTATTCGCACCTGAAAGCACTTGAGTAACCATCATATTTTCATCCTGACGTAGAGGTGAACCCAATAGCTGACGTAATCTATTATTTTCCTGTTTAAGTTGTCCAAGTAATAAATTATCTGCTTTTTTTAATAAGATTTCTTTCTTCAGTTCTTTATTTTCAAAAAGAAGTTGATCTTTTCTTGCCAATGCATCTGAAATATTATTAAGCAGTTCTCGCGGACTATTTGCTAAAAAGTAAAAAGGACTAACAGCTATATCTAAATAACTACGTATTTTATTAAAAAAATAAAATTGACGATCAAAAATAATCAATACGATTGCAATAACGATCGCAATGATAATGCGTGATTGTATGGATGGCCCTTTATTAAAGATTGGTTTCATGATTTTTTGATAAAAATATTAACATTTCTTTACTTAAAATAAGCTAAAGAAGTACCATCATTATATGTTTCTCCCTCTATTGCGGTTAACATCTAGTCATCACTAAATAGATCACCGCCATGCATATCAATCATTTCCAATGCCTTGCCGCCACCACGTGCAACACAAGTTAGCGGATCTTCAGCAAGAATAACGGGAATTCCTGTTTCTTCCATTAATAGGCGATCCAGATTACGCAATAACGCACCACCGCCAGTTAACACCATACCTCGTTCAGAGATATCAGAAGCTAATTCTGGTGGACATTGCTCCAAAGCTAACATAACAGCACTAACAATACCGGTTAAAGGTTCTTGCAGTGCCTCAAGTATTTCATTCGAATTAAGAGTAAAACCACGAGGTACACCTTCAGCTAAATTACGGCCGCGCACTTCAATTTCGTACACTTGATCTGTAGGATAGGCTGAACCGATTTCATGTTTAATTCGTTCAGCAGTTGCTTCACCAATTAGTGAGCCATAATTACGACGAACATAATTAATGATTGCTTCATCAAATCGATCACCACCGATACGTACCGATGATGAATAAACAACGCCATTCAGTGAAATAACAGCAACTTCTGTCGTTCCACCACCAATATCAACTACCATTGAACCTGTTGCTTCAGAAACAGGCAAACCAGCACCAATTGCAGCTGACATTGGTTCTTCAATTAAGAAGACCTCTCGAGCTCCAGCACTGAGTGCTGACTCTCGGATCGCTCTACGCTCTACCTGGGTTGCACCAACAGGCACACAAACTAAGACACGTGGACTTGGGCGCATAAAGCTATTGCTATGAACTTGTTTGATAAAATACTGCAACATTTTTTCAGTAACATAAAAATCAGCAATTACACCATCTTTCATTGGACGAATAGCCGCGATATTACCCGGAGTCCGGCCTAGCATCTGTTTTGCTTCATGACCTACTGCAGCAACACTTTTGGGTGATCCTGCACGATCTTGACGAATAGCGACAACTGATGGTTCGTCTAATACAATACCTTGTCCTTTTACATAGATTAGAGTATTGGCAGTACCTAAATCAATAGACAGGTCGTTGGAAAACATGCCACGAATTTTTTTAAACATAACAAAAAGAATAATCCTGCAAGCTAGAAACGAATGAAATTGATCTACTTTACCAATCATATGAAGTAACGACAAGGAGTTAATTGAATCGTTTTAATAAAAAGTGGATAATTTTTATAATACAATATAATCACATTATTACTGCTTATTTCTGTAATTAATTACAGTATAAAGTAAGAATACCCTTAATCAAAATCACTTTATATATTTAATAAAAATTTTTTTAAACAATAAAAAAGTTATTTTATATTAAAATATATTATTGTATAAGTTTATATAACTCTACATAATTATTAGTTGATATACGATTTATGTTACTTCTAAGAAAATAGTATAGTTTTTTTGAATAATTCAATTTTAATTTTGAACTAATCTTTCATAGACTGCAAAGGAATGTTATTCCAATACTGTTTGGATAGTTCTTTGATTGCACAACCAAACATATCCAATGCAGAGTAATCTTAAATTTTTTATCAGTATTGAAATGAAAGCTTTTTAGATTATCTTTTATATATGCATTAAGTGCTCGACCATACTATTCCCGTTTGAGGATGCATTGTTGGGCTTAGGAGTTGGTATTTTATATCAAGTTTCTGCATACACAAAATATCAAATTTCTTTTTTCCGGTGGATGAACGTTTTTAGCAGATCAAAAAGTCGCTGCAAATTTTTTATCATTGTTTAAGTGCTATTAATGAATAGGTATGGATATACTTGGTTAAGATTACGTAAAAAGTGTTGAGCATTAGGTGCAGGCTTATAGCCTTGTCAGGCATATAGCCTTGTAAAAATAAATAAAAACTCATGCAGTGATGCACTTCTATACTATACTAATAGAAGGTAATGTCGTTAAACTACGTTTGGAATTCGTAGAATATAGCTTACATCTACGTGTAGGTGTAGAATCCCAGGCTCGTAGCTTTTAAACGCTTCATCCTTCGCTTTCGGTACTTTCAGTTTCATTTCACGAATGTTCCATACTCAGTACCTGAGTGAACAGTGATCTATACCAGATCAAGATGCAAAAACGGAGTTCAGAAATTTGTGCACGACTTCCAGGAAATCCATCAAGATGGAGAAAAAACGTTTTTCTCAGGGAGAAACTACACTTCCTAAGTGTAGGGGTGGTGTCGTTGATAAACGATGAGGAAATATGGCTATAATCATAAATATTATCTCGTTTTGTCCGTTAGGAACGATAAGTTAGAATACCCCATAACGCTTAGCTAAAGTATATGCAGGTCTTTTGCTAACTTGAAGGTAGTGAAGAGAGTTCTAATTTTAGGTATTATAATTACCTAATCATAGAGGTAATATAATAATATTTGCATTAACTATATCCCTCACAGTAGCTATCTTAGCATGAATAGTGTTACCAACAAGAGTCTACATAATAATCCGTGATGAAATAAGTAATATTAAAAATAATTTAAATATAATCAGTAGTATACTGTACATTTTTATAAAATTTTTTTAAAATAAATTGATATTTTGATTAGTAATTATACTACTCTACCGTTAGTAAATATATTACAATTTATTTATTATTGAGTTCTTATGTCCTAAAAAAACAAAAAATAATTTTATTAACCATTGTTATGCAAATTAAAGGCAATAAATTATGAATGGTTTGTTATTTTGCTATTATTTTAGCACAAGAAAATTAAGTATTAAAAGCAAGTATAAAATTCATCTATGATATATTTTCTTCCTATGAAGACCTTACCGTAGATATTTATTGTTTAAAACTAAACTATAAAAAAGATAGTTTAGCTATTATCGGTAAAAATTACTCGCCAGTTCTTGATGATGTAACAATAATCGATTTTGAAGTATCATTAAGTTTTTATATAGATATAAAATTTAAAGTCGGATAATAAGGTTTATTAACCGGTTGTGGTGGAGTGTTGATGAAAACTATTGAGAGGATTAAGCAAAATAAGCGTGAGTACTAGATAAATGGTTAACAGTTATTTTTGATAAAATGAAGATGCGTTAAACAACGATAATCTAATCCCCTGATTTATAGCTATGCTCTGTATAATAATAATGATTTTAGAATAAAACAAAGTAACCAATTGATGAAGATAACAATTTTATGAGAAGGTTCTAAAAAGTGTAGGTGTAGTACCGCAATACAACTTTTATAAACTTATTTATTCCGTCATAGCAGTAACTGCTAGAAGTAGTAATATCGATTATTTAAAGATACTTGATGTTTAGGACTTTGATCTCTTTTTAAGAGAAAAGAGAAGTTCTATCTCTTATTCTTAAAATTGGATGGAATCGGTTTATTATGAATTTATTATAAGTTAATATTTTATTGAAGTCTCTATTCTTTGACTTAATGCACTAATCTTAGAAAGATTAAGCTAAGTATTAGCTTAATAACTATTGTTTTTCTATTTTATGAATTCTTTTTGCTAATAATTCTGTTGCCTGTCTTAAGAGGTTAAGTGTTGATAAAAAATAGTCTGTCGCCATGCATAGAATGCATTTGTATAAATCTATGCGCAGAAATCTTTTATTAGAACGGAGAATCTAAATTTTCCCTGTTTTTGAAAGCCAATCATCTTAAGCATCTTTGCAACTTCGGTAATGCTGTACCTTGTTTACGATTCAACAAGAAACTATAATAACGCAGGATCTTAAAATTCCTTACCGGAATACAGTTTTAATATAGCACTAAATCATCTTTTCTTGCTTCAGGGTTTGCTGCCGATATTATTTGGTCTGATGGTTATAATAATGGTGTACAACACCTCTTTTTATTCTTATTCGGTAATCCTGAATTTTGATATGGATACTTAGCTCATTTAAGGTGTATGGCTATAGGTATTTTACGCTATGCTATACCATTTTCGTCTTTTTAGCAAAGTACACTTTCTAGTAATATCTGTACTGTAGCTTTAGGGTACCCTGTTATATCTTCTTGGATTAGATATGCTAAAGAGTAGGAAATCTAGGATTTATTAGATCATCCCTGTAAATGCACCAGTCGGATGATAATATCTCGCCAGATTTGCGTTCGCTTGTTTTTTTTGAAGAACATATCACCTCATTACAGGATGTTTAATGTTCAGACTGATATGAGTGACGGAGATATAAACATGGCGATGTTGATTGAGTTGTTAAGCATAAGTATGCAAGGCATTAAAAAATTGCTATTTTGTTATGCCTTGCATACTTATGCTTAACAACTCAATCAACATCGCCATGTTTATATCTCCGTCACTCATATCAGTCTGAACATTAAACATCCTGTAATGAGGTGATATGTTCTTCAAAAAAACAAGCGAACGCAAATCTGGCGAGATATAAACATGGCGATGTTGATTGAGTTGTTAAGCATAAGTATGCAAGGCATAACAAAATAGCAATTTTTTAATGCCTTATTTTGTGTACCAACTACAGCATAGCTTGCTAGGGGACGCAAAATAGAGGATTGATTATCTAAAAAGTCAATTATTTTTAAAAAAGGCTATAGAAGATGAGGTGTAATGAAAGTGTAATGTGTTGTCAGTTTCAATTGAGTAAATATAAATTTATTGCGCTAATTTACTGCTCGATAGCTTTTAAAGTCACATGAGCTATAGGATTTTTCTTACAGATATGCAAAAATAACGATGTAAATATTCAGGAAAGGTGCAGTTAATATCTGGAGCATATAAACTACATGACACAAAGTACTGCAGTCAAGCAGTCGCTTGACAGATATAGACGCATTCGTAAGTTTACGCTTTTGCCATGTTTTTAAAAATTTATCCCAATTGTTATTAATGCTAAAAACCAGTCAGTTGATTTAAGAGAATATATATCTAGTAAATTACTTTTGTATCTTTTTCTAGAGAAAAAGATATTGTCATTCTGTCCGCATTTATTATAAGAGCTATCTGCCTAGTCATCATTCTGTTTATTCTAGGAGTAAAGAATACTAGAATAATCTATATCTCTCCTCTCTATAAGTAATAAATTTATTGGAAAGCATACTTTAGTTATTCCCATCAATCCAGTCGTATCTAGAGTTATTAACTTGGATCTGGGTTATTGATCAAAGCCCCGAATAATAGTGACTATAAGCGATAATACTTATATGTCTAGAAAAATTGAGAATCGAGAGTCCGGATGCAATTATTGGACACTTTATTTTGAGTATTATAAAAATTCAGTCAGTCTGTCATTATTAATTTTATGAGGGAGATAAAAGCGTTTTAGATAAACAGCTGGTGGTGTAACATGTGAAATCGTGTGTTATCTTCCTGATTTACTCAATTTCGCTTTCTAGGAGATTTATTCCGAGCTATCTGGCTGGATTCCTGAAAATTAACATATCGAAGAGTAAAAACAGTATTTAGATCATAAATATACAAAAAGCAGCTTAGCTGCTCTGCTCTCACCATAGTGAGGAGGTGGTTTGCCATAAACAAGCACTACTTGTTAGGTAAAGAATTTATTAAATATCTCACCCTCTAAAAGGCATTAGTAGACAGGAACTTATAGATACTGTTTGAGGTACTATAATAGTAACTATTATTTCACAAATATGCTATTCAGCTACAGTAGCAGTATTTAGTTATAGGCACTGATATTATGTTGTTGGCAATAGTGATCTCTTATATCTGCATAAGATACAACTATAAGAATTAACTCTATGAGTTTTATCATAATAAAACGCTCAGAGATATAACAACACTAGCTAATTTATTTAGCAGTTTTTATCAATTAAGCAAAAGACAGGTATCCCATTAAAAAATAATTTATTATGCCGATAAATTAATTAATAACCAAATAACCAGCTAAGAAGATTTCCTCCCATCACTGGTAAAATATATAAGTTTTTAAAATTTTAGATAATTTTACTGCTAATTGCGATGAAATGTTTATAATTTCCCATTTGTTATTAAAATAAACATCTTTATTAAGAAAAAGATGACAACTTAGTAGCATCAAGTTATGATAACTGATTTATCAATCGGGGGGATATCTGCAAAATGGAAAAAAATTTCCATATTTTGCTGCTAAATGGTCCAAATTTAAATATGCTTGGAACAAGAGAGACGGCATTCTATGGCGTTTTTACACTTCAGGATATTGTTAATAAAACAAGCCAAAAAGCAAAACAATTAGGAGTTAAATTAAGTCATTTTCAATCTAATGCAGAACATGAGCTTATTAATGAAATCCATAAAGTTCAAAGAAAAATTGACTTTATATTGATTAACCCGGCAGCATTAACGCATACTAGTGTAGCATTACGAGATGCTATATTAAGCATAGACACTCCTTTTTATGAAATTCATATTACTAATATTTATGCACGTGAATCATTTAGACGTCATTCCTATATCTCTGATATAGCAAACGGGGTCATCTGTGGTTTCCATTATGATGGTTATATTTTTGCATTAGAGTCTGCGGTTAAATTCTTATTAAGAATTGAAGAATTAGCAACCATTAATGAACCCCATTTTAATAAATATAAAGAATAAAAATACGGAATTAACTTTATGGATATTCGTAAAATTAAAAAATTGATTGAGCTTGTTGAAGAATCTAAGATTTCTGAACTAGAAATTTTGGAAGGTGAAGAATCAGTGCGAATAAGTCGTGCAATCGTACAAAATTTACCAACTATACAGGAGTATATGACAACATCAACTTCTCATCAACCCGCTTTAGCAAACGCCATAGCACCTTCTCAAGTTTTACCTGAAACAGTAAATGAGAAAAAACTAGAAATTACTGCTTATACTGTTCGTTCATCAATGGTAGGTACCTTTTATCGAGGGATAAGTCCAGAAGCAAAACCATTTGTTGAAGTAGGCCAAACAGTTAAGATAGGGGATACTCTATGTATTATTGAAGCGATGAAAATGATGAATCAGATTAAAGCAGATAAAGCGGGTATAGTTAAAACAATCCTGCTGAAAAATGGAGAAGCAGTTGAATTTGACGAGCCATTGGTTATTATTGAATAACGAGGCATCTTATGCTTAAAAAAATTGTTATCGCCAACCGTGGCGAAATTGCTTTACGCATTTTACGTGCCTGTAAAGAACTAAAAATAAAAACCGTCGCCGTGCATTCTATCGCTGATCGTGACTTAAAACATGTATTACTTGCTGATGAAACTGTTTGTATTGGGTCTGCCGTTTTAGCTGAAAGCTATCTTAATATTCCAGCAATCATTTCGGCAGCAGAAATTACTGCTGCAGAAGCTATTCATCCTGGTTATGGTTTTCTTTCTGAGAATGCTGACTTCGCTGAAAAAGTAGAGCGTTCTGGTTTTATATTTATTGGTCCTAAACCAGAAACTATTCGACTCATGAGTGATAAAATTTTAGCCATTGAAGCTATGAAGAAGGCCTGTATTTCTTGTATTCCTGGTTCAGATGGGCCTTTAGGAGTGGACATCAAAATTAATAAAATAATTGCTAATCAAATTGGCTACCCGGTTATTATTAAAGCATCCAGTGGCGGTGGTGGTCGCGGTATGCGGGTTGTTCGTAATGAAAGTGATTTAGAACAGGCTATTATACTTACTTCCATCGAAGCAAAAGCTGCTTTTAATAATAGTATCGTTTATATGGAAAAGTTCTTGGAGAATCCGCGACATATTGAGATTCAAGTACTTGCTGATGGTCAAGGTAATGCGATTTATTTGGCTGAACGTGATTGCTCAATACAACGTCGTCATCAAAAAGTGGTTGAAGAAGCGCCTGCACTAGGTATAAAAGTTGATATACGTAAAAATATTGGTGAACGCTGCGTAAAAACTTCTCTTGATATTAATTATCGTAGTGCCGGAACCTTTGAGTTCCTTTATGAAAATGGTGAATTTTACTTTATTGAAATGAATACTCGTATTCAAGTTGAGCATCCTGTAACTGAAATGATCACTGGGGTTGATCTAATAAAAGAACAGTTAAGGATTGCATCCGGTTTACCCTTATCCATTAAACAAAAAGATATTAAAATTCATTGGCATGCAATAGAATGCCGAATTAATGCGGAAGATACAAATACCTTTTTACCAAGTCCGGGTAAGATTACTCGCCTTCATATTCCTGGTGGTTTTGGAATACGGTGGGAATCACACATTTATGCAGGCTACACTGTTCCACCTTACTATGATTCTATGATTGGTAAGCTGATTACTTATGGTGAAACTCGAGAAATTGCTATCCTTCGAATGAAGAATGCCTTATCTGAATTAATTATTGATGGTATTAAAACTAATATAAAATTACAACAAAAAATTATGGATGATAGCACCTTTTTAAAAGGTGGCATCAATATTCATTACTTAGAACAAAAGCTTGGCTTACAAGAATAAACTTTTCTATTTACATTCTTTATAATAGAGAATGAGAAGTACCTTTGTTTTTAATAATCTTCTGAAGATATTTTTTAAATTAAGATACAATCTCTCAGATTAAGCTTTTATTACTAGGAGAGTCAAGGAACAAATTTTTTCTTTAATTCAATAAAAAGCTTATTGATTGGTTTTTCTTGCTCTTGCTTATTTATATAGTATATAGTTGGATTATCACTGTTTATATCTTAACTGAAAGATGTAAATAACAGAGATTCCATTATGGAATGAATTTTCATATTTATACTTACTTATGATTTTTATTTTATTTTATATCTTAATAATTAAATATTTTAAATAATATTATTAGAAGATATAGATGAAAATTGAAATTCTCTTAGTTACTTACTAGTTTATTTATTATCTATTTATGCTTATTATTGATGTTTAAAAGTAAATTTTGCATGAATAAAATATTTTCTGGATAATTTCTACTTTAGAAAAAGTAGGCTTGTTTTGGCGATAACAAGCACTGTAGCCCTATATCAGGACTAGTTTTCATAGATAGTTCCTAGTGCACAACTATATATGGACTAGGACTGGGTTGCTAATTTGTCTTAATTCAGGTGTAAACTATTTGCCTATCTATTGGCGTATTAGGTAAAAATTTACCATCCTAGCAGCCATTACTCCATAATATGGTGACACTTAATAACATGTTATAGCTTGTTTCAAACTTATTTATTGGTATGGATTGCTAGTATTGTTTGCTCGTCTGTTTTCTTTAGTTGGTATTATGATAGTTCAATTTATTGGTGAAGCTTTTTTACTAGAAGCTTCAACAAACATCCCCATATGAATATGGTTATTAATATTTTGTATCACTATTGCTCTTTACACTGCATTTGATGGTTTTTTAGGGCTAGTGTCTTTAATAACACTTTGCAAGGTTTTGTTTAAGTTATTGGAACCATTATTCTGTTGGTTCCAACTATTCACAAGATGTAGGGAAAGGAAGCGTTGCAACAGCAATTAAGACATTAAAATCAATTGATCTAAAATTAATTATGCCAGAAGGCTTCAATAATAATTTAGAATGTCATTTATGGTTTCCTTCTGAGAATTGGTTTATTTTTTTATTATTAGCTTACCACATACTGCTGCCTACTATATTTCTTATTAAAGTTAAAGATAGCCAAGCGATGCACCGTTGGATTATTATCAGAAGAATTATAATGATTATTTTAATACTTAAAATGTATTTAATAGGTGTATTAGGTCGGGCTATTTTTACTGAATTTAACGATATCATATCAGATGATCATAACATTAATGATTACAGTTTTATCTCTCTTCACAGTAGAAGTTTTTTAGCTGATTTAATGGCTGTTATTATTTTAATAATTAATTTACGATTAATTCAATCTTCAGTAATTATTATAAAAAATCTATATATAAATATTACACCAAAAGAGATAAAAATAAAAAATTAAAAAATTAATCTAAATCTCAAGTATGCTTTTACTCTTATTTTTAGTATTTTATTGTTATAAGTCGTTTAGCAATCACTTCAAATGATTATTTAGTTAAAATTATTGTATTTTGGTGAATTACAAACTAAAATTGCTAATTAACACTCTGATTTTAATGCCAAAAATCAAATCATTTTAATTTATTAAGTTCGATGAATTTCAGTGCTATCTCTTACACATTATTTTTCGTCTTTGATGTTAAAATTTTAAATTTTATCCTATAGGGGATCCCAACCCCCTCACAATATTATTGAGATTGCTTATTTTTTTAATAAGTAATCTTGTTGGTGAGAAAAATTATTATCTACATCGATAAAAATAAGCTAATAATTAAAGATTTTAAAAATATTTATGGCTATGGATACAAATATGTTTAAATTTTAGCAGCTGATCAGGCTGCTTTTATCTTTAAGTGATATATTAATAGGGAATATAGAGAGATGGTGTTTTTCCTTATCTTTTAGATAGTTATGACAATGCTTTTTTAAAATCTCTACTGTGGAATTTGTCTTTGGTGAGGATACAGCAGATATTATTAAATTTATTTGATGCTAAAAGCGATATTGAGAAGGTTATTAGTCAATTTGAAAATCATTCCTTACTCTATAAAAATTTATGTGTAAAATTAAACAAATAGAAGATAAAGATTAGTAACGTGAATAGATAGATAATTTCATCTCATATATTTTGCATGAATTATAGATTTCCCCTAGCTAGCATGATACACCTGATCTCAATATAGTTAATTTATTTTAAATCTTAGCTTAGTGTTTGATACTGGGCGCCAACGCTAGTACCCCCTATTATATCACTATGTTTAGTGTGGCTAGATAGCTTAAATTTAAAAAATAAAACAGTTATCGATTTTAATTATAGCTTAGTGAATGCTGCCTATTTCTTGAATTTAAGTTATGTATAAAGAAAGTTTATTAGCATTGATATCGAGATTTAAGCTTATTGTGGGGTCTGTCTGGTTAAAAGAACGGCAAGTAAAATAATGTTGCTGATAAATTAGTTTTTTATTTGGCTAAATGTCAACCTGAAAATCTAAAGGTGAATTATTATTTAGTATCTTAGTTGAGCTTCATTACATGAATTAGCTTGTGCTATTTAGAATTATGAAATAAAATGATTTATTTAAACTTTCTAGAATATTAGCTAATCAGGAAAAATCAGTTATAATTATCTGTTAATAATAGATAAACATTGAGCTAATAATATAAAAGAAGGATTATGTTAATAATTGAAATAAAAAATCGGATTTAACTTAAGCAGGATTAGCGTAATACATACGCTAATTCTAATAATAAAAATTATGCAAATAATCTTTATTAAAAGATTATAAAATAATAACTATTATAAATTGAAATTTATATGTTTATATAAAAATATTTCTATTAACCATAATAAAATAGTTATCAAAATTAATTTTGACACTATCAAGATAGGTTATTTAACCTAATAAAGAATTTTTATATATAAAAATAAAATTTGAAAATGAATGAAAATTCATTAATTTTAATTAAATAAAATTTTTTTGAAAATAAGAATAAAAATATTTCAAATAAATATCATTTTTATTTAAAATTTATCTTTTTATATCTCATAAAAACATAAAATAAATTATCTTATAAGTTACATAAGATGGTCTTTTTTTATCTATGGTTATTAAGTTTTAAAATCGCCTAATTATAGCACCAATGGGTGCGGGTGTTGGTCTGTCATCTATAGACTTCTTTAATCATTGAATTACTAAATGAGTGATTATTTAATAATTATTAAAATTCTATTTCCAATCCTCATATCTAGTTATATCTAGAAGATAGATAAACCTAGATAGAATGATTCATAGTGATAGATTAGATATTCGTTCTGTACAAAGTTATAGGTAATGTGATCTAGATGAAATGGCGCGAGCCATATAAATTAATTGTTTAGTTCAAGATATTCATTATATAGGCCTTAGTTGTATAGCTATATTTATGGTAAGATGATGATTACTGAAGAATATAAATTTAGGGTAAAATATCATGATGATGAAGCTTTATCATCAGAAAACTACAACGCCTAAAATTGGCGCTTCTTTTCAGGAAAGAAGAGAAAATTATGTATCTACTTTTTGGTAAGGGTTAGATAGGATATCCGAATTTACCGTATGCCAAAAACAAGATGATATTAATAATATCTTAGCCATATCCCACATTGTTTGCTGACGATACTGTCCATACTCAGTAAATTATAGTCATTTTCTTGCGAAAAACATTTTCTCTTTTTCTAGGATCTGCTGGTAGAGAGTCGCCTCCCGCACGCGAATCCTAAAAGTAGTTCTATTTCGATTTGCCCTAAATCACTGTTTATGTAGATACGAGTACTAATTTGCGTAAAATTAGGCAGAAAAATACTTAAGCTAAAGCATAAATGGTTTAAAACTATGAGCCTCATTATCTCACGTAGATTGAAATATCTTCTGCAAATGTCAAACGGAAACTTCACGATGTTATTTTTCGTAGATATAGTTCAGGCCACTTGATAGATATTTATTTGTCTTTATTAAGATAAAACTTCCACGCTTCTTATGTAATACTGAGAAAAGTTATACTAATTTTGATATATGAAGTTTCGAAGATGGGTGGCAATATTCCCTTCCTGATTGTTTTCATGGATAATTTCAACAACAGAGAGATGATATACTATAAAAAGTTTAGCCTATAAACTATCCGCGAAACCAGATATTACCCTAGTCCCTTATATAAACTCATTCATAATAATGTCAGGTAGTTGATAGTTACCACTGTTGAGAGGGAGCTCGAATCTATGTTGTAACAACATGCTGAACGCCTTTTTGTAGATCGACGTGTCATGTGCCGTCATTTGTAACGGTTATTGACATAGTCAACCTAGAAGATACAGGTATGACGATATTGAGATTAAGCGCCTAAGATTAGAAATTTTCCATCAGCAACAGAATATCCTTCAATAGCTAATTTCTGCCTTATCTGAACCCTATAAAAGCAAGTGAAGAGTTGCCATCATATTTTGTGTACTTGTGAGGCATTTTAATTAGTAATTTTCATAATTCTGAAAGTGTTTCTCGATAAAAAAGAAGATGATCTCTTTTCCTGCACTAATCAGGAGATTAAAATAGCAATGACTTGAAGAATATAGGTAATGATACTGAATGATTTAAGCGATACGCGCTATATTTATTTCTTGATCGATGAGATATCCGTTCTATATTAGAAGAGATGATTGTTTTTACATGCTCTTCATTATTGATATCACTATGTATGGACGCAAGGAGTTAGTTGTAGGTTGAAGATGCTCATCAAGAGTTAGAAGCAAACTTGGCAAATTTCTTAATTGCCTGAAACAACCTGGATTAACCGTATTTTCAGGATCTGCTATGGGAGATGATGCCATAGGTTTTGAACGCAATGGCAAAAATATTCCAGGACGCATAGTATAAATTCTGTTGAATAGACAAAATAACTAATCTAATTGATTTCTCTCTTCAAAGACATCTAACTGAAAATTAAAGATGAGATTCGGGAAGTTCTGCCTACTAGAGAGAGTCGTGATACTTGCTAATAAAAGCCTTTAATGCTTTCTTAAAAAGAGTTTTAGAAAGTATTGCAGCTATGAAGAAGCTGTGGGAAAAGATCGAAAAGAACAGTTAGCATTCTATGCCTTCCCGTCATCGTACTGGTCATCAATAAAAATAACAAATCCGAATTGAATCAGGTTTTCTAATGGTGAGCTTATGAAGCTGATACATGAAGGTACTATAGTTCGCAAAAACAATTCTTTCAATGGTATTAAAGCTACTCCTGTCTACTCAAAAAATCTAGAACTAGCTAAAGGGATTTGATTCTGCTAACTCTAGTGGCAAACAACGTGCAATTTAAGGATGAAGAAAAAATTCATTAAGAACCAAAGTGGAATGTACTCTGACCAACCATATACCAGATTTACTGGTAACTCTTTTTATTAGAATAAAAAGATAAAGATTATAGCCAAGAAAATTTTATTCGGATCTCAAAATATTACTCCATGATTTACTAATCAGAACTAAATGCTGATCTGCAATCAATATATCTAAGATTTATTACACCAAACAAAAAGTATTATTATAAAATAATTTCTACCTATATTATGTAAGCTTGACAGCTTTGCTAAAGCTAATTTAAGATTAATTGAGCAAGTTGCATTGTTTGTTTAAACCTTATCTATTAAATAGATATATAAAAATTTTTACTATTTATTCTTTATTATTAAAATTAAACGCTGGAAGACTTCATCTGGGTTAATTTTTTCCATATTGCCATCAGTTGAAATGATTGCTTGTTGTGATTTACCGTAGCCACCGATTAATAGAGGATCGGTAGGGCCATAGAGGGTAATATTGGGTTTGCTCAGTGCAGCGGTTAAATGGCTCAACCCTGTATCAACAGAAACGACTGCTTTAGCTGCGATAATTTGTTGAGCTATTTCATCTAATGAAAGCTTAGGTAATACTTCCACATTCTTAAAACCATTGGCTAGGTTCATAGCGCGTTGATATTCAAGATTAGTTTCCCACAGTAATTTAACTTTTAAGCCTTTAACTTGTATATCGGTGATCAGTTGTCGCCAATGAGATTCAGGCCAATGCTTTTTATTACGTGTAGTGGCATGAAAAAAAATAATATAAGGATCGCTTTCCTTTTCTAAAGCCGATAGTGAAAAATATGGTGCAATACCATAATCACCAGTAATAGTTGGTTTATGATAATGTAAACTGTCGGCAAATAATTGTCGGGTTCGTTCAACCGCGTGCAGCTGTTTATTAACTCTATAGCGAGAATTACAAAATAGACTAGCTAAAGGCTCGCGAGCACTTTTCCAATCATAGCCATGTTTTACACCACGAGCTAAACGTGTGATTAAAAAAGCACTTTTTAATAATCCTTGTGCATCGATCACTGCATCATATTTATACTGTTGTAATTGAGCACGAAAAACTGCTCTTTGCTGCCTGACAGATTTTACTAGCCAGTTTTTTCGCCACTGACGAAAATCTACCGAAATAACTTCCTTAACAGCATAATGCCAGTTTGGAATTTCAGCGAAATTATCTTCAATAACCCAATCAAACTGAATATCAGGATAATGTATAACTGCATCAGTCAGTGCGGGTAAAGTATGCAATATATCACCCATCGATGAAATCTTAATGATCAATACTTTCATGGCTATTAATTTCCAGTCAATAACTTAGTTAATGCAGTAATTACGCGTTCAGGTTTTATATCAATCAAACTTTGATGATAACCACTCTCCGTGCTTCCTTTTCTTATCTTATGATAACCGGTTATTAAACGGATAATTTCTATATTATTTGATAATGGTGGTGTAAAATTAGGATTACTTGGCCCATAAATTGCAACTAAAGGTCTATTTAATGCAGCTGCAATATGCATTAACCCTGAATCATTGGTCACTACAGCCTGGCAAGATGCTAGTAAATTAACTGCTTGCTCTAGGGTTGTTTTACCTACTAAATTAAAACAATACTGTTTACAATCTATAGAAAGCGATTGTCGAATATTTTCACCGATACAACTATCTTTTTTCGAGCCAAATATTAAAAGTTGATAACCATGAGTAGCTAATAATAATTGGGCTAACTTAGCATAGTGATAAGTTGGCCAACGTTTAGCTGGACCAAATTCTGATCCTGGACAAAAACCGATAATCGGTAACTGTTTTGGAATATGAAAAATATATTTACTTTGGACAATTTCTGTTTCTGTTACGGAAAGTTGTGGCCATAAAATTGGTTTAGGGATTTCATCGACATTGTTAACTGAATCTTTTTCATAAGCTAAAGCAACATAACGCTGAACCATTTGCGGAAAAGCGTGTTCGTCTAATAGACGAATATCATTAAGCAACCAATAACGCATTTCACCACGCCATCCTGTCCGTATAGGTATTTTAGAAAAAAAAGGTACAAGCGCAGATTTAAAGGAATTGGGTAATATATAGGCTTTATTATAACATTGAGTACTTAAATGAACAGCAAGCTGACGACGTAAACTGATAGCTAAACATCCATGATTTAATGGCATTAATATGGACTGACTTACTTCAGGCATTTTATTTAATAGTGATCGACAGAAATCAGGCGCCATAACATTAATTTCTGCATCTGAGTGCAGGGTTTTCAAAGTACGATAAAGACTCTGCGACATCATCATATCGCCTATCCATGAAGGACCAATAACCAGTATCTTCATACTATTTTCATCTAATCATTGCAATTTAGCCATTGCATATAGTCAGAAATCCCTTCTGGCACAGTTTTAAACGGTTTATCGTAACCTGCAGCTCGTAATTTAGTGAGATCTGCTTCGGTAAATGTCTGATAACAACCTTTTAATTTATCAGGAAAGACAGTATATTCTACTACTAGTTTTTTTTCTTGATGAAAAGCTATTACCGCATCAGCTATTGCTTGAAAAGAATTAGCCTTACCAGTACCACAGTTATATATGCCGGAGATTTTATTTTGCCAACACCATAAATTAACTGCTGCTACATCGCTCACATGAATAAAATCACGCTTGAATTTTTTACTACCAGTAAAAAGTTTTGGATTTTGACCTTGATTAATTTGGGTATTTAAATGAAAAGCAATACTTGCCATACTCCCTTTATGACTTTCACGCGGACCGTAAACATTAAAGTAACGGAATCCAGATACCTGTGAAGTAATTTGTAATAAAATTCCACGAACATATTGATCAAATAAAAATTTAGAATACCCATATACATTTAATGCCTTTTCATATTTTCGCTCTTCAATAAAATAATCACTGCGCTTACCATAAGTCGCAGCTGAAGAAGCATACAAAAATGAGATATTCCGTTCAATACAGTAATGAAGTAATTCTTTTGAATATTCATAGTTATTATTCATCATATACTGACCATTCCACTCAGTGGTTGATGAACAAGCGCCTTCATGAAAAATTACATCAATATCACCAAGATTGTCACCAGAGATAATACTTTTTATGAAATCTTTTTTATTGATATAATCTGCAATATTTAAATCAACTAAATTGACAAATTTAGCGCCATTTTTTAGATTATCTACCACTATAATATCGCTACGCCCTATATCATTTAGTGCTTTAATAATATTACTGCCAATAAAACCAGCCCCACCAGTGACTATGATCATTGGATTTACCTCTATTTAATCAAGATCATTGTTACTTATATTAGATGATAATAATATTTATTTCATATTAACCCATAGTGGATAACTTATTACGATGCATTTAAAAGTAATAAACTTACTTGCATAATATACTATACTATTTTAATTATTATTTAATTGTTTCATCCTGGATCATTATATAGATATTTATCGTACACTCTTATTCATGAAGAGTGACTATTCATGGATATAGTTGATGGTAAAATATTCTAATTATTAGGTTCCATAGTCAAGCAACTACAATATATAAAATTACAGGTGCTCTCTAAGCCAATTAAAGAGATTTTATCTACTTTGACTAAGTGTTATGATATACTCGAATTTGCTAATGCTAAATATCGAAAATGAGGATGATATTAATGATCGCAGCCATATTTCTCTATTGATTACTGACGGGGGAGGGAGAAGCTGTGTTGCCCGTTTAGGAAGTTATAATTATTTTCTGTGAAAAACGTTTTTCCTCTCGTTAATCCGTTTGTAGAAGTGCTTTTTCCTTGTACACGAATTCCTAAACTAATTACATATTAATTTGACTTGAATCGCTGTTTATGCAGTCTCAGACGGGAAATTTGTATAAAATTAGGTAGGAAATCTTAAAGCTGAAACATAAATTATTTAAAGGTTACAATCTTCCTTATTTATACGTAGATGTAAAATATCTTACGAAAACATCAAATAAAACTTTTCGACGTATCTTTTATAGGTATAGAGGTATAGATCGAAAAACCTGATGAATTTTATTGGTCTTTACAAGATTAAAGACCCGATCAATGATCAACCATTCTTACGTGATGTTAATTAAGCATATCCAATGACTATCTATTGGTGCTTTCAGATAAATAGCAATAAATATACAGATCGTCTTTTTAGACTGCAAAAACATTCATTTACTGTAAAACAACAGTTAGACTGTTTATGTATAGAGCTTGGTATAGAACGTTAAGTCAGTCATCTAATAGATATTAAAATAAATGTTTGGTTAATCGATTTAATGTATTCATAGATGGCTGTAAAGTTATTATTCAACTCTAATCAAGAAATTATAATTACTCTCTGCATCAACATATTTAGTTGTACAATTAAAAATTATCTAATCAGTACTCTTAAGCGTGTTTGATCCAGAATTGTTATGTAGACTTTGTAACACCTCAAGCTATTCATGAAAAGATAGATGCAAGATTGTAAGTTGATAGAAAAACTTATAATTATAAGGCATCTCATTAAAAACTACAACACCTAAAAGTAGAGCTGCTCTTCAGGGCAGCAAAGAGAATAAAACACTTATAGTGTGAGGCGGGCACTTATGCTGATTCGGAGATGTTTATGATTTGAATACTATTTCGTATTCTATAATATCTTGATTTTTCAATAATTATCCAAATGGCTCAAAATAATATCCTAGAAAGGATAAACTAAGTAAAATCAGGAAGACAATACACAAAATTACATGTTAAGTCGATTATTTACCAACAACACTTTATTATCTTCCTTCCGAGATAAACAAGAACAGACTGACTAAATTTATAGTTCTATAAAGAGTACATTAGAGAGATGCGTTTAACTCTTTATCCCAATTTTTTTGACACGCAAGTATTATTCACTTCTAGTCACGATTAGCTGAAGTTTTAAGTAATGTGAGGTTTAGGTTAAGTCGATAACGCTGAATATAACTAGATTGATGGCAATAACTGACAGTATGTTTGCTATAAATTCATCACCTAGTTCTCTATAAGTGATGATCCTAGTTTCCTTCAGGAGTAACTCTCTTTGAGACGAATACAAAGATAACCGGGATCAATAAACCTAAAGAAATTTGAGTAGGATGACATTTCTATTCATCTGGTAATAGAAATAGAGGGTATTTACTCAGATATAAATTTCCATAGCAACTAAACTCCTTTTTAGTATTAATAGCAAATGGAATAAATTTTTTGAAACACTCTGAAAGTATTAAATCATAGAACCATCTAGCTGTTAAAACGAGCACTTGACTACAGTACTTGTCTCATTGTGGATGATCGGACGCTACTGCTGTGCCTATCCTGAATGTTTCTAGTGTCGTTTTTGCTATAACTATAAATAAAAACCTGTAATTCATACGGCATCAAAGATACTGAGCAGTGGTTAGAATGCTAGTTTCATATTTTACCTGACCACCGTGAGTAGCAAGATATTACTTTTACTATTTCTATCTACTTTAACCTTTTTTAACAATAACTAGCTGATACCTGTACTATGTTGCAGTTGAATACATAAACAGGATATTGAAATTGGTATCTTCTGTGCTTTTTACACTTATGTTCGATAACTAAATTGATATCCCCATGTTATCTCTCGGTCACTAGTGACCGAGCTAGATATTAAATATTCTGCTGTATGGCATGAGCAGTGTTCTTTAAAAAAGTAGTTAAAAAAATCTGATGAGACGTTAATATTCGACTGTTGTGTCACAATTATAACTTAATAAATCACAGTATTTTCTTGTTCTTGTGCACATATCCTGGCACCAGAGAAAAAGTGATAACGTTATCTGAAGGCACAATATAGGCGTTACTGAAAAAGTGCATTTCGTTAAAAATGTGAAATGGGCGTGGCAGAGTATTAGATGCTTCTATTGTTTAACCTTATTAAACCCCAATATTGCCTCTCAATTTTGGCATTACTAAGAGGGAGCTGATTATATATCATTATTATGATATCGGACTAAAAGAAGTAGTACTGATAGCAACCCATTCTTACGCAGAAGAGATGATTTATCGCTATATTAGCCATATTTTTGCGAGGTATTTAAGATTCTATATTACTATGATTTTTATTAAATTGCAAATAAGGTACACTATTATCGAAGGTGTACAAGGCGCTGAAAATGACGACTTATAAAAACCAGAAAATTAGAGTGTTAATAGTTCTAATAAAAGAATTTCTCTTTACGTATTCGTGCAAAATGGTATTTTCTGTGGCAACAAGCTACTTTTATCGATGGTTAGGTTAGCAACCAGGCAACAGAATTATTAATAAAAATACATAAAATAGGAAAATAATAGTTATTTAAGCCAAGTCTTAAGGTTAATTTTTTCTAAAATCAGAGCGAATTAGATAAAAGAATATATACATTCCGATGAAATCTTAAGTTACAATAATAAACCTGTAGTAAACTGATTCTATCTTCTTTTAGCAAGAGAAGAAGACTATTGATCTTCATTATAAAAAGCAATTTAATTTCTGATCATCAAGGTTAAGGGCAGTATAAAATGCTTAACACTTCTTACATGATCTTAACTAAGGTTGTTTCAACCCTATGGATAACCATAGGGGTACTTAAAGACAATATCAAAGAATTTATATAATGCCTTTTTAATCTTAAAGGCGTTTAACCACTAAAAATATTAATTCAATCGTTTGTGTATAGAGCTAATATAGAACATCGACATATTCTGCCGCTGCATCCTCAAATAAATTATATGGTCTATCGATTTAATGAATGTTATAGTATATGAAATGTAAATTCATTATTTCAAATTCTACTCAAGAATTTAAGATCACTCTTTATCAATATATTTGGCTGTACAATCAGGAATTACCAGAATTACTATTAGGTAGTAAAACTCCATTGCAGTTTATTAAAGATTGGTTCAAGGTTAAACCTAAATTATTTAAAACATACTATTTCGGGATGCGACAGATAGTTCAGTTTTCTATATTAAGCTCTACACACAAATGATCGAATTTATATTTTCTAATAACTGAAAATATTTTTGTAGATCAAAAACAGTATGTAACTTTTTTTTAAAGTTATGCTAATGTTTAGTATGTGGATTTTAAAGATTCCGTGTATCCTACCACTGATTAATCTCATGGATGATTTTAATAATCTAAAGTATCCACGAAATCAGATATTACCTGCAATCCTTTTGTATGAACTCATCCGTAATACTGCTAGGTAGCTCATAAGGTACCGCTTATTGAAAAAGAGCTGTAAGCCATATTAGACAACATGCTGAATGCCGCATATTATCTATGAATTGTCATCTGTCATTTGTAATGGTTATTTGCTGTAGCTAATCACATATAGCTTACTATTGGCGATATTGAGATTAAAGAAGCTAAGGTTAGAGATTGTAGCACCAACATAATATCTTTTTTTAAAGCTCTTTGCTACAGCTTATCTGAAGCGTGCAAAAGAACTTTAAATAGTTTCTACCATGATTACCAGCGAATTATTTCCACCATCGATGATTTTCATGAAGATCTTTGGGCAATTCTCTATTGATTAAAAAGCATATTCTCTTCCTTCAATACCATCAGTAGACTAAAGTAGGAATAGCTTGAATAGCAAATGAAATGGTATTTGCTTCATTTAAGCGATATATGCTATCTTTATTTTCTGGGACGATGACATATAATTGTTCTCTCAAGTAGGTGATCACCTTTATCTGTTTTTATTATTGATATTAACTGCATGCATGGTAAGAAGTTTATTGCGCTAGCTGATGCTTATCAAGAATTAGAAGGCAAACTAGGCAAAACTTATCAATGATCTCTAAGCGTGTAGCTTAATTGTATCTACCAGGTTTGCTATCATAAACCTATTTTCTTGGTTTTTTGGAATGTAATGGCAAAAATTTTTCTGGATATGTAAGAGCAACGCTGCTGGGTATAGAAATAACTCATGCGTTACTTTCGCTTCCTAAAAGGCATGTAACTAAAAATTAATTGTAAGCTTGGGGGAATATTTAGATAGCAGAAAATCGTAATGCCGGTAATAAATCCCTTGATGTTTTATTGGTAATGAGTTTTAGAAAATATTTTGCAGCGATGAAGAAGGTGGAGAAAAAAGTAAGAAGAACGGTGGCATTCTATGATTTCTCATCAGTGCACTGGACATCATAAGAACAACGAATCTGATTAAATCAGAATTTTGCGAAAATATGAAGCTATGAAGCCGACGTGCAAAGCGCTATGGCTAGAGAAAACAACCTTTCAATAGTATTTAACCTGGCGTCCGTCTCCTCCTCAGAAAGCTGCAACCTAGACTAATGGGATTTTAGCTACTGACTCTAGTGTTAAAACAATATCTAATTTAAGGATGGGAAAGCAGATTTACAAATCTCAGGATAAAATGTGGCCTGACGACCGTCATATAGCAGATTTATTAATAACTCAGTTAATATTTTGAAAATTACTGCATCGAGAAAAACCATAAAATATTAATGATTTTCTAATAACGTCATTAATTCATCTTCATTAATGATTTTTATTCCTAACTCATTTGCTTTTTTCAATTTAAAACTAACAGTTTTACCAGCGATCACCAGATTTGTTTTTTTAGAAACATTGCTCGTCACCTTTGCGCCAAGTAATATTAATTTAGCTTTAAGCTCATTACGTGTTAAATGATTTAATGTACCGGTTAAAACTAGCGTTTTACCGGTAAATGGACTATTCGTTTTCTTAGTCACTATCGTCGGCCAACTAATATCAATTTCATTTACTAGTTCATTAATCATATTACAATTATACTGTTCGTGAAAAAAATTTATAACATGCTTAGCAACTATTTCGCCAACATCAGGTACCATTTTTATAGATTTTATATCTGTTACCATGAGTGAAGTTAACTTCACATAATGTATCGCTAAATTTCTAGCTGTTACTTCACCAACCTCTCTAATACCCAACGCATAAATAAAACGGGATAATGTAGTTTGTTTTGATTTATTAAGCGCATTAATTAGATTTTTCGCAGATTTCAGACCTATATGCTCTAATTTAGCTAAAATATTAACATTTAAACGGTAAAGATCAGCTGCTGTCGTTACATATTTTTTATCAACCAATTGATCAATAATTTTATTTCCCATTCCCTTAATATTCATTGCTCGGCATGAAACAAAGTGCTTCAAGGCGCCTTTACGTTGTTCGGGACAAGTTAAACCGGCAGTACAACGGATCACCGTCTCACCTTCAATACGTTCAATCATTGAACCGCAAGCAGGACAGTGAACAGGAAACCGAATTTTTTGGCTATCGGCAGAACGTCTTTCAGTAAGAACATTAATAATCTGTGGGATCACATCACCCGATCTACGAATAATAACGGTATCTCCAATACATATCCCTAAACGTTCTATTTCGTTAACATTATATAATGTTGCATTGCTTATAGTGACACCTGCAATCTGAACAGGTTCTAATCGGGCAACCGGTGTAATAATACCGGTACGTCCTACTTGAAATTTAACATCATGTAATAAAGTAATTTTTTCTTGAGCAGGAAATTTAAATGCCGTAGCCCAACGAGGAGCTCGAGTAACAAAACCTAGCTCTTCTTGCAGCGACAATAGATCTACTTTAACAACGACACCATCAATATCAAAGCCTAAACTTAAACGCTGATGCTTAACTTGATGATAATAATCTAAAACTTGTTGGCTATTTTTGCAAAGTGCGATCTTATCGCTAACAGGTAATCCCCATTTTTTAAACTGTATTAGACATTTATATTGACTATCAGGCAATTTCCCTCCAGCTAATAAGCCGAAACCATAACAAAAAAAGGCTAATGGCCTTTTCGCTGTAATATAAGGATCAAGCTGACGTAATGAACCGGCTGCGGCGTTACGTGGATTAGAAAAAATTTTACCATCATTACGCCGAGCTTCTTCATTTAGTTTTTTAAAACCTCGATGAGTCATAAAAACTTCACCGCGAATTTCGATACGCGCAGGAATATTATCGCTAATTAAACGAAGCGGAATTGTTCGAATAGTACGAATATTAGTCGTAATGTTTTCACCTGTTCTACCATCACCACGTGTTGCTGCCTGCACCAGTTTACCTTTTTCATATAACAAGGTAACTGCTAAACCATCTAATTTGAGCTCACAACAAAATGTTAATGGGGTATTTTTTTTTAAACGATCATGTACTCGTTTATCAAATGCTAAATAACTCTCTTCATCAAAAACGTTATCTAATGACAGCATCGGTATTTTATGATGTACTTGCTTAAAAGACTTTAATGGCGAAGCACCAACACGTTGTGTTGGTGAATCACCAGTAATCCATTCTGGATGATCAGCCTCTATTTTTTTTAATTCCTGCATCATTCGATCATATTCTACATCAGGTATTTTCGGGGTATTTAATACATGATAAAAATATTCATGATGATGTAATTGCTGCTTAAGTCGTGCAAGATAATTTTGTTGCTTTTTCATTATTCACTATATAACTAAAATAAAGTCTTAGATATCAAAGAGATCGAATACTAATCATTTAATATTTAAATTAATGTTTTTCTAATTCGGCTATGATATTCTTTTATCATTTGAGGTGTTAGCATTTTGCGATGCTCATCAAGTACGACACCACCAACATCATCGGCAATACGTTGTGCTGCTTGCAACATCAATTTAAAATTTTGTGCTGAGTTACCATACGAAGGTAAGATCATAAATATAGATATACCTGGCGTGCTGAAATTAGACATGGACTCTGGCTCAAAAGAACCTGGTTTTACCATATTAACTAAACTAAATAAAATCTTCTCAGAATCAGAAGGATCAACATAACGATGAAATATCTCTCTTTTACCAAACTGAAAACCCGATTGAAAAATACTTTGTAACAATAAAGTACCGCCTAAAACTTGACCTTGCAGCGCCGCAACATGCAAAACAATAACAATATCCTTTTTATTAGCTTCATTAACTAAATTATTTTGTTGTTTTTCACTATTAGTATGTTTATGGTCACTAGCAACTTGTTGGCTGCTTTGTGCTATGTTTGTTACAAAAGATGTTTCCCTTTCTTCACTATTAATTAAATTTAACACAGGATCAGAAATTTCAAGTTCAAGCTGTTTAATCTGAACAGTTTTTTTTTGTTTAGAATGAAATCTAATTTCTACTTCAGTTTTAGCTAAAAAAAGATCACCATTAGGTGTTTTAACTACATTAGATGATTTAGATTTTTGAGAAGCAAATTGTTTATTTGCCTTCTGATTAGTTATTTTAGATCCTGATTGTTGTGCATTCATTACTTTATTGACAATAGGTGGGTCGCCTGTACTCTCAGGGGTATTCTGATTCTGTTGTTTATGGCTCTTCATAGGCCGATCTTTAAATAGCTTCGAACTCTCTTTACGACTTGTCCAAAACCCATATAACAGTAAAGTTATTATTGATACTGCACCAATGATTACTAATATTGGACGCAAATCCTGCATCGTTCTATCTCTGTGTTGTTTGAAAATAATTGCCACTATGGCGGTATCATTATATTAAGAGTATTTAGCAATAACGTTAAGTGCAACCCTCTACATAATTTTCTTACAAAAAGTTAAATATTTATTATTTTTCGCTGTTTTTAACCAACAAAATACTAGCCAGCTAAAAATCCTATCTGTATGATACAAGATCAAATCTAAAGGAGATCATATAAAATATGATTAATTCAATAAAATCACTAAAAGCTGCAAATGGTTTCTATTATTTTTCTCAAGGATCGCAGCTAGTTACTCGCCTAAGTATAAGGCGTTTTGTTATTTTACCTCTATTAGCAAATATTATTTTACTCGGTAGTGCCTTTTGGTGGCTTTATAGTAAATTAGATGACTGGATCCAAACATTACTTTCTTATTTTTCTAGTTGGATGCACTGGTTAAGTTATCTAATATGGCCTGTTTTAGTGATCTCTATTTTACTTATATTTTGCTACTTCTTTAGTACCATCGCTAATTTTATTGCTTCTCCTTTTAATGGCTGGTTAGCAGAAAAATTGGAAGCTGAATTAATAGGGACACCAACACCCGATACCAGTTTTTCAGTATTTATTGTAGACATACCGCGAATCTTAGTGCGGGAAGCAACTAAATTATATTACTATTTTACTCGTGTTATTCCATTGTTTATCTTATTTTTTATTCCAGGTATTGGTCAAACAGTCGCACCAATTTTATGGTTTTTATTTGCTGCCTGGATGATGACAATTCAATATTGTGATTATCCTTTTGATAATCATAAAGTAAAATTTAATGAAATGAAGTTAGCGCTTGCTAATAATAGAACAACCAGTATCCAGTTTGGAGCGTTAGTTAATTTACTAACAATGATCCCGATTATAAATTTAGTTATTATGCCTGTTGCAATCTGTGGTGCAACAGCAATGTGGGTTGATCTTTATCGTCTGCGATATGCCAGCTATTAACTGAAATTCTGAGATTAGCTAAAAATTTCTAGCACTAATTTCAGCTATTCTCAAATATTAATAATAATTAAAAATGATTGTGGTATATTTGATGTTAATAACCACAATTAGAATAAAAATTAAGCTTAATTATTTGTTTTCATATTATTATATGACCTATTTGCATAATCCTATTCCTATCAATAGGACTAGTGAAGAATAATTTTAAGGAAAATATTATAATGATTAGGTATCTTTTTACTAAAAGTAGAAAGGTTTTTTTGAATAATTTAGGTTTAGTTTTTAACTAATTTTTATAGATTGCAATGGAGTTTTACTACTAAATGCACTGATTGAATAGTTCCTAATTATATAGCTAAACATATTGATGAAAATGTGATTTCAAACTCTTGATCAGAATTGAAATGATAGCTTTAAGCTACTATATATGCGCTGATTAGATCGCTTGATCAACTATTTTCGTTTGAAAATGCCTCAGCGAGTTAAGTCTGTTTTTTATACTAAGCTATATATAAAAATAGCTTAATTCTTGTTTTCAGTGATTAAATATTTTTATAGACTGAAAGGTAGTCTGTAAATTCTTTCCCATTACTATAAGTATCTGATAGATACTTATAGACTGCTCGATTAAGATCACATAAGAAGTATTAAGAATTAGGCGTAATCTTAGACTTGTAAAGGCATATAAAAACCCATTAAGTATCCTGATCCATAGATACGAAAAGATAGCATCGTAAAATTTTGTTTAGAATTTTCAGAAAATATTTTGCACTAGGTGCAGATAAACAAGCTCGTAACTTTTAAACACTTTATGTTTCAGATCAGACTTCTTTTTCCTGTTTCATTTTACGCAAATCTTTACCTCTATTTCTGCACAAACAGAGAATCAGATCAAATCAAGATATAACACAGGATTTAAGAATTCACGTACGACGACTACTAGTAGATCATCGAGAAGAGAAAAAACGTTTTTCGTAAGAAAAACGCTATGACTTCTTGAGCAGGCGCCAACAGCGTCATCATAAATAATTGGAAATATAACTGTGATCATCAATGTATGTTAAGAAAAGGTTAATAGTAGAAATCTATTTATTGTATAAAGGATTTTCACTGCAGCGGTTCCAATAAAAAAGCGAACGATTATATAGATCAAATAAACTCCTTCCTCACTCCATGCTAATATAAAGCTGCATGTCATTAGTTAGCTCGGCGAGAATCTGTTGGATGATGTTAAATCATACATTCAAGCAACTCATTTTGCTTTATCCTACTCATATTGTTACAGTGAATATGTTAATCCCGGAGATCATTCATTATGGTTATAGATATATTATTGCAAAATTTTCGATTACAAAAAAGATTTAACAATATTATTAGAAGTCGTTTCTGGCGAAACTACATTACAAGAATAAATGGTTTATTTATCTGTAGTGTATGTTAAATAGTTTAACTTTACGGGAGTGAGAGAAACAAGCAGGCATTTATTTAAAAAATTTTTATATGGATGTCACTGTTTCTTTTTTCAGCAGAGACAGACAATATAAATTCATTAAGTGTTATTATTAAAATCAATAGAAATATTTTTCTCTGAATCCTTTAAACGGAAGCATCATATTCCCATATAGAAAAAGTAGAAACGAGGGTGTGGAGAAAGATAAAAAGAACAAATCATATTTTTAATCCTCTGAGCTCAATAGGCTAAGATGAGCAATTAAACTCTTAAAAAGTTTAATGCAGAATATCTTGGTTGTTTTTTTGAGCTGATCCTCTATAAGAGTTCATCCTTTATTTGGATGAAGTTAAATGGTATGTAACCTTTACTAGCGAACATGAAATTGATTGCAATCATCTAATAAGGCTGAATGATTATAAAATTATTAGTAAGAAATTTTATATTAAAATATGAAATTATATAACCCTACCCTATAAAAATATAGGGCTAAATAGATTTTCATAGATAGGAGTCTTTATTTACTGAATTAGCTGACCTGTAGTAGAATTTGTTTAAAATCATAACAATTAAGATATAGAGATAGCTATAAATTGTTCTATGAGCAAAGTGCAAACTATCTATCAATATAGCTGATATCAATATCAGCTTGTTTCCCCCCTTACCAAGGGGGTTTGGGTAAGCAATAACGTTTACTAAAATTGGAGGCAAGTTCTTTATACTAGTTGAAAGAGAATTTTTAATTTTATCTGTTCTAGTTTCCTGACGATGAAGGCAACTCATCATTATAATTTTTTAATATATTCCTTATAGCCATATTATAGCCATATTGCTATGAATATGGCTGTACGATGAGGATCTAGATAATAATCCAGGACCAAAGAGTTACCAAAAATTGAATCATGTAATCCTATTTTTAGTATAAAATGACATATTGGAGCGAATATGATTTTAGGATGCCAAAAAGATCTGTTAGCTTTTAAATCACTCAAATTAACAACCAATAAATTTTAATTAAGCTGATTGGTGATAATACTGAGATTGCTCTGAATTACATTGCTGCTACACTACGGATATAAGTTTGTTTTACTATGCCTAAACAGTAAGTATTAGGCGGTATAAATTATTAAAATCGCTTGTTGCTAATCTAGTTTTAAACTAAAAATCTAAGGAATGAAAGGTAGTATTGAAAGCAATCAAAATTATTGCCACTACTGCTCCTCCTGATTGTTATTTTCTTTTACAATAACTTAAAAACCTAGCTAATCCTGAATTTTATCAAAACAAGTAGTACCCAAAATTTGATAAGATACTGATGATTAAATCGCTGTTATTGTATCTGAAGTTAATATTAGTGGTGTAATTATTGGTATTAGCGTTAGCTAAAAATAGCAGGCGATGAGGGCATTTAAATAATACTGTTGAATTAGCTATTATTATCAATAATAAGTTAGTCAGATTAGATGATTAAGAAATAAAAGTTTGATAACTCAAAATCTAAGGTATAGAGGTGCTAGTTTTATCTCTGATAATTTAGATCTTTCTCTTATTGATGATATATTGTTATTAGTAATGAATAAGCAATATAGAATCGCTTGTCTAAATTATACAGAAAGAAGGTATTTTGCAGGTATACCACGCGGCGCTGCGGTTTTTACAGCAGTTAAATTTGCAGAAAAGTTACAGAATTTTAAATAAAAATATTTTGGTTATTTTACCTTTTCTCGGTGAATATTATTAAAATACAGATTTATTTTTATTACTAGATTAATTTATTAAATATTTTTATGAACAGTTAGTTAAAAATGACTTTAAAAGTGTTTTTTTGTTGTAGATCAAAGTTTAGTGCGTGTATTAAGATGATTTCTTAAAACGAGTTTAATATTTAAGTTATTAATTACTCAACAATCTAAATTTATTAAAATAAATAGTATTTTTTACAAAATAAGACATAAACTAGGAAAATTATAATGTCTGCCTATAATGTTCTATATATATATAAAATTTATGATTGCTAACGTAGGAAAGACATTTTTCTTTTATTTTTACTAAAAGTAGTACACAAATTTAGATTATTTCAGCTAAAATATTTCGGGTTGGTTTACTAATAAAAATATTAGTATAAAAATATTAAATATGTTGAGGAAAATGATATGTTCCAACAAGAAGTTACTATTACAGCACCTAATGGTCTTCACACTCGCCCTGCGGCTCAGTTTGTCAAAGAGGCAAAAAATTTTTCTTCTGAAATTACACTTTCCTATAATGGAAAGTCTGCAAGCGCTAAAAGTTTATTTAAACTACAAACACTTGGCTTAACTCAAGGAACTGTTATCACTATTTCTGCTGAAGGTGAAGATGAGCAGAAAGCAGTAGAAGATCTAGTTAAGCTAATGGCTGAATTGAAGTAACGAAATACTGGCAATGTAACATTTATCCTCTATTTTTTAATCCCTGGATACTTTTATCTTGGGAATATCTATTTAACTATAAATATTAAAGTTAGTCATATGAGGTAACTATTTTTTTGTTCATTGCTAGTAAGGTAATATAATTATGATTTCAGGAATTTCAGTATCACCAGGTATCGCCTTCGGTAAGGCATTAATTCTTAAAGAAGCACAAATTGTTGTTAATCAAAAGAAAATTTCTGATGACCAAATTAACAGCGAAATCAATCGCTTTATCGATGGACGCGAAAAAGCAATAGCACAATTAAAAATGATAAAAAAAACCGCAGAAAAAAATCTTGGTAAAGAAAAAGCAGAAATATTTGAAGGTCATATAATGCTGCTTGAAGATAAAGAACTTGAAGAAGAAATTTTTTCTTTTATAAAAAAAGAGCGAAAAACTGCAGATTCAGCAGCTCAAAAAGTCATTGAAGAACAAGCCGCAGTATTAGAAGAATTAAATGACAAATATCTTAAGGAGCGTGCTGCTGATGTCAGAGATATTGGTAAACGCCTACTAAAAAATATTTTAAGGATGTCTATTGTTGATCTTGGTTCAATTACTGAAGAAGTCATTTTGGTTGCAGTGGATCTTACCCCCTCTGAAACAGCACAATTAAACTTGAAGAAAGTTCTTGGTTTTATTACCGATAAAGGCGGACGCACTTCTCATACTTCAATTATGGCTAGATCGCTGGAAATTCCGGCTATTATTAGCACAATCAATGCAACGAAGAATATCCAATCAAATGATTATATTGTTTTAGATGCTATTAATAATCATATTTATCAAAATCCAGCTGATAGCGAAATTGACAAGCTTAAGAAAATTAGAAGAGAATATTTACGTAAAAAAAACGAGCTAACAAAATTGAAAGATTTGCCAGCAATAACTTTAGATGGTCATCAAGTTGAAGTTTGTGCAAATATTGCTACTGTACGTGATCTAGAAAGTGCTGAGCGTAATGGTGCTGAAGGTGTCGGCCTCTATCGTACTGAATTTCTCTTTATGGATCGTAATAATTTACCTAGCGAAGAAGAGCAATTTGAAGCTTATAAAGCAGTCGCAGAAGCCATGGAGCCACAAGCTATTATTATTCGTACTATGGATATTGGTGGGGATAAAGATCTTCCCTATATGAATTTACCAAAAGAAGAAAATCCATTTCTTGGTTGGCGAGCAATTCGCATTTCTCTTTATCGCAAAGAAATCCTACATGCTCAATTGCGTGCTATCTTAAGAGCATCTGCTTTTGGTCAGCTACGTATTATGTTTCCCATGGTTATTTCTGTAGAAGAAATTCGTACTTTGAAAGAAGAGTTAGGAATACTTAAACAGCAGTTAATCGAGGAAAAACACGCTTTCGATAAATCAATTGAAGTTGGGATAATGATTGAAACACCAGCAGCTGCAGTTATTGCACATCATTTAGCAAAAGAAGTTGATTTTTTTAGTATTGGAACTAATGATCTAACACAATATACCTTAGCTGTTGATCGTGGAAATAATTTAATTTCTCATCTTTATAATCCAATGTCTCCTTCTGTATTAAAACTTATTAAACAAGTTATTGATGCTTCTCATTCAGAAGCTAAATGGACAGGTATGTGTGGTGAGCTTGCTGGTGATGAACGTGCTACACTATTATTACTTGGTATGGGATTAGATGAGTTTAGTATGAGTGCAATTTCAATCCCAAATATTAAAAAAATTATTAGAAATGCAAATTACATAGATGCAAAAATATTAGCAGAACAAGCTCTTAATAAACCGACAGCAAAGGAATTGATGAATTTGATTGAAATATTTATTAAAGAAAAAACACTTTGTTAAAGTTATAAACTAACTCTTGATCCTATAAGAAAATAATTAATTAGGAGAAGATCTATGGGTCTGTTTAACAAACTCAAATCACTGGTTTCAGATGATAAAAATAGCATTGGTAATATTGATATTGTTGCTCCAATTTCAGGTAAAATTATTAATATAGAAGATGTTCCAGACGTTGTTTTTTCTGAGAAAATTGTTGGTGATGGCATTGCCATTAAGCCTACTGGTAATAAAATTGTTGCTCCAGTTGATGGGATTATTGGTAAAATATTTGAAACAAATCATGCATTTTCTATTGAATCAGATAATGGTATTGAATTATTTGTCCATTTTGGTATTGATACAGTTGAATTAAAAGGTCAAGGATTTACCCGTCTAGCAGAAGAAGGGCAAAAAGTAAAAAAAGGCGATTTAGTGCTTGAAGTTGATCTTGAATTATTAGAAGAAAAATCAAAATCAACATTAACACCTGTGGTTATTTCTAATATAGATAAAATAAAAGAGCTAACTAAACTAACTGGTTCTGTTATTGTAGGTCATACCGTTATTATGCAGATAAAAAAATAAACTACTTATTATTCTCTTCATTAATTTTTTTAAAAAAAATTTTCTCTAATTAACAGGAAGGATTCTATCCTATAAGTGTTTATTTATTTTTAGTTATTAGCAAATCTGTTGTATACCGATTAGACTATGTTCTATATAATTCTTCATGAATCTGTTCTCCATCCTTAAATTAGATATTCTCTATTACCATAATTACCATAGTTACCAGATAAAACCTACTTATCCGGTTTCCAGCTATTCTGAGCAGACAGAAAAGCTCAAAAACCATTGAAACGGTTGTTTTTCGAACTATATTGTTCTTCGCATATCGGCTTCATAGCCTTACTATCACAAAAACTGATTCAATCAGATTCGTTGTTCTTATTGATGCCCAGTGCACTGACAAAAAATCGTAGAATCTCAGCTATTTCTTCTCGCTCTTTCTTCAGCTTCTTCGCGCTTAATGATACATTAAAAACCTTGCAAAAAATATCAAGGGTTTTATTAGCGGCATCACGCCTCTTTTAGTAGTCATATTTCCCTTGCAGTAGTCTCTTCTTACCAATAATTTCAGTTCTATACCTATGGAATATAAAGTGCTAGTATATTAGCTATTTGTTCTTATGTATCTAATAACATTGATGCTGCGTATTTTGGAATATCTTTACTATTATATTCTAAAAATCAAAGCATTGTTTTCCATCGCAAGCTAAGGAAATATATGGTTAAGGAGGTATACTGCTCGTGCGGTTATCCAGAAGTTCGGCTCAGTGCACTTTTAACTCTTGATAATCACTTTTGACAGCAGCTATCTCCTTACTTTCATGTAGTGATACTGATAATGAGCAGGAGATAAAGGCGATCAGCTTGCCTAACAAAACGGTATATCCTTTTTGCTAAAAAATAAACGCAACGCGTATTGCTAAATCACGCAGCCGCCATTATCTATGATCTTCAAGTTATTACTGTTTTAATCTACTAATAGTAATAGAAGAGAGGAGATCATGTGCTTCTCATCAAAAAATCCCCTTAGTGCTTTGTGAAATCACCGGTGGATATTCC